>CAYUDX010000013.1:0-86127 GCA_964443355.1 uncultured Spirochaetia bacterium
AAAACAGGTATAACGACGGGACAACTGACAACACAAAACCGGGCAAGATACTGCTTATCAACTGAATTTAAAAATATGAAATGCGGCTGACAGACAACCGCACATGCGATAGAAAGGAACCGCGGTTCATGATACGGCACGATTAACTGGTTAATCATAAAACCCTTAATCTAAAGGGAAAACGCGAAACTTTTTTACGTGAAAGTTGTCTAATTTATCGGATGATTTGATTTTTTTTGATTATTTATTTAAATGTTTAAACTGGTTCAATACGGAGGAATAGCATGAATTTTAAAAGGAACTTGCTTGCAGCCGCAATAATGCTATATGGAACATTCATATTCTCCATGGGTGGAAGCATACCCGCGGGTATGCCCGATTACTTCGGCTTTGGATGCATTGATAAGGCCGACAGCTACGCGGTAGACGGGCCGCACTTTTTTAAGGATCTTACGCCGCCTTCGGCGTGCTGGGATTACAGTTATGCCTATCTTACCCCGGGATGGACATCCTGGATATCCGGCGGAGGATGGGCAAAACAGGAACTGACGCACTGGGAAAGCAAAGGACAGATACAGGTGTTTACCTTCTATTACACGCCTTATACATTATCAAATTACACGACCGGATCCTGGATGAACACCTATTTATCAGATTTCAAACTGCTCATGCAGGTATGCGCCGCGAACACGACCAAGGTTGTAATAGTCCATATAGAGCCCGACCTGATGGGTTACTGGCAACAGGCGGGAAAATCACCCACAACGACCGGGACTGTGAATTTAAGCGGGTCGGGATTCAGCGAGACCGACGACGGGGTGCTGATAACATCCCTGCCAAACACCATACAGGGCTGGAGCGAGGCTCTCTTCAGGATCAGGAACCAGTACGCAAAGGGAAAAGTGCTCCTTGCCCATCATTTTACCCACTGGGCTACGAACAACGACGTGTATATAAATTCCTCGGCCATGAACCAGTCGGCGACGAACACGCAGGTTGACGCCATAACCACATTTATAAGCGGGGTTGAGAACTCTCACCCTTACGACCTCGTGTTCTCGGACCCGTCGGACAGGGACGCGGACTGGTACAGGGTCGAAGGCGGCGGGGCCAATACCCGCTGGTCCGACCCGGGGCTTGCCTACACGGACGCGCGCAGCTGGGGCAGGATAGCGTATATAATAAACAGGGCATCCACCACGCTTGCAAGGCGCTTTTTTATCTGGCAGGTGCCGAACGGAAATACATATTTTAAGACATGCAACAACACATCCGGCCATTACAGGGACGACAGCGCCCAGTCTTTTTTGCCGTCAACTTCCCAGAACGGCTCGTCCGGGACTCCGGGGGACGCTTATTCGCCTTCCAGCACCACAACGGGCCCCGGCTTTTACGCGCAGAACGGCATAGTCGGCGTGCTCTTCGGCGAAGGCGGATATGATTCGAATTACACACCCCACGACATGACTCATTTAAGGGACGCGCTGCCTTCGGACGGTGTTTTTAACCCCTCTTCCGACGGCAATCCGGGAGGGCCTTCATACGACCCGTGGGGCCAGCAGGCATCCACGCTCACGGACAACGACGGCGGATATATAAGGACAGCTGTCGGGGCATACTGCACAAAGGGAAAATATTATTTTTCAGGAGGAGCCTCAACGCCGACCTCCACGGCAACGAAGACAAACACACCCGTGGCCCCGACTTTTACATTTACCCTGACGGCCACGAAAACGAATACGCCGGTTGCGCCAACGGCCACATTTACATTCACTTCGACAGCCGTTCCGGCCACGCCCACTTTTACCATTACGCCAAGCGCAACCAGGACAATAACCCCGACATTCACGCTCACAAGCACGCAGCTCGTGCCTTCTGCGACGTTTACGCAGACAACGGCGGCCTTTACCCCGACATTTACCGCAACGCCCAGCGCCACCAGGACTAACACGCCGGTCGTTCCGAGCCCGACCTTTACAACGGCTTCAACAGCGCTTCCGAGCGCCACGTTTACCGCAACAGCCGCGGCTGCGTCCCCCACAAGGACGTTTACCGCAATTATATCTTCGCCGACGCAGACATATACCCAGCAGCCCACGAACACATCGACGGCGGCGGTTCCCACCAATACAAGGACAACCGGGGCCACACCGACCCGGACACCGCTGATGCCCAGCGCGACATCGACTGTTACGGTAACATTTACATCGACCCAACCCACGGCGACATTTACTTTTACGCCGACGGAAATAGCCACGAACTCAACGCAGGCGCCAACCGCGTCGCAGACACAGGTTGTGCTTCAGCCAACCCCGACAATGACACTGACGAGCCCGGCCACGGCAGCGGCTTCGCCGACTTTTACATTCACCGCGACCGAGGCTGTCACATTAACCTGGCAGCCTACGGCGACATTTACGGCAACGGCGACTGTATCTTTGACCCAGGCAATCAATCCCGTTGTTTATCCCAACCCGTCTTTCGACGGGCATATCACAATAAGGTTCGGCGCGTCAGGCCCGGCTGATAATTTGAAGATACTTGTTTACACAAAAGCATTCAGGCTGGTCCGTGATATTAATATCAACTCGGACTTCAAGCAGGGGATAAACGAGGTGGACCTGGGCGTCCAGTATATGATGGGATTCTCAAGAGGGACATACTTGTTCAAGCTCATATTGAAAGACAGTGACGGCAGGACGGAAAGTTCCAGGCTCGGGACATTTATCATATTGTAAGGGATAAAATATTATTGTTCTTTGCCGCACCTTAAACAAACAAAGCTGTCCTTCATGCCCGGGCCTGTTCTTACCTCGATCTTGCCGCCGCAGCCGCAGACGAGCCGCCTCGGCCCCTTGCGTTTATCATCGGCAATCCTGATGTTTTTTTTGCGCCTGTCGTTGTTCCTCTTATCCTGCATTTGACGCCTCCATTTTTTTTTCAATTTAACACAAAAAATATTTAAATTCAATGTTTTATGCAAAAACACAGCCTGTCCTATTTTTGTATTCTTGGTTTATGTATATACGAAAATATGCCGATAGTATAAAACCTGGAGTTTTGTAACGAAAGGAAACGAAACATCAATATAAAGCCTTTTAGTTAAAGCGTTTTTGTAGGAATGATAAACCATAACAATATATTTACAAAAGCGCTTGACTAAATCTTTCGTAAATGATATATTAAGTAAAGAATTAAAGATAATATTTTGCGGAGGGTTTTACCCGTGCGCAAATTCAGTTCAATAATAGTTGTGTCGAATAATACGATGAAATATTTCATTTTCCCCCTTTTATTACTAACGTTATTTCTGTTTTGCCATATTAGGGTAATTGCATCTTCTTTCGGGACAAACACGGCGGAATTCCTCACAATTAATCCGGAAGCAGGCCCGGCTGGAATGGGTGAGTCATACATTGCCATTGCCGAAGGGACCAATGCCCTGCAGTATAATCCCGGTGGGCTGGCCATAATGGACAGGGGAGAAGCCACGGCCACCAGCATTCTCTGGTTCGATAATATCAATATGATCCATGTAGCGGCCGGCTATCCCGTGGCGGACGGTTTTGGAATGGCCGCATCGGTCCTCTGGATAAATTACGGAAGTTTTGACTCGACCGGAGGATTGCAGCCATCCGTTTTAATGCAAAACGGCCTTATAAATTTCGGTGCGGCAAAAAGCTTCGGCGAAAATATCAACGTCGGCATCGGGCTGCGCGGGCTTTATGAAAGTTTTTCGGCGGGCACAATAAACTCGTCATCACTGGGGCTCTCGGCGGACGCGGGCGCGTTGTTTTTGCTGGGCTCGCGGAACTTTACACTGGGCATCACGGCGACCAACATGGGGGTCCTGTTCGGGACCGACGATCCGCTCCCGGCGGAAGTGGGCGCGGGGCTCGGATGGAGGCTCTTTAACGGCTCGTTCAATTACATGAACATGGACCTGGACGTCCGCAAAATATTAAACACGGATAATTATTATGTGGGCCTTGGATTTGAGGGATATGTTTTCAGGACGGTGGCGCTGAGGTTCGGGGTCCATTACAACAACGCCCTTGAGAACAATTCGCTCAGCCTGTCGAACATCCAGGATCTTATCATTTTATCCGCTGGCGCGGGCGTGAACATAAACGATTCTTTCGGCCTTGATTATTCATTCACGCCCATGGGCGACCTTGGCGAAGTGCAGAGGCTTACCCTGAAGATAAAATTCGGGGATTCATGGTATGAGAAAAGAATGGCGGAGACGAACGCAAAAATAGAGCCGAAGGCCATAGAAGCCCCGGAGGTCAGCGTATCCGACGGCGAAATAAAGGGAGTTTCATTCAAGCCCAACGTCCCCCAGGAGAACGTGAAAGAATGGTCCCTTGCCATCAAAACATCGGACGGTAAAATAGTAAAGACGTTCTCCGGCGTGGGCGAGGTTCCAAAGACCCTTAATTGGGACGGCACCGACGCCTACGGCAGGATATCCAAATCCGACGTCAATTACGTCTTTGATTTCAAGGCCAAGAACAACGAAGGGCAGATAATCAAGACAATAGGGCAGATAGTCCAGCCCAAACAGGCCGAACCGGTTCCGACGGCCGAAGAGGACAGGCGCTTCATCCCGCTCAAAGGCGAGGAAATGCTCGTGGCGCCCATAACCCTGCTGGTGTCGGCCGACGCGGAAGAGCGCAAAAGCGTCCCGTTCGTCATGGTGAACAAAAAGATAAAACAGGTAAAGGACTGGGAGTTCGCGATATACGACGGGAATAAAACCCTTCTTAAAAAATTCACCGGTCAGGGCATGATACCGTCGTACCTGGTCTGGGACGGAAAAGACTCCTTCGACAACCATGTCCAGGACCTGAAATCATGCCAGTATGTCCTTACGGTGAACGGCACCGACGGAAAAAGTTCCGAGATAAGGGACAGGCAGATAATGAGGGACCCGTTCGTCATATCGACAAGGACAAAAAAGATAAAAATGGCGAAAATGATATTTTTTGAGAAGAACGCCTCCGTGATAACGGCGGAAATGCTCGCCAGGCTCGATGAACTTGCGGCGGAGATAGCCACCTACAGGAGCCTGCAGATATATATACAGGGGCATTCATCAGCCGAAGGCGATTCCGATTACAACCTCAGGATCTCGCAGGAAAGGGCGAAGAGCGTCCTGCGCTATCTCGTGGAAAAATACAAATTGTCGCCGCTGTCCGTCACAACGGTCGGTTACGGCGCTTCCATACCCATAGAGAACGAGAATACCGAACAGGGCAGGGCGAGGAACAGGCGCGTGGAAATAATAATGATAGGTGAGAAAGAATGAGGCCGGCGAGGACTGCCGCCGTATTCCTCCTGCTTCTTGCGGCCCCGCTGTTTTTGTCCTGCGGCGGCGAAGGACAGCAGCAGGCCCGGAGCCCGGAATCGGTCTTTAACGAGGCGACCGAGTCCATGGTCAAAGGCGACGACCCTGGTGCGATAGTGCTTTACTACAAGCTGCTCAACGATTATCCTTCGTTCAAAAAATACAGGGCGGATACGCTCTTCAGGCTCGGCACGCTGCTTTATAAGACGGAACGCTACGACGAGGCGGAAAAGACGTTCGTGATATTTTCCGAGAAATTCGACGGCGACGACAGGCTGAAGACGGCGTATGAAAAGCTGATAAATATTTATGTGCAGGAATTCCATGACGACGCCCGCGCCCAAAAGATAAGGGATCTTTATGCCGCGAAATTCGGCGGGACCCCGACATTGCAGGCCATCGACAAGACCATAAAGGTCCTGAATTCGGCGGATTCCGACGGGACAAACGTGCTTTCCCTGGACGCGTCGGGCGTGGCCGTAACCAAATGGGAAAAGACGGCAAGCGTGGACAAGGACGTTTTCCCGGTTTGCAATTATATCTTAAAGTCCGCAAAGTCGCCGGACGGCAAATACGACGTGGAAAAAAAGAAAAGCGGCGGGCGCAGCTGCCTGTTCACGGGGCCGGCGGACTCAAAGCTCAAAAAGATACCCGGGAGCGAGGAAGGCTACGCGCCGCAGTGGTCCTGGGACAGCCGTTTCATAGCCTTTACCACGATGAATTATCTGACGATGGAGCGGCACATAAAGATTTACGACTCCCTGACGGGAAAGACATCGGATATATTCAGGGCCAGGGGTGTGGAGCCGATGCTGGCAATATCCCCGGACAAAGAATCGTCCAAGCTTGTGTTTTCATACAACAGCAGGCTGTGGATAATAAACAGGAACGGCAACAGCCTTTCCCTGCTCAACAAAACACTTTCATCCGCCTCGCTTGACATGGCGGCCTGGTCAAAGGAAGGCAACGCAATAATCTTTTCCAGGAAGAACGCGGCAGGGGTATTTTACCTGTGCCAGTTGGGGCGCCGGGAAATAGAAACCATAAATTGACCCGAACTATTCAAACATAACCGGAGGTTTTTGACATGAGATCCTTAAGGCGTTTTTTTATCATCCTATCATCGGCGGCGGTCCTGGCGGCCGTAATATCCGCTTCCGTGGAGGATTACAAACTGGCGGTCGCAAAGGACGAGAACAACGTTACCGCAAGGTATAATCTCGGACTGGCGTATTATCAGGACCAGCAATACGACAATGCCGTGGAAACCCTGCGCGCGGCCATAGACATAAACAGGGAAGACAGGACGGCTCATTCAAGGGTGGATTTCCAGTGCGCCCAGCTGCTCGGCATCATTTATTTTAATTTCAAGAACAACACCGATGAGGCGATAAATTTCTTCAAAAAAGCCGGGGAGTTGAACCCGGCCGACGGCAACAATTATTATTATCTCGGGCTCGCGCTGAAGAAAGCGGGCAATCCCGACGAGGCCCTGAAGTGTTTTTTAAAGGCCCTGTCGTCCGGGGCCGACGACACGGCGGAGATAAACTTCAGGCTCGGCCAGCTTTATTATGAGAAAAAGGAATACGGAAAAGCCATAGATTTCTTTGAAAAGGTAGTGGCAAAAAAGCCAGACATGGCCGAGGCGCGCGAATACCTGGGCGATATTTACGACAAACGCGGCGCCGCGGACAAGGCCGTAGAGAATTACCAGCGCGTGATAAGGATCAACCCGGACAACCTTCACGCCCAGTACCAGCTCGGGCTCAATTACTTCAAGGAAAAAGAGTACGACAAAATGATAGCTTCATACAAGAAGGCCATAAGCATAGACCCGAACTTCGCGGACGCCCATTACAACCTGGGCATGGCCTATTTTTTCAGGAACATGTATGAGGAAGCCATGGCGGAGTTCCAGACGGCCATAAAGCTCAACCCGAACGACGCGGCGTCCTATTCTCTGCTGGCGCAGACCAAGACCACGGCTTACGAGTACCATAAATCCAAAGGCTCGACCTCGTTCACCGAGGACGATTTTCTAACGGCCAGGGACGAGTTCACAAAGGCGCTGGAGGTAAAACCGGGGGATTCCGAGACGCAGAAATTCCTTGACATTACCAACGATTCGATACGCAAGGCCATCCCGGAGAAACTGCAGGCCGCTTCCAAAAATTTTGACGCTAAAAATTACGGCGAGGCTTACAACGGATGGGATTTTGTCCTTAAGGCCGACCCGGACAACAGCGAAGCAAAAGAGGGCATGGCCAGGATGGATAAGAACCTCAACGAGCTCGTGGCCGCCAGGCAACTCAAGGCCAAAAATTTCGAGAGCAGGGGCGACCTTGCCGAGGCCATAAACGAATATTCCGATATAGCCAAAATAGCCCCGAAATCAAAGCAAAAAGAGATAAACGACAGGATATCCATGCTCATGTCAAGATTAAGCTCGGATGTGAACCATGCGCTCGCCGAGGCGGACTCGCTTTACGCGAAAAAATCCTACAGGAAAGCCCTGGCCAAATACAACGAGGCCCTTAAATTCGACAGGAACAACGGCAAGGCCCTGAACGGGATAACGCGCGTAAATTCCTCCATGGCCGCTGACGAGGACAAATATATGGAATACGCGAAGCAGAACAGGGGCGCGAACCAGGGCAAATCCGTCGCGTATTACAAGAAGGTCCTCGAGATAAACCCGAACAACGAGGAAGCCAACAAGCAGATAATCGCGCTCACGGGCACGCAGTCTTCCGCGGCCGTGGATGCGGAGAAGCTCAAGTCGCTTTATTATGAAGGGGTGGACAAATACGTGAACGGCGATATTGAATCGGCGATCAAAATATGGCAGAAGGTCCTCGCGATGGACCCGGGCCATGTGGAGGCGAAAAAAAACATAGCCAGGGCCCGCGAAAAGTTGCAGGCCATCAAAAGCCTGAGCAGGTGAAAAAGTGAAGATCACCATTTATGACGTCGCAAAAAAGGCCGGCGTGTCGATATCCACGGCGTCAAAGGCGTTAAACGACCGAAAGGATGTCGGCGACTCCACCAAGGAGCGCATAAGGCAGCTCGCTATCGAGATGAATTACGAGCCGTCGCATTTCGCGCGCGCGCTTGCCATGAGGAAGACCGGGAACATAGGCGTCCTGACCGTGCGCTATTACCACGCCCCGGTCCTTACGAACCCTTTTTATTCAAGGATCATCGAGGGCATAGAGGAGAGGCTGATAAACGAGAACCTGAACATTGTGACGAACGTTTTGCGTGGCGAACAGGTGTCGGACGATGAAGTGCCGAAAATGGTAAGGGAAAAATCGGTTGACGGAATAATACTTCTGGGACACATGCCGCCGGGTTTCGTGAAAATGCTCGTGGAAAAATCGCCGCCAGCTGTAATGGTGGACAATTACGTCAAGGACGCCCAGGTGACGAGCATCATGATGGATAACGCCGGGGGCGCTTACGCGGCGGTTAGCCACCTCATTGCGACCGGCCATAAGAGGATAGCGTATGTTTCCGGGCCGTCGGGGAGGTATTCTTTCAGGCAAAGATGCGACGGGTATAAAAAGGCGCTCGCCGACAACGGCATGGCAGTCGACGACGGCATCATAGTATTTCACGAGACCGAAGAGACCGGCACGGCATGGATGGAAAAAATACTCTCGTCGGGGAAAATGCCCGACGCGATATTCGCGTGCAACGACATAAACGCCATAATGGCCATAAACATGCTCAAGGAACATTCGCTGAGGGTGCCCGAGGATGTGAGCGTCGTCGGCTTCGATAATATTGAAATGAGCGCACACTTTATACCGTCGATATCCACGGTGGATATCAACAAGGAAGCCATGGGGATGAAAGCCGCGGAAATACTGGTGGATATAATTAATTCAAAGAAGAACAGGGTTGAAAATATAGTGTTTCCGACGACCCTTCTGGTCAGGAACTCCGTTCAAAACCGTCTTTAACCCGCCTTAATCCGGACGAGCCCGCCGGATAATTTTGCCTAAAATAATTTTGGCATTTTTACGGTTTTTGGTCTATAATTAATCGATTAAAAACATCAGGAGAGACAAATTGGAGAAAAAATTCGGTTTTAATCTTAAGGATTTCGCCCTGGGGGCCATGCTCGGCTACGCTTTTTTTGCGCCGGTTTCCATAACAATAGCCGAGATATTCTTTATCATAACCATGATATTTGTCGTTATAAGGGGGGTAAAAAGCGGCTTAACGTTCGGCGGTATATTTTCCACCCCGGTTTCGCTGCCAATAGCGGTCTTTGTCGTCATCCACCTTGTAAACGCCATATTCGGGGTGGACATGAAAGCCGGCCTCATCGATTTCAAGAAAGTCTACCTTATACTGGCTTTTTTCACGGCCGTAAACGTATACGACGAGGTTTATCCGCTGCGCATGGGCGCGGGATTTTTTGCGGGCGGCTCCGCTTTTGTCGGGGCCTGGTGCGTTGCGACCACCATAATACACAAATACATCCATCACGAGACCCTTTTCAGGGCGGTTTCATTTTCAGGGAACCATATGCACGCGGGCGGTATGCTCATGATGGGGCTCATCACATCGGCCGGGATCGTGGCCTACAGGTTCAAGAACGAGAACGCCGACCATACCCCGAAGTTCCTTTATGTGGGGGCCATGATCCTGTGCGCGCTGGGGCTGCTGGGGACGTTCACCCGCAGTTCATGGATAGGAGCCGCGGCCGGCGTTCTTCTGCTTACTTTCATGGTGGACAAAAGGTTCTTTGCCGTGCTTTTAATATCCGCGGTCATAGTGGCGGGGTTGTCATGGAAAACGTCGTTCATGGAAAGGTTCAAGGATTCTTTCAATCTTGACAAAGGCAACTCGCAGAGCGAAAGGCTGCTCATGTGGGACAGCGGGCTGAAGATGATACATGACAGGCCGTTGATAGGCGTGGGAACGGGCAACGTGGACAAGGTGTACCCGAAATATATAAGCCCATCAGCCATTGAACCGAACGCCGGCCACCTGCACAACAATTTTATACAGATAGCCGTGATCGACGGCCTGCCCGGGCTTGCCGCTTTCCTGTGGATATTTGCGGCGTTCTGGATAGAGATGTACAGGGGGATCAAAAACGCAAGGAACGCGGTGTTCAGGTATGTCCTGATGGGCGCCTTATGCGTCAATGTGGCGTTTTTTATCAACGGATTTTTTGAGTATAATTTTTTCTCTTCCCAGGTCGCCCTCATATTCTGGTACCTGATGGGAGTGGCGTTTGCCGCCATAAGGCTTGAACGGAAAGCGGTTACGAATACAAAATAGAGTTTTTTAACCCCATATAAGACAAGAACGGAGAGGCCATGAAAGTAGACCTTAAGAAAATAAAAAAAGCCCTTATAATACGCCATAAGGCCATAGGGGACATTATACTCGTCACAGCCTTTATCCGGGCCCTGAAAAAGGCCCTGCCTGACGCCGAGATCGACATGGTTGTGGAGCCGATGGGAATAGAGGTTTTGAAGGGAAATCCATATCTTTCAAACATGGTTGTTTACGAAAAAAACAGGTTGAAAAAGGCCCCGTTAGGTGTGAAAATAAGGGATACGGTGGCATTTTACACCGGCCTGGCCGGGCGGAAATATGACATCGTTTTCGACCTATGGGGAAACCTCCGGACGGCCCTGATGAGTTTTTTGACGGGCGCAAGATGGAGGGTCGGGTTCAATTTCAGGGGCAGGAAATACTTTTATAATGTCGTTGTAAAGCCCGATGTGCCCCCGAAATATAACGCCTATTACCATATGGACCTTTTAAAGGCCATAGGCATACCGGATGACGGACCCGGGACGGATTTTTTCCTCGGCGAAGAGGACAGGGCGTATGCGGACAACTTTTACTCGTCGATAAACGTCCAATCTAGGGATAGTGTTTTCGGCCTAAACGGGGCCGGGACATGGATCACCAAACGCTGGCCGGAATACAAGTTCGCGCAGCTGGCGGACATAATAATACGCTCTTTTAAAGATAAAAAGCTGGTAATAATATGGGGACCGGGCGAAAAACCCATGGCCGAAAAGATATTTTCCCTGATAAAAGAGGATAAAAAGGATGTTTTTCTTGCTCCACCCACGACGCTAAAACAGCTCGGGGCCATCCTGAAAAGGATGGACGCTTTCGTCTCCAACGACGGGGCGCCAAACCATCTTGCCATTGCGCTGGATGTGCCGAGTGTGACGGTTTTCGGCCCCACCAATTACAAGTCCTGGGTGCCAGGGGGAAATGCCAGGCACATCGAGGTGCATTCGGCGATCGGATGCGCCCCATGCGACAGGATGGAATGCCCGACGGAAATAGAATGCATGAACGGGATCGACCCGGGGGAAGTTTTTATAAAGCTTGAGGCCCTTTTGAAAGGGACGAAAAGGGTTTAAGGATTTGTTTTGCCGCTAACTCATGGAGGCGCTGAAAATGGCTGATGTCGACATAGACAGGATGCTCGAGAAGCATGAGAAAAAGGAAAAGGACGAGAAGGCAAGAAAACTGGTCTATTTCGGCGTTGTGGCCGGCGGGTCCGTCGCAGCCGCGGTGATCCTTGGGATAATAATATTCACTCTCTTAAAGGGCGAGACGGCTTCCACTTATTTTCCGATGGAGCCCGGTAAAAAGCTGGTTTACAATAAAAAAGGCAAGAACCCCGAGGAATGGCAGATGCAGAAAAATACGGAAAACGTTTACGGTTACGACTGCAGCGTGCTCAATAAAATGGACAAGGGCACATACCTTTCCGTCCGGGAATATTACGTCGAGGACGAAAAACAGGGCATTGCGAAACTTGCTTATTCCGAGAATGGCGGGACCAAAATAAAGGATGTGTTCGTGATAATGCCCTACAGGATAAAAGCAGGGGCGGCCTTTAACGCGGGCATGTATATGGGCGAGATGGTGAAAGGCGAAGTCGTATCAAGGGAAAAAATGTCGACGCCGGCGGGCGAGCTTGAAGCGTATATGGTCACATACAAATCTCCGCATATGGACAGGGTAGTGTGGTATGCCAGGGGAATCGGGGTCGTGAAGATCCTGGACAATTTGACAGCCGAAGAGACGGGGCTGATAAGTGCCGGTGAATGATGAAAAAATGGAACCTGATATATAACAGGAATTTTATACTTTATGTTTTTGCGGCCGCTGTCCTGGCCAACACCGTTGCCTTCGCGATAACCGCGGGCAGCGCGAAAAGGCACATGCAAAACGCGGCCCGGCAGGGCTCCGAGGGGTCGGCAAACCTGGCGGCTGTAAACACGCTCTCTTCGTATGCGCGTTATTACAGCGAGGTGCTGAGGTATTTAAGGGAGCTGAAAAACGACAACCTGAAAAGGACTTCGTTCCCGGTCTATAAAAGGCCGGATTACGAGGGGTTCATTTCTCCCATAACCGATAAAACAGCCAGGACCGAGCTTTTAAACGCCGCGTCCCGGGTGCTTACGCCGGACTGGGACAACATCTCGGTCAAGAGCCTGACCGCGGTCCTTGTGCCAAACAAGGAGCTCATTACAAAAGCCGACACTTATGCGGCGGAATTATCCGCCGGCAATTCCCGGCCGGATGCGGAACTTAAAATGATAACGTCCTGTTTCAGGTGGCTTTTCGCCCTGTCAATGGCGTTCATGATAATCCTGTGCACATGGGCCTTCTTTTTCTTCACCGGGATATACGACAGGGTGCGGAAATTTTTCGATTCCAACCAGGATACCGACGGCAATATCCCTTTCCTTGAAATATTCGGGGTGCTCCCGCAGGCAAATTCCCACAGCCGGTCGCTGAGGATGTCAAAAGCTGCCATCCAGGAGTTAAAATCCGAGTTTGACGCCATCCAGTCGTCGTTTTCCGAAATAAGGGGCTCGTTCGGCGACGTTACAACCACCGCCGATTTTATATCCACTTCCGCACAGGAGCTGGCGAAAAAAGTTTCGGGTTATACGGAGAACATAAAGTCGACGCGCCTGATAACGGGAAAAATAGCCGATGATATCGGCAGGATAAGGGAAGAGACCGGCCATGGGGTTGATTTCAGCAAAAAGATGGACGTCACCGCGAAAGCCGGGGAGCTTGCGATAAATAACGTAATCGAGGAGATCCGCACCACCAACTCCACCATGAAGGACCTGAATTCCACGGTCGACAGGCTCGGGTCAAGGACAACGGAAATTAGCAAGGTAACCACGCTCATAAAGGACATAGCGGAGCAGACGAACCTGCTGGCGCTCAACGCCTCGATAGAAGCGGCGCGGGCCGGGGAAGCGGGCAGGGGTTTCGCCGTGGTGGCAGAGGAGATAAGGCAACTGGCGGAGTCAACGGCGGCCGCCTCCAAAAGGATAGCGGAAGAGATCAAGGACATCAACAGGTCAACGGAGACAACCGTGCAAAAGATACAGTCCGCGGCCTCCACGATTTCCCGCGGGGTCAACATAGCAAACGAAGCCGCGGATGCTTTTGCCAGCATAAAGCAGGTCATCGAAGAGACGATGAGGATATCCACCGGCATAGACTCGCTCACCGGCAACGAGGTGAACAACGTCCATGAGATAGTAAGGATCATAGCGGAAGTTGAACGCGTCATAAACGACATGGCCGCGAACATCGAGAATATTTCCGCTTCAATAGAAGAAGAGACGGCGGGAATAGAGAACCTGGACGCCACAATGCAGGAGCTTTACACAAGGACCGAAGGGATGAAGTCTGTGATAAACAGGCTCAACAACTGACGATGAAAATAAAACGCGCCGCGATAAAAAAAATGTTCCTTCTTTTGACGGCGCTGCTGCCCTCCGGTATCATGGCCGCCCCGCAGGACGGCGCGCAGCTTGCCGCGACAGCCGTGGCCCAGATCTCGCCGGTCACGACGGCAACCGCGGCCCCGGCCAAGACCGCGGCGCAAAAGAGCCCGGACCTTCTGCAGGCGACGGTCGACGGCATGAAGGTGAACCTGGTCTGGGGAAGCTTCGAAAACGACAAGACAACTTTTAACGTATACCGGTCCACGTCGGAGAGCGCTCTCTTCGCAAAGATCAACAAGGCCCCTGTTGCCGACAACCAGTTTACGGACGCAAAAGGAGCGGGCCTTATCCCGTTAAAAAGCAACGTCACATATTTTTACAAGGTAACCGCCGTCGATGACGGCGGCGAATCCGCGGATTCCAACGTGCTTTCGGCAACTCCGACGGGCGCGCTTTCGCCGCCCGACGACATTGCGGCAATACCGGGGCTTTCCGCCATAACCCTTAAGTGGACCGAACCCGAAGCCGCGGGACTGTTCGGGGTTTCCGGGTATAACATATTCAGGTCCACCGGGGATTCCATATTTTCCCGGCTCAACAACACCACCTTTACCGCGGTTGAATACGACGACAAGGGGCTGACCAACGGCGCCAGTTATACTTACATGCTCCAGACCGTCGATACGGCGGGCAACACCTCGGCCCTATCCGCTCCGGTGTCCGCCATTCCGTTTGCGCCGATCGCCGCGCCGAAAAACGTCACCACCATCGCCATGTCATCCGAATCAATAAAACTTGCCTGGGACATGCCGCCCGGGGCCGGGACCTTCGCCGTATCCGGATATAATATTTACCGCTCGACCCAGGCCGGGACATTCACCGGCCCGCCGATAAACAGCAAGATATGGAAGGGCATGAAGGGCGACGACGGGAAAACTTTCTATTACGACAACATGATATGGTCCTCGTCAAAGCCGCTTCCCGGGATCAATTATTACTACAAGGTCGAACCCGTGGACGTCATGGGCAACACCGGCGTGGCCTGCGATCAGGTTTCCGGGCTCATACAGCTGGTGGACGTGAGCAAATCGGGTATACTGACCGCCGACATTTCTGAATACGGCCTGCCGCCGGAGTCGCGCCTTTCGCTTTCGGGGAAAAAATCACTGCAGATGAGCTACGAGCATATCTGGTGGAGGAACACAACAAATCAGCCGGATAATTTTGACATACAGCAGAAGCTCAGGCTCAAATTGACGGGCAACATAGGAAGAAAGATAAACGTGGACGTGAATTACGACGAGACCATACTTACGGACGAATACACCAAAATATCAATATCCTACACCGGGGACAAGGACGAATCCCTGCAGGAGGTGGCCTTCGGCGACATGGACCTCCAGGTCCCGTCGACAAAATACCTCAGCTATTCGCCGCAGAAACTTTTCGGAATAAAGGGCAAGGTGCAGGCCGGCGACAAACTTTCGCTAACTCTTATAGCGGCCCAGTCGAAAGGCATAACCGCCATACAGACATTCACCGGCAACCTGAGGAAAAAGACCACGAACGGAAGGGACGGGGTGGATGTTTACGACACGGCCTATATAGCAAACACCTACTATTACCTGACAAAGGACCCGAATGTCGTCATCAAGCCGGGCTCCGTGGTCATATACCGCGACGACGCCATTGCCACGGACAACGCCACTGCAACGCCTTCGTCCGGAGGGAAATACCATTTTGACCTGCTCTATTCCGGTGTGGATTATGTGGTCGATTACAGCACGAACATAGTGAAATTCAACATTCCCATACAATACAATTTCATTATCGCCGTCGGTTACCAGCAGATGGACGGAACATACGTGGGGCTGAAAAATGCCCTCGGGCAGGCTAATTTTGATTTTAACGAGGCCGACATGCGTTCGGATACCAGCGGGGCAACCAGTTCCACGGCAATACTGATCCAAAGCGGCGACAAGTCCGATATTTCACACAAGGTCATGAATTATTACAGCATGCAGGGAACTCAGATATACAACCCTCTCGAGGGACAGGACAAGTCGGGTTTCCAGATATTGATAGAGACCCCGGACGGCATCACATCGTCCAACCTGCCCGAGCCCTGGCAGCCGGAATCCAGGCTGTATTATACGATCGACAACGACTTCGGCATACTGAAGTTCTCGTCGTTTTTTCCGTTCTCGATCAACAATTCGGCGCCCGCTCCCGCCTCGAACACCGTCCAGAACCTCACCACGAACGACGGGCTCGAGCAGGACGCCTATAACCTGAACAACCCTGTGACGCGGTACAAGATCCACCTGGAATATTACTATTATGTTTCTTCATACAAACTCGACAACTCACCCGTGGTTTACGGGAGCGAAAGGATAGAAAAAGACGGCGTGCCTTTAAAAAGGGACAAGGATTACAACATAATATACGAGACGGGCGACATAAATTTTGTGGACAAGAACTCCATACTCCCGTCGACTGTCATAAAGGTGGTCTATGAATACATGCCGTTCGTGGCCTCCACTCAGTCGAACCTTTTCGGGGGAATGCTTGATTACAATCTTTCCGACAACATAAAGCTTAACTCCACCCTGCTTTACAAGAATTCCAGCGCAGGCACCACCGTGCCCGACGCCCGCTCCACCGAGACGTCGCTTACCACGCCGTTCTCGTCGCTTATCCTGGACAACAACATCAATGTCGGCCTTACAAAAGAAAATCTAAACGGCATAATAAACGCACTGCCGCTGGTCAATAACGCCAACATTCCAGTGGATTTCAAATTCACGGGCGAAATGGCCTATTCCAGCTTCAACCCGAACACGTTCCAGCAGACTTTCCAGGGAGGCGGCAGCGAGAACGGCGTGGCAATGATAGATTCAATGGAATCCGCGGACCTCAGCAATGCCGTGAACATGTCCGCGGTAAGCTGGTTCCCGGCGGCAATGCCGCAGTTATCGGCGGTCCAGCCGCTCCAGCCCCAGGACAGGGCCTTCATGGTCCGCGATAACGTCCAGGAACAGGGCCATACTCCCGTGGACCCCAACAACCCGACATCCGCGGTAAACCAGGTAACAATGCTGCGCCTGCAATACAGCAACCTTACAAATACCCGGTGGGATTCCTTCAGGTATATATACAGCGCGGCCGGGGACAACCTCAACCTTTACAGCGACCTTGAAATGTGGGTTTACATAGACACGAACCAGCCGGTAAAAATGAGCGTCGACATGGGCGTCGTCAGCGAATCATCGAACGGCGACCTGACTTTCCAGTATAATGAAAAGAACGGCGCACTTCACGACAGCGAAGATTATATTGACCCATCAGTCCCGAACTCGGTGCCAAACGGGGTCTACACAACGGACAAGGACAGGGGAATAAGCCCCGGAATATACGCGGGGCTTCCGGGCTCCACGCCTGAATACTGGGGGGCGAACAGCTGGAAACTTGCGGCAAACCCGCCGCTTGACACCGAAGACATGAACAGCAACGGCATAATGGACCTTACGGAGGCTTATTACCAGTTTTCCTCCGAGGGCGGCGGGGTCAATCACCCGGAATTCTATCTTTCCGGCAACGGCACGTGGGTCGACATAAAGATACCGCTCAAGGATTTTACCAGGGCCGTTGGCGACGTATCGACCGACCCCAACAACCAGAATTACATGTCGCTTATCAAGCACATCAGGCTAAATTTTATCGGAACCAGCGGGACGCCCGCGTCGGGAACCATAAAAATAGAGTCCATAAAATTCACCGGAAATTCCTGGCGCGTCCAGGCGCTGGCAAACCAGACGGACGGCGCTGGCAACACCATAGTCGCGGACCCGACGAAACTCAACGCGGAAACCGTAAACCAGACAACCGACCCGAATTACGTGTCTCAGCCCTCATACTTCGCCTACACGACCACCTCGGACCTTCAGTATGAGACGGGGTTAAAGCTCACCGATAACACGACAAGCTACGACCTTGCCCCGGACGGAAGGCCCCTTTATTACGTGAACAAGATATTGAACAGCAAGACTTCGGGCTATGATTACCATGCCTATAAGAACATCAAATTTGACGTCCTTATACCGCATGCGGCGTCACACGTCAACGGGCGAGTCCTCTTTTTACGAGTGGGCTCGAATACCGACTATGACGCCAATTATTTCCAGTTTAACGAACAATATTCGGACATCCCGCCCGACAACAAATGGCACACCGTTTCATTTGCTATGGACGGCTCCGACGGAAAACGGACGACGCCTGTGGCCCCGAACCTGCCCCCAAATGTCAGGGAGATACAGTTCATATCGCTCGGCGTGATCAACCCCAATACCTCCACCGACCCCGGCGGAGAGACCATATACATCAACAACATAAGGCTCACCGACGCAAAAACGCAGGTGGGAACTGCAAAGGCCACTTCGGCCACGTTTAATTACAAGGGCGTGGGCAGCATCACCCAGGCCTACGAGGACAGGGATACGGATTTTAACACAATGGCCGACGCCGGGACGGGCGCTATACAACAGCATTACACGGCGCAGACTGTGACCCTGAATTACACCCAGATACCGTTCATGCCGATAACATCAACATACTTTAACACGGCGCAGTACACCGACGCCGAATACAAGAACGACATCGGCTATACCAACAACAACCAGCTGGGAGACATCTATCAGTCGGGAGTTAACAATTACATAACGTTCAACCTTATACCGGACATGCAATTATCCGCCAATTCAACCAAGAAAACGGTAAAAACGGTATATTACGCCGCGGGGATAAATGATTTCGAGTCGAATATAAACGATTACCTGTCAATATCGCCGGCGTTCTCGTGGAAAGCGCCGCCGAATTTATTTTTCATACCCCTGGGAACGAACAATTTCACGGCCAAGGCGCTGTATGAGAAGACCAGCATAAACTATTACGAGGCGGAAAATTACGCCGGCGTAAGCCCCACGGTGCTTTCCTACTATTATCCGCAGTCGCGCGACGACTGGACGCAGGATTATTCCTGGACGGCCAATTATTCCGTCGCCGGGTTTTTGATGAACCCGTCGTACGAATACAAACTTGTGACCGAGGACGGCAACATCACCTCGCAGTACCAGTATTATATAAACGTCCTTAACGCCTCGAACAATTACAAGGTGGACAATTACATAGCTTTAAGGACGGAAATAACGCCGAAGCTGAGCCTTTCATACCCCGGGGCCTGGATATTCTCCCCGCAGGTAAATTACATCCACGATTACAACATGGATTTCACGCAGGATTACCTCAACACCCACGGCAGGATCGACGCCTCGTCGGGGCTCAAGCTGAGCACGCTTTTTCCGTGGCTGCCGGATATCACCTCGTATTCGTTCTCGGTGGACAGCACCGAAAAATACGACAACCTGGCCTACCCTGATTCTTTCGACAGGTTCAACCACATGACCTTTGAGCGACAGTGGGACGCCATGCTGTGGAAGATGATACTTACCAGGCAGGACAGCGGAGGCTCGGTGAGCGAAAGGGAAATGCAGGCATACGAGGACATTGCCAGCAACGGTGCCTTTGTCGTGACGCATTCGCTCAACTTGAGCGAGATAAAGCTATTCGGGTTCATGGGCATAACGCCGTCCAACGCGTCATACTCGAGCAACACCAGTTTTTCCAGCAGGGGCGCGTCCGCTTCTTTCATGGAGAACGAGAACCTCAACATCAACTCGCTTTATTTCAACAACGTGACCATTCCTCTGCCCCTGCTTAAGGACCTCTTCTCCAAGCAGACGATTTCCGCGGGATACACTTACACGCGGCAGGTGAGCAGGGATTCCAACAGGACCATTATCAGCGACACCATAACCAACAAGCTCAACAACCTCCAGATATCATATTCCACGGGGCCAGACGGCGTAAAGGGCGCGCTGGCGCTCACGGGTTCGTGGACAAACACGATAAGCGGCCTTATGAGCTACTGGGTAAACAACATGTCGCCGACGCTCACCATGTCCTATAACCTGAAAATAACGAACCCGATAACGATACCCGGCTGGATACCTTTTGTCGGGGACAAGACATTCAGGCTCGACCAGCTGATAAATATCAACGGCAGTTTCGGGGTCATAAAGAACTGGGGGGGCGGCGTAAACGACGCAAACACCCACATGGTGGACTCGACGCAATACGCCTTTACGTCGAACGCCGCCTACAACGTCATGCAGAATTTAAAGGTGACAACCGAGTTGGATTACAGCCATCTTGATGATATGATAGTAAGGACAAATTCGAACGACAGGTTCAAGATATCCATAACAGGGGAAATTGAATTTTAGGAGGTTTTACTGGCATGAAGAGGATCTTCATAATTGCGGCGCTCGCAATAGGCGCGGCGTCCTGCCTGCTGTCCGCCGGGCCCAACGCGCCGGCCGACCTCAGGGCCGAGTATAACGGAGCTTCGGGGATCAATCTTTACTGGCCGGCAGCGACGTCAACGACGGCGCTTGTAGGCGGATATAATATTTACCGTTCCACCACGGCGGCTCTTACCGACGCCCAGTGGGCCGCGTCATACCTCTATGCTACGGCACCTTCGGGAACAACGGTTTACGCGGATACATTGCCGGACATGTCGCAGACCTATTTTTACAAGCTGGGCGCTTTTGACATTAATTCGGTCTCCGGCCCATTAAGCGTGACCGCGGCGGTTTCCCCTTACCCCCCGGCTTTATCCCCGGCCGTCGCCTATAATTCGCGCATTGTGCTTTCCTGGCCGGCAAGCCCGGACCCGTCGGTCGCCTCCTACAATATTTACCGTTCGACGTCGCCGGATATTTTGCAGGCCTCGCTGCTTTCCACGTCGCAATCAAACATTTTTTTTGACGATCTTGCAGCAAATCTCGTCACATATTATTACAGGGTAAACGCTGTTTCGACCGGCACTGCATACTACGGCGCCTATTCCGTGGCCGTTACCGGGACCGCGTTCGCTCCGCCTTTCGCAGTGCCTTCGCCCGTGACCTCGGTTTCCGGCGCCGATATAACGCTTTCATGGTCGGCATCAGGGGCAAGGGGGTCGTATGACATATCAGGCTATGATATTTACAGGAACGGCAGCCCGACGCCGATCACATTTACCGCCGGCCCGCAGTATAAGGACCCGGGACTGCCGGTGGGAGCCACATACAATTACTCCATAGTGGCGCAGGACATTTATTCGAATTTATCGCCGCCCGCATATTTTCCGCCGGCTTATGTTCCGGGCCAGCCGTCGGCGCCGTCGGGTCTGACCGCGACCACCGCGGCCTACGCCGTCAATCTTTCATGGGCGGCCAACAACCCTCTGGAAAGCGTAACGGCTTATGATGTTTACAGGGATTCGGTGTATCTGACGACATATCCGGTTATGAATCAATCGACAGTGGACTCTTTTTCCGACACCCTTGTATCCGTGGGGGAGAATCATACTTATTATCTTGACGCCCAGAACTCATTCGGCACAAGCGCGGCTTGCGCCCCCATCAGTGTAACCGTGCTGCCTTCAACGCCGGGGTTGTTTTCAGCGGCAAGGTCGTTAACGCCCGGTGCGGTCGACATGTCATGGAACATGAATACCGACGCCGCCGCGCCGCAGGCCACCCCCCAGTATTATCTTTTCAGGTCGGTTTCGCCGACGGCCATTAATTTTGCGGCGGCCCCTTACGCACCAGGCCTTACAAACACCTCATATACGGACGCTGTTGTGACCCCGGGTATAACATACAACTACAGCTTAAGCGCGGTTTATAATTCCATCAGCGGCGTGGCGTCTTCCGTGGTTTCAGTAAAACCTGCCCTTTTTCCGGTAAGCCAGGCGGCCATTACGGCCCAGCCATTCAACGGCATGATATTGCTTTCATGGCCGGCGGCGTCTGCCATATACGATCCTACCGGTTATAACATATATTCTTCAAAGGACGGCCTGACATACTCGGACGTCACTATTCCCGTAACGGCGCTTTATTATCCTGTCACCGGGCTCACCAACGGGCAGAACTATTATTTTAAGGTTACCACGCTGAATTCATACGGCGAATCGACCACGGTCAGCGCCTATGCCGTAAATTTAACGCCTTATGCCTCGACCAATCCGCCATCCAAGGTCACAAACCTTGCGGTTTCTTCCCCGGGCGACGGGACCATAAGCCTGCAGTGGGACGCGTCCATCGCGGGTACGGGCACAACAGCGTATGACGTTTACAGGTCGACCATGGCCGGCGTATACACATCCACGCCCGTAATTACGGCGAACAATTTTTATAATGAAACCACTTTGACGGTGACCGTGCCGGTAGATTATTTTTACGAGGTGAAAGCTTTCGGCAACGGGGCCGAGGGGCCGGCATCGGACGAGGGAAATACCGTGCCATTTTACAGGCCCTATCCGGTAAGCAACCTGAACGGCACAACGGAGAACCAGCAGATAGTCCTTGACTGGATAAAACCCGCGGCCCTGGGGACATACCAGAGCGCCTTCAAATACAGGATATACCGCTCCACCGGGCAGACGGGCATAGACACGGGAATAAATCTTCTGCAGGATAATTATACTTCGCTGACTTACGTCGACTCTAACGTCAACACCGCCGCGGGAACATATTATTACCTGGTCAAAAGTTTCGACGATTATTCAAACGAGGACTCCTCATACAGCCCTTTTCAGGTGCAGTTCGGGGCACCCCTGCCGCCGCCGCCGCAGATAGTGGCGATAGCCGGGGCGAATCAGGTGAGGCTTACCTGGACGAACATTTCGGCGCAGTACTTCAATATTTACAGGTCCACGGTTTCGGGGTCCTACGGCGCGCCGATAGCGTATGATGTCGCCTTCAGCACAAAGACTTATACGGACACGAACCTGGCCAACGGCACCACATATTATTATATTGTAAAAGCCGTCAGTTCCATGGGCGAGGGGCCGCCGTCAACCGAAGTCGCGGCTACGCCCTATACCGCGCTTGCGCTTCCCGCGGACCCGAAAATAAAATTGCAACAGGTGAATAAAAAGGATATTTACATATTTTGGAACCCGGTGACGGACGGAACATTCGCCGCGGCTTATTACAATATATTAAGAAGCAACGACGACGGCGGGACCTACACGCAGATAGCAAGCGTGACCGCATCCGCGGGAACGCCCACGGATTTAACCGACACCGCCACGTTATGGAACACGACATATCTTTACCTTATAAAGGCCCAGGATACGGCGGGCAACCAGGACGCTGTTTACCCGCCCTCAAAGCTCACTCTGCCCCTGCCGCAGAATAAAATGAGGG
Organism: uncultured Spirochaetia bacterium; assembly: GCA_964443355.1. Classification (GTDB taxonomy): domain Bacteria; phylum Oederibacteriota; class PGYV01; order PGYV01; family Palsa-1178; genus Bog-1181. The sequence continues at coordinate 23,421 of CAYUDX010000013.1, forward strand.
TGTTCAAGAACCTGCTTAACCTGGCCGCGGGTGAAACGCTGAGGTTGAGGTATTATATTACGGAAGCCGGGCACTTAAGGGTTAGGATATACACTTTGAGCGGCGCTTTTGTGAACGAGCTCATCGACACGCAGATAACAGACAGCCTGTCCGCCGACAATCCGCTGGAATCGCAGGACTTCTACTGGGACGGCACGAACAGGTCCGGTAAAAAAGTGGCATCGGGGCTTTACCTGATATCCATGGAAATAGGCGCCGACAGGGTCATTTCCAAGATAGCGGTGGTAAGATAAGGGTGCGCACATGGGAAAAATAGAGCTTTTACCCGATAATGTAATAAACCAGATAGCGGCGGGCGAGGTCATAGCGAGGCCGGCGTCATGCGTGAAGGAACTTCTGGAAAACGCGGTGGATTCCGGCGCAAAGAGCATCGAGATAACCGTCGAAAAGGCGGGCAAGCGCGTAATCCAGGTAAAGGATGACGGCGGAGGCATGGACGCGGGCGACCTTAAAAAAGCGTTTTTAAGACACGCAACCAGTAAAATAAGGTCGTTAAACGACCTGAATTACATAGAGACAATGGGCTTCCGTGGGGAAGCGCTGGCGTCCATAGCGTCGGTTTCAAGGGTCACGGCCCTTTCAAGGAATGAAAAAGCCGACACCGGAAGTTTTATCTCCATCGAAGCCGGCGTGACGGTGGGCGAATCGGAAAAAACATCGAACACGGGCACAGTCATAACGGTTAAGGACCTCTTTTACAACACCCCGGCAAGGCTCAAATTCCTGAGATCGGACACCACGGAGGAAGCCAATATAATAGACGCCGTTATCGCCGCGGGTTTCGCCCGGGAGAATATTTCGTTCAGGCTCGTATGCGACGGGAAAGAAACTCTTTTTTTTCCTAGGGGCTCGTCCCTGAAGGAACGGGTCAGGATAGTGCTGGGCCCTGAGGCGTCGAATTCCCTCCTTGAAATATCTTCGTTCACCGACAACGTAAAAGTGACAGGCTACATATCCAAACCTTCCGAAACCAGGTCCACAAGGGCGGGGCAGTATCTTTTTGTGAATTTCCGCCATGTCATAAGCAGGCAGCTATCCTACGCCGTTTACGAGGGGTTCGGGACGCTTCTGATGAAGGGACGCTACCCGTTATCGTTCATATTTGTGGATATTAATCCGTCGCTCATCGACGTTAACGTCCACCCCGCAAAAGCCGAGGTCAAGTTCAAGGACGAAAGGTTCGTTTTTAACTGTGTGAAGGCCGCGGTGGAGAACGGCCTTAAGATGAGCGAATTGACGCCGCGCGCCTTTGCATCCGACGCGGCGCCGGGCTATGACGACAGCGAGGCTTTTAAGGCCGCAAAAGAGGCGGGAGCGGCGTTGGTCTCGGAAGAGACGGGGAGGCTTTTTTCATCTCCGGTTGTCGGGATGAAAAACTCAACAACGGCCCCGGAAATAAGGTCTTCAAAAAGGGATTATCTGTGGCTCAACGTCCTGGGGCAGCTGCATGAAACATACATAGTGGGCGAAGACGACCATAATCTTGTCCTCATAGACCAGCATGCCGCCCATGAAAAAATGCTCTTCGAATCCATCATGGATTCCGTTGAAAATGAAAAAGTCACGATGCAGGAAATGCTGATCCCGGAAGTGGTGGATGTGACCCCCGCGGATAAAAAGATAATAACGGAATCGCTCGCGCTTTTCGCCAGGCTGGGGTTCGTGCTCGAGGAATTCGGGGAGTCCTCGTTTAAAATATCGGCGCATCCGGTGATCATAGGAGACAAACAACCATCTAAGTTCGTTAAAGAAATGATAGACCAGCTCAGGGAAAAAGGCAGGACAGGGGGGCCGGACGTGCTGAAAAGCCTCTGCGCCACGATGGCGTGCAGGGCCGCGGTAAAAGCCGGGGACAGGCTCAACGACGCGCAGATAAGGGAGCTTGTGGAGCGCTATGTCGAGTTGAAGGACCCCCATTCATGCCCGCACGGCAGGCCGCCCGTCATTAAAATGGCCTTTGAAGAGATAGAAAAACTTTTTAAAAGGAAATTATGACATCATGTTCGTTATAATAGCCGGCGCGACAGCCACGGGAAAGTCGGGGGCCGCGGTGGCCCTGGCAAAGATCATGGGCGGCGAAGTTATATCCGCGGATTCCATGCAGGTTTACAGGGGCATGGACATCGGGACCTTCAAACTTTCCACGGCCGAAATGCGCGGGATAAAGCACCATCTCATCGACATCATCTCGCCGCACGAGGTTTTTTCCGCCGCGCGCTTCAAGGAGCTCGCCGAGAAGGCGATGGATTCGATAAAAGCGGCCGGGAAAACGGCCATCATGGCAGGCGGCACCGGATTGTACATCAATTCTATAATCCGGGGGCTCGCCCCTGGGAGGGAAACACCCCCTGAAATAAAAGAGTCGCTTCGCAGAGAGCTTGCGTCCCGCGGGCTTGCCCATATGGTGGCAATGCTCGAAACGCTCGACCCGGATGCTCCGGGGGCCATCGACATAAAGAACGGCAGGAGGGTATTAAGGGCCATCGAGCAGATCAAGTCTTCGGGCAAAACACTGGATGAGTTCAGGAAAAGCGCCCTGGATACGGTATATAATGACGAGCATAAGATGTTCATACTGCAGCTTCCCAGGAAGGTTCTGTATGAAAGGCTTGACAAAAGGGTTGATGAAATGCTACAACGTGGTCTGGTGGGTGAGGTGAAGAACCTTCTTGATTCCGGTTTTTTGCCCGGCGAGACCGCCATGCAGGCCATTGGATACAAGGAAACCGCGCTTTATATCAACGGCCTTGCCACGTTTAAAGATTCCGTCGAAATGATAAAAAGCTCGACGCGTAATTACGCCAAGCGCCAGGAAACCTGGTTCAAGAAATATCCCGATGCGGTCCGCATTGACACACAGGGGATATCGGCTGAAGAAATAGCCGGTATTATCGCAGGCGGACTGTAAAACGGAAAGATCCCGGGCCCGGGAATGTCTTAATACAAAAGGATGGTAATTGATGAAACAGGTATTTAATAACAGGAACTTCGTGACATTGTGGATAGCGCAGATGATAGAACAGATAGGCGACAGCTTCACGCTGATGGCGCTCATAGGATGGGCGATGTCGCTGCGCGTGGACGGGTCCGCCGCCGGCAACATGTCCATGCTGATGTTCTGGATAGGCCTGCCGATATTGATGCTCGGGCCCATAGCGGGTGTTTTCGTCGACAGGTTCAAAAAAAAGAACATACTTGCGGTCGCCGCGGTCTGCAGGGGCATCCTTATATTTATAATATACCTGCTTGTGGCCGACAAGGCCAGGGGCGCGTATGTTTACCTGCTCGTGTTCATGATATCCGTTGTTTCGCAATTTTTCATACCGGCCAAGTCGGCATTGATACCGCATCTTGTGGATGAAAAGGACCTCCTGGACGCGAATTCACTTTCCGCCACCACCGCGATCATAGTCCAGATACTTACATACGCGGCGGCCGGGGTGATAATAGCGGAGATCGGGCCGCAGAAGGCGCTTTTTATAAATTCGATAATATACGCCGCGGTCTTCGCCGTGGTGCTGTTCGTCGGCTCGAAAGAAGGGGAGATAGTCGTGCCGAAGAACGAGGCGGTGGTCGTTTGGAACGATTTTATCCACGGCCTTAAATTCCTGCTTACCAACGGCAAGGTGTTCTTCGTCATGCGAAGGGTTTTCCTTCTTATGATAGCGGTCGGGTTCTTCTATATAGCGCTGACTGGAAATTTTATCCACATCATAATCAGGAACAGCGGCCTGAGGATAAAGGACATAAAAGCGCTCGGGTTCATGCAGGCGTTCTTGGGCATAGGCCTCGTTGCGGGAATGTTCATCGTAAAATCTCTGCTCAACTGGGTCAAGGAAGAGGTGCTTATAAGGACGATCTACCCGATACTGGGGGCGCTGGTCATAACGCTTTATCTTTTCCGTGATTTTTTCTACCTCCTTTTTGTCGCCGTCGCCGCGGGCATAGGCGCCGTCATGATAATATCGATAGCCGAGACCATGATACAAAAGAACACGCCGGAAAAATTGAGGGGAAGGATATTTTCCACCTATTATATATTGAGGGGCGTCGGCCTTGCCGCGGCGACCTCGCTTACCGGGGTGCTTGCAAGGTTCGTGAAAGAGGACAGCATAGTGCTGTACTCGGGCATAGCCATTTTTGCATACGGGGTCCTGACGTTATGGAGAAGGGTAAAGGAAAAATAGGAAGGCAGGAGACCAATGGCAGTTATAAGGGCGCCTAAAAAGGAAAAGATAATAGCCGGATTTATTTACTCCTCGGACGCGGATTACAGGGCCGCGGCGGCCATGCTGGCCGAAAAATTCGGGGCCATGGATTTTGATTCCCTGGAAAAAAGATTCGAACACACCGATTATTACGAGGATGAAATGGGCAGGGGCCTAAAGCGCCGTTTTGTATCGTTTGCGGGCCTTGTCGACCCCTCGGAGCTATCCGCCATAAAGATATTCACCAACGGCGTCGAGGAAAAATTCCTGTTCGAAGGCACGTCCAGAAGGCGCATTAATATAGACCCGGGGCTTCTCTCCGAGCCGAAACTTGTGCTGGCTTCCACAAAAAACTTCACTCACAGGATATATATAGGCTCGTCCATATGGGCCGAGGTAACGCTTCGTTACATAGGAGACTCTTACACCACCCTTGAGTGGACCTATCCGGATTACGCGAGAAAAGAAACCATAGCGTTCTTTAACGAAGTCAGGAAAGAATACAGGAAAAGCCTTTAACCCATGGAAAATGAGAGGGCGATAAAGGAAAACTGGGAAGCCGGACCTGTTGAGGCTTTGCTTTCGGCGTTCTTTACGGCCCTGCCGCTTTACCTCCTGTTTTTCACCGCGTCCAAATTCATATGGGCTCAAAACGTCAATTTACCCTTGTTGAGCATCAATCCCTGGGTAAGGCCGCTCCTGCTCGAAAGGGACGGGATCGAATCCTACGTCCTGTATTTCATGCTGCTGCTCACAATGGCCCTTTCCTTTGCCTCTTTTTACGGTTTTTCAAGGATTACATCCCCGGTCCTGAAAAAAATATTCTTTGCAGCCGCTGTAATTTACGCGGGCGCGTACGCCCTTATAGTCGGGTTCGACCTTCCCATGAGCGAATTCTCGAAAATGCGCGGCCCGAATTTCGCGGATGTTGCGGTTTATATGGGGGCTCTTTCCGCGGTCGCCGCCGTTTTTATACTTGAAAAAAAGAAACCGGCCGTCCTTTATGCTGCGATCTCGGCGGTCCTTATTCCGGCGTGTTTCATAGCCCATATGAAATTCCAGCTTTTTGACTATAATTTTGTCCTGGGTCCGGCATTAAGGCTCGCCGGAGGCGCGAGCTTAAATGACATTTATTTTCTCTATGACATGCTGCTGCCTGCCCTGGCGGCCATGTGGATAAGGCTGAACATTAATGTGGGATATTTCCAGGTATTTACACAGCTGACATTCTATCTTTTTTTTATAGGAGTGTATTTTTTTGCGGCAAAGCTGTTCAGGAAAAAGGCCCTTGCCCATCTTTTCATCATTTCGGCCGTCCTGATACGCCTCTACGCAAATATGGCCGACGCGGACTCGTTCGTCCAGCTGACGCCCCTGCGCCTCGACCTGTGGCTGATACCGCTTTTTGCGTCGTTCTATGCGGGCCCTTTTTCCGTGCTTACTGCGGTTTCGGCGGGGGTATTATTGGTCCTGTCCCAGACTTTCGGGTTTATTTACGCGGCGGCATACGCCCAGCTGCTGGCGGTTCTCTTAATAATTGATTTTTCCGCCGCCCGCGCGAAAAAGGCGGCGCTGAACTGGGGCATACTGCTGGTTTTTTACGCCGCCTCGGCGCTGATCTTCAAAAGGGAGGGGCTCGACACCGCACTTGTGTTCCAGCGCGTGGGCATAGGATTTTTGCCGATAACCGCCGGTTCTTTTTACTGGTACTTTCCGGCGTTTTGCGGCGCGGTATTTTCCATGCTTTTGTCCATGAGGAAAAAGCTTGATGAGAAATATTTTTCATCTTCCATGTTCATACTTCTGCTGGCCGCCGGAAATCTGATGTACTTTTTCGGAAGGAGCCACCCTAACAACCTTTTGAACGTTTCGACGCTGATACTTCTGACGCTCTATTTATTTATAGACCTTGCCGCCGTCAGGTACCCGAAGGCGGTTTATATACTGCCGGCGCTTTTGATGGCCGCGGCGGTATCCGCATATTCCGGCAGGATCGCGGCGAAGGTGAAAGTGCAGGCTTCCCAGCTTATGCGCGGCAGGATAAATTCCGGGGCGATAGCCTACCCGGACGTATCTTTCATAAAAAGGGAAGCGGGCGCGGGCGGAAAAATATACATAGCCTCCCTGGACAACCAGGTATTGTGGACCTTAAGCGGCGGCATACGGCCCGTTGGATATTATTTCCCTATGAATACATGCGTGATGAAGGATGAGATGACGCTTTTTCTCCAGAAACTGCTTGATAACGGCTACTGCATTGCCGCCGACGCAGGCATACCCGACGAGACGATCGCGGCATTGAAATACGGATCAATGACAAAAAAAGAGGGCATCAGGTTCCTCCGGGGCACGGGGCCATAGTTTTTTTGCCTTGACAGCCGAGCATACAATGTGTATACTTTTATCATACTAATTATACACGGCGGTGCATCCTGGAAATACACGACAAGCTCATGATACTCGGCGAAGGGGCAAAATACGACGTTTCGTGCTCGTCTTCCGCCGGCACCAGGAAAAACAGGCCCGGCGGCATCGGGAATTCGGCGCCATCGGGCGTTTGCCATACTTTTACGGCGGACGGAAGATGCATATCACTCCTTAAGATACTGCTTACCAATGTCTGCGCCTTTGACTGCGCTTATTGCATAAACCGCAGGTCCAACGACATAAGGCGCGCGACCCTTTCCCCGGAAGAGGCGGCGCAGCTGACCGTGGATTTCTACAGGCGCAATTATATCGAGGGGCTTTTTTTAAGTTCGGCGGTCCTTATATCCCCGGACCACACCATGGAGCTCATGGTCAGGACGGTGGAATTGCTCAGGGATACATTTTTTTTCAACGGGTATATACACTTAAAGGTCATACCCGGAGCATCGCAGGGCCTGATCGACAGGGCCGGCAGGCTTGCCGACCGGATGAGCGTGAATATGGAACTGCCGCACGAGGCGGGGTTGAAATTGCTGGCTCCGGAAAAAACAATGAAAGACATCATGGACCCCATGAAGCAGATAAAAAATTCAATAGAGGGTTACAGGAACGAAAGGAAAATAATAAGGAACTCGCCTGCGTTCGCCCCGGCGGGCCAGTCAACGCAGCTTATAATAGGGGCAACGGACGACACGGACAAATCCATTGTAAAGTTGACCGAAGGCTTGTACCGGGACATGGACCTGAAAAGGGTATATTATTCCGCATATATACACGTAAATGACGACAAAAGGCTGGCCCTGCCGGGCAAACCCCCTTTATTGCGCGAGAACAGGCTTTACCAGGCGGACTGGCTGATGCGGTTTTATGGATTTTCGGCGGACGAGATACTCGATGACGCGGACCCTTTTTTTGACGCGCGGCTCGACCCCAAGGCGGCATGGGCGCTGCGCAACCTGCAGTATTTTCCGGTGGAGATAAAGAGCGCCGCATATGAGGAACTGCTCAGGGTGCCGGGCATCGGGACGAGGAGCGCCGCAAGGATAATTGCGGCGCGCAGGGTGAGCACGCTCACGGAAGACGGCCTGAAAAAACTGGGTGTAGTAATGAAGCGGGCGAAATATTTTCTCACCGTGGACGGCCGCCGCATAGCGGGCTTATATCCCGGGGAAAAAAATTTACGGGAAGTGCTGGTTGAAAAAAAATCCGCCGGACCTGACCAGATGGAGCTTTTTGGCGCGGCCCTCCCGGGACCGCCGCCCGGGCGGACGGCCCTTTTGAACGCGGGACGGCAATGAACATATATATATACGACGGAACCCTGAACGGTTTTTTTACGGTGTGCCGGCGTTTGACCGGCGGAGAGACGGATTTTGACATCCAGGCTTCGGGCCGCGAGGACCCGCAGGAAGGGCTTTTTGACCGCAGGCTGGATGTCGCAACAGACCCGGCGGAAAGCGCGACAATGAGAAAACTCATCAGGGAGCGGGCCTCCAGGAGCGGACTTGAGACCGTGATCCGGGCGTTCCTGTCCGAAATAAAAGGGATAGAAAAAGATATATTGATATACATAAACCTGGTAATGAAGGAAGGTGCCGGGGTAAATTCAAACCTTGCCGACGAGCGCGTGATGCGCGTTTTCCGGGCGGCGGAAAAGACCGGCGGAGAGGCGCACCGGCTCAAGGGATTTTTGAGGTTTGCCGAGGTCGGGACGGGAAAATTTTACGCAAAGGTGGAACCTGTTCACAACGTCCTGTCGTCCCTGGCTCTTCATTTCAGCATCAGGATGTCTTCCCAGGATTGGATAATTCATGACGCAAGAAGGGGAATATCCGCATTTTATTCCGGAGGAAGGATATTTTATAAAAACACGGGTGTCTTTGAATTTTCCGGCAAAGAGGGAAAAGGGTGCGATTTTGAATCGATGTGGAGGTCATATTTTAACACAATGGCCATCAGGGAAAGGATAAATCCGCGCCTGCAGGCCAGGCTTGTGCCGAAAAAATACAGAAAAAACATGGCTGAATTTTCCTCTTATTAATCCCCGCAATATAAGGGATAATATCTTTAAGCCGTTTTCAAATTAACGGCGAAACAGCGCGGTTATTAATCCTTTTTATCTGAAAAAGCCCCTTATTTTAAAGGCGGGAAAAAATTAAATTGACATAAAAATTATATTATGTTAAATTAAATAAATTAAGCAGATACATTTCAGAGTTGCAACTTGTTTTTACATATTGGAATATTATACGCATCGGGAGGATATTGTGCGAAAAAGTATATTCCTGTTTTTGTTTCTATCTATTTTTGTCTTCATTCAGAATTCCATTATTCTTGCTGTAAATCAGGACGAGATCGATACACTTGCCATACAATGGGAATCAAAAACCACATATCCATTTTTTAACAAGTGGGGAGCCTACGGGGTAGGAGCCAGGGCGCTTGGAATGGGCGAAGCTTTTGCCGCAATTGCGGACGACGCTTCGGCTGTTTATTACAACCCGGCGGGACTGGCCCAGATGGACCATAATGAATTGTCCTGGACCGGCGGCTCTCTTTATAACGGCGTTCCTTACACGGATTTTGCCACATTTGACATGGCGCTTGGCGGCCAGTATTTTGCCCTTTCATATGAAAAACTTTATCATCCCACCGGTGCATATCCGAACAATATACAGATACCGAATGTCAACGGCACCGGAAACGGCATCGGGCCGGGCGGACTTTTCGCCGGGGACGCTCCGACATCGATGAACCCGGGAACTTACGCCAGGTGGTACGGCGACATCGTGCCGTCAATGCAGCAATTCCTCGGGCAGATGTACAGGACTTACGTGAACCCTCCTTTCCAGGAAGACCAGGTGGTCCTTACATATTCTACGCCTTTAACGGCGGACAAATCCTTTGATTTCGGCGTCAACGTAAAATACGAGTTCTCCGACGCCGGCATGATGAATACCGTGGGCAACAACTACGACGCATGGGCCTGGGCCCTTGATCTGGGGTTCCTTTACAAGCTCCGCATTATTGAGTTCCTCAAGGACCTGAACGTCGGCATAATGCTCCGCGATATTTCCGGAAGGTTCCAATACTATTCTTCGGGCGTGGCAATGCCCCTTTATTTCACGTCGGACGTGGCCCTTTCGATGAGGACAACCGAGCTCATTGAAAAAGAGATCACAAGCTTCTCGATAGACTGGGATGCGGTCAACGATCCCGGCGTATTTCAGGACGAGCAGAACAGGATAAAATTCGGGTTTGAACAGTGGTTTATAGACGGCCACTTCGCGCTCCGCGGCGGACTTATCTGGCCGATGAACCAGCAGCCGTGGAGGATGTCGCTCGGCGTTTCGGCCAAGTACATAATAGGCATCGATTACGCTTATTTGCGCGGACTGCCTTTTGACCAGGAAGCGGAAAACGAGGGGGATTCGCACTGGATATCCCTTACATGGGCCTGGGGAAAGGTCGCAAGAAAACTGCCGACGCCGGATGTTTTTGCGGCCGTCGAGCCGCTTTCTTTCGCCCCGAAAAACGGCGAGACCGCGATCTTCAAACTTAACGCCACTTCAAAGGCGGGCATAGACAGATGGGCCCTTAATATCCTTGACAGCAAGAACAACCTTGTGAAATCATACGTTGACATAGGGGTTCCGCCGTCACAGATAGTATGGAACGGCTCGGACAACAAATATCAGGTGCTTCCGGACGGCGAGTATTCTTTCATATTCGAGGCGACCGACAAGCTTGGAAGCACGTCTTCTACGCCAGTGCAGAGCGTAAAGATTTACACTCCCGTAATAGAAGGCGTGAACCCCAAGGTCCTTGACGACTTGAGAAAACTGCTTAACAACCTGAAGGCAAAGGACGAAGGCAATGAAGCGGCGCTCGCGTCGAGCATGAAAAGGGACCTGGACGCGCTCAAAAAGGCAAAGACAAAACCGACTCCCGTGCCTCCTCCGGGACCGGCGCCGGAATATTTCGTAACGCCGACAACGGCAACCGCGGCGCCCCAGGGCGTAAGCACTGCTGCCGGCCCTGTGACCATACTGGGCTACCCGAACATAGACGCTTCTGCCGTTAAGTCTGCGGCCATAGCGACGAGCCCGGACGGCACAAAGAACTTCAACATGGAATATTATACGGAGAACACCCAGCCCAAATACGTAATGAAGGAAATGGGGCTTATAATACGCTCTATAGCGGAGAGCCTTGGGTATTCAATAGACAGGATAGGGGTCAACGCCCTTTACGGAAATAACAATAATTTATCCTTGACGGTCCCGATAGCTCAGGCAGAGAATTACGCCAGGGGTCAGATAACGGTGGAACAGATGTTAAGAGGGGCCAATATGTCAATTAATGGAAGCGGGGCAATGACGATAGACCAGGTAATGGGCGCCAATGTTAACCTAAACGGGCAGGCAATTTATCCCAATTTTTAGGAGTGAACAATGAACAAAAAGTTACTTTTCCTTACCGCGTTTCTTGCAGTGTTTGCGGCTTTAGCTTTTGGGGGAGCTTTTGATAAAGGCGGAGTACTTGGCATAGGAGCCAGGGCAACCGGTATGGGCGATGCTTTCGGGGCGATAGCGGACGACGGCAGCGCGGAGTACTGGAATGCCGCGGGACTTACGCAGCTTAACAGGGCGGAAATGGACCTCTTTGTGGGGCCTCTCCTTAACGGAAAGGAATATTACACGTTCCTATCCTTCGGCGCGCCTTTCTTCGAGGATACTGCCTGGCAGCTTGCCGTAACATCCCTTATACACGGTGACAAGAACAACACCAAGGAATTCACCGTAACCGGAAGCTTCGCGTCCAATCTTAACCTTGAAAGGACTTTTTCCATAGGCTTAAATGTGAAATATTATAATTACAATTCCACGGCGTCATATACCACGACTTCCGGGGTAAACCTTCAGGGGATAGCCAACGGGCTCGGAATGGATATGGGCGTGCTTTACCAGATACCGCTCCCGCAGTGGGGCAAAAAGCTTAATTTCGGTTTGTTCATACAGGATGTGGACACGAGCCTTTATTGGTCGGGCGGCACCAGCGAAGAGCAGATACCAACGGTATTCAAGATAGCGTCCGCTTATTATATAGAGGACAACCTTGTATTCGCAGTGGATTATGATTTTTTCAAGGACATGAACATAAGCGGACAGCCGCTTGACACGCCTATCTATGATTCCGCCAGCAACGTCACGATAACCGCGCTTACACCCCAGGAAGACAGGCTTCACGTGGGCCTTGAGGGATGGTTCTTCAAGAACCATCTTGGCCTTCGCGGCGGGTATACTGCGTTCGCGACAATGCCGGGGAGTTTCACCGGCGGTGTTTCATATAAGGAAGATACATGGGAAGTTGATTACGCTTACATAGGCCACGCCGAACATCTCGGCGATTCCCACAGGGTGTCGCTCGTGCTTAGGTTCGGCCAGCCAAAAGAGGAAATAAGGGCCATAAGCGTTGTCCGTCCGCCGAAGGACCTGAAGGCTTATCCGGCCAACAACGCCGTCAACCTTACATGGGAGGTCAACGACGACCCCAACGTGACCGGTTACGCGGTTTATATGTCGAAATCGCCCGGATCCCGCTACATACCGATAGCCAAGAGGATAAAAGAGAATTATGTGACAATAGACGGCCTGCAGAACGGCACAAGGTATTATTTTGTGGTGGTCGCCATCAACAACACGTATCCGCCGGTCGAGAGCGCGTATTCCAACGAAGCCTCGGTAGTGCCGGCGCCTGTTGTGCCCGGAACCCCTGAAATATTCCCCATAGCGCAGGCAAGCAAGGTTGAAAAGAACGGCGCCATAGACATCAGGTGGGGAGTGATGCCCGGCCCGAGGACCGCCGGTTACAACATCTACATAACAGAAACACCCGGCAAAGGATATGCAAAGGCGAATGCGTCGCCGGTCAGGGACGTCCATTATATGTTAAAGGGCCTTGAGGTCGGAAAGAAATATTATTACGCCATATCGTCTGTATCCAACGACACCCCGCCGGTGGAGTCAAGGCCGTCGAGGGAAATAAGCGATGTGGCCAAGCCGGAGAATACCGTAGCCGGCGATACGACCACGACCCAGCAGCCGGCAAAACAGCCAGTCAGGCAGCCGGCGGCAACAAGATAAAATATTGAAAAGGAGCAAATAATATGATAAGCGGCCTTTACACAGCGGCATCGGCTCTTGTGGCCCAGGAACAGCAGCAGGATGTCATAGCCAACAACCTGGCGAACGTTAACACAACGGGTTTTAAAAAGGACACGGCCCTGTTCGTGCCTTTTCCGACTGTTTTTCTTAACCGCATAAACGACGATAAGTCAGTTGTCCCCGGCGGAATGGTGGATAATATTTCGCCTATCGGACAGATGGGAAGGGGCGTCCAGCTCAGGGTGGACGGAGTCGTCCCAAAATTGACCGAAGAGGGATCTTTCGTCCATACGTCCAACAACCTTGACCTTGCCATAAAAGGCAACGGGATGTTCGAGGTAATGACCCCCAACGGCATAAGGTACACAAGGAACGGGAATTTTTCAACCGACGCCGACGGACAGCTGGTCAACCAGAGCGGATATCCGGTCCTGGGCCAGGCCGGGCGCATAATGCTGAACTCCACGGACATAAACATAGATGAAAGCGGCAGGGTGTTCGATAACAGCGACAAAAAAAGCCAGGAGATAGACACTCTTCGCATCGGGCTTTTCACCAAAGACGACAACCTGCGCAAGGAAGGTGATTCGCTTTTTTACAAGCTCGACCGAGTGCCGCTTCCCGAGGACGACCGCGTCGAAAATGTGCAGATCAAGCAGGGTTATCTCGAATCGTCCAATGTCAATGTGGTGAAAGAAATGGTGGACATGATAACCGCATATCGCGCGTATGAGGCGTCGTCAAGGGCCGTTACTGCACAGGATTCCACGCTGGACAAGGCTGTGAACTCGGTCGGAAGCGTAAGCTTATAAAAAATTTGTCCCGACAAAGGGACGCGAAATAAAAAGCAACACTAAGGAGGCTTAAAAAATGTTAAGGTCACTTTGGACGGCGGCAACCGGAATGGCTGCCCAGCAGTCGAACATCGATACGATCTCGAACAACCTGGCAAACGTCAGCACCACCGGCTTTAAAAAGAACCGGGTGGAATTCCAGGACCTTTTATACCAGACGATACGCCCGGCAGGCATGACGAACAGCATGGGCACGCAATACCCGACCCCGATAGAGATCGGGCACGGGACCATGTTGTCCTCGACGCAGAAATCCTTTCTTCAGGGGGCTCTGGTTGCCACAAACAATACGCTTGACGTGGCCATACAGGGCGAAGGGTTCTTTGCGATACAGAATCCCAACGGAGACGTGAATTACACCAGGGACGGCTCCTTTAAGCTTGACGCGCAGGGCAATGTCCTGACATCGAACGGATATTTTCTTGAACCGCCGGTGACGATACCGCAGGACGCATCGAGCGTCGTGATCAGGGAAAACGGCGATGTTGTCATTACAACGCCGGCTAACACGGCTTCCCAGGTTATAGGGACCATAAAATTATCGAATTTTGTAAATCCCGCCGGACTTGAATCCATGGGCGAGAATCTTTTCAAGTCGACGGAAGCCTCGGGCGAAGCCGTTGACGGGGTGCCTGGAACCGGGAATTACGGGACACTGGCCCAGGGACAGCTGGAAGCTTCGAACGTAGAGGTGGTCGAGGAAATGGTCAACATGATAACCTCCCAGCGCGCCTATGAAATGAACGCAAAGGCGATAACGACATCAGACCAGATGCTCCAGGACGCCAATAATTTAAAATCAACATAAACAGCAATAAATGAAATTTAAAATATTTGTTCTTTTAAATATACTTGCCGCGTTCTGTCTGCGCGCGGCGGACACAGCGGCGGTAATAATAAAACAGGGAGATATTTATGTTTCGAGCGACAAAATATACCTTGGCGACATAGCCGACTTCAGGGACACGGCCGCCCCGGACGGCGAAAAGCTCAAAAGCATATATATAAAAAAATCGGCCGTGCCGGGATTTAAGACGGCGGTGGAAAAGGAATTTATCGAAGCCAGGGTGCGCAAGTATTTCAAGGATATGGCGGTCGAGGGGCCGGAAACCGTTTCGGTTTACACTTCAAAAGCATCCGTATCCAGGGCCGACATTGAAAAGGCGGCGTCCGATTATATAAGCTCGAATATTCCATGGCAGTCCGGTTCGTACGAAATTAATGTCAGGCGGGCAAAAGGTTCGATTTCGGTCCCGTCCGGGGAAATCGATGTCCGGGTAAAACAGGGCCAGACGTTTTCATATAAAGGAATAATGAACGTACAAGTGGAAATATATGTCGACAATGTTCTTTATAAGACCGAGCCGGTGTCCATATCGGTAAAAGTAGCCGCACCATGCGCCGTGGCAGCCGTGGATTTCCCGAGGCAATCCACCGTGTACCCGGAAGGTATCACCATGGAGGTAAAGGATATTACCTATTTGCCGGACAACATAATAACGGATCCGGCCGTCCTTTATAAAAGGGTGACCTCGCGCGCCATAATGAAAGGCGCCGTTCTCACGACAGAAATGTTCGACAGCGCGCCTGTTTTTAAAAGGGGCGCAGCGGTCGATGTGATAGTGAAGGTAAAGTCCGTCGTCGTCCAGACGGAAGGCACGGCCCTGGCAGACGGCAGGGAAGGCGACACCGTCGGGGTAAGGCTTAAGTCGGGAAAATCGGTCACCGGAAAGGTCGATGAATCCGGGAAAGTACTGATAGAAAAATAAACGACATATTCAAGGAGAACAAAATGAAGACAAAAAAAAGGTTTGTTGCGGTTATTGCCGCGGTATTCCTTGTTCTTTTATACGCCGGCTCGGTGCTGGCGGATGAGGTGGCAAAGAACGAGGAGGACATCGGTTCCATCTATACCGACCATAAAGCGGTTAAAGTTGGGGACATTGTCACCATATTAATAGTCGAATCAACGACGGGCTCCCAGAGCGCGTCCCTGGTAACTCAGAAACAGCAGTCGCTCCAGGGCGGCATGGGCACCAGCACATCATGGGGCAATGGAGTGGCAATGACGGTCCCGTCATGGGGAGCCGGCGGGCAGGAGAACCAGAACGGCAGCGGGCAATCGGAACGATCGGGCAGCCTGACGGCAAAGCTTTCGGCCAGGGTTGAAAAGGTATTATCAAACGGGAACCTCATGATAAAGGGAACGAAAGTCGTGAAGATCAACGATGAGAACGAGAACCTTGTGATCTCGGGGGTAATAAGGCCGGAGGATATTGCGGCGGACAACACGATATCATCCACCAATGTGGCGGATGCCATAATACAGTATGAGGGCACCGGGCCTATCGGAGAGAAAGTATCCCCGGGTATCTTTACAAGGCTTCTTGACTGGCTTGGAATATTCTAAAAAGGTGGGGTCAAAGATGATAAAAAAGGAATTAAGGACGATAATTGCGGCGGCGCTTGCGGTATTAATATGCGGCGCCAGTCTTTTTGGCGCGGAAAAAATGATAAGGAACGTCGCCAGGTTCAAGGGCGTTCGCGATAACCAGATAACCGGCTTCGGCCTTGTCGTCGGGTTAAAGGGCACCGGTGACAGGACAACATCCGTATTCACCAGCCAGGCCATTGTAAATATGCTTAAAAGATACGGAGTCGCGGACGCGGTTTCGCAGATAACAACAAGGAACGTGGCGGCGGTCATGGTTACCGCAAACCTTGAGGCTTTTGCAAAAAAAGGATCAAAACTTGATGTTGTCGTATCCTCCATGGGGGACGCTCAGAGCCTGGACGGAGGCGTACTGCTCCAGACGACACTTAAAGGCCTCGATGATAATGTTTATGTCGTGGCCCAGGGTCCAGTATCGACGGGCGACAGCGGATCCGCAATGAGCTCCATAGTTGCCATGAATAAAAGGGCCACTACGGGAAGGGTGCCCAACGGCGGACTTGTGGAAAAAGAGGTTCCCGTTACAATAATGGACGACAGGAATAATATGTTCCTTTTGCTCGACATACCGGATTTCACATCGGCGGACAGGATAATGTACGCGATAAACACCCAGTTCTGGGGAAAAATAGCGGCCGCGGACGACGCGGGAACGGTAAAGATACATGTGCCTTTCGATTTCCAGAACGACGTCGTATCCTTCGCTGCGGCCGTCGAAGGGCTTTATGTGGAAATAGAGGAAAAATCGAACAAGATAGTTGTGAACGAGAGGACCGGGACGGTGGTCATGGGCGGCGACGTTACAATAGACAATGTGGCGGTCGCACACGGGAATTACAACGTAAATATCGCCGTATCAAAGCAGTTATCACAGCCGAACCCTTTTGTGCCGGGCGCATCAGCCATGGAATATGAGGATTCAAGCATAAAAGTGGAAGGCGGAGGCAATCAGCTCGTGACCATGCCGGAAGGCGCGAACGTCCAGGACCTGGTAAACGCGCTTAATGTGCTTGGCGCCTCGCCCAAGGATATCATAAGCATAATTCAGGCTCTTAAGGCGGCGGACGCGATACATGCCGACCTTGAAATAATGTAATGTGAGGACAAAGATCAATGGCTGATTTTATAGGCGGTTCAGAGGTCGTGGCCAAGACGGACATGCTTGGCATGACCAACAGGCTCCAGGAGATGCAGCTGCAGGCCAGCAAGGCGGAAAAGAGCGGCGGGGTAAAGGATGCCGCATATCTCGCGCAGGTAAAAAAGGTGTCTCAGGAATTTGAGTCCATATTCCTGAGCTACATGATGAAGCAGATGCGCAAGTCCGTGCCGGACGACCCGCTTATGGGGAACAGCACCGCAAAGGATATTTTTTCCGACATGCATGACGACGAGGTCTCCAAGGACCTTTCAAAAGCGGGCGGAATAGGGCTTGCCGCCATGATATACAAACAGCTGGCCATGAATGTGGAGCAAAAACAGCCGGTGAAAATCAAAGAGTTCAACGCGCCGCAGCAGCCAATGGCATTGAAGAAAACAGATATCATAATATAACCGGTTCCCCCAAATAAAATTCCGTCCAGGTACAAAATAGTTCTTAATGGAGACAAAATGGCCCTTGTCAACTGCGTACGGTGCGGAAATGTCTTTAATTCATCAAAGGACCAGGTTACATGCCCTTCCTGTGTCCTGGAAGAGAACAAGGAACTTAAAAAAATAACCGAATACCTCATCCGGAACCCTCTTGCAACTGTCCTTGACGTAAATTTGAACACAGGCGTGGCTCAGCAAATGATATTCAGGTTCATAAACAGCGGCAGCCTTAAGATAAAATCCGGAGAAACAAAACCCATCAAATCCGCAAAACACGTAAAACACCCTTATAAATAAAGGGGTTTGTGCCTGCCTCATATTCTTAAAAAATATGCTAAAGTTTTATGCTTTTTATACGATATATGTCATGTGAGGAAAAATAATTGAAAGGAGGAAATTAAAATGGCAGCGATCAACAACGCGAACATCAAGCCGCTTATCCCGCAGAACATCGAGGTTACTCCGAACAAAAATGTTGCGGCAACACCAAAACCCGAGCTGAAGACGGCCGCGGTAGTACCCACGGACAGGATAGAGATATCCAGGCTTGCAAAAACTGTCAATAAGGCGGTAAAGGTTCTCGACGAGCTTCCTGAAGTAAGGCAGGCGCTTGTTCAGAAAGCAGAAACAGACAAAGTAGAAAAGACCGCCAATGTGCCGGCTCAGCTTATGGCGCAGAAAATGCTTTTTCAGGACAACATCAAATAAACGGGGTTATTAATGGACATTGCGGCAAAACAAAAGTATATCTCCGCGGTGAAGGAACAGTGCTCTTTATTCGGGGAACTTTTTCGGACCATGGAAAAGGAAAAGGACGTTCTTGTGAAGAATTCCACGGCGGGCCTCATGGATGTTTTAGGTAATAAAGAGGCATTAATAGGCTCGATTGCCGGACAGGAAAAAATCAAGGCCGTTTGCCTCGCGGAGATGGCGGCAAGTCTCAGGGTTCCGGGATCCGCGAACGCCAAACTTTCCGATGTCCTGGTTGCGGCCGCGGAAAAAGACTCGCTTGAGATCGAAGAGGCGGTTGAGGCCCTGGTAAAGCTCCTGGAGAAGATAAGCGGCGCGAACGCCGGAAATGTGAGAATGGTAAAGAATTTCCTGAATTTCGCGGGATTTACCAAAAAATTAAGGGAAAGCCTGGCGTCGCCGAAACAGATAACGTATTCCGCAGACGGCGGCAAGGAATTCGGCGAAAGCGACGGCAAGAAACTGGACTTTAAAATATAAAAGGCTTGAAAGGGGAATAATAATGTTGAATCTATTGATGAGCATGAATACTGCGATGAAGGCCATGCAGGTCTTTTCATACGCGGTCGCCACGACCACGCATAACGTGGCAAATTCCACGGATCCCAGTTACTCGAGGCAGCTTGCCGACATAACGGCGTCGACTCCTCTGTCCATTGTAGGGGGCCAGATCGGGACCGGCTCGCAGCTTGCCGGCGTCGAGAGGATAAGGGACACATACCTGGACACCCAGATAATGGAAATGGAAAACAACGTGGGCAACGAGTCCATTCTTAACAGGACATACCAGAATCTTGCTGCGATTTTTCCTGAAGTTGACGGAGTGACAAGCGGCCTTCAGGCGCAGATAACGCAGTTTTTCAGCGACTACCAGAATCTCGCGACGCAGGCGCAGGCGGGTTCGGCCGCCGGGATTTTAAACGCCCAGAACGCAATTTATCAGGATGCCGCGACCTTGTCGCAGTCATTCAACGCAAAAGCGGTAAGCTTGAGCAACATGCGGACCGATCTGTCGACTGATTTGAGCAATGACATCGACAAGGCCAACGGTTATATAAACCAGATATACACATTAAACGGAGAGATCAAGCAGGTTTACGCCACGGGTGAGAGCCCGAACGACCTTCTGGATCAACGCACGGCCGCTATGACAAGCCTCTCCGAACTGATCAATTTTACCACGCAAACAGGCACGGACGGCACCGTGACACTGATACTGAACGGCACCCCCCTGGTTAGCGGGGCCACCGGATACAATTTGCTCAATACAATAGTTCCTGTTTTGCCCAAAGCCGCGGTTCCGCCCGCCATGACGGACGACACGGTGCTTCTGCAGGACCCCAGCCAGCCTCTTGTGGGACTGCAGATGGGAGTAGGCAGGGGGACCGTCATTCCCACGAGCGCGATTACCGGCGGGGAGATAGCCGGCATACTTAATTCAAGGGATAACGTGGTCCCTTATTACCAGAACAAGCTTGACGAAACAGCAAACAGCCTCATCACGGTCATAAACCAGATAGAGACGGCGGGAGATACTCCGCAATCAGCCCTTTTTACCGGAACCGACGCCGAAAATATGGGTGTTAATACTTCAAAACTGGCAAGTACCGTGGCATATTCGTCGAATTTTACCGGCGCAGGGGCCTCCTCAAATGACATTGCGAGCATAATAGGCGGCCTGGGGAATAAACTTATTTCAACTTTTACTTTTACCTCCAATATAGGCCTTAACAGCAATCAGGCCATCGGCGCGTCCGGGATCATTACCATCAATAGCAGTATTACGGTAAATTATCTGGCCACAGATACAGTGGGGAGCCTCATAAAAAAGATAAACGCCGCGGGAGGAGGGTCCGTATCAGCCGTATATAATTCCGTAAATAAGCAGATATGGCTTTACGGAAGCCAGGGGCTCAGCATAACCGACACAGGATTCCTGCTCCAGAAGTGGAACATGAGCGAACAACAGTGGTCGGCCGCCAATGTCAATTATCCGTACGTGAATGTCCCCGCGGGCACGCTGACAAGCACATGGCTGAGCCAGCAGTATAACCTGAACATGCAACCAACCGCTGGAGGGGAGGTCGGAGTAATCTCCGGAGGCATCGAAGTCGACACTCCCTGGAGCAACCTTAACAAGATAGCCTCCAGCGCCTCGACAATAATGACTCAGGCTTTTCCCGGACTTCCCGGGCCATTCACCGGGACCGGCGGGACCGTAACGGGCAATAATTCCAAGATCGAAGTGGGGAACAACGAAAGTTCCTCGACAAATATAAATGTCGTAACGCCTTTCCAGTTGGTTGATTTGTCTGGTAATTTTACCACGGCGCTTAACCTTGTCGGGAATGTTGATTTTAACGATATTTATCAGTCGACGATCGACAAGCTGGCCGGCGATACATCGACGGCTTCCAGCATGTTCAGCCAGTACCAGTCTTCCCTGACGCAGTTGCAGACAATGCAACAGCAGGTCACACAGGTGAACGTGGACAATGAAGAGGCGCAGGCCGAACTTTACCAGAGGGGTTATGACGCGTCGGTAAGGCTCGAGAATGTCATAGACCAGATGCTCAACACTCTCATCAACGACACGGGAACGCCTTCCAATTCGACGACAACGTCGCTTTAAGGTTTTTATATTGAAAAAAGGCCGGGCCAAAAGCCCGGCCTTTTTTCATTTACAAAGCCGGGCAGTATGATATATTTAAGTGTCGGACATTATAAAAACCGGTAAAAAAAAGGAATACGATGCGAATAGATATTTTGAAAAAGATGGGATTAAGTTTTCTTACCTCCGTATTACTCCTGTTTTCTTTCCCGAATTTTATGGAACCCACGGTTGATTATCACACTTCGTTCCTCATGTGGGCGGCTTTCGTGCCGCTTATTTGCCTGTGGTCCGGCATAAAAGGGGAAAAGGGGTCGTTTTTTTACCCGTTCATCTCGGCTTTTGTATTTTACGCAGGTTCGTTATACTGGATGTGCCTTGTGGGGCCGATGGGCCCGGCAGCCTATCCGGCATGCGCCGCGGTTTGCGCCTATTTCTCCCTTATAATCGCGGGTTCATTTTATTTTTCCGCTCTGGCCGAGAAAAAAACCGGAATCTCGGTTTTATTCACACTTCCGGCGATCCTTACAATATCCGAATTCGCCAGGGAATGGTTCATTTCGGGTTGGCCTATACTGACCCCGGCCCAGAGCCAGAATAATTTTACATTGTTCATGCGTGTTCTGCGCACTTTTGGCGCGCCGGGCGCAAATTTTATCATTTATTCAACCAATATGCTCATTGTTGCTTTTATAACCGGGGAAATCAAAAAGATAAAAAAATGGGAAAATATCCTATGGATATCCATGCTGACAGTAATCGTCATCATAACGCTTGTGCCCGGCGGAAAAAACGGGCTGGAAAATACAAAATTGAAGATAGCCGCGATCCAGCGCAATATAGACCAGAACGTTGATTGGACCGGGGTTTACGCGTCGTATACAATGGCCGCCTCAAAAGATATGTACTCGAAATTATCCGGCATTCATCCAGACCTTGTCATCTGGCCCGAGACGGGCTATCCGGGGATATTAAACCGTGATCCGTCCGGGGCCTCCGAGATAGCATCATGGAACAGGCAGGCTTACAGCCTGGTGGGATCCGATACCGCAATTTTGGCCGGAAACGGAACCGATTATTTCAACGGGGCCTACATAGTCACTCCTTCCGGAACGGTTTCTGGATATTACGCAAAGCATCACCTGGTCCCTTTCGGGGAATATATACCTTTTCAGGATGTCCTGCCGTTCGTCAGGAAAGTGGTCCAGAGGTACGGTTATGAAGGATTTAAATCCGGAAGCCTGATCGAACCGCTCGAATTTAACGGCATAAAGGCGGGAACGCTTATATGCTATGACAGCTTTTTCCCGGAAATAGCCCGCGTGCACGCAAGGAAAGGGGCGCAATTTCTGGCGCATCTTTCCTATGAATCGTGGTACGGACATACTCCGGCGTCGGCGCAGATATTCATGAACGCGGCCCTTCGCAGCGCGGAATGCGGGATTTACATGGTAAGGTGCGTGGAATCCGGGATATCGGGGGTCGTCGATGACACGGGAAAGATAGTTTTTCATACGGGACTGTTTACAAAAGAATTTTTCTCATACGACGTCCCGGTAAGCGCGAAACCTGTTCTGACGTTTTACTGCGCGCACGGCGATATTTTTCCGTGCATACTGCTTGCCATTCTTATCGCGGCGGCATTTATAAAATGGAAGATGAAATGACCGGTATAATTTCGGACATAGACGGCACCATGCTCGGCGACGCGGCGTCACTTAAGGAGTTGAACGCGTATTTGCAAAAGGTGAGGGACAGGATACGCCTGGTTTACGCTTCGGGTAGGTCGTTTCCCGAATGCATTTCCGCGCTAGACGGCGGGATGCTGCTTCCGCCGGATGCGTTCATCGCTTATACCGGAGCCGGTATATATTTTAATGTCAAAGGGACCTACGAGAAGGACACGGTCTGGGAAAAAACCATAAATACGGGCGGCTGGGACCAGAAGAATATCAGGAAAGCCCTGTCCGGGATAAAAGAGATGACCCCCCAGCCGGAAATATGGGATTACAAGGTGTCATATTACGTAACTCCGGGCGGGCTGGAGACGGCATATCTTGCGGCAAAATCCGCCCTTGCAAAGGCCGGGGCCGGAGCCAGGGTCATCACAAGCCACGAAATATACCTGGACGTCCTTCCGGAGAAATGCGACAAGGGGCTCGCGGCGGAATATACTGCGGAAAAATTCGGCATTAAAAAGGAAAACGCGGCGGTGGCCGGGGATTCCGGAAATGATGTGGACATGTTTTCCAGGTTCAAAAAAGGCATTATTGTGGGGAACGCCCGGGAGGAGATGACGGCCATGTTAAAAGACACGGGTCATTACAGGGCAAAGGAACATTTCGCTTCCGGAGTCCTGGAAGGGCTCAAATATTATTTTCCGCGGCTTTTTAAGGATAAGCTATGAAAAAAAAATATTATGTCGTGATATCCAACGACGACGGAATATCATCGGCCGGCATAAGGGCGCTATATGAGGCGGTGGAACCAATAGCAGACGTGCTCATAGCCGCGCCGGACAGGCAGCGCAGCGGGGCATCGCACGCAATATCCGTGGATTCAATGATAACGGCGGAAAAAATTAAATTTGGGAAGGCCAAAGCTTTTGCCATAAGCGGAACACCGGCGGACTGCGCCAAGCTTGCACTTTTTGCCCTTGCAAAAAGGAAACCGGACCTTTTTATTTCCGGGATAAACCACGGCCCGAATATGGCGCAGTTCATCCTGTACTCCGGGACCATAGGCGCCGCGGCCGAGGCCGCGATCCTGGGCATACCGGCTCTGGCATTTTCCATCGACGATTACACCCCGGTTGACTTTAAATTCTGCATATCATACATAAGGCAGGTGGCGCTGAATGTCCTGAGGAAAAAAATCAGGATAAATAAACATTCACTGCTTAACATAAACATACCGTACAGGAGCGCCGGCGGGATAAAGGGTGTAAAGATACTCCCGAAGGGCATGCTTGAATACGACGAAGAATATCTTCCGGACAGGAAAAAGAGCCGCGGGAAAAAGAGCTATTTCTGGAACATAACCGGAAGGAAACGCAGGAACAGAAGACGGCTCACGGACGCCGACGGGTTGGAAAATGGATATATAACGGTAACGTCGCTTTCCTTCGACCTTAATGACAAAAAACATCCTGGAACAAGCGGGTTTGAAATAAAAAAAGGCGGGATTTGATCCCGCCTTTTTTTATTAATGGATTATTTGTCGCCGATGACCTTGTCTATCAGCTTTTTTTTCATCTTGTCTTTTCTTGCTTCGATAAGGGAAGTAAGCTTTGTGAACTGTTCGGCCGTCAAAACGGCCTTTACCTGGAGCATCTGGTCGATCCTCAAACGCGCTATTTTTTTCTGCGTGTCCGCTATCTTGTCGGCCATTGCGTAAAGTTTTGCCTTATCAGGGCTTTCTTTTTTCATTTCATCCTGGATGTCCCAGACGGTCGTCATCATTTCGTTATGGGCCGCAAAAATGTCCCGTTTTGAGGAATCCTTTATGGCGTGGAGCTTGTTAGCCTGGTCGTCCGAAAGTTTGAGCTCATCGACGAGCTTGAAAACACCCTCCGGGCCGAGTATTCCCACGCTGTCCCCGGGTCCTTCGTGGGCTTCACCCTGGGTTTCCTGGGCGGCAGCCATGAGCGGAAAGGCAAAAAGCAACAGTACAACAATTGCAGGGATCCAAAGCACTTTTTTCATCTAAAACCTCCAAGTCCTTTTTATATTTTAGTATACTTCCTGTTCGATATCTTCCGAATAGGAAGCCGATATCACGTCATAACAGTCCGAATGGTCCACGATCTTGTAGGAATCATCCAGAAAATCATCAAGTTCGGCGGATTTATTGTAGGAAACGACGCCGTTTATAAGCAGGGTGCCGGCTATAAGAAATACGGCGGCCACGGCAAAAACAGGCTTAAGGAACAGCCTTAAAGCGGCCGGTTTTTTCATGTGTTCCCGTATGGCCACAATGGAATTTACCGGCACATCGGCCAGGCCGGCCTTAAAAATATTCTTAAGGTCCATAATATTTTTAAGCTCCGTTGAACAGGCGGTGCACGACGCCAGATGGCCTTTTATATCGGCCGTGACCGCACCGGCGGTTTCATTCTTTGTATAATCGTACAGGAGTTCTCTTACGTTTTTGCATTCCATATTTTATGCCTCCTTGGCGGCAAGTTCCTTAAGCCTGGTTATGCCGCGGTTGATCCTTGATTTTACGGTGCCAAGGTTGATCTTAAGGATAGATGCTATCTCTTTGTAGGAAAAACCGCCTATTTCGGATAAAAGCACCGGTATCTTCAGGTCGTCCTTCAGGTTCCCGAGAAGGTTTTCCAGCGCGGCCTTTGCGGCATCCGGGTCGTTATTTGGTTCCGGTTCGGGAAGCGCTATCTCCTCGTTCTTCTTGCTGTGCAGGCTCTGGAAACGTATGTAATCTATTGACTTGTTGACGGTCATGCGGTAAAGATACGTTTTTATGTTTGCTTCTCCCCGGAAAGTCTGGAAACTGTCGAAAAGCTTGATAAAAACGTTCTGCATCACGTCCTCCGCCTCGTCCTTGTTCCTTAAAATGCCGAGAGCGACGTTATATACATACCTTGAGTTTTGCCTGTATATTTCCTCGAATTTAGGGTCCATGCCGCTCCTCTTCTAACCTGCAAAAATTAGACGAATTGACGCCCGCCATTGTTCCGGGTAAATGCATTATACAACGGGGATAAAGAGCACGCCACCATTAACTTCCGGCCCAAATACCGTTTGCTCATATCTTTTGAAAGTGATAAAATGTCAATCATGATAAAAGGAATAGGCATCGATATTTGCGACATAGAACGGTTCAAAAAAGCCGTAAAGAAGAACAGGAAATTCCTGGCAAGGATATTTTCAGCCGGCGAGATAGCATACTGCAGGGTGAAGAAAAACGCAGTCCTGCATTATGCCGGAAGGTTCGCGGTAAAAGAGGCGTTTATAAAGGCTGTTTCCACCGATAAATCCATAGCTTTGAACGAGATCGAAGTGGCGAACGACGGTTTTGGAAAACCCGAGATAGTCTTATCGCCGAGGATAAAGGGGCTTTTAAGGTCAAAAAAGGGAAAAAAACTTTCTATTTCGATATCGCACACGCATGACGCGGCGGCGGCCGTGTGCGTTATTACGTGATCATAAGGAGGCTTTCATGTACCTTGTAAACCGTTCTGAAATGCAGGAAATAGAAAAGACAACCATGGAAAAATACAGGCTGCCGGCGGCAATACTTATGGAAAACGCCGGGACAAACGTGGTGGGTGCCATGGAACAGGAACTTGGGCCGCTCGGAACGAAAAGGGTGAATGTTTTTTGCGGGCAGGGAAACAACGGCGGCGACGGTTTTGTTGTGGCCCGGCACCTAAAGACGGAAGGCGCGTCAGTCAGGGTGTTTTTTACCGGAGATTATTCGCAGCTCAAGCCCGAATCAAAGGAAAATTACGACATAGCCGTAATGTACGGGATAGATATAATTAATTTACGGTCCGTCGAGGACCTGAGGCGATACGAAAAATCCGCCATGTCCTGTGATGTTGTCGTCGACGCGTTGATAGGAACGGGCCTAAACAGGAACTTGGAAGGCTTCATGGCAACCATCATCGTATTTATCAATCTCATGAACAAATATACGGTATCGGTTGATATCCCTTCGGGGGTCGACTCCGACACCGGCATGATACTCGGCGTTGCCGTCTACGCGAGCCTTACGGTAACTTTCGGCCTTCCCAAAATAGGCCTTACGATCTATCCGGCGCTTGAATACGCGGGAAAGCTCATAGTAGCCGATATAAATTTTCCGATTGAGCTGCTCTCGAAACCAAGGGCGAACGTACTTATGACAAGGGAAATAGTCAGGCCGATGCTGCCTTACAGGCGCCCGAACGCAAACAAGGGTAATTTTGGGCCGGTGCTTATTATAGGAGGCTCGCCGGGTTTGACAGGCGCGGTGGTGCTTTCCATGAAGGCGGCCCTGCGCTCGGGTGCCGGGCTGGTCACGGCGGCAGTGCCGGAAAAGCTCATGGACAGCGTTAAGGCCGGGTCCGACGAGGGAATAGCCGCCTGGCTGAAGCAGAATAAGGCCGGTTTTATCAGTGAGGAGGCTTACCCGCAGATCATGGAGCTGGCGGCAAAGTCCAGGGTGGTCGCCCTGGGGCCGGGGATAGGGCGCGACAGGGAAACGCAGTCACTTATAAGGAAGCTTGTAAAGGACATCAAGGTTCCCATGGTAATAGACGCGGACGCGTTGCACGCCTTTTCGGAAGATAAAACATGCTTGAAAAATAATATCAAAGATGTTATACTAACTCCGCATATTGGTGAAATGTCGTCATTGACCGGCGCCGGTATCGAGGATATAATAAAGGACAAACCCGGCATATTGAGGTCGTTTACCAGGGAATACAAGGTGAACGTTATTTTGAAGGACGGAAGGTCCATGGTGGGAGATGTTGACGGTAATATTTACATAAATACTACCGGGAATTCTGGAATGGCCACCCCCGGAAGCGGGGACGTCCTGACAGGCGTGGTTGCGGCCTTTATGGCGCACGGCATGCCTTCGGCTCAGGCGGGCATTACGGCCAATTTCATTCACGGAATGGCGGGAGACCTTCTTCTCGGTATATTGAGCGAAGAAGGGATCATCGCGGGCGATATTATAGAGTATGTGCCAAGGGCCATAAAGGCACTTAAAAAACAGGAGGCTTAAATGATAGTACCGATCTTCTTGATACTCATCTCACTTCTCTTTTTAATAATGTGGGGCTGGATCATTCAGATTTTCATCGAAAATTTCAGGATAAAGAAAAAAATAGAAGAACTCATCAACCAGCCTTTGACCGTCGAGCAGAAGGAAGAGCTCGACAATCTTCAGCTGGACCTGGACACGAACGCTTACAGGGCCAAGAACGCGAAACGCGTGGTGCTCTGGTTCGGCGTGCTTTACGTGGCCGCGGCCGTGGCGCTAGTCTGGCTGAACAGCAAGTATTCATTCTTTACATATGAAGGTTTGCTCTCAAATTTAAAGCTTACTATGCTCATAATAATCCTTTTCTTTACGCCGGGTTATATCGGGCTCGAGGTGATATCAAATACCGAAGGGGCCTCGGGCGACATAGCATCCAGGCTGAAACTCCGGGAGGAACTAAAACCGGGTGAAGAAGTTGAAGTCTAAGCTGAAATTATTTACGGCGCCGCTGCTCTTAACGGCTTTGTTCTGCGGCTGTGCAACGGTTCAGTTGTCGAAGAACATACTTGATTTTTCCATAACCCCGGAGACGGGCATCAAGGCCGGCACAATAGTAACCGTAAGCGTGAAGGCGGCCGACGACGTCCAGCAGGTCCTGGGTTCCATAGACATGATGGGGTCGCCAAAGATAGATCTGAAATTCGACCCGACAAAAAAAATATGGTATTTACGGCGCATGATACCGCTGGGTTTTGTGATCCCGCCCGGTGAATACCTGACGAAGATAGAGGCGATAACGAAGGCCGGGGAACATTATTTCGCGGAAAAGAAGATAATAATACAATAATATATTTTTCTTAAAATTCACGGGGGCAATCTAAAATGGCAAAAAGAAGGAAAAAAACTGATAATTCTGTTCAGGAGACCGTGCAAAAAGAGGTTGGAACAAATCCGCAGGCGGACACGCCCAAAAAGGCAGTAACTCCCGAGAGGATAATCCTTATACTCTTCGTTGCGGCGCTTTTGTTCTTTGCCTTTAAGATAGTGGATCATTACACGGCCTGGGGCAACACCCCGCTTTTGATCAAGAGGAACATGGACGAGGCGGAGAAGAACGCCATTTACAAAAGATACAACGAGGCCATATCGACGTATGATTCGATCATCAGCCGTTTTGGCAAGAACGAAAAATACGCGGAAGAGATAAAACAGGCCCGTTTGAGCCTGGCAAAAACATTGAAGGACGGCGAGCAGTATATAAGGGCCATCGAAATATACAGGCAGCTCATCGAAGAATACAAGGACACCAACAAGGACATGTACGCCTGGCTGAAACTGGAGCTTGCGGACTCCTACAACTCAATTCTTAATTCCGACGAGGCGATAAAGACTTACTCGTCGATAGTGGACGAATTCAAGGGCACCGACTGGGCCGCCGAGGCGCTTTTCGGCATCGCCGATGCCTACAGGGCGAAAAAGGATTTCAAAAATGCGGTCATATATTACGACATGATAATAGAAAAATACAAGAAAGGGTTCCTCAGCGCTGAAGCACTGACCAATAAGGGAAGGATACTGGAGGAGCAGGGCAGGGACAAACAGGCGCTGAAGGTTTACGAGAAAGTGGTCAAGGAATTCCCGGATATAGTGACCGAATACGCCAGGCAAAGGTACAGCGCGCTAACGGTAAAACCGGCAAATTAAATGCGTGAATTTGATTTTATTGAAAAAATAAGGCGTTTGAAGCCTTTTTTTTTCAATCCGGTAATAAAAGGCATTGGCGATGATTGCGCAATCCTGCCTTTCAATAACACCCATGACATGATAATCACCGCCGACTCGCTCTGCGAGGGGGTTCATTTCAAACGCGATTATTTCACTCCGCGGCAGATAGGCGCGAAAAGCGCCGCAGTCAACATATCGGACATTTGCGCCATGGGCGGCGTGCCGAAATACGCCTTGGTTTGCCTTGGCTTCCCGAAATCAACGGACCAAAAATACATCGACTCCCTTTACGGGGGTATAATGGATTTTATGGGAAATTACTCGACGGACATAATAGGCGGGGATACAATATCCTCGCCGCAGATAACGATATCAATCACCGTCAT
Source organism: uncultured Spirochaetia bacterium (assembly GCA_964443355.1). Taxonomy (GTDB): domain Bacteria; phylum Oederibacteriota; class PGYV01; order PGYV01; family Palsa-1178; genus Bog-1181. The sequence goes on from CAYUDX010000013.1 coordinate 53,368, forward strand.
CGGGCTTGTAGAGAGGGACATGTCATTGAGGCGCGACCGGGCAAAGGCCGGGGACAGGATATTTGTGACCGGTTTTCTTGGCGACGCCCATGCCGGATTAAAGGTATTGTCCGGTAAAAGAAAGCGCCGCATGAGGGACCATGAATACCTGCCGGTCCAAAAGCACCTGGCGCCGAGGCCTCGTTATATGGAGGCCAGGCAGCTTCTCTCGTCGGGACTTGTAAAATGCTGCATCGACCTATCGGACGGCATTGCAAGCGATCTGGCCAGGGTCTGCGAACAAAGCAATGCGGGCGCGGTGATAAACGCGGACAACCTGCCTGTTTCATATTCGGCGGCAAAGATCGCCGACGACAATGACGACGACGCGGCCGATTACGCGCTTTACGGGGGCGAGGATTACGAGCTTTTATTCACAGTGGCTGAAAAAAACATCCGGAAGTTCCTGAAATTCGCCGGGGAAAACTGTCTTGGCGCGACGGAAACGGGAATTATCAGGCGCAAGCCGGGCGTTTATGTCAAAAGAGGGACTAAAATACAAAAGGAAGATCATAAAAAAACATGGAATCATTTTTAAAGAGAAATTTCAAGGTCCTTTATACAGTTGAGACCGCGTCAAAAGACGGGACCATAATGCAGGCGGAACGATTTTCGCGAAGCCTGAAGGCCGGAGACATGGTGGCCTTGAGCGGCAACCTGGGTGCCGGCAAGACCCATTTTGTAAAGGGCATCGTAAAGGGGGCCGGCGGCAGCCCGAAAAAGGTCCAGAGCCCCACATTTAACCTTATCAGGACGTACGAAACTTCCATTGGTTTTGTCCATCATTTTGATTTTTACAGGCTCAAGGGATTTGACGAACTCGGCAGGACCGGTTACAGGGAGCTTATATCAGAAAGCGGGGCTTTATGCGTGGTTGAGTGGCCCGAAATTGTAAGGGAAACATGGCCGGATTTTAATTACGCCGTCAGGCTGGAAAACTCCGGTGAAAACAGGAGAAAGATAACGGTCTACGTGAAAAATAATGGGATCGGGAAAACCGCCGGCAAATCCCGCAAGGGCGGGAGAGGCCGCGCCGTGCCGGGGAACAAAAAAAAATGAGGATATTATGCGTAGATACCAGCTCAAAAGAGATCGCAATAGGGTTGTTTGACGGGGCGAAAACTTTAAGCGAAGAATACATTAACGCAAGCAGGAATTATAATTCGGTATTAATGCCGATCATCAAGGCGACCCTCGACAAGGCGGGGTTAAGGCCGGCTGATATCGATATTTTTGCTTCCACACTGGGGCCTGGTTCGTTCACGGGAATAAGGGTTGGGATGGCGGCAATGAAGGGATTTTCACAGGCGCTGGACAGGGGATTCGCGGGAGCCACGACCCTGGAGCTGCTTGCCGCTGGATTAAAACCTCCCGTTTCATGCTGGGCAGCACTTGATGCCGGGCGGGGAGAAGTTTATGCGGCTTATTTTAAGGTCAACAGGGCTGGTTCAAGGGAGATGGGGCCTTTCAAGCTTGAAACCCTGGAAAAATTCGCTTCAAGGGTCAAAAGAGGCGCGATCGTGGCAACGCTCTCGCGGGAGACCATCGGCGGCAGGCTCCGTGAACTGAAAAGTTCCATAAACATTGCGGAGGCGGAGCACATAAGCGTGCGGGTTTTTAACGGGATTATCCTGGAAAAAAGAAAGGTTCCCGCCAGGAAAGAGCTTTATGAGGCGGCGCCTGTTTATATAAGGGCATCGGAGGCCGAAGCCGCCCTGAAAAGAAAAAAAACAGAAATGCGGAAAAAGAAATAATCCCATTGAAAAGAGGAGACATACGATGAAGATTTTAAAGGCATTTGTTGTATCGATATTTATTATCCTGCCGTTCAACTTGAATATTGTTCTGGCCTCTTCCGATGACGGCGAGACGCCGCAGGAATTCAATGTTAAAGGCGTGGCAGGCGGTGTCAGCGCCACGGTTTCCGATGAATCCGCGGGGCAGGGCGCTGCGGTCAGGGGAAAAATAATACAGACGGGCGCCCTTGAAAAGATAGAGAGGGACAAATATACATTGAGGAAGGTCCAGACAAGGATAGAATTTTATCCGGCCGACAACACGAAATTTTTTCTTAAGACGGACGGATCCGCGGAGAACCTGAATGACAGGGTCTTCCTCGAGGTCAGAGGGCCGAAAAATAAAAAAGCGGTGCTCGCCAACGCGGTTTACATATATGAGAACAGGAAAGTTTACGAAGAAATGACGGACAGGGAGGCCCAGCCACAGAAGAAATCCTTCCAGGCGCCGCTGCTCGGGACGCTGAAATCCAGGGACCCGTTCATGGTCGTTACCGACGAGGATGGAAAAGATTTTATTTTATGCCCGGACGACGACACGATCTGGGTAGTCAATAAACCTGCAACAAGGGCGGATATGCTGGCCGGCGACAGGCTGAAATTATATTTTGACAAGCGGCTCAGCATACGTTACAACAATTATCCGGTAAAGGTAATTATCGACAAATCAAAGTCGACGTTTTGACCGGAAAATTTTTCCTTAACCTTTGGCCGCACAGGTCATATATTGACTTATTTATAAACGCCTGTTGCGTAATGGGAAAAAAACAGTCCGTATTACGGGAAAAACCGGGTATAACAGCGCTGTTTTTTCGTGATTTCCCGCAATGTGAAACTAAAAGGCTTACTCCTGAAAAATAGTGTTGAAATTTTGAGCTGCATATTTATAATGATATATATGTAAATTTATTGCGTTTTCGGCAATATTGGCGGTTGAGATAATGGACGACTTTAAATATATAAAAGAAAACATCGAGCAAATAAAGAGATTTTTGAGCGGATCATATCCGGGTGTGAAATTACTTGCGGTGTCAAAAACATTCCCGGAACAGGCCGTGGAAGAAGCCATAAAAGCGGGACAAAATGAGTTTGGAGAAAGCAAGACTCAGGAAGCCGGAATAAAAGTCCCTGAAATTAATTCCAGGCATGATGGCATCATATGGCACGATATCGGGCATCTGCAGGGGAACAAAGTGAGCAAGGCGGTGAAGCTTTTCAACTGCATACAATCCGTGGATTCCATCGGGCTTGCGGAAAAAATTTCCGCGGCTTGCCCGGCCGAAAAAAAGGAAATGGATATACTGCTCGAATTAAAGGTTTCTTCCGAGCCGTCCAAATCAGGTTTCGATGAGGACGGTATAATTGCCGCCGCGGAAAAGATACGCCGGTTGCCGGGACTGCGGCTTAAGGGGATCATGACGATCGCCCCTTATTCCGGCGACGGGGAGAATGCAAGGCCATACTTTAAAAAGGCCAGAGCGGTATTTGACTCGTTAAAAAGGGCCGCAGGGCCTTCCGGAGCTGTTGATACGCTCTCAATGGGAATGACCGGCGACTACACGGTGGCCGTTGAAGAGGGCAGCACGATGGTGCGCATCGGCACGGGAATTTTTGGAAACAGGGATTATAAATAAATCAAAGGAGATTTTATTTGGAAAGAAAAAAAATAGGTTTTTTGGGCGCCGGGAACATGGCGCGCGCCATTATGAACGGCATAAGCGCCTCTCCGCTGAGCAAAACATTTAAGGTGCATGTTTACGACGTAAATCCCGACGCGGTAAAATTTGCGGTAAAAAAATTCAAGGCTTCCGCGCTTGCTTCATGCGGCGCCGCGGCAAGGGAATGCGGCATACTGATACTTGCCGTCAAGCCACAGAATTTTCCCGAGGTCATGTCCGAGATAAAAAAGAGCGTCACAAAGAAACACCTGATAATATCCATTGCGGCCGGAATATCCATAAAAAAAATACATTCATTCCTGGCTTCCAAGCCTTCGGTGGTGAGGGTGATGCCCAACATGCCGGCGCTTGTGGGCGAAGGCGCGGCAGGTTATTCTTTCTCATCCGGGGTAAGGGCATCACAGAAGAAGGACGCCAGGAGCATATTGTCGACATTTTGCAAGGTGTCCGTGTTATTGCCCGAGACCAAGATCAACGCCGTTACCGCACTCTCGGGGAGCGGCCCGGCCTATATTTTTTATTTTGTCGAGGCCATGCTCGAGGCGGCCGCGCAGCTGGGGCTCGACGGGGCCGCGGCAAAGGCGCTTATAGTCCAGACTTTCAAGGGCTCGGCAAAGCTCCTCCAGAAAAGCGAAGAGACGGCGGCCACGCTCAGGAAGAACGTCACTTCAAAAGGCGGGACGACCGAGAGCGCCATCGCGGTCATGGAAAACATGCGGGTAAAAGAGGCGCTTATACAGGCCGTGCTGGCCGCTAAAAAGAGGGGCGACGAACTTGGAAAATAAGATCTTTCTGGACCTGGTCAATGTTATAGACGGGATCGCGGACCTGTTCATGCTTTTGATACTCATCAGGTCCCTCATGACATGGTTGAGGCAGGACGTCCTGGAGCGTTATTACAGGGTTTTCAGGGTGGTGTCCATGCTTGTGGACCCGCTCATGAACTTTACATCCAGGCTTTTTCCCGTAAGGATAGGCCGCGTGGATTTCACTCCGCTTGTGGCGCTTTTTTTTGTGGAAGCCATAAAATACGTGCTCCTGTTCGCACTGAAATTAATTTTCAAGGTTTAATTTGGATATAAGGGAAAGCCGCGATGGGGCGATACTTTCGGTAAAGGCGTCGCCGGGCGCGCAAAAGAGCGCGATCGCAGGCGAACTCGGGGGCGCGTTGAAGATAAAAGTGGCGGCGCGGCCGGAAAAAGGAAAGGCTAACGCGGAACTGGAGAACTTTCTGGCGGGTGTCTTCGGGATAAGCAAAAGCAGCGTGGAAGTAATGGCCGGAGGAAGATCCAGGCAAAAGCAGGTTTTGCTGCGCGGCGTGGCGAAAACAGCGGCGGAATCCGCGCTGGAAAATATTTTGAAGAAAAAACGGGAGGATCGGTAATGGCGAATGACCTGATAAAAAAGATCGAAAAAACTGCGGCTATGATAAGAAAAGAGGCGAAAGGGTTCATCCCCGAAGTGGGGATAATACTGGGAACGGGACTGGGAGCGCTTGCAAAAGAGATAAAGGCGGTAAAACAGATTCCATATTCCAGGATACCGAATTTTCCGATTTCGACGGTGGAGTCGCATTACGGACAGCTTGTACTGGGCGAGCTTGAAGGAAAAAAAGTCGTTGCGATGCAGGGAAGATTTCACCGCTATGAGGGATATTCTTTCCGGGAAGTGACGTTCCCGGTAAGGGTCATGAAGGCCCTCGGCGTGAAGTTCCTTATGATATCCAACGCGGCCGGCGGGCTTAATCCGGGATTCAAGGCCTCCGACATAGTGTTGATCGAGGACCACATAAGCCTCTTTCTGGGGGATAATCCGCTCATCGGAATTAACGACGAAAAACTCGGGCCGCGCTTTCCGGACATGCTTGAGCCGTATTCAAGGAAACTGCTGGATATCGCGCAGAAGGCCGCAAAGGACCTTAATATAAATGTCAACAAGGGAGTTTACGCCGGCGTTCTGGGGCCGAACCTGGAGACAAGGGCCGAATACAGGATGCTTAACAAGCTCGCGGATATGGTCGGCATGTCGACGGTTCCCGAGGTCATAGTGGGAGTCCACGCGGGGTTGAAGATACTCGGGGTTTCGGTCATTACGGACATGTGCCTGCCCGACGAACTTGAACCCGCGGATATCAGGCAGATATTAAAGAACGCGTCCGACGCAGAACCGAAACTTACGGCGCTCATGAAAGAAGTCATAAAAAGGATAAATTGACAGCGCTATAAATACTTGCTTGAGAGGAGTCTTAACTGATGAAGGAACTTTCGCCGATCGAATGGGAAAATAACCGCTTGATTGTCCTTGACCAGACGCTTTTGCCTTTTCAGAAAAAATATATAACCTGCAGGACTTTTGAGGATGTGGCGGCAGCCATAAAGGACATGAAGCTGCGAGGCGCGCCTCTTATAGGCATCGCCGCGGCCTTCGGCCTTGCCATGGAAGCCAAAAGGACGAGCGCGGGCACTTATGAAAAATTGAGCAGGAACATGCATGCCGCGGCCGAGGCACTCATAAAAACAAGGCCCACGGCCGTCAATTTGAAATGGGCCGTGAACCGGATGCTTGCCTTTATGGAGAACAACAAGGAAAGGCGCGTGGAATCGATAAGGGACCTGCTGGCCGGCGAAGCGGTTAAGATATATAAGGAAGACCTGGAGAACAACAGGCTTATAGGCAAGTTCGGCTCTGAACTCATCAGGGAAAAGGACGCGATATTGACACATTGCAACGCGGGGGCGCTGGCCACCGCAGGATACGGCACGGCGCTGGGTGTCATACGCGCGGCGCACGCCAAGAAAAAAAAGATAACGGTTTACGTCGACGAGACGAGGCCATACCTGCAGGGAGCCCGGCTCACGGCGTTTGAAATGTGCGAGGAAAAGATACCGCATTACCTTATTACGGACAATATGGCCGGATATTTTATGTCAAAAGGGATGATAAACGTCGTCATAGTCGGCGCGGACAGGATAACGGCCAACGGCGATGTCGCCAATAAGATAGGAACCTATTCTCTTGCGGTGCTGGCTTATACGAACAAGATCCCTTTTTATGTTGCGGCCCCTTCGTCTACCATAGATTTCAGCCTGAAGTCCGGGGATATGATACCCATTGAAATGAGGAGCGAGGACGAGGTCAAGCAGATATTCGGAAAAGACATAGCCCCAAAAAAAACAAGAGCGCTTCATCCGGCATTTGACGTTACGCCGGCCAGGTTCGTTTCGGCCATAATAACGGAAAAAGGGGTGATCAGGGCGCCTTTTGACATGAACCTTGAAAAAATATTCCTGAACAAGGAGATCGTGGCGGACCTGTGAGCTCCGAATGGATTGACGACAGGTATTGTTTTGCGTGCGGCGAGAGAAACCCGATAGGAATGCGGCTGAACTTTAAGCTCACCGAAGGGGGCATCGAGGCAAAATACGCCTTTCCAAGGGAGATGCAGGGGTATTCCGGCGTCGTCCATGGAGGAATGATATCTTTACTTTTGGATGAAGTTATGGTAAATTTACCGTGGCTTAAAGACAAAAAACCGGTGGTAAGCGCCGAAATAAAGGTGCAATTCAAGAAACCGCTGGCAATCATGGAGCCTGTGACGGCAAGGGCCTGGATAGACAGGCAGAGAAAGAGCCTCACATGGATCAAAAGCGTCCTGATCCGCGACAGGGACGGTGAATTTGTGGCGCAGGCAGAGGCGCTGTGCATGAAAGTCGACGCGGAGCAGATGACGTTTAAAAAAGGAAATAACGGACTTTAAAAACATAATTCAACGGAGGTTCAGATGGGAAGTGGAAAAAAAAGGCACGGCTGGAAGATCAAAACTCACAAAAGGAAAAAACACCGCAGAAAAAATAAATTTAAGGCATAATTCAATTTGACGAAGGGAGATTTATGTCAGGACATTCAAAATGGGCGACCATCAGGCGTAAAAAAGCGCTTATCGACTCAAAAAGGGGAGCGGCGTTTACCAAGATAATAAGGGAAATAATCGTCGCGGCCAAGTCCGGCGGGGATATAACCACCAATGCACGCTTAAGGACCGTGGTCGATAAGGCGAAGGCCGCCAATATGCCTTCGGACAACATAAAAAAGGCCATACAGAAAGGCACCGGGGAGCTTCCCGGGGTTACCTACGAGGAAATAACCTACGAGGCTTACGGGCCGGGAGGCGTGGCAGTGCTTATCAATGTCACGACCGACAACAAGAACCGCTCGGCGGCGGACCTCAGGGCTCTGCTGCTCAAGAGCAACGGCAGCATGGGCTCGGTCGGGTCGGTCGCGTGGCAGTTCGAGCAGAAGGGGTTCATATCGGTCCCCAAGGAATCCATAGACGAAGAGTCCCTCATGGAAGTCGCACTCGAGGCCGGGGCCCAGGACATAAAGAACGAGGATGATTCTTTCGACATTATCACCGAGCCTTCGGATTTTGAAAAGGTAAAGAAGGCCCTTGAATCCAAATCGGTAAAGTTCGCGGCCGCCGAGGTGACAATGGTCCCCAAGACTTATGTGAAGCTTACAGGCAGGGACGCGGAGAACATGCTCAGGTTGATGGACAATCTTGAGGAGAACGAGGATGTTTCCAACGTATACGCAAATTTTGACATATCAAAAGAAGAAATGGACAAGCTGGGCAATCAGGAATAAAAAATTGCCTGCACTGCAATATGCATAAAATATAAAAGGGCGGGTAAAACCGCCCTTTTATATTTTAGCAGCCGGGAAAGGAGACTCAAATGGGACAGGAAGCTTACAGGAGCCTGAAGAGTTACTTTAAGGAAAAATACGGGACCAGGGTGCAGAAGATAACCGTTTCCCTTCCGTTCACGTGCCCGCACATGAATGAGGACGGTAGCGGCGGATGCACATACTGCCACAGGGGAAGCCTGCCGCCTGGAATGGACCCTTCAATCCCGCTGGCAAAACAGATAATTCACGGGATTTCAGCGGGCATAAAACGCTACGGCGACGACACGAAGTTCCTCGTTTATTACCAGTCCTACACCAACACAAACGCACCCGTCGGGACCCTGAAGGAGATATATTCCGAGGCATTCAACCATCCCGGGGTTATAGGCATCGACGTCGGCACAAGGCCGGACTGCGTGGGGGACGACGTGATAAAGCTCATAGATTCGTTCAATTGCGACGGCGGGGAAACATGGATGGAGCTCGGGCTACAGTCGGCAAGCGATGAAACCCTGAAAAGGGTGAACAGGGGCCATACGGTCGCGGATTTCCTGGATGCGGTTTACCGGGCGCGCAATACCGGGATAAAGCTCATCGCACATGTCATGGTCGGGCTGCCGGGAGAGGACCGCGGGGATTTCCTGCGCACGGCCTCTCTTGTCGCTTCCCTGAAAATCTTCGGGATAAAGATACACCCTCTTTATATAATGGAAGGGACGGACCTGGGCGACGAATATAACAGGCATCATTTCAAATTATTGGCCATCGACGAATACATCCAGGCGCTGGCGGATATAGCCGAGATACTGCCTCCTGAAATGGTCATGATGCGTTTTACCGCGGAAGGGGATGAAAAGCACCTCATAGCCCCTAATTACTGCCGGCAGGAATACAAGGAAAGGATAAAGGAACTTTTTCTCGAGGAACTGCAAAAACGGGGCACCAGGCAGGGCAGTAAATATAAAGGATAACATTTCCGGAAAGGCTGAACGCAGTGCAACCAGATAAAACCGAAATCAAGGCCCGCACAGCCGCGCTCTTTGTTTCCATGATAAGCGCGATATTCAATTCGATGGGGAATTCCGCCCTTAACGTTGCGCTCCCCGCAATCGGAAGGGAATTTTCCATGGGTGCGGCACTTCTCGGCTGGGTTGCCATGTCAATGATACTTTCGGCCTCGGTTTTTGTAGTACCCTTCGGAAGGCTTGCCGACATATACGGAAGAAAAAAGGTCATGATAATAGGCACCCTGGTCTACACGGCCTCCTGCGTGCTCTCGGCGCTCTCAAGGGACGCCACTGTCTTCATCATATCGCGCGTCCTGCAGGGGTTCGGCGCCGGCATGATATTCGGTACGAGCGTGGCGATTTTGACCTCGGTTTTCCCTCCTGAAAAAAGGGGGTGGGCCCTTGGATGGAACGTTTCGGCGGTTTACATTGGATTGTCATGCGGACCGTTTATCGGCGGCATTTTTACCGCCACGATAGGATGGCGTTATATATTCTGGCTTAATCTGCCCCTTGGCATTATTTCATTCCTTCTTCTGGTATACGGCCTTAAAGGGGAATGGCAGGGGGCCAAAGGTGACAAATTCGACCTTGTGGGTTCGCTCATACTCGGTGTCCTTATAACAGCCTTCATATACGGCCTCTCGGTCATGCCTTCCATTCCGGGTGTCATGTGCGTGGCTGCGGGCATCGCGCTGCTGGCGGTATTCGTTGCATTCGAGAAAAAAACCGTGAATCCCGTCATTGACGTAAATTCATTTTTGGATAATCCGGTCTTTGCGTTTTCCAATCTGGCCACGCTGATACATTATTCCGCAGCTTTTTCAGTGGGAATTCTTATGAGCCTTTACCTTCAGTATATCAAGGGCTTTGACCCGCGCCACGCCGGTTTAATTTTGATGGCCCAGCCCGTGGTCATGGCCATATTTGCTCCGGTGGCGGGAAGGATATCGGACAGGACCGCCCCGGGGAAAATAGCGGCAGTCGGAATGACACTTACAATGGCGGGGTTGTTTTTGTTGTCGCGCCTTGGCGCCATGTCATCAATGTTTTACATAATCATATGCCTTGTTTTTGTCGGCTTCGGTTTCGCATTTTTTTCATCGCCGAATTCGAACGCGGTAATGTCAGCCGTGGACAAAAATTATTACGGCGTGGCTTCAGGGATAATAAGCACCATGAGGCAGGCGGGTCAGATGATAGGGCTGGCAATCGCAACCATGATGATATCCATATTCATCGGGAAGGCCGCGGTCTCTCCGGAAAATCAGGGCAGGTTCCTGGAAGCGTTGAGGATGGCGTTTTTGGTATCTTCGGCCCTGTGTTTTTTCGGGATATTCGCCTCGCTGGCAAGAAAAAAGACCGTAAAATAAGGTTGACATATGTGAAATATATAATAAAATCATATATGTTTTTAAAGGCAAAAAAAGAAAGACATGGAATCGTCATGTTGGGCGCGTAGCTCAGTTGGTGGCCGCCCATGCTTAGAATTATAATGTAAAAGACGCATCATGTTGGGCGCGTAGCTCAGTTGGTTAGAGTATTAGCTCGACAAGCTAAGGGTCACTGGTTCGATCCCAGTCGCGCCCACCATGATGCGTCTTTTACTATTTATAGCTTTGTTGCGGCAAGGCGAGAGGAATTGAGTTATTATAATATGCTCGCAAAGCTCGCAATAGCGCCTCAGAGTGTTAGCTCGACAAGCTAAGGGTCACTGGTTCGGAGATGTTGCGCGAGCTTTAGCGAGCGCTCGAAAATCAAGGTATTATCATCCATGCATCTTGTCGGCTTCAGCCGACATCCCAGTCGCGCCCACCATGATGCGTCTTTTACTATTTATAGCTTTGTTGCGGCAAGGCGAGAGGAATTGAGTTATTATAATATGTTCGCTGAAGCTCGCAATAGCGCCTCAGAGTATTAGCTCGACAAGCTAAGGGTCACCGGTTCGGAGATGTTGCGCGAGCCTTAGCGAGCGCTCGAAAATCAAGGTATTATCATCCATGCAGCTTGTCGGCTTCAGCCGACATCCCAGTCGCGCCCACCATGATGTGTTTTTTTATTTATAGACGCCGTCAAAAACCGTTGCTTATTCACGTTTTAATATCGGCTTTTCACATGAAACAACCATGCGTGATTTTCGACGCAAAAACCTTGTAAAATAACTGGATTTATTGTATAAAACTATTGTAATTTAATTACCTGATTCTATCGCCTAACGGGAGAATACATGAAGAAAAAAATGAGCTTGAACGGGAAATGGGACTTTAAGTATCAGGATAAAAAAGCAAGGATTACGGTTCCCTCAAACTGGTATTCCGCCGGGTTTGACATATGCGGCGAGGCGGATTACAGCAGGGGGTTCAGCTTCAAAAAAGCAAAGGGAAAGAAATATTTCCTTGTTTTCATGGGCGTGGATTATTTTTGCGAGGCGTCCCTGAATGGAAAGCCCGCCGGCCGGCATGAGGGATATTTCCAGAAGTTCAGGTTCGACGTGACCGATATAATAAAAAACGGGGTCAACAGGATCGATGTAAGAGTTAACGCGCCTAAAGAATCCACCGATGTATGGCCGAACTCTAAATTCCTCATCAAGGGCATATTCAACCATCACGACGCGAGGCCGGGCTCGTGGGACAAAAAGAGGGGCCAGGAAAGGAACACGGGCGGGATATGGAACGACGTCTACATAGAAACAACGGACGCAATCGAGATAGAAAGGGTGAAAATAACGCCCCTGCTCAAGGATGACGGCGTATGGAACGTCGGAAGCGAGCTGATAATAAACAATTATTCCGACAGGGTGATTCCCGCGTCGCTTTCGGCGCTCTTCGCTCCGTTTAATTTTAAGGGTGATTCAAAAAGGAGTTCCAGGGAAATTTCCCTGAAACCCGGTGCGAACGTCATATTCCTCCATGCGGACATGCAAAATCCGGCGCTGTGGTGGACATGGGATTTCGGAGCGCCGAACCTGTATGAATTCGTCTATACCGTTAAGTCGGGAGCGCTAAAGGACGCGTACAGCGATATCTCGGGGATAAGGGAATTCAAAAAGGCCGAGGATAAAGCGTGGTACCTTAACGGCAAGAGGCTGTTTATACGCGGCACGAACATCATACCGACCCAGATGCTCTCCGAATACGGCCCGGGTAAAGCCGCAATGGACGTCAGGCTGCTCGTTGAAGCCAATATCAATATGGTAAGGATACACGCGCACGTCAACCGCAAGGAACTTTATTACGAGGCGGACAAGGCCGGGCTGATGGTCTGGCAGGATTTCGCCCTGCAGTGGGGTTACGAGACGACCGAGACATTCATGGAGAACGCGGTTTCCCAGATAAAGGACATGATAAACCAGCATTACAACAGGCCCTCGATAACTTTCTGGTGCTGCCATAACGAGCCTTTTGTCAGCGAAAAACAGCTCGACCCGGTCCTTTACATAAAGGCGCGCGAGGAGGACCCGGTGCGTTACATAGAAAAGGCATCGGATTTCACGCAGCATTATTATCCGGGATGGTATTACGAGAACACGCCGGAGAATTTTTACCTCGATACCGTCAACGCGGAGAAGCGCTATATTATTTCGGAATACGGGGCCGAGGCGCTGCCGTGCCTGGAGACCATGGAAAAGATGATGGCGCCCGAGGACCTCTGGCCGCCGAACTGGGAAACCTGGGAATACCACGATTTCCAGCCGGAACAGACTTTCAACACGGCCAGGGTAAAGATGGGGGACACACTCGAGGAATTCATAGAGAACTCCCAGAAATACCAGGCCGACATCATAAAGGCGCACACCGAAACATTCAGGCTGGCACGGTATAAATTCCTGAACGGCATACTCCATTTCATGTTCTGCGAATGCTGGCCTTCGATAACTTGGGCAGTCGTAGATTATTACCGGCTCCCAAAAAAGGGTTATTTTGCCCTTAAAACAGCCATGCAGCCGGTTTATCCGGGTTACAGGCTCGTGAGAAAAACGAAATCCAAGGGAGAACGCCTGAGCTGGGGCGTCCTATGGGACTCGTTCTTTATCATAAACGACCTGCCGGAGACGTTAAAGAACGTGACGGCCCATCTGTCGCTTGTCGATGCGGCAGGCAGGGAATATAAAAAGGAAAAGAAAAAATTAAAGGAAATTCCCGCCGACTGCGTGATATATCCGTTCCAGGGGCAGGCCATTGAGTCCTTCGAGGAGGACCCTTTCATCATTCCGTATGACGTGAAAAGCGGGATGGGAAGCGTTGAATTGAAACTTTACGACTCTTCCGGAAAGCTTTTTGCCGAGAACTCCTATGAGCTCGAGGTAACCGACAGGATAAGCGGAGTTTACCGCTGATGGAAACGACACCCGACGCAAAGAGGGCGTTAAAGCTTATAATTTTTTTCGGGCTGGTAAGCCTCTTCGGCGACGTAGTTTACGAAGGCGCGCGCAGCGTCAACGGCCCTTACCTTAACACGCTGGCGGTGGACGCGGCAACGGTCGGGCTCATCGCAGGGCTCGGCGAATTTTTCGGGTACGCATTAAGGCTGGTATCCGGGTATTTTGCCGACAAAACAAAGGCTTACTGGATATTCACATTCGTCGGCTACGGCCTCATCATTTCCGTCCCTTTGCTTTCCCTTACCGGAGTCTGGCAGGTAGCTGCCGTATTCATGGTGGCCGAGAGGCTGGGAAAAGGCATAAGGGCGCCGGCCAAGGATTCCATTGTTTCCAGCGCGGCAAAAAATATCGGGACCGGAAAAGGTTTCGCGATCCAGGAAGTGCTCGACCAGATAGGCGCGCTCATCGGGCCGCTTATATTTACCGCCTATTTTTACATGACCGGGGGCGGATTGAAGAACGCGGCGGATTACAGGCATGCATACGGCCTTTTCTGGATACCCTACATACTCGTAATGGTTTTTGCCATCATCGCCTATTTCCAGGTGCCGGATCCCGCAAAACTTGAACCCCCGAAGAAACCGGGTGAGCCCGACAGGATAACAAGGACCTTCTGGATATATAATTTCTTCTCGTTCGTGACGGCGTTCGGTTTTATAAGCTTCGCAATAATAGGCTACCATTTCAAGGCCGCGGGCGTCATCAGCGATACGATGATACCCGTATTTTACGCGATCGCCATGGCGGTGGACGGCGGCGCGGCTTACGTTTTCGGGATGTGGTATGACAGACTAAAGGAAAAGAGCAGCCACCACGGAGCCGGGCTGGCCACGCTCATAGCCCTGCCGATCCTGTCGGCCGCAATACCTTTCTTCGCGTTTACCAGGAGCCCGGCGCTTGCGCTCGTTTCCGCGCTTCTCTGGGGGATAGTAATGGGAGGTCATGAGACAATCATGAAAGCCGCCATCGCGGACATCACCCCGATAAAAAAGAGGGGGACCGGTTACGGGATATTTAATTTTTCATACGGGCTGGCGCTGCTTGCAGGCGGATATATAGCCGGGCTTCTTTATGAAAGGTCGATCCCGGTTCTTTGCGCGCTCACGGTGGTGCTGCAGGCCGTGGCCATGGTAATATTTTTTGTTTTAAAGAGGGAAATAAAGGATTAAGCGATGAAAATTAACCTGGGCGCGAAGTTAAAACGGCCGGCCCTATCCCTTGTGAAAAAAGCTGGCAGCATGGCCGACGCCGCGGGCATTAAGGCATACCTTGTCGGAGGGCTTGTGCGCGACATCATCCTGGGCGGTAAGGACGGCGACATCGACATAACCGTCGAGGGCGACGCCACGGGGTTTTCCAGGGATTTTGCCGATTCACTCGGCGCAGCCTGGAAAGGTTTTGAAAAATTCAGGACAGGCAAGGTGTTTTTAAGGGACGGCCGCGGGATTGATTTTACCTCGGCCAGGTCCGAGACATACGGCCGCACGGCTTCGCTTCCCGAAATAAAATTCACAACCCTTGAAAGGGACCTCTACCGCAGGGATTTTACCATAAACGCCGCTGCGGTATCCATAAACAGGAAAACCATGGGGGAATTATCCGACCCTTTCCATGGAATAAGGGACATCAAAAAAAAGGCGCTGAGGGCATTGCACGACCGCAGTTTCATGGACGACCCGACCAGGATACTCAGGGGCTTAAGGTTCGAGGGCCGGTTCGGGTTCAAAATGGACAGGCGCACATTCGGACTCATGAAAAAAGCCGTAAAGGCCAAAGCTTTCGACTGCGTTCCCGGCGAAAGGCTGCGCGACGAACTTCTGCTTTTCTTCAGGGAACCGGATCCCATAAAGGCCCTGAACAACCTTGAAAGGCTCGGCATAACGGGGGCGATTCATCCGGAGATAAATATTGAAAAGAATGGCGGTAACATTTTAAGGAAGCTGGAAAAATACGGGGCATTGCACGGAGCCACCGAGACCGAGCTGCTAAAAATTCTTTCAATAGCACCGACTCCCGCGGCTCTGGCAAGGTTAAAGGCCCCGGCCAGGTGGATAAAGGCGGCAAAGGATATTAAGTCCGCCCGCGGAAGCATAAAATTGCTGTCATCCGGGAATGTAAAAAAATCCGCGGTATATTCGAAGCTTGACGGCATGGAGCCCGAGGCGGTTTATTTTACCGCGTTCACCGGAGGGAAAAAAATCCTTGAAAAAAACCTTATTTTTTTTATGGAAAATACGCGGGATATGAAAGCCGACATAACAGGGGCGGACCTTCGCAGCCTGGGAATAAAACCCGGCCCGCTTTATTCAATACTGCTTAAAGAGGCGCTTTTGCGCAAGATAGACGGCATTGCCCCGGGAAAGAAGAGCCAGCTGGAACTTGTAAAAGCCGTAATTAATTCAAACAAATAAATACTTGACAATACCCCCTAATTATTATAGTATTCTTTATCCTTTTGTCCCTAAAGGGCAAAGGGAATTTTGTTTTAAATTACAGGAGGATTTTTAAGTTATGAAGACATTTATGGCAAAAGAAGAGGACATCAAGAGAAAATGGTATATCGTTGATGCCAAAGACATGGTTCTGGGAAGGCTGGCCACAAAAGTGGCCGATACCATAAGGGGCAAGAAAAAGGTCATATTCACCCCCCATGCCGACACAGGAGATTACGTGATCGTGGTCAACGCGTCCAAAGTAAGGCTCACGGGGAAAAAGGCTGAGAAGAAGGTCTACCAGTCTCACTCAAATTATCCGGGCGGTTTCAAGGAAGAGAAATTCACGTCGTTGCTTGAGAGGTATCCGGAAAAGGTGATAATGATCGCCGTGAAAGGCATGCTGCCCAAGACAAGGCTCGGCGACAAGATTCTTACAAAACTCAGGGTTTACAAAGGCAGTGAGCATCCGCACACGTCCATGAAACCCGAGCCATTAAAGTAAAAGTCCAGGAGGATTTAAAATTGAGCACACATTACGCGACAGGCAGAAGGAAAAACGCTATAGCCAGGGTCTGGATAAGCGCGGGCTCGGGCAGTATCACCGTTAACGACAGCGATATAAAGGTATATTTCCCGAGGGGGACGCACAGGGACCATATTATGCAGGTGCTTGAAGCCTGCGGCATGGCCGGAAAGATCGACATCATCGCAAAAGTGAACGGCGGCGGAAAGACCGGGCAGTCGGGCGCCATCAGGATGGGGCTTGCCAGGGGGCTCGCAAAACTCGATGAGGCCGTCAAGATAACAATGGCAAAAGGCGGTTTCCTGACCAGGGATTCCAGGATGGTCGAGAGGAAGAAATACGGAAAGATGAAAGCCAGAAGAAGCTACCAGTTCTCAAAAAGATAATATATTGCGCGATACAAAAAGGCCGGAAGAAATTCCGGCCTTTTTCATTTAAAGGATCCAATTTTTTCGGAGGCATTCATGACAAAAAAATCAGACTATATCGGTTTTAAGGTGAAAGGGAGAACAATATTCGACGGGACCGGAGCGGAATTCATCATACGCGGCGTGAATAAAATGATAGTCTGGCTGGACCCGGACGGGGAGCCTTCTTTCCGTGAGATAGCAAAGACCGGCGCCAACGCCGCCAGGATAGTGTGGACCATAAAGGACGGCACGGTGGAAGGCCTTGGCCTGGCGGTGGAAAACTGCATCAGGCGCAAAATGGTACCGATAATCGAAATACACGATTTTACGGGGGCGTGGGACGCGGCTGTTTTCAAGGCGGCCACGGCTTACTGGACGTCACCGGCAATGTTGTCACTAATTAAAAAATATGAAAAATTCCTGATAATAAATTACGGCAACGAGATCGGCAGCGACAGGGTAAGCCACGCCGAGTTTAAAAAAAGATACTCCGCGGCGATCCGCCGGATGAGGCGCTCCGGGATACGGGTGCCGATAATGATAGACGCGGCCGCGTGGGGCACGGGTATGGATTACATTTATAAGAACTGGAAATACCTGACGGCAAAGGACCCGCGGAAGAACCTGATATTTTCCGTGCATATGTGGTGGAACGACGGCAACGCTCGGAGGGTGAAAGAAGCCGTGCAAAATGCGGAAAAACTGAAAATACCCATGGTGGTCGGGGAATTCGCATTGGCGGGAATTGACAACAAGGGTCTTATATGTTATGAAACGATTATAACGGAATGCAACCGCGCAAGGACGGGATGGCTCGCGTGGGAATGGGGGCCCGGCAACCTTCACGGGAACCTTATGGACATGACAAAGGACGGGAAATTCGCTACGTTATGGGGCTGGGCAAAGGAAGTGTGCCTGGACAGCCCTTACAGCATAAAAAACACCGCAATACGGCCGGATATATTCTGAAGGCGTGGAGTTGCATGGCAGGCGGGACTTTTTTAAGGCACTGCCGTCCGAAATTTAGCTTGAGGCAGACCGGAAGAAAGAACCTTTAAATTATAGTTTTACCCTTGCTTTATTTACACGGCAGTTATTGTTGGACGGCAGGCCTTAAAAAAATCCCGCCCGCCATGCTTTGTGAGTCCTTGTAGGGGTTAGCCCAGTGTGGCCGCCCGATGCAATACGGAGGTCTTGTGTTTAAGAAAAAGAAATGGTCTGTTTATATTTTGCGCTGCGCGGATGATACGTTTTATACCGGCATCTCAAATAACGTTGAAAAACGCGTCGAGGCCCACAACTGCGGAAAGGGCGCGCGTTACATAATACCTTCGCGCAGGCCGGTGGAGCTTGTTTACCTGGAAGAGGGATTCGACGTCGGGGGCGCACTTAAGCGGGAGCGTACAATAAAAAAATCAGGCAGGGCCGCAAAGGAGAAACTGGCGGCGCACCGCATTGGAAAGGGCAAATATGGCCGATGAAGAGTTTGAAAGAAAAAAAAGGGAATTTCAGTGCTTGAAATGCGGCGACTGCTGCACCATACCGGGAGAAGTGTCTCTGACGCCCGAAGAGGGTGAGAAGATAGCCCGGTTGCTGGCTATGGACCTGATGGAATTCAAGCGCAAATATATGAAAAAAGTGTGGAGGCAGTATGTTTTCAACATGCCATACAAGGGCGGCTGTATATTCCTCAGGGACAAAAAATGCACGATATACGAGGCCAGACCCGAACAGTGCAGGACGTTCCCGTACTGGGATGAGCTTCAGGCCAGCCACGAGAACTGGAAAGAGATAGAGACATTCTGCCAGGGTGCGAAAAAAACAAAGACATCCGGAAAGTAGAGAGTAGATAGGAGAATATTGAGGGGGGATATTATGAAAAGAACCGGCTGGATAGTCATCCTTGTGATACTTATTGCCGCGGCATCCGTTTACATGCTCAAGCAAACCGTGAAAAAACATTCAAAAGCCTATGAGCTCGCCCTTTCCATGAAAAAGGACGGCCTGCCTGTCGACGGTATACGCGTCGACAGGAGCGAATTCATGTATGAGGAGATAATGGCCACGGGAAAGGATTTTATGATAAAGATCAGCGTCTACGGCAACGGCCTCTTCATGCAGAATATCGTCAATAACCTGGAAAACGACAGGAAAGACAAGGTAAAAACCGGCGGAGCCCCGATCTACGCGGCCGGGGATTTCATAGTCGTGGTCTATAAGGAGCCTGCAAATGGTCTCATAAAAGGCTACCTTGAAAAGAAGTTCAGGCAAGTCGCGGAGTATTGACCGGCAGGAATGGTTCCGGCCTTTAAAAGCCCTTATCTTGGGCGGTTTCCCTTTATCCATTTTTTATGGTATAATATTATACTAAATCATATTTTATTTTCAGGAGCGAATATTGAAAAGCATGGACGGAAAAAAAAGAGACAATTCGGCCGACAAACCAGGCAAACTCGTGGTTTTTGAGGGCGGAGAAGGCGCGGGAAAATCCACGCAATTGGCGCGCATATACAGTTTCATGAAGGGCATCGACCCCGGAACAATCCTTCTGCGCGAGCCCGGCGGGACCGTCATTTCGGAAAAGATCAGGGAAATCATACTTGATCCGGCCAATGTGACCATGTCCGAAAAGACGGAACTGCTTTTGTACATAGCATGCAGGGCGCAGATAGTGGAGGAAAAATTAAAGCCCATGCTTAAAAAAGGGCACACTGTGCTCCTTGACCGGTTTTACCTGGCAACCATTGTATACCAGGGTTACGCCAGGGGAATCGACAGGAACTGGATAGACAGCCTGAACAGATATTCCCTCGCCGGGTTGAAGGAAGACCTGACTATAATTTACGACGTTTCCCTTTCAGAGGCTGCAAAGAGGATGAAGGGACGGGCCAAAAGCGACAGGCTCGACAGGGAGACCAAAACTTTCCATAAAAGGGTCAGGGAAGGCTACCTGAAAGAGGCGGAAAAACTGGCCAACTGCGTCGTCATTTCGACGGATAAAAAGAGCGAAACTGAAATATTCGAAGAGACAGTCGCGACATTCCGGAAAAAGGGGATCGTATAATGGCCGTCGCGGATATAGCCGGAAACGCAACCGTAAAGCGGATGCTGCTTTTGACGGCTTCGGAGGGCAAATACGGCACGGCGTTCATATTTTCCGGCGAGGAGAACCTGGGTAAGAATTTTGCGGCACTGCAATTCGCAAAGACGCTCAACTGCAAGACGCCGCAGCCAGGAGGAGACTGCTGCGACGCCTGCGACAACTGCCTCCTGCTGGACAAGACGCTCGGGGCGCTCGACGGCAAGGGCGAGCAGCAATACCCGCACCCGGACGTTAAATACGTGAACACGGAAAAATCGCAGATCACAAAGGAGCTCGTGCGCGACGCCGTCTCCGAAATAAACTCTTTCAAGGGAGTGCAGCTCAGGAAAAAGATACTCATCATACAGGACGCGGAAAGGATGAACGCGCCCGCCTCGAATTCCATCCTAAAAATGGTGGAAGAGCCCCATAAGGACGTTGTTTTCATGCTCATAGTGAACAACCTCGAGGAAATGCTCCCGACCATACTTTCAAGATGCCGCAGGGTGGAATTGCGCAGGGCGGCCCCGGCCGAGATGAAAAAGGCCATAAGCGCGGCAAGGCCGGACTGGACCGACGCCCAGAAAGCCGAAGCCGTGGAATTTTCCAGCGGCAGGATAGGCGACGCGCTGAGGTATCAGGAAATAAAAGAGGAGATGAGGGACGCGGCCGGCGTGTTCATGGCCGTATCAGGCAGGAGGGACAATGTCGAGGATGTTTTTGAGGCGGTAAAACGCGTGGAAGAGCTTTACAAAAGGGAAAAAGAGCGCGAAAAAAAGGCGAAAAAAACAGGCATAGCCCGCATATTTTTGCTTGATATTATTAAGATATTGTCATATATTTATAGGGATTATATGCTGGAGAAACTCGGCTTAAAATCGGTGCTGAAGTTAAGATACGGCATAGACCCTTTTAATGTGAGGGATTACGCGCCGGAAAAGATAACCGCAATCATAAGGCTGCTCGAGAGATCGGGCGCCGATGTGGAGTCAAACGCCAATGTAGGCGTTGTTTTCTCCAATTTGTTATTCCAGATACGAAAGGAAGGTTTAAACTAATGATAGAGGTAGTGGGAATAAAGTTCAAGGAAGACGAGAGGATATTTTACTATAGCCCGCAGAAACTTCATCTTGAGAAGGGCGAGAAGTGCCTTGTCGAGACAGTCGAAGGATCGCGCGAGGGAGAGGTAAGCCTCGCGAATTTTTTTGTCGAACCCGACAAGATATACGCACCTCTGCGCAGGGTCATGGAATACATCACCGACAAGCTGGAAGTGTTCGAGCAGAAAAAGGAGCGCATGGAGGAGAAGGCGAAGGATTTCTGCCTGAAAAGGATAGAATCCCGCAACCTCGTAATGAAGCTCGTGGACGTCAAGTACACGGACGACCTCAAAAAGGTTGTTTTCTTTTTTGTGGCCGAGAAAAGGGTGGACTTCAGGGAGCTCCTAAAGGACCTCGTGAAGTCATTAAGGGTCAAGATCGAACTGCGCCAGATAAGCAGGAGGGAATACGCGAAGAAAATAGGCGCCGTGGGCATCTGCGGCAGGGTTTGCTGCTGCAAGAACCATCTGAAATCATTCTCTCCCATTACGATAAAGATGGCGAAGAACCAGGGGCTGCCCCTTAACCCCACGAAAATATCCGGAGTTTGCGGAAGGCTCCTGTGCTGCCTGGCCTACGAAAAATACGAGGCTCCGGCCGCATCGTCGCTTTTCCAGCGGCTGTCCGCCGCATCGGAAGGCGAGAACATGGAAGTCGTCATGGATGAGACCCCGACGGACACCGAAGCCGACGTGCAGTGGAACGCGGACAACAGCTGATCCCGAAGGGAAATCAAAGATGAAAAAGTTCTACATAACCACAGCCATAGATTACGCCAACTCAAAACCGCACGCCGGGCACGCGTATGAGAAGGTCATCTCCGACATAACCGCGCGCTATAAAAGGCTGCGCGGCTGCGATGTTTATTTCTGCACCGGCACCGACGAGCACTCGCTCAACGTGGCCGCAAAGGCCAAAGAACTTGGCAAGGACCCGAAGGCCTTCTGCGACGAGATGGCTGTATCGTTCAGGGAACTCTGTTCGCTTTACAATATTTCCATAACCGATTTCATACAGACCACGGAACCCCGCCACGAAAAGTCCGTCTCGAAGCTTTTTGAGGCCATCGAAAAGGCCGGCGACATATACAAGGACCATTACGAGGGCTGGTATTGCAGGTCGTGCGAGGCTTTTTACACACCGGCCGAGCTAACCGAAGACAAGCTTTGCAAGGTGCACGGCATAAAGGCCGACCTTATAAAAGAGGAGAATTATTTCATAAGGCTCACCAAATACACGGAAAAACTGCGCGCCATGATAGAATCCGGCGAGTTCATGATAAATCCGGAAACCAGGCGCAACGAGATACTTTCGATGCTAAAGCAGGGTTTCAGGGACATATCGGTCTCGCGTTCGGGCGCGGGCTGGGGCATCAAGCTGCCAGGGGACCCGGGCCAGACGGTATATGTATGGTTCGACGCGCTGATAAATTACATCACGGCCGCGGGTTACGCCACGGACGAGGCGAAGTTCGGCAAATGGTGGCCGGCCGACCTGCATGTGATCGGAAAGGACATCATAAAGTTCCACTGCATCATCTGGCCGATAATGCTAATGAGCGCCGGATTGAAGCTTCCGGGCGAAATATACGCCCACGGATTCCTCCTTAACAGGGGGGAGAAAATGTCCAAGACAAAGGGCAACGTGGTCGACCCGATAGAGATGGCCAACAGGTACGGTGCCGACGCGATAAGGTATTATTTCGCGGCCAAGGTCATAAACGGCGACGACGGCGAATTCAACGAAGAGGCGATAAAGCTCGGGTTCAACACCGACCTTGCCAACGACCTGGGAAACCTCGTGAGCCGTTCCAATAATATGGTTGAAAAATATTGCGCGGGCGCGGCGCCGGCCCTTCATACGGAAGCCATGGACGATAAAATGAAGGCGCTCGAGGATAGGGCAAAGGCCCTCTGGGGCGCCTACAGCGCGGCCATGGATAAATATGATTTTTCCGGCGCAATGTCCGAAGTCTTCAGGCTCACCGGGACTGCAAACAAGCTCATAGAGGATGAGGCTCCGTGGAAACTGCAGAAAGAGGGGAAACAAAAGGAGCTCGAGAGCGTGCTCAACCTCCTGCTGGAAACCATCAGGCTCGCGTCCGTGGCCCTGTCTCCCGTAATGCCGGCCACCGCGCCGAAGATATGGGAAAAACTCGGGCTTGATTATAAAATGGAAAGCCTGGACATGGAAAAAGAGATGAAATACGGTTTTTCCTGGTACGGCGTCAGGGTCAGCAAGGGCGAGGCGCTTTTTCCAAGGATAGTAGGTGAAAAGGAAAAACAGGACTCGGCCGCCAGGGTAAAAAAATAGCAACGGAGCAAATCATGATAGTGGAAACGCATGTTCACCTTTGCGACGGGAAATACGGCGCGGACAGGGACGCTGTAATGGAAAGGGCGCGCAGGGCCGGGGTGGAAAAATTCGTCAATGTGAGCGCCGAACTTAAGGAAATACGCGCAATTGCCGCGCTTGACATTGAGGGTGGGTTCAAGGCTTTCGGGCTTCACCCGCATAATGCCAATGAATTCACCGTGGATGTTTACGGAGAGATAGAGGGATATTTTAAGGCGCAAAAAACGGCCGTGGCTGTCGGGGAGATCGGCCTTGATTATTTCAGGAGCACGACTTCAAAGCGGGAGCAGGAGGAAGTTTTCAGGAAATTCCTCGAACTGGCGGCAGGCTTGGACCTTCCGGTATTGATACACAGCAGGGAGGCGCATGACGACGTTTATGAAATATTAAAGTCGTCGGGCCCGCGAAAAAAAGGCATAATACATTGTTTCACAGGGAATACCGGGGACGCCGAAAGATTCGTTTCCCTGGGTTATGTCCTTGGAATAGGCGGAGTCGTGACCTTCCCGAACACAAAGCAACTCTCGGAAGCCGTGCTCAGGACTCCCCTTGAAAGCATAGTGCTTGAGACGGACGCGCCGTGGCTGGCTCCCCAGGCCGCAAGGGGAAAAAGGAACGAGCCCATGTACCTTAAGGATATTGCGGCAAAAATAGCGGAAATAAAGGGGATAAGCGCCGCAATGGTCGAGGAAAAAACAGCGAGGAACGCGGAGCGGGTCCTGAATATTTGAACAGCACCCAGCCGAAGTTTAAACATATATAAAGGAGAATTTTTATGTTAAAGAAATATATAAAGAAAATAACCGACCGCCAGGACCTTTCGTTCGACGAGATGCGGGAGGCTTTTGACGTAATAACAACCGGGCAGACGACCGACGCTCAGATAGCCGCGTTTTTGATCGCCCTTAAAATGAAGGGCGAGACGGTGGAGGAGATAACGGCCGCGGCCATGGTAATGCGCGAGAAGGCGCACTACGTCGAGATCAAGGAAGACATCATACTTGACACATGCGGCACGGGCGGCGACGGCTACGGCACCATAAATATTTCCACGGCCGTGTCGATAATCGCGGCGGCGGCCGACATCGCGGTGGCCAAGCACGGCAACCGCTCGGTCACTTCGGAATGCGGCAGCGCGGACGTCCTGAAGGCGCTGGGCGTCAACACCGAGATACCCCACGAGAAAATAAAAAAATGCGTCGAGACCATTCACATAGGTTTTTTCTTCGCGCCGGCCTGCCATGTCGCCATGAAATTCGCCATGGGCGTGCGCAAGGAAGTCGGCGTGCGCACCATATTCAACCTGCTGGGTCCCATCATCAATCCGGCCAGGCACACGCACCATCTCATGGGCGTGTTTTCCGATACGCTGACCGAAAAGATAGCCGGGGTCCTGAAGAATATGGGGCTCGTGCATTCCGCGGTCGTATGCGGCGCGGGCAACATGGACGAGATAACCCTTGCGGGCCCGACCAAGGTCACTGAATTGAAGGACGGCGAGATATCGACCTATTATATAAAGCCCTCGGATTTCGGGATAAAAGAGGCGCCCATGGAGGCGGTAAAAGGCGGGGGGCCGGAGCATAACGCGAAAATACTGCGCGACATTTTTGACGGAGTCGAGACCGGCCCTTTCAGGGATGTAATAGTTTTGAACGCCGGTTTCGCTCTTTACGTGGCCGACAGGGTAAAAACGCCGCTTGAGGGAGTAAAGCTGGCGGGTGAAATAGTTGCAAGCGGAGCGGCAAAGCGCAAACTGCAGGAATTCGTGGAATGTTCGAACTCATGAACTTTCATATATGGACCAAAAATTCAGGAGGGGAAAAATGAGCATATTGAAAAAGATCATAAAGGCCAAGAAGGCGGAAGTGAAGCTAAAGAAGGAAAAGATGCCGCTCGAAAAGATGCTTGAGGAGATAACGAAGTCCCCGGCAAACAGGAATTTCAGGGATATTTTTGAATATAATGATTTCTCGGTGATAGCCGAGATAAAGAAAAAATCGCCGTCAAAGGGGACCATAAAGGCCAACATCAGCGTCAAAAAGATCGCCGAGACCTACGAGGCGGCCGGCGCCAGGGCAATATCCGTTGTGACCGACAAGAAATTTTTCGACGGCAGGCTGGAATACATAGACGAGGCGAAAAGGCACTGTTCGCTGCCCATACTGAGGAAGGATTTCATAATAGACGAGTACCAGATATACGAGTCCAGGTGGGCAAGGGCGGACGCGGTGCTTTTGATAGCGGCCGCGCTCGAGAAAAAACAGGTATCCCAGTTCGTGAAAAAGACAAGGTTCCTGAATATGACCCCCATAGTCGAGGTGCACAGCGGCGAGGACATGGCAAAAGCCGTAAGCTCGGGCGTGGACATAATAGGGATAAACACAAGGGACCTCAAGACATTCAAGATAAATTTCGGGGCGGTAAAGAGCCTCATGAAGATAATGCCCAGGGACAAGTTCGTCATAATCGAATCGGGGGTCCAGCAGGTCTCCGACATGGACGTGATCGTAAATGACAGCAGGATCAAGGGCGCGCTGATAGGGACCATGTTCATGAAGATGAACGAGAAAGAGATCAAAGAGTCGATCAGCAGGATCAACAGCAAATTCGGCAGCTGACGTTTTATGATGGTGAAAATATGCGGATTAACGAACGCCGATGACGCACTGCTGGCGCAGAGGCTCGGCGCTTCGATCACGGGGTTTATTTTCGCTCCCAGCCCGCGCAGGCTGGACCCGGACAGGGCCGGTGCGATAATAAAAAAGCTTAAGCCGGGCGTTCTCAAAGCCGGAGTTTTCGTCAATGAGGACACTGCCACGGTAAATTCCATCATAAAAAAACTCAAGCTCAACATCGCCCAGTTTGCCGGGGATGAGAGCCCGAAATACCTCTCAGGGGTAAAGAACGCGTTGATATTCAAGGCCATACGGGTGAAAACGCTTGCTGACCTGAAAAAACAGGTGAAATTATACGAAAATTCCGTGGACGCATTCCTTTTTGACACTTATAAAAAAGGGTCATACGGCGGGACTGGGAAAGTTTTTGACTGGAGGCTGTTAAAAAAAGCGGCCATAAAAAAACCTTATTTCCTGGCCGGAGGGCTCGGGCCGGACAATGTATGCGCCGCCATAAAAGCGGGGGCGCCTTACGGCGTCGACGTCTCATCGGGAGTGGAAAAAAGCCCGGGTAAAAAGAGCGCGGCGAAAATGAAGAAGTTCTTCGGGGAGATAAAAAATGTGGAACAAAATTCAAAAGTCAAAATGTAAACCCCCAAAGTACAATTAATAATTTTCAAATTTGGCAATTTGTTTTTAATTGTAATTTTTTGTTTCCATGTCCGCCGCAGCTTTGGCGGAGACGGATGAATTTTAAATTTTTAATTTTATAGGAGCTTATTATGAAAACCCCGGACAAAAAAGGTTTTTTCGGAAAATACGGCGGAAGGTTCGCGCCCGAGACGCTCGTGGGCGCCGTGGAAGAGCTTGAACTCAGTTACAGGAAGGCGCGGCGCGACAAAAAATTCCGGGAAGAACTGGATTATTATTTGAAAAATTACGTGGGAAGGCCGTCGCCGCTTTACCTGGCGTCAAAGCTTTCCGGCAAGTACGGCGCCAGGATATACCTTAAAAGGGAAGATTTGAACCACACCGGAGCGCACAAAATAAACAACTGCATGGGGCAGATACTTCTTGCGCGCAGGATGGGCAAGAAAAGGATAATAGCGGAGACCGGCGCGGGCCAGCACGGGGTCGCGACCGCCACGGTCGCGGCCATGTTCGGCCTTGAATGCGAGATATTCATGGGCGAGTTAGACGTGGCCCGCCAGGAGCAGAATGTTTTCCGCATGCAGCTGCTCGGGGCAAAGGTGAATTGCGTAAAGAACGGCACGAGGACCCTGAAGGACGCCATGAACGAAGCTCTGCGCGACTGGATAAAGAACGTCGACGGCACATATTACCTTATGGGCACGGTATCCGGGTTCCACCCTTACCCGGAGATGGTGAGGAATTTCCAGTCGATAATAGGCAATGAGGCCAGAAAACAGGTCATGCTCGCCGAAGGGCGCCTCCCGGATTATCTCGTGGCGTGCGTCGGCGGCGGTTCGAACGCCATGGGGCTTTTTTATCCGTTTATAAACGACAAAAATGTCCGTATGATGGGCATCGAGGCGGGCGGCCTGGGAACGCACACGAAGGAGCACGCGGCAAGGTTCGAGGGCGGAAGGGTCGGGGTCCTGCACGGGACCAAGACATACCTGCTTCAGGACAAAAACGGACAGATAATGGACACTCATTCAATATCGGCCGGGCTTGATTATTCCGGCGTCGGGCCGGAGCACAGCTACCTGCACGACCTGGGAAGGGTAAAATACGCCAGCATAAAGGACAACGAAGCTGTGGATGCCTTTATGGAGCTCACGCGGCTGGAAGGGATAATGCCGGCCCTTGAATCGTCCCACGCACTGGCTTACCTGAAAAAAATGAAATTAAGAAAAAACGACATAGTGATAGTGAACCTCTCGGGAAGAGGGGACAAGGATATGGGGACGATAAGGGAATATTTATCGGGCCGGGAAGGGAAAAAAATATGAACCGACTTGACTCGCTCGGGCAAAAGAAGGAAAAGTCGCTGGTAATATATATTATGGCGGGAGATCCGGACCTTAAGACCACGGAAGAGATCATACCGGTGATGGCCAACGAGGGTGTATCTGTCATAGAGATAGGCGTGCCGTTTTCCGATCCTGTGGCCGACGGCAGCGTGATCCAGGCGGCCGGGGAAAGAGCACTGAAAAACAACGTTTCCCTGAAAGAGACCCTTGCCATGGTGAAAAGGGTCAGAAAAAAAGTCACGATACCGCTGGTCTTTATGACATACTACAATATTATCTACAGTTACGGCCGGGAAAAGTTTGTGGACGACTGCCTGAAGGCCGGAGTTGACGGGGCCATAATACCCGATCTTCCGTTCGATGAAGAGGTTTCTTTCTATGAATATGCCAGAAAGATGGGATTTTACCTTATTTATCTTGTTTCACCAGCTAATACTCCCGCAAGGACGAAAAAAATAGTAGAAAAATCCAATGGTTTTGTGTATTATATTCTCCTGAAAGGCGTCACAGGGGCCAGGAAAAACCTTGTTTACGACCTTAAGGCGCTGAAAATCATCAGAAAGATATCTGACAAGCCTGTGTTTGGAGGTTTCGGGATATCAACGCCGCAACAGGCGGCAAAAGTTGCGTCATTCACCGACGGGGTCATAATAGGAAGCGCTTTTGTGTCCCTGATGGAAAAATACGGTTCAAAAATGGCCAGACTTAAGGTCGAAACGGCAAAGTTTGTCAAAAAATTCCTGACGAGGTTATAATGGCCGTAAAAAAGAAGGTCAAAGCCGCGGTAAAAAGGGCGGCAAAGAGGACCCGGATTGTCCGGCTGAAAAAAGACCGCCCGGGGCCCGAAGGCGGGGAAACCGGAAAAGATACCGGAGCCCTGGAGAATTACAAGCTTAGAATAGACCTTCTCGAAAAAGAAATGTCGATACTGCGCGAGGCGGGCGAAATAACGAACAAGGATTTTGACATCAATGTCCTGCTTGAACGGTTCCTTGAAATGCTCATGAACGCCATCGGCGCCGAGGCGGGCTCGCTTTTGCTCGTGGACAGGCCCTCGGATACGCTTTGCTTTACCGTGGCGCTCGGGAAAAAGGGCAAGGAGCTGAGGGATGTCAGGCTGCGCATGGGCGAGGGCATAGCAGGCTGGGTCGCGCAATGCGGCAAGCCGCTGCTCACACCCGACGTGAAAAGCGACCCGAGGTTCAACCCGAAGGTGGGAAAAGCCATCCATTACACCACGCGCAACATAGTATGCGTCCCCCTGAAATACGAGGATGAGGTGCTCGGGGTGGTCGAACTGCTGAACAAAAAGGGCAAAGGAGCCTTTGACGAGGCCGACATGAAAGTCCTACAGGCTTTCACCCCTTACATAAGCGTCATCATAAAGAACGCCCAGCTGTTCCTTGAGAACAGGCTGCGCATACGAAGGCTGGAACACTTGATGGAGCTTTCCGAATACGTGAACTCCACACTTAATTTGAACACGCTCTTCGACAAGATACTCGAGATATCGACCGACACGCTCGCGGCCGAGGCCGGATCCATAATGATGCTGGACGAGGAAAAACAGGAGCTTAAGTTTTCCGCGGCCACGGGTACAAAGGCCGAGAAATTAAAGGACATCAGGGTTCCGGTCGGCGAAGGCATCGCCGGATGGGTCGCAAGGGAGGGCAAATCCGTGCTCATAGCCGACGCCCAGAACGACCCGCGTTTTTTCAAGAAAGCGGACCAGAAAACGGAGTTCAAGACACGCTCTGTCATCGCGGTGCCGCTCAAGACAAAAGACAAGCTAATAGGCGTCCTGGAAGTGCTGAATAAAAAAAGCAACGAACCATTCAACGACGACGACGTTTCCATGCTCGAGGCGCTTTCGAACCAGGCCGCCGTGGCCGTCGAGAACGCGAAGCTATACGCCAACGTCAGGGAGCTTTTTTTGAATACGGTGAGGTCGCTGGCGGCGGCCATAGAAACAAAGGATCTTTACACGCGCGGACATTCGGAGCGCGTTACGATGTTTTCCGAACTCATAGCGAGGGAACTGGGGTTCTCGGAGGAAGAGATAGAGAACCTGAACCTGGCGGGACTGCTCCACGACATCGGGAAAATAGGGATCGACGAGTCGATCCTCAGGAAACCTTCGAAGCTGACGCCGGCCGAATTCGGGGAGATAAAGAAACATCCCGAATATGCCGCTAACATACTGGCGACAATACCGCAGTTAAGGCACATAATACCGTCCATAAAGCACCACCATGAACGTTACGACGGCAACGGCTATCCGGCGGGATTAAGGGGGGAAGACATACCTTATTTCTCGAGGATACTGGCGATAGCCGATACTTTCGACGCCATGAATTCAAGCAGGCCCTACAGGGCCGCTCTGCCTTTCTCGGTTTGCCTGGGGGAGGTCGAGAGGTGCTCCGGCACACAGTTCGACCCGGAGATATCCGCGATGGCCGTAAAGGCCTTCAGGAAGTGGCACGAAACGGCGAATAAAAAAGAAAAAAAAGGAGAACTGAATAATGGCCTGGTTCCATAGACCCAAATATACGATAATACGCAAACCCGCGGAGCGTTCCGAGACAAAGATACCGGAGGGAATGTGGGTTAAATGCGAAAAATGCGATTCGATCCTTTTAAAACAGGAACTCGATGAAAACCTTAACGTTTGCCCGAAATGCAATTTTCACGGCAGGATAACCGCGAAGCACAGGGTGGCGCTTACCACGGACGAGGGGACGTTTACCCCGATGTTCGAAAATATCAGGTCCGTGGATTTCCTGAAGTTCCCGAAATACCCGGAAAAGATGGAATCATCCGCCAAGAAAACAGGGCTCACGGAGTCTGTTTTAACGGGCAAGGCCAAAATAAACGGGACGGAAGTGGCCCTCGCGGTCACTGATTTCTTTTTTATGGGCGGGTCGTTGGGCTCGGTCATGGGCGAGAGGATAACCGCCCTCATCGAGGTCGCAATAAAAGAGAACCTTCCCGTGATAATAATATCGGCTTCCGGCGGCGGCGCCAGGATGCACGAAGGCATAATGTCGCTCATGCAGATGGCAAAGATTTCCGCGGGCCTCGCCAGGCTTTCCGACAGGAAACTGCCCTACATATCGGTTTTGACCGACCCCACCGGCGGCGGCGTAACAGCCTCCTTTGCCATGCTCGGGGACCTTAACATCGCCGAACCCGAGGCTCTTATCATGTTCGCCGGCCCAAGGGTCATCGAAGGCACGATAAAACAGAAACTACCACCCGGATTCCAGCGTTCGGAATTTTTGCAGGAGCACGGGATGATAGACACCATAGTCAACAGGAAGGACATGAAAGAGACCCTTTACGGCGTCATTTCCGCCATGCGGAGCCCAAAGGGATATGCGGGCAGGTAAGCCCGTGGATTTTTATTCCCGGCT
This sequence comes from uncultured Spirochaetia bacterium, assembly GCA_964443355.1. Taxonomy (GTDB): domain Bacteria; phylum Oederibacteriota; class PGYV01; order PGYV01; family Palsa-1178; genus Bog-1181. The sequence goes on from CAYUDX010000013.1 coordinate 84,892, forward strand.
GAAGCGGCTCAACGAATTCAAGTTCGATTTTTCCCTGGAAAGGGTGAAAAGGGCGCTGGAGCTATCCGGCAACCCCCAGGATTCTTTTTTTGTCATTCACGTTGCCGGCTCCAACGGCAAGGGTTCGGTCGCTTCATACCTCGCAAACATCCTCTCCGCGCACGGCTATAAGACCGGGACATACACGTCCCCCCATCTGACGGACGTGAAAGAGCGCATGCTCATCGACGGGAAAAAGCCTTCCGAAGGAAAATTCAGATCGGAAGGGTTAAAACTCTTCAAACTTCTTGACGACAACAAAATCCGCCTCACTTATTTCGAGTTTTTGACCGTGCTTGCCTTTATTTTGTTCCGGCTTGAAAATGTCAAAGCCGCGGTGGTCGAGGCGGGCCTCGGAGGCAGGCTTGACGCCACGAATGCGGATTACGGCCGCAAGATATTGAGCGTCATCACGTCGATATCGCTGGAGCACACGGCGATACTGGGGAACACGGTAAAAAAGATACTCGTTGAAAAAGAACAGATCATAGGCGGCGGAAAGGCCGTTGTGAACATAGGGCAGGAACCCCTCAAAAAATATCTGAAGAAAAAATATGGCGGCAATATTATTTTTGCGGACGAGGCATATCCCGTGGAGAGTGTCAGGGCGGGGAAAACCGCCCTCGAGATAAAAATAAGAAAGGAAATTTATAGGACCCAAATGATAGAGACCGTCCAGGCGAAGAACATTTCCACGGTACTTTCCGCACTGGAGGTCATGGGGCGGGAGGGGATGGTTTTTGAACGTCGGAAAATAAAGGATGCGATATTAAGAACAATCCTGCCGGGCAGGATGACCCTAAGCAATAAAGGATATTATTTGAGCGTGGCGCACAACCCGGCCGCCGTGAAAGAGGCCCTGGATACCCTGGTTTCGGTTTATCCCGGAAAGAGGATAGTTTATCTTTTTTCGGCCTTGAATGACAAGGATGTGGGGGCGATATTCGGGACCATAGCTAAAAGGAAGAACATAAGCCTTGTCCTGACCGACATAGGAAATGAGAGGGGGTTTCAAAAAGGGGGGCTTTTGAAGGCCGCGGAAAAAGCAGGGTTAAAACCGGCCTATTATCCGGACAATAAAGAGGCGTTAAGGCAGGCGCTAAAGATAAAAGACAATGGCATAATTCTGATAGGCGGGTCGTTTTACCTGGTAAAAGAATTTATATAAATATGCATCCTGGCCCTGGCTTGCATGCC
>CAYUDX010000013.1:86227-98838 GCA_964443355.1 uncultured Spirochaetia bacterium
CATGCCCGGCATTATATTTTACCCGTTTTGATCTGCCACGTATTTTTCGCTTTTTCCTGCCATCTTGTTTTGCGTTATACCCGGAATTAAAAAATTGCAACCTCCCGTAAAATGATGTTATAATACTGCAAGAAAAAATCCGGAGGTTATCATGTCAATTGTCGACGATATAAAAGTTGTTTTTGAACGCGACCCGGCCGCAAAGTCGGTCGTTGAGGTTATTTTTATGTATCCGGGCTTTCACGCCCTTATAAACCACAGGATAGCCCACGCATTATATAAGATGAAAATCCCATTCATCCCAAGAATGATATCGGCTTTTTCAAGGTTTTTCACGGGCATCGAGATACATCCCGGCGCGCAGATCGGGGAAAGGTTCTTTATAGACCACGGCATGGGAGTTGTCATCGGAGAGACCACCATAATCGGCGATAATGTCCTCATATATCAGGGTGTAACCCTGGGCGGCACGGGCAAGGACAAGGGCAAGCGCCACCCGACGCTGGGCAACGACATAGTGGTGGGCACCGGCGCAAAGATCCTCGGCAACATAACCATCGGAAACAGCTGCAAAATAGGGGCCGGGTCCGTGGTAATACACAACGTCCCTGACGGCTCCACCGTTGTGGGCGTGCCAGGAGTCGTGGTAAGGACCGGCGGGGTGAAACCCGAGTCGGATCTCATGCACGGCGACCTTCCGGACCCCATCAAGAACGTCATAGAGAAGCTTTACGACGAGATCAGGGCTCTGGAGAAAAAATGCGACCGCTGCCTGCAATCTGAGGGCGCGACCGGGGATAAAAACTGCGGAGACAAGGACATAGACGAATTTTTCGAGGAAAACAAATAATATTTCGTTAAGGGTGTAAATTGGATAAAATCCCCGTCAGGGCAATTTCAAGAGCGGAAAAATTAAGGGAAGAGATCGAATACCATAACCGCAAATATTATGTCGAGGCCTTCCCGGAAATAAGCGATTTTGAGTATGACAAGCTCCTGGCCGAGCTTATCGGCCTCGAGAATAAATACCCCGGCCTCAAGACGCCGGACTCCCCGACGCAGAGGGTGGGCGGCGAGCCTCTTAAGGGTTTTGCCACCATCATACATTCCTCGCCCATGATGTCCCTGGACAACACATATTCCGCCGACGAACTGCGCGAATTCGACGCACGTGTGAGGAAAATATCGGAAAAGGTAACATACACCGCCGAGATAAAGATCGACGGCCTTGCCGTAAGCCTTGTATATAAGGACGGCATTTTTTCGACCGGTGCGACAAGGGGCGACGGCGTAAAAGGCGACGACGCAACCGAGAACCTTCGGACCATAAAAACACTCCCGCTGAGGATAATCGACAGGAAATTTTCCGGAATGGAAGCGCGCGGCGAGGTTTACCTTTCAAAAAAGCAGTTCGAGGCAATAAACAGGGAAAGGGAGGATTCCGACGAGCCTCTCTTCGCCAACCCGAGGAACGCCGCGGCCGGCACGCTGAAACTCCTCGACCCGAAGGCCGTGGCCTCAAGGAAACTGAGCCTGTTCATTTACACCCTGGTTGACGCGGAAAAATACGGCGTCGCAGGGCAGTTCGCGGCCCTTGAAAAATTAAAGGCCCTGGGTTTCCCGGTCAACGAAGGCTGCAGGAAATTCGCCGACATGGAATCCGTCATTGCCCACTGCGATTCATGGGAAGAAAAACGGCACGGCCTGCCTTACGCCATGGACGGCATGGTCATAAAGGTGGATGAATTCGACAAGCAGGAAATACTCGGGGCCACCGCGAAAAGCCCGAGATGGGCGATTGCATACAAATTCAGGGCCGAGCAGGCAAAGACGCGCCTCAACTCCATAACCGTGCAGGTAGGCAGGGTGGGCTCGCTCACACCCGTGGCCGAGCTCGAGCCGGTAAAACTCTCCGGCACCACCGTAAAGAGGGCGACACTGCACAACGAGGACGAAATAATACGCAAGGACATAATGATAGGCGACGTGGTGATAGTGGAAAAGGCCGGCGAGATAATTCCCGAGGTAGTGGGTGTCGACAGGGATGCCAGGACCGGCAGGGAAAAGAAATTCAGGATGCCGGAAAAGTGCCCGGTCTGCGGATCAAAGGTCGTGCGCGAGGAGGACGAAAAGGCCACCCGCTGTATTAATGTCAAATGCCCGGCCCAGCTCGAGGGCAGGATAATCCATTTCGCAGGAAGGGAAGCCATGAACATAGAAGGCATGGGGCCCGCCATAGTGGAGCAGATGCTGCGCAACAAAATGATAAAGGACTACGGCGACCTTTACGGCCTGACCATATTCGACGTGGCAAACATGGAGCGTATGGGGCAAAAATCCGCCGACAACCTTCTAAAAGAGATAGAAAATTCAAAGAAACGCGAACTGGAGAACCTGATATTCGCCCTGGGAATAAGGAACGTGGGCCAACAAACCGCGGAAGTGCTGGCCGAGCATTTTGATTCCCTTGAAAAACTGTCTGGGGCGGCCGTTGAGGAGCTGACGCGAATACATGAAATTGGAAAAGTCGTGGCCGAGGATATAATATTTTTCTTCAAAGGGAAGGAAAACATCGAGGTCATAAACAAGCTGAAAAACGCCGGCGTCAACATGAAGAGGCTGAAAAAGAAGACGGACAACAACATCCTGAACGGGGCGGTTTTTGTCTTTACCGGCGAAATGTCGAAATATTCGCGCGGCGAGGCGGGCAACATCGTGAAATCTCTCGGCGGAAGGGTCGCCTCGGCTGTGACAAAGGCCACGGCTTACGTGGTTGTTGGCAGCGAGCCGGGTTCCAAATACGACAAAGCGGTAAAACTCGGGATCAAAACGATAAACGAGAAGGAATTCCTGAAAATAATAGGACATTAAGGTCCCGGAGGGATGATGCACACAGCGCAAATTTACGCCGGGTATATTTTCGGACTTGCGGCCCAGGCTTTCTGGATATGGATGATAATAGACTGCATAATGAACGACCCGGACAGGTTCATCTGGCTCTGGGTCATACTGCTGCTTAATTTTCCCGGGGCGGTCATTTATTTCATGGCGCGAAAACCAATGAGCATGAAAGGGATGACCCCCAGATTCCTCGCGGGATTCATGAGGGGAAAAGAGACGGCCGAGGCGCAGTATACGGCAAGGAACGTAGGGAACTCTTACAATTACATGAAGCTCGGGGATATTTACCTCGATACCGGGCGTATCGAACAGGCCGAAGAGGCCTTTGACAAAGCCATAAAACTCGACCCCGATAACATTCAGGCGCTGTGGGGTTCGGCGCGCGTCGACATCATAAGGAAAAACACGGATGCGGCCGCGGCGAAACTCGAACGCGTGCTGAAAAAGGACCCGGAATACAAATACGGCGAGCCGTCGCTGGCTTACGCGCGCATACTCTACGGCCGCCGCGATAAAAATGGACTTGCCCACCTCGAGGCGCACATAATAAAGTGGGCCCAGCCCGAGGCGCAATTCATGCTTGGAAGCCTGCTGATGGAAAACAACCAGGTTGAGCGCGGCAGGGAACTGCTCGAGGCCGCGGTGCTGGACATCAAGGGCGCTCCGGGTTATTATTTCAAGGCCAACAGGAAATGGATAAGCAGGATGAAGGCGCTTCTGGCCTCTCAGGGACAGACGGGGAACAGGGGATGACCGGGGATTTTTATGGGCCGCAGAAGGCGGCCGACATTAAGAAATTTTTTCCGGTAATTTTTATCGCGGCTATCGCCGCCGCCGTGATGTTCATGCGCCTCCGTTTTATTTCTTTGCCCCTTGATAACGACGAGGGTACATACGCCTACATTGCAAATTTCATGAATTCCCATTACATGCCTTACCGCGACATATTCGACCACAAGCCGCCGTTCATTTATTTTATTTACTCGGCGGCAATGGACCTTTTCGGCCGCGACGCCTACGCTATAAGGTTTTTTGCGGCGGTCTACGTTGCCGCGGCCGCGGCCGCGGTATTTATGGCCGCATCAAGGATAAAAGGAGGATTTTCAAAGTACGCCGCGGCGCTGTTTTTCACGGCGTGCCAGGGAAGCGTGATGCTCCAGGGGATAAACGCGAACACTGAAACATTCCTGTGCCTGCCGCTGGCCCTTGCCGCATATTTTGCGGCAAAAGGGGCTGATGAAAAACCATTCATGCTGGCTTCATCCGGATTCATGCTGGGGACGGCCTGCCTGATAAAGGAGACCGCGGCGCCGGTTTTTATCCTGGTATTTATATATATGGCGGTAAAAAAATATCCGCTGAAAAAGATGTTTTTTTTCACCGCCGGTTTTATACTTCCTTTCATATTTACCGCGCTATGGCTTGCGCACGAGGCTATATTTACGGACTTCATAAAATGCGGGATTTTATATAATTTCTGGTATTTGACCGGCGGCAATACGGCACGGGCCGGCGTGGACACGCGTTTTTTTGTGCAATACGGCGGTTTGCTTATCGTCTCCATCTTAGCGGCGGTTGCGGGGAAAAATAAGGAAGGTGAAAATATCGGCCTGCTGATACTTTCCGGGATGGCGGCCGGTATAATGCTCCAGAAAGGGATGTGGGCGCACAATTATGTTGGCCTGTGCGCTCCGCTGGCCCTGGCGGCGGGTTTCGCCATTGACCGCCTCTCGCGCGAGGGAAAAAAGGGAATGGCGGCGGCGGTTGCGGCTTCGGTTATATTGCTTGTTTTGGCCGTTGGTCCGAACCTCCGATATTATTCAATGGACGCTCTGGATGTCTCGGCAACCCAGTTCAGGACGACGCGTTTTGCGGAATCCAGGCTCATGGCCGAAAGGATAAACGCCGTAAAGAAACCGGGCCAGACCCTCTTTGTATATTTCGCCCAGCCCGAGATATATTTTTTGACCGGCATAAAGGCTCCGGGCCGCTACGTCAACATGTTCGACTGGAACGCGGCTTATGACGAAAAAGGGGTGAACGACGAGCTGAAAGCGGTTTATTATTCAAGGCCTGACTACCTGGTCCTGTATAAAAAATCGCTTTTTACCTTCGCCTCCATGCTGCCGTATTACAGGCTGGAGATGCAAGGGGATGAACTGGAATTGCTTGTAAAAAAGGACGATGCCGCAAAAAAAGACGCTGTTAAAAGATAAAAAATATATTATAATTGTTTGTTTTTAAATAACAAGGCGAGGGAAGCAAATGACACAGCCCGTATATATAACTTTCACCTGGCACATGCACCAGCCATATTATAAGAATATCGAGAACAACAAGTTCATACTTCCGTGGGTGAGGCTGCACGCGGTAAAGGATTATTACGACATGGCCGCCATCCTGGACGATTTTCCCGGGATAAAGCAGAATTTCAACCTCGTCCCGTCGTTGCTCCTGCAGATAGAGGAATACCTTTCCGGCGTAAAGGACATATTCCAGGAGATGTCGGAAAAAAGCGCCTCGGCCCTGAACGACGACGAGCGCGTTTTCATTCTTTACAATTTCTTCATGGCCAACTGGGACACAATGGTCCTTGTTTATCCCCGCTATGCCTACCTGCTGAAAAAACGCGGCGAGAACACAAACCCCGACGAGATAAGGAAGATACACAGGCTTTTTACGGTCGAAGAGATGCGGGACCTGCAGGTCTGGTTCAACATGACCTGGATAGACCCCATGTTCCTCGGGATGTTTCCCAAGCTTAAGAAACTTAAGGATAAGGGCGAGAATTTCACCGAAGAGGAAAAAAGTTACGTGCTGGAGAGCCACCTTGAGATAATGAGGCTCATAATCCCTAAATACAGGCAGTTGAAGGAAAAAGGGTCCATAGAGATATCGACAACCCCTTTTTACCACCCCATACTGCCGCTCATCAACAATACCGACGTGGCAAAGGAATGCATGCCGGAGATGCCGCCGCTGGATTTTAATTTCTCGCACCCGGAGGACGCGTCGGCGCAGGTGAAAAAGGCCGTCGCCTACCACGCGGAAAAGTTCGGCGCGCCAGCCGCGGGCATGTGGCCCTCTGAAGGCTCCGTGAGCGAGGCCGTCATGGACATCATCGCGGCCAATTCCATAAAATGGGTGGCCACGGACGAGGAGATACTCAGGCAGTCGCTGAGGCTTTCCGGAGAAAAACCCGGCAACGACGACATTTACAGGCCTTACACGTTTTCCACGCCGCACGGCGGCGTGAGCATGATATTCAGGAACCATTACCTCTCCGACCTTATCGGGTTTTCCTACCAGAGCTGGAAGCCCAACGAGGCCGCGGCCCATTTCATGAAGGAACTGCGCCACATAAGCGCCAATTTGGGCGAAGGGCCGCACATGATAAACATCATCCTCGACGGCGAGAACTGCTGGGAATATTACGCCAACGACGGAAGGGATTTCCTCGAGGCGCTTTATGCGGCCATATCCGCCGACGGGCAATTTGAATCCGCGACCGTATCCGGCGCGCTGGAAAAACTTGCCGGAAGCGCGGTGGAGCTGAAAAAACTTTACCCGGGTTCGTGGATAAACCACGATTTTTACATCTGGATAGGCCACGAGGACGACAGGCGCTCGTGGAAACTTTTAAAAAAAGTCAGGGACGACCTTTCCAGGTGGAAGGATACGCACCCGGCCGAAAAGGAAAAACTGGCAAAGGCATGGGAATCCATTTACATTGCAGAGGGCAGCGACTGGAACTGGTGGTACGGCGACGACCATTCGTCCAAGAACGACTCTGAATTCGACAACCTTTACAGGCTCCACCTGATGAACGTTTACCGCGTCATTGGCGAAAATATCCCCGACGAGCTCTTTGTGCCCATCGCGAAAGCCGATCTCGCCTTCGAGATACAGCCCTCGATGTTCCTGACGCCCGTGATCGACGGCGTAAACACCCATTTTTACGAGTGGAAGGGGGCCGGGGTCATCGACCTCTCGAAAGACGGCGGCGCAATGCACAAGACGGCCAGGATCGTGAAAAAACTTTTCTACGGCTTTGACACGGAAAATCTTTACATAAGGCTGGACACGGACGGCGAGGCGAAGAATTATCCGGGTCTATCGGTCGAGGCAAGGTTTTACAGCCCGGAAGGCGGGGCCTCGCTGAAATTCATCGCCGAAGGAAGGGCGATAAGCGCGGTCAATTGCGGTGTCGGAGGGGTTGAATTCGGCATCCACGACATTTTTGAGGCGAAGATACCTTTCGGTTCCATCAAGGCGGTAACTTCGGCCGAGGATTTTAACATGCTGGTTTTCATACACATCAACGGCGAGGAAAAGGAAAAAGTGCCCGAAAAGGGGGTCATAAGGGTGGTAATGCCCGACAGGTTCTTTGAGCTTTACAACTGGAAAGCCTGACAATATGGAGGTAAACAACACGATGAAAATACTGGTTATAGGATCCGGCGGCAGGGAGCACGCCATAACATGGAGCGTCGCGCGGTCGAAAAAAGCCGGAAAAATATTTTGCGCGCCGGGAAATCCCGGCACCGGGTCAATAGCGGAAAATGTAAACATCAAGGGGGACGACCTGGACGGCCTGCTGAAATTCGCCCTTGATAACAAAATAGACCTGACCATTGTGGGGCCCGAGGCGCCTCTTGTCATGGGCATCGTGGACCTTTTTGCCGGCAACGGACTCAAGGCCTTCGGCCCCGGCGAGGACGGCGCGCAGATGGAAGGAAGCAAGGTCTTTACAAAGAACCTTTTCAGGAAATACAACATACCCACGGCGGATTTCGGCGAGTTTGACGAAAGCTCCGGCGCCATAGCCCATATAAAGCGCAATAAAAAATATCCGCTGGTCGTAAAGGCCGACGGGCTGGCCGCGGGAAAAGGCGTCATCATAGCCAAAAGCGAGCTTGAGGCTATAACCGCCGTGGCCGACATCATGACAAGGAAAATATTCGGCGGCGCGGGTGACCGCGTAGTCATCGAGGAATTTCTGGAGGGTGAAGAGGCATCCATCCTTGCTTTTACCGACGGCGAGACCGTCCTGCCGCTTCCCGCGTCGCAGGACCATAAAAGGATATTCGACAATGACCAGGGGCCCAATACCGGCGGCATGGGCGCATATGCGCCCGCGCCCGTCATCACGGCCGAAGCTCTGAAAATAATAACCGATACGATCCTTTACCCGACAGTCAAGGCGTTAAGGAGCGAGGGAATCGTTTATAAGGGCATCCTTTACGCCGGCATAATGATGACAAAGCAGGGGCCGAAAGTGCTCGAGTATAACGTGCGCTTCGGCGACCCCGAGACGCAGGCTGTTTTGCCGCTGCTGAAAACCGACATCATCGACCTTTGCATGGCCTCCATAGACGGCACGCTCAAGGAGATAAAGCTCGAGACAGAGGACAGGGCGGCCATAAACGTTGTCCTTGCGTCAAAAGGATATCCCGGCGAATATGAAAAGGGAAAGGCGATAACGGGCCTTGATTTTTTTAAGGGCATGGAAGACGTCATCGTATTTCATGCGGGCACGGCGGTGAAAGACGGCAAGATCGTAACCAACGGCGGCAGGGTTTTGAACGTGACCGCCATGGGAGCCGACATAAAAGAGGCTGTTGAAAAAGTTTACAAATATATAGACAGGGTATCTTTTGAAGGGGTATACTATAGAAAAGATATAGGGAAGAGAGCGGTTTAAAAAATCTGGAGGACGGAAATGAAAGCTGCAATCGTAATGGGATCGGACAGCGATCTTGGCATAATGAAAGAAACCGCGGACACCCTTGAAAAATTCGGGGTTGGCTCGTTCGTATCCATCACTTCCGCGCACAGGACACCCGACAAGGTAAAAACATTCCTTGACGAGGCAAAGGCTCAGGGGTGCGAGGTCATAATCGCGGCCGCGGGTATGGCGGCCCATCTTGCCGGCGTTATAGCCGCGCAGACGACCATCCCGGTCATAGGCGTGCCAATGCAGGGTGGCTCGCTCGACGGCCTCGACGCGCTTTATTCCACGGTGCAGATGCCCGGCGGCATCCCTGTCGCCACAATGGCCATAGGCAAGGCAGGCGCGGTGAACGCGGCGATATTCGCCGTGGAAATACTGGCGTTAAAGTATCCGGAGCTGAAGGCGAAACTCGAGCAGCAGAAAAAAGAGCTGGCCTCCGGCATTGAGAAAAAAGACAGGGAACTGCGGGAAAAAGGCGCAAAAAAATACCTCGAAGACAATAAAAAATAGGGAACATGCATCATGTTTTCAGGAGAACATCTTAAATGAAAAACCCCGATATATTCCTGATCGCCGACCTTCTGAAGAACGGCGGCATTGCCGTGCTTCCGGCCGGCACGGTTTACGGCCTTTTTTGTTCGGCATTTTCAAAAGCCGGGATCAAAAAGATTTACAAGGTCAAGGGCCGCTCGTTCGAAAAACCTTTGCAGATATTTCTTCCCTGCCTTGAAGAAATAAGTGAATACGCCGCAATTACGGACGGGACAAAAAAGAAGATACGCGCTTACCTGCCCGGGCCATACACCGTGGTCTTAAAGCTCAGGAAAAAACATCATGCCACATTCCCGTTCCTGAAGGCCGGGACAGCCGGGTTCAGGGTGGCGGGTAAGGGCATATTGAACGAAATAATGGTCCAGCTGGGAGCGCCGCTTGCCTCCACATCGGCCAATATTTCCGGCGAGGCCACCCCGGTAAAATTCTCCTCCATAACGAGAAAAATACTGCAAAAAGCGGATTATTCCATTAAGAACGACGCCCTTATAAAGGGAAAAGCCTCAAGCGTAATAGATATGACTTCGGGAAAGGAAAAAATATTGAGGAAATAAGGCAAAAAAAATCTTGAAATACGGTTGAAAATATTATATAGTCAATTACTAAATGATTTGGCTACCAAATAACCCGAAGGAGGAAGTAAATTTTATGGCAAATAAAGCAAGCAAAGTTGCGGAAAACGTTCCCGGCAAGTTTTATGTCGACGACCAGTGCATAGCATGCGGGGTGTGCGAAGGATCGGCCCCTGAAAATTTTAAAATGAACGATGACGGTTCACACGCATATGTTTATAAACAGCCGGCAAACGACGGAGAGAGTGCGGCGTCAAAGGACGCGATGAGCTCCTGCCCGACAAATTCCATAGGCGACGACGGGGAATAAGACCGTATAAAACCGCAATTGAAATAAAAAGCCCCTTAAGGCGAACCGCTTTAAGGGGCTTTTTTTATTTGAAAACAACTATGGTTTTGCTGTATAATTCTATAAAAGATCCGGGGCGGGTTTATCACGAAGCTATTGAATCCTTGCCGATTGGCGGCACGGGGAAGGGGAAATATGAAACGTTTGTTATGGGGTGTTTTTGCGGCGGGAATTTTTGTTATATTTGCAGTCACAAATTGTAAAAAGGCTCAATCACCGTCATCCCCGATTGTAACCGGATCGGCAACCAACACAGCGACAGCAACAACAGCAATGACGGCAACACAAACACAAACAGTCCATTATACATCAACCAATACCGTGGTTTCTACGCCTTCGTGTACGGCCACAGTCACAAATACTCCGACACTGGCATCCACGCCCACTCAGACATCCACAATGTATGTCGAAATTTCGAATATTTTAAGCGGTTGGAATGACGGAAGCGCCAACAAAAATTTTAATTCACCCGGCGGAGTGGCGGTAAACAGCAGTACGGGTAAAATATTTGTGGCGGATTGTGGAAACAGGAGCGTGGAGGTGTTTGACTCATATAATAACTACATAACTTCATGGACCGGTTGGAATGACGGAGTTAATAACGTGAGTTTTGTATATCCTGTTGCGATAGCTGAGGACGGCGGTACAGGTAGGGTATTTGTGTCGGATTGCAACCATATTAATGTTTATGTGTTTGATGAAAGCGGCAACTACATAACACAACTGGGGGGGAACTATGGTTCTTTGGATGGAATAGCGCTGGACGGCGGCGCCGGGAAGTTATATGTATTGGATGTATATAACAGTTTGATGGATGTATATGATTTAAATGGAAATTATATAACACAATGGGGTAGTAAAGGAGGACAAAACGGGAGTTTTATTGAACCGTCTGAAGTGGCGGTGGACGGCAGTACGGGAAAAGTTTACGTGTATGATCTCGGCCAAAACAGAATAGAGGTGTTTGATAAAAACGGGAATTATTTAAGTCAGTGGAGCAGATGGATGGTTGGAAGTTTTGATGATAGCATTGGCCGGTGCTATGGATTGACCGTAGACAGCAGAATGGAACGGATTTTTATGTCAGATGGGGATAATAACCGGATAGTTATATTTGACTTAAACGGCAACTATATAACGCAATGGAGCGATTGGATTGACGGAAGTACCAACGAAAGTTTTAATTCTCCTCGCGGATTGGCCATAGATAGCAGTACGGAACGCTTGTATGTTACGGATTGGTATAATAACAGGATAGAGGTATTTCAGGTGCATAATTAGTAAAGTCCCCCACGACAATTGGCATTTAATTTATCCGCCGGATCCGGATATAGAAGCTTTAATGGGATACTGCTACTTTGTCAGCACAGCCTTGAGGTCCCTTATCTTGCTTATCTGGATGTCGATCTCCGTGGCCAGGCCGCTTTTGTGGGGCAGATGGGCCAGTATCGCCTTTAAGGCAGACTCCAGAGCAGTGCAAATGGTCAATAATTGTTCTTTCTCCATAAACATCACCTCCTTAATTTCAATAATATCAAATTGAAACTGATTTTTCAATATTAACAAAATTAATTTCATATTAAGCGATTTTACCGGGATAAATTGTTTTTGCGGGCCAAAAGTGGTATAATTTGGTTACATGAATAACGTGTCCTAAAAAGGAGCACAAATGAAAATCATGGTGGTCGATGACGAGCCCGAAATACTGAAACTGATAAGGATAGCTTTCGGCATCCACAAATACGACGTGGTTGAGGCCGAATCCGGGGAAGTGTGTCTGGCAATACTGGAGAAAGACAAAGACATCGACCTGATACTTCTCGATATCCTGATGCCCGGAATAAGCGGCTATGATGTGTGCAGGAAGATAAAAGCGGATACAAGATTCAAAAAAATACCGGTGGTAATGTTCTCGGCGCTTGTCCATGCCACGAGCATTAAGGAAGGATACGACTGCGGCGCGGACGAATTCATAACAAAACCGTTCGATCCTTATTTATTGAAGGAGAGGGTTGACGGGATAATGGGGGAGTTTAAGGAGAAGATTTGACCGGAAGCGGAACTCGAACTTTTGCCTTGCTGTTCGGAATAAGGCTTCAACATCCTATGTCCGGTTATGATTCCAACCAAAATCCCAATCGTACCTGCCACATAATATGAATGTAAGGCGATTTAAATACAGGATATTACTTGATTCTAAGTATGGATGTACTATAATAAAGACATGAAAAAGCTTGACGAAGTAATAGAGAGTTTAAAAGAGCTTGAGCCTGAACTGGCCGATAAATACAAGGTGAAAAGCCTTGCTGTGTTTGGTTCGTTCGCAAGAAATCAGCAGGTGGAAAACAGTGATATTGATATACTTGTGGAATTTTCCGGTCCTGTGGGTTTTGAATTCTTCAGGCTGCAAAGATTTATTGAAGAAAAACTCGGGATTAAAGTTGACCTTGTAACAAAGGATGCCATAAAACCCGCAATAGAAAAGAACATACTGAGGGATCTT
>CAYUDX010000014.1:0-14019 GCA_964443355.1 uncultured Spirochaetia bacterium
CCGTCGCCGTCCCCGCGTATTGCGTCGACGTCTGCGTTACCGTGAAAGTCGGCGTCCCAGTAAGCGTCCTGCTCGCCGTCGCCGTGAAAGTCGCAGACGGCGACGCGCTCGGCGTCCCGGTATATGTCCAGGTAAACGTGGCCGTGGACGTCCTTGTAAATGTGAATGTGGGCGTGGCAGTGCAAGTCGGGGTCGGTGTCTTTGAATATGTGGCTGTGGCCGTAAAAGTCGGGGTGTTTCCGGCAAGCGTCAATAAATTTATATTATCGAGGTATATGGTGCCGGTGCTCAGATAAGCGGCGTCGGAATTAAAAATAAAAAAATAGGATGAGATCGGGTCCGTCGGCAAGATCGGCGACGGGTCCGTGTCGGTTGTATGCGTCGCCGTATCCAGCGCCCAGTTTATGGCGAATGTTATGTGGTTCCATCCCGTTACCAGGTTCTGGTTTGTCGATACCTGCCTGTAATACTTGTTGGGCGCGCTGTCGACATACATGGCAAGCTGGTGGTAGCTTGACCCCGCCAGCCACGGCGTGTTTGCCGGGTCGACGTAAACATCAAGGGTTACCGAGGCCGCGTTGGACCAGTTTGTGGGGACAAACCCTGTGCATTTGGCTATGCCGTCGTTCCAGTTATTTGTGGTTGTAATCGCCACCTGAAGGCTGCCCGTCCCCTGTGTAATATAGGCGGCGTTCGTGTTTATCGACCTTGCGGCGTTCGCCCCGCTCCAGGTGCCGTTGTATAACATGGTGTCGCATGTATTTAATATTATTACCGCCGGCGTGGGTGTCAGAGTCGGCGTCATTGTAATGGTGTAAGTCGGCGTCATGGTCAGCGTAAAGGTCGGCGACCCGGCGTAAAGCGTAGAGGTCTGCGTGGGCGTCGGCGTCCCTGCCTGGCCCGCAAAATATGCCAGCACCATGAAATATTTCGCCTGGTAATAAATGCCCGGCTCGGTCACTTCCCATGAATCCTCGTTCTGGGTGCCGTCCCATCCCGTTCCCCAGTCCTTGAAAGATTTCTGCGGCGGCTGGCTGGCCGGAGGGATTATTGTGGAAACGTCAAAATACTGGTTGGGCCCGCCAGCCAGAAATCCCGGTGCCTGGCCGTATGTGGACGTGGGCCCGTAGTAAAGGGGCGATCCCGCGTAGAACCATCCGTGATATATAGAATCGCATGATTTCCCCGAGGACAAATTGGCGCCCGTCGCCCCCATGTTCGTCAGGTAGTCGTATGAAAGCGGGTTCCTTCCGTGGAAATAATGGAGGTATTCCTCGGCGGTCTCCTTGTAAAGCGCGGCGTTGGCCGGGTTAATGTTCAGGTAAATCCCGAACAGGGGAAGCGACGCCCACTGTGCCTTTATCTGGTTGGATCCCCAGCAGTAATGGCCGTCGTACATATAAGCGCGGTATGCGTCTGTTTTTGAGTTGTAATTGGCCGTGACCGTGTTTTCAATGCCGCTTTTCAGGGATGCTTCTATTGCGGAAACGGCCGCCGCGTTGGTCGCATATTGCGTCACCGAGGCGTAAACCACCATTGCCAGCTCCGTGTCCCATGAAGATGACGGGTCAAAATAACCGTTAATTATGGGCTGGTGACCGCTGTCGGTCAGGGCCGCCGATGCGTAGTTGTTCACGAAGTATGTGTTATATGCCGCGCCGCCCGTTGATTTGTAAAGCTCTGCCGCGGCGAACAGCCTGCGCCTGGCGTCGTCGTCCGCGGTCGATCCGCCCGCCGCTGCCGCAAGGACGGTTCCCCCGCCCGAGCCGCCTCCGTCCGCCCCGCTGGAAGGCGTCATTGCCGTATTGGCGGCAAGATATGTCCACGCATTCTGCGCCGCCGTGAGCAGAGCCGCCGAATAACCGGGATACTGTGTGTTATAGGCCGCAAAAAGCCTGGCGCCGTGGGCCGCAAGGCCGGCAAGCGTGGACGTGGCCCATGTCGTGGCCGCGGTATAATATCTCGCCTGCGTGTCGTTCTGCGGATAAGCCTGGACGTAATTCAGCACGCCCGTCCTGTTGCACACGGAGCCGTCGGCGTTCTGCATGCGCAGCATCCAGTCGAGTTCCCATTTTATCTCGTCGAGGATGTCAGGCACGCCGTTGCCGGATTCCGGTATGTTCCAGTTGTCCCCGAACGCCGAGGGATTTAATTCATATGCCATCATAAGGGCGAATACCGCGTCAAGGGCGAAAGGCACGTACTTGTTGAAATCCCCGGCGTCATGCCAGCCGCCGTGCACGTCCTTTGGCTGTCCCTGGTCGGAGCCGTTCCACAGATGCGCGGCAAGGTCCTGTCCCGCGCCTTCGTGGCAGGCCGCGTGGTTCCAGTTGCCGCCGTGAGCGGCGTCAATGTCACAGCCGCAGCGCTGGTAAAAAAAGAAACGTCCGGCCGTTATAAGGACATTGTTATAAATGTCGTCCCTGATGTCAAAATTATATGATTGCACGTTGTTGGTTGGGTCGTAAAGGTAATAAGTCCCCGGGGTGGTAAAAGCGGTAAAATCGGCCCAGCAAACCTGGTCGCCGGACTGGGTGTGGGTGGCCCCGCCGTTGAACTGGGTAAGGGTTCCTGCATAGGCCACGCTGTTATCCGAGGCTTTTCTTAACTGGAAAGCGGCGCCGTTGGCCGGCAGTGTGAAAGTGACGGAATTGTTGTATCCTGTTATTGGTTTTGCGATTATGGCGACCCTGCGCGGAGACGAGGCCCTCCAGCCGAACTGGTCCACAATGAGCTGGTCGGATTCTGCCGCGGCAAAAACAAAGGATGAAATTAAGGATATCAACAAGGGCAAAATATACTTAAACAAGCGCTTCATCAAGCCTCCTTGATACTAACCTCACCTGTATATATGATATAAGATAATGGATAAATTGTCAAATTATTTAAAATCGGCATGGCGGAAGGGGGAGCCCACATGGTGGTGCGTCCCTGCAAATACACAAATAACACGGAACATACCCGTAAGGGGCGGCCTCATATAGCCGCCCGAAAACCGTAGCAGCCTTAAAATATATGGAACTTTTTCCGGGCAAAACATGTCAAATATTCATGGAAATTATTAAATACGGCTGATTTCCTGATATTGGCCGGTATGAGGGGTTATTTATTGAACAGGGGTTGCGGCGCTTGTAAGAGCGTCTCAATATCCCTCACAACCCCCGGGAAACCGGGGGCAAAAAAAAATCCGGGAGAGCTGAAGCTCTCCCGGATTTTATATCTTATATGTTATTTGAACCAGATATCATCCGCAAGGAATGTCCCGTTGCCCTGGTTGCCGCCCACCTGGAAACCAACTACCGCCAGTCCCGAAGGGTCAAGCTCGTTGTCGCCCGTCTGGCTGCCGGAATAAATATTCTTGTGCATATCCTCAAAATCAACGGTATATTCCATCCATTTCCCGGAACCCGTCAGATCCGGCCCGTTCCAGAATTCCCCGTCCGCACCGTTGGCGTTGGCCTCGTTGACGAAGCAATAGAACGTGGTGCCTTCGGGAACATTGGCCCAGAAAACCACGCTCTTCCTGCCCGTGGCGTCGATATATCCGGCCCCGTATGACGTTGAGCACGCAAAACCGCAGCCCCAATCCGAGCTTGTTCCGGAATTATAAACAGACTTGGCGCAGTATTGCCCGCTGTGCGCCTTGTCTTTTGAAGGATCGCTTATCATGTATTTCGCGGAAGCGCCCGCGGCCGTATTGGCGTAAGCGTATGAACCCACCAGCGTTCCGTTCTCAAAATCCTCGAATTTTATAGGCGCAACGGTTTTTACAGGTCCCGCGGCCTTTACCGGCTTGGGCCTGTTGGGACTGCGCAGGGTTACTACCCCGGCGCATCCGGCCGCCATGACGGCTATGATAACTGTTAAAACAGTTAAAAATGTTTTTTTCATCGGTTCCTCCAGGATTTTCCTTTATTTTAAATGAATTCGCTGTATTTTATTTGAACCATATATCGTCAAAAAGGAATTCGCCCTTGCCCTGAGCGCCCGCTATCTGGACCCCGACGGTGCCTATCGCACCCAGGTCCATCGTGTTGTTGCCCGACTGGTTGCCAGAGTATATGTTCCTGGTAAAATCCTCCAGGGCCACCTCGTATAATTCCCATTTGCCCGAGCCTGTCGCAGAAGGTCCGTTCCAGAATTCACCGTCGCCTCCGTTGGCGTTGGCCTCGTTCACAAAAACGTAAAAGCTGGCGTTCTCCGGAGCCTTTATCCACATTGATATGTATTCCCTGTCCGTGGCGTCTATAAACCCGCCGCCGTAGGTGGACTGGCAGCCGAACCCGCATCCCCAGTCCGCGTTGGTGCCCGAATCAAAGACCGCCTTGGCGCAGTATTTGCCGCCGTGCGGCGTGTCCGTGACGTCGCTAATGGCAAGCTTTGCCGAAGCCCCGCCCGCCGTGTTTGCGTATGAATATGCGCCCACAACCGTGCCCGCCTCAAAGTCGTCGAAAAGAACCGGCGGTTTTTTGGCCACATACCCGCCGCTTTCGATCTTTCCGCCCGTAAGTTTCGGCGTTTTTAATATAAAGACTCCAGAGCAGGAGCTGATTATTATCGCCGCGACGGCGGCTGTTATGATTGCAATTGTCTTTTTCAATTTAAAAGCCCTCCTGATTTTTTCCATCTCCGCATTAAATTCGTGCCGGAGCGCCCGAAAAAGGCGCCCCGGCACTTTTATATCAACTCTTTCTTTTAATAAAGGTAAATATCGTCTATCCAGATGGACCTGCTGGCCGGATACACAACAGTCTGTCCAACCGTCTGGAACTGTATCTGTTTCGCGTGCTTCTGCACTATGCTCGGCGGGCATCCGGATGAAGCGTCCGCAGGCAATCCCGGAGTGGTTCCCGGTGTCGTGGCATTACAGCCTTTCCAGTATCTGCCGTCCGGAATGCTGATGGTGATACCCCAGCCTTCCTGGGTGAATGTCGCGAAAGCGAAAGACTCAAGCGTCCATGTGGCAGGAGCGGTAAAGTTCATCTTCCACTCGTCACTGCCCGTGAGCGTCGACGGATTTACGGTTACGCTTCCGTCGCAATTTCCGCCGTTGGCGCCGTTGACTGTGAAAGGCAATTTTACCGACCAGCCGTTAGTAACGCCGTCGCCTTTGCACCAGAACTTAACTCCGGTGAAACCTGAAATATCGACTTCCTGACAGCCCTGGGCCTCGATCGTCAGATTTTCCCCGGCAGTCGGCGAAAGCTGCGTTCCCAACCCGAAGAATCCGTAAACATATCCCACTTTTGTTTCTCCGGGCGCCGTAATGGCGTTCGTTGTAACATAACCCGTCACGTTCACGGCGTAAGCAGTGCCGTAAGGAGAACCAGGATAGCCCGGCGATGACATCGAGAATGTCTGTGTTGGAAGTCCTTTTCTGTTTGCCCATGGAGCCGACATCGGCCACACGTAGGATGTTCCATTGTTGGCCGGCCCGTTGTCGTCGTAAGTGATCCAGTATCCGCCGAGATTGTGGACCGGCGGAACGCTTGTGATAACAGACGGAATGTGGAAATCATTCACGTTCCTGAAAGTCGGGTCCCCGCCGTCTTCGCAGTCGTCTATCCAGCCCGCAGGATAAGTCGCGGCGGCCGTGACCGTGAATGTCGGCGTCGCCGTCGCGGAAAAGATCGGCGTATTCGTCGGCGAGATCGTCGGCGATCCGGACACCTTGGTCGGCGTTGCCGTTTGTGTTGAGGTCGGCGCGGTAAAATCAGCGGCAGTCAGGGTAATGTCCTTTTTCTTGCTGCAGCCTATTATTACGACCGCAAGAACCGAGAAAACAACCACTAAAGCAGTCCATACATTTTTCATGGTAACTTTACACCTCCGAAATTTTTTAATATATTACTCACCTTTTTTTGCGTCGTCAAAAATATCAGTTCGCCCTCACGAGATAAATGGAATCTATCCACAGGTCCACGGCCAGGGGCGTCCCTATGGCCGATGTCTTTGTCTGCATTTCAAGGTCCGTAACATGCCTTATCGCACCCTGCGCCACGCCATTAACGACATTATTAACGACATTAGTGGTGTCGGCTATCGCATCCGCCGGATCATTGTCGATCCATCCTATGTGGTTCCCGAAAGTTATGCCAAGATCGCCCCCCGCGTCATCCGAAACGGTGGGATTGAAACTCAGCACGAACTGCGTCCATGACGTGGGCGGGTTGATGGTTGCGCCGTACATGTCGTAATCCGCGGTGTTGGGATTGTTGGAACTTACCATGGAGAACCTGTAGCCGGCTCCTCCCGAAGGCGAGTGGGTGTTTCCCGATCTTGCGCTTATCTGGTCGTCGTTCCCGACCTTTGCCCAGAAAATAATCTGCCTGTATCCGGAGAGGTCCGTCGGGCTCTCCGTGTAGTTCATCCCGGTCTGCATTCCAATCAGGTTGTATTGGGCTTTAAGGTTAAGCGTCCCCTGCAGCCTTGCCGCATACACATTTGTGGTCGGCCATGTCGGGCTGTAGGTTCCAGGCGGGGGATATATCCAGTCTGTAACGTATGACATGGTAAAATTTCCGCCTTTCTGCGGGAACACGACCGAATTGCCGAAATTGGGCGGCGAATTGTCGTCATACGAAGACCATAAACCCTTGAGCTGGTTCTGGTTCGTGTCTCCGTCGCAACTGTCCACCAGGACAAGCGCCGCCGGCTCCGGTGTCGCCGTGGGCGTGCCCGGGCCTGGCGCGGGCGCGGCCGTTGCCAGCGCTATGGGCGCCGGAAATGATGTCAGCGGTATGGTCGGGTTCTTCTTGGCGCATGCCGTTGATATTAAAACAGCAAGTATCGTTACAATTACTGCCGCTGTCGCTTTTTTCATAATTAAAAGCTCCTTTTCAATTTAAAAATATTCCTGCTAACACCGCAAAGGCGGGTAAAAAAGAGTCTTTATGAAAAGCCTTTTTTTTACCATACTTCACGCATTTCACGGAAACAATTGCTTTTTTTGCGGCCCCGGGTTTAAAGTCCCGGGGCCGCCTTATTGCTTTTATATTATTTACTTTGCTTTCTTAATTACCGCTTTTCCCCATCCCTTGGGTATCTTCCATCCGTCCTTGTCGCCCGACCACGTCATCTGGACCTTGCGTGCGACGCCTTTGTCGCCGATGTCGTCAATTCCTATATCAAAACCTATTTCTCCGCCGTCCCTTGCGTCATATCCCGGGAAGAAATCCGCGGGAATAAAAGCGTCTATTATATATCCGCCTTCGGCCGGTATCGTCTTTATTTTTGCGCCCTCGACCGGTTTCTGCAGGTTAAAGCACCACACCGACGGTTTTACCGTGTATTTCTTGTTTGCCTTTGAATACTCGCCCGTGGAAAATCCCACCTGGTAATCGGTCTCGGTGTAAAGTTCCCTCGACGGGTCCGAGTTGTCAAAGCCCATGAAAATTTCCACCGCGTTGCCGTCGTATATGTTGCCGTCGGTTTTGTTGTTCTTCAATCCTTTGGGGCTTTTCACGACCGCGGTCATGTTTATGCCTTTCGTCGAAAAAGCCACATAAACAACGGCCGACTGATTGAGCCAGTATGGTCCGCCTATGGCGACCTGGGACATCTTATTGATTACCACCGGGGCAATGCCCGCGCTCTTCCACTTTGCCACCGAGCCGTCAACCGCCATTGGCGCCGCGATAAGAGGCAGGGTTGTGGAAGCCTTCTCGGCCATCAATGCCGATGAAGCAAGTGCCATAAGAGCCGAAACAAGAACCAGAAACTTTTTCATCATTTCCTCCTTATTTAATATTATAGCCTTAATTTTTGCCAAAATCAAGCCGGCCAAAAAACGCCTTTAAAATTTGATGGAAACCCTCAGGTCAAGTTCCTGCGCACCGAAACTGTTCGTCTTTATCTTATTGTCCTCAATTGTTGTATTTGTGAAAGACAGCCCCACTATGGCGGGTTTGGCTATATAGTATTCCACGCCAACACCCATGCTGTCCACAGACTGGTCCACTCCCGGCAGCGCTATTGTTCCCTTGCTGTCCGTATCAACAAGCATCGCGTAAACCGGGATCGTTACCCCGCCGATATTGGTGGTGGTGGCGGCATATTCCGTCCCGTTAAAATCAATGTGCTTGTAGCCGGCGTAAACCTTGAGTTTTTTCTTGATAAGGGTTGCTTCAAGCCCGGCGTCTATAATGGCCGAAGAATAAGCCACTGTGGAATTGTTATTGGTGTCTTCCATGGTATAACCCACGGTCGCGGCAAACATCCCGTATTCAGCCTTTGTCCCGACCCTTATGACGCTGAAGTTCCTGACTGCTATCGTCTGCGGGTTGCCCAGCAGGTCAATGCCGGAGTAAGGGACTATTTCGCTGGCCATGTCGTAGGATACCAGAGGTTTCAGCACGAAGCCGAAATCGTAGTCTCCGGAAAGCATTACCGATATCTTCTGCCTGTTCGGCGTTGCATCCCCGTAAGGGCTTATGTTGTTCTCATACTGCGGGTAAAAAAGAAGGTTGCCCGGCACAGAAGCAAGCCCCGACGCCGAAGAATTCGGGTTCAATCCGTAGCTTACATTGATGGTGGGGTTGTATTTTGTGAAAGGATATATTTTTGTCCCGATTATATACTGCGGCGGCGCGCCCGCTATGTTCCATGTGTTGTTCTGCGTAAGGTAAAGGTCGTTGTTCAAAAACGTGCTGAACTGGTCGCTTGAGCGCTCGTCGAATATCCTTGTCTGCGCCGCGTATGAAGTGAAGGAATTGCCGACGTCGATAAAGCTGGCGGTGACTTTCGTGTTGAAGGCGTTTACCTCCACGCCGGCCTTCATGGCCGTGTCGGATATGTAGCCGTTGATCCCGGCGTTGTTGGTGTAAAGTGATTTGGCGAATTCGCCCGATATTTTCGCGTCCATCCCGTCGCCAAATTTAAGCTTAAAGGCCGCGTCCGCGGAATAAACCGGGTTGTCGACCGTGGGTGCGTTGTAATTATCCCCGGTGTCCCTGTCGTCCTCTATCTCGGAATAATTGAATCCTATGTCCAGGTTATCCGGCAGGGAAAGGCTTGAATCTATCCTTCCCGCAACCAGGAACTGGTCGTGCGCCATGAGCTGGGGCACGAAGGAATTATAAGTCGGGTCGTAAACCGTGTAATCGTTCTGGCCGTTGACTCCGAGCCTTGCCCCCATGAACGTAATGTTGACGTCCACGGCGTCGGCAATCGTGGCTATGGTCTGTATCTTGCCACCGGAGAGGGGCCATGTATCGTCCAGCAGGTAAAGTTCGTTCTTGTTCATGTCCCTCTTGTCGGAAAATATCCTCGATTCAAACGGCCTGTCGTCGTCCACGGCCCATAATGTGAAAGGCGTCAATTTTGCCTGGTAATCGCCGAAAACAAAACTTATCGGGTACTGCCCCTGGATGAAGAACCTGCGCAGGCCGTAAATGTCGTCGGAACCCCAGAACCCTCCGTACATATTCTCCACCCTGAACGTGGCCTCGGCGTAAAGCTCTTTTGTCGCATTGAGGGAGAATTTAAGGTCAAGATACTGGGTGATGGGCCTGTACCTGTCGTCTGTCGCCCCGGCGTACTGGAATTTCGAGCCGTATAACAACAGGTCCGTCATATAAGCGTTGGATTCGCCGTCTATCCTCATTCCCATCAGCCCGAGCAGTTTTTCCTGCCTTTTTTCCATCTCTTCTTTTTTGACCTTCAGGTCGCCGATGGTCTCCAGGATGGAATCCAGCTTCTGCTGGGTCTTCATCATATCTGTCATGTATTCCTTTACGAGGTTGTAAAGCTTGCCTATCTGCCCGGCAAGCTCCGCGTCCGAGGCCTGGCTCGCCGCCTGGGGCGCCGGCCTGTTGGCGGCCAGTACGTTGTGCACGCCGTCATTGATGTATTCCACCACCTCTTCCCTTGAAAGGGAGTCCTGGGTAAGCGGCTTTGTGATCACGCCGGAATCAACCAGCGATCTTATGTCTTTATATGTGGAGCTGTCCTTTCCTATATCCCCGGATGCCGTGGCAATGACCGGGATAAGCATAACCGCGAAAAATAAAACGATTTTCCTGAGCATCAAAAATACCTCCGATTAAAAGAAGTTTGATATTTCAAATGATAAATACCATCCGTCAAAATTCTGTGAAGACGAATTATATACTTTTGTAGGTTCCGTTGCCGGATTTCCGCCGTTGGCGATGGTCGTGTATGCCGGGCTGCTTGTATCCACCCCGGTGAACGAGCCGCCAAGGTCCCTGTGAAAGAACCTTTTTACCCTGATATAAAGCGATGTCCTGGGCGCGAAGTCGTAGTCAAACCCGACTCCCAGGCTGTTGTCGAAATAATTCACCGGCAGATTAGCTATGTATTCCGTAAACGGCCCGGTGCCTTTGTTGGCCGAAGTATCCATGGCGTAGGCCACAAGGCTGTAATTAGTCGCCCATCTCTCGAGGTCCGCCTCGAACATTATATTGGTCTTTTTTGTGAGGTTATACACTATGAAAGCGTTCATAAGGTTCTGCGAGAAAAGTGTGTTGGGGTCGTAAGTGGGCATTATGTCCGCACCCGGGTCCAATGTTACAAGCTCGCCGTAAAGGTCCAGGAACAGGTTGTTCGACTGAATACCCATGGACTGGAGCATCTTATGAAGTGCGAACTTGAACTCCACCGAGGCGTTGCTCTCATATTTCTGCGTGTCGCCCTGATAATTCGGGGTATCCTCGACCCCGCCGCTTCCGTTGGACAGGAACGACCCGTAAAGCATGGTCATTGGTATGGTCTGGCCCTTCAGGTCGTAATCGGAAACAATGAGTTCCTTGTTCGTGAGCCATTTGCTTGTGAACATATACCTCAAGCCGGTCCCCTGCCCGAACACCTGGTAATTGGCCGGGCTGTTGTATGCAAAGAAGCCGTCGTCCCTGCCCGGCACGGGATATCCATACTGGCTGAAGAAAAGGTGCCAGTACATCGGGCCGGTCAGCCTGTTGCCGAAATCGTAATGGTCGACGTAAATATCGTCCGTGGTCGCGGTTATCTGCGAAGCCATGGAATAATTAAGGTTTACAAAACCGAAAGCTTCCGGCAGTGTGACGTTGGCGCCGAGCTGGAGCCTGGCCGTATTGTTATAGATAAGGGTCGGGTCGCTGGCATAGGAATCATGCCTGATGCTGACGCCCGTTGTCTGTCCCGTCGCCAGGTTTGCGGTGATGGTCCTGTCGTTCGTATCCACCACAGCGGAGGCGTTGCCGATATATCCGGGATCGATGTTTGTGTATTTTATCTCAAGGGTGAGCGGCAGGATATTTTTAAGCGTCCCGTCAATATAGAACGCATTGCCGTCCTGATGGAACTTCGGGGGCAGGTCGTTGGGATTGCTGATCTGGTCCAGATACTGCGAATAAGGTTTCGGCAGGTAGCCGAAATGGTCGTCCCTCTCGAATTCGCCGCCGATGGCGAAATCTCCGAAATTCAGCTTTGCGTCGCCGCCGGCAATGGTCTCGGATTCTATGTAACCTTCGGGGCTGTATGGGAAATTAGCTCCCGGCGCAGGGGGCGCCATGGTCTCGATCTCGGATTCCTCGTTTGACGCGTTGTAAAAATTGATCGCCACATGGCTGTTTGCGAACCCTATCGAATCAAGGGGCTGGACGAACCTGCCCGCGTATTCATAGAGGTAATTCTTGTCATACTGGTCGTCGAAACCTTCGTCCTTGCCGCCCATTACCTTTATCCTTCCGCCGAACGGAAGGTCCATGTTTATTGCCTCGGCGCCCATGAACCCGTGCATCGACCAAATATCGCCGCGTTTTATGAATGAATGGAGGAACGCGTTCTCAAAATGGCCCTTTGTGGTCTCTTCCGAAGAATAAGGGTCGCGGTCAAAAAGACCCGGCCTTTCGGATAACGTGGACTTTGCAATAAAGGGCGTGATGTCTTCCCAGAAAAACCCGGTGTTGAACTGCCATCCGTATGCCTTTAAATTTATGGTGTATTTGTCAAGGAAACGCTGGCCCGTGCCCCAGTATTCCGGCAGTGTGCCCTTGTCGGCTTCGTCCCTGGGCCTTTCAAAATTTAAGTTCAGGTTGAACATTACGTCCGGGGTTATGAGCCCCTGCGTCCACAGCGACATGAACGTGCCGCCGAGGGACGTCTGGCTTATCCTGCTTATGCCGTTGGAGTCCACGTTCTGCCACCGGACCTCAAGCTGTCCCATTACCGCAAAAGGCGCGACGCCCCTGTATGTGGTGGCGGAAAAATCCTTTTCAATATCGAACATCGTTGTCTTCACTTCGTCGAGCGTCTCGTCGAATGCTTTTATGTCCGGGGATTTAAGGAGTTGTTCGATGGTGGCGAGTTTCTTTCTCATTTCAACGGTCTTGCCGTATATTTCATAGGCTTTTTTCAGGTAGATGGCGTAATACTGTTTTATCTTCGCGGCCACATCCGGAGAAACGCCGGGCGCGCCCTGGACGTAAGCGGACGCCGCTTCCACTATATATCCAGCCGCGTCATACTGCGTCATCGGGCTGATGTGGAACTGCTCCGCGGGCGACGATTTTATCAAACCTTCATGGGCGATCTGAAAATAATCCTCATATACCGGATCGCTCTGGGGTATTATAAGGTCTTCCGCGCTTTCGGCGTATAATGGTATGATTAATAAAGACAGAAAAATAAAAGCAAGAATAGCATATGCCCTTTTCATGCGCTCTCCTTAATTTTTTTTGCTCTTCCCTGGAAAATTGTCCCTATTATATCAAACTCAAATTTTCAGGTCAACCTGTTTTTACTGAAATTACCTTAAATTTTAAACGCTTTTCCTGTATTTTCGCTATTATACCATAACGTTGCAGAAGCGCCGGGGGTTGCGCTATTTTTTAAGGTTTTTTTAGTTTTTTTTCTCCTTTCTACTCTCTCCTGTCTGTATGCTTTTTCTGAAATCCGAATGCCGGGCCGCCATATAAGGCGGCCCCTGCAGGGACGTTGCCGTTTTAATCCTTCATCCGGCGGTGTCCAGGAACACCGTCGTTCACAAACAAAAAGGGCCGCGTTTTCACGCGGCCCTTTTTGTTAAAACCTTATCTTAATTTATCAATATTTTCTCTATTGAAGATTTACCCACGTCCCCGTCATTGCTGGTGGCCGTTATTACCAGGAAGTAAGCGCCGCGCGCGAGCCCCGCAAAATTATCCGCGGGCACCACAACGGAGACCGATCCGGCTCCCCATGAGTTGTCTTTCTCAAAGTAACGCACGAGCCTTCCGGCCTTGGAATAAATCTTGACCTCGATCTTGCTTATGCTCTTCGATACCCAGATATTCAGGGCCCTGTCGGCCGGAACTCCCGGCGTCGGGTTCGGGTTAGGCCCGATGACTCCTATCGGGGTCTGTCCGGGCATCGGGGTAGGCGTTACGACCTTGAATATGCTCCAGGTCGGCGTTGCCGTGCCTATCGGTGTTGCAGTTCCAACCGGGGTTGCCGTATTGGTGGGCGTTCCAACCGCTGCCGAGAGCGCTATTGAGAAAGGACCGTTTGCCGCAGCAGGGCTCTGGACGTCATTGGCCGCCACGTTCGTGCCTTCCGCCTGAGTTGCTATGCTCGCCGTGCCCGTCGAGGTGACGGTATACACGTAGGTCTCATCCACGGAAGCCCCTATGGCAAGGCTGGCTGCCGGGGTCGGCGTAGATACAAGCGTCAGCACCGACGAAGAGACATTTGTCGTAAAGTTCAAAGGCTGGACATTTGTAAGATTGACACTGCCGTTATTGGTAATGTGCACCGTTATGCTGATATTCTGCCCGACCGATGCGGTCGCCTGCGCCACTATCGAAACTGAAAGCGACGGGTTGGTTGACGTTGTCGCCGTCGGCACAGGTGTCGGTGTGTTCGTTATGGTCGGCGACGGTGTGTTGGTGAATGTGTTCGTCGGCGGAACCGCGGTATTGGTCGCCGTCGGTCCCACGGGCGTGTTTGTGGCCGTAGGCCCTGTCGGCGTATTGGTCGGCATTGCAGTAGGCGCCGCGGGACAGCTCGGGCATCCGTATATAACTACCTCGTCCACCCAGAGAT
>CAYUDX010000014.1:14119-83025 GCA_964443355.1 uncultured Spirochaetia bacterium
CGTAGTAATTTCCGTTTGAATCGTTTTCCATGTCGTCAAAATTGCAACCTCCGCCCGGCACCGTGGCCACTGCCGTCGGCCCGCCTGCCACCGTGTTTGTCGGCGTGGCTGTCGGCCCGCTGGGAGTGTTGGTGGGTGTGTTTACAACTCCGAATGTCTGAGGGAAATATCCATCCTCGACAAGAAGTGACAATAGCCCGAGTGTGGTGTCAAAAAACGATGTGCCCGCATCGGCGTTGAAGCACGACCCGGCTTCGTTCGTATAAAAATCATTAATTTCCGTGGTATTTGCGGTGCCCATTATGCCCACGCCCGCCGGCCCGACAAAAGCGCCGTTATGGTTGCTGCTGGTCTTTGACCCGTTGCTGACATTGTATCCGTCCCCGACGTTTGCCGCGGTTATTCCGGCAAAAAACCCGCCGATCTCAGATGACTCAGTGGAGCCCGCAGTGTCTCCGTTCCAAACTTCGTCTATTCCATACCATAGCGGTATCCTGCATGAGTTGTAACCGTATGTATTGGCGCCGTCGTTCGTTCCCGAGTGGCTCAATGTCTCGTCCGCAAGACCGTTGGCGGCATTCCTGCCCGATGCCAGGTGCGCGTTGCATGTGGTGTTTAACGCCGGGAATTTTGTTCCGCCGCCCATGTAAGCGTCAAAAAGCGGGTACCATGCCGGCCTGTAATATGAAGGATACTCGTCCGTGTCATAGTTGTCGCCGTTCTTCAACTGGCCGCTGGCATTGATATCAAAATTCTGCACCCTGTTTATCTGATCCTGCGCGAGTGTCTGGTAGGTCATTGTAAGCGAACCCTGTCCGCCCCACCTGTTCGCGGCCTGCATAAGTGCAAATGCTATATCCTCGTCGGCGTCAGTTGCCGAGTTGCCGTCCTGGTATCCGCTGGATTCCTCGTGCCATTTCATGAGCTGGTTGCCGTCGTTACACACTACTTTATAATTCCATAACTGGTCGAACAAAGCCTGGTCGTTAAAATATACCGCGAGAATCATGGCGTAACCGATACCTTCGGATCTGGTATCGCTTCCGCTTTCCTTATATACAACCCTGGCCTGCGTGGAGCCGTCGGTAAGGTCAAAAGTTCCGGCGGCGTTGGAAATAAAATTAGCCTTCCACGTGTTGTATTTGTTCAGGAGATCCCCGCCGTAATCCGTGGATTCCATTATACCGTATTTATAAGTCACTCGCGCCGGCAGCGCTATTGCCGCATAAAGGGCGCTCGATGCGAAAAATGATAAAATTATGACCAAAGATATGGAGAGCTTTTTGACTGAATTCATGTTACATCCTCCTGGACTAATGTTTTTTAGTATTCCTATTATTATAAAGCGCCTAAAATACGCTTTATTCTCGTTGCTTTGATAAATATGACAAAATTACTGTAAAAAAGTTCCGCTTAAAATTATTATTAATGCTTTGTGATTATATTTAAATGGGGGTGAAATGTCAATCCTATTTTTTGGCATATTTACAAGGGTAATTTTAACGTAAAACACTGGCCTTCCCTTATATAGGGTAATAGGACCGGTTCATTGGCCGCATATACCGGTTAATCAAAACTGATATTTTATTAATGTCCCATATTTTTTGTCAGGCCGGAGGAAAATAGATGTTAAGCGAGAACTTGTGGTCGATTTCCGAGTCACTGTAATAGTCCTGTTTTAAGAAGGCATAGTCAAATTGAAATATGATGTTCCCTATGGAATACCTTATTCCGGCTCCAAGGGAAAAATTAAACTGCTCGCTCCCGGCATCGTATGATACCCCGCCTCGCAGGGCGAATATTTTAAGCAGGACAACTTCGGCACCGGTCTCCGCAGTAAGGCCCTCAAATTCATTCTCCACCAGCTCAAGAGATGTTTTCAGGGAATTATCCAGAAGATCGGACATTATGCCGGCCCTTAAAACGAAAGGTATCTGGTCCTGGGTACCCGTGGTCCACTGCATTGATCCGCCCATATCCTGAAGTACAACCCCGAGATTCAATACGGGATTTATCTTTACATGAAGCGCCGCGTCCATCGAGAAGCCGTTTGCTCCGTATGTTTCAAGGTTGGTCCTAAGGAATTTAAGGTTGACTCCGGCGCTTACATCCTTAAAAAATTCCTTTCCGTAACTTAAAAAATATGCGTTCTCGGAATCGGAAAAAGTATAGAACGAAGGCGTCTCGGTAAGCCTGCCTTCTATGTCGGATACGGAAAAATTTATATAATTTATCCCGAATGTCCCGTAGACGGTCGGGAAAACAATATTGAAATAATTGTAATCCCGCTGGGCCGTCAGAAGGGATAGCATTGTGGATACGGAAACGTCCTTCAGGTAAGCAGTCGCGGCCGGGTTCCAGTATGCGCATGTGGAATCGTCGTAAAAAGCGGTAAATGCCCCGGACATTGCAAGCGCCCTTGCCCCGACTCCGGTCCGCAGGAACGCCGCAGCGCTGCCCGCGTCGCCTGTCACCGCGAAAGACGCGGGAGCAAACAACGTTAAAAAAAACAGGGCATACCAGGCTCCTCTTGTCCCGTTTGTGACGCGCATATTACGCTTCATAATCTCTCCCCATGTGTTATTTCCTGAAAAAATGCAACGCCGGTCATTTTACTGTTTTTAAATATTTTTTCCCATATAAATCTTCCCTCAATATCCCGTTATGCCCGGCCAAACAAAAAGGCCGCGCTTTCACGCGGCCTTTTTGTTTCATGCCTTTCTTTATTTTACTATTGCCGCTTTTTTCGTCACATTCTTACCGCCTGCGCTGATGGAAACAAAATAAACGCCGTTGGCCACCCGGATACCGTTGTCATTAATCGCGTTCCAGACCGTATAGTTTATTCCGGTGGTCGTATTCCCTGCGTTTATGGCCTTATGCCAGACTGGTTTTCCGTTAATATCATAAATATAGATATTAACTTCAGCCGGCGCGCCAAGCGGGAACCTGATTGTCATGGAATCCGCCGCAGGGTTCGGGTACATGTAGGACTCGTTCTTGTCGAGCGTTGTGAAAGTTTTGCCTGAAGGCGTTGGCGTTGACTTGTATTTTACCGAGCTTGCCTTCATCGACGACGAAAACGAACTGCATGTGTTTACATACGACCACGCAGCCATATCCGCCGTGGAAACGCTCTGGCTGTTGGTCTGGCCCGCGGTTATCATCTGCCCGTATTGCGTTATGACAGTTCCAAAACCTTCCGCCAGCGATCCCGTAAGCTGATTTCCAAGGACATAGCCAATTACATTGAAGCCGGTGTCGCGTTTTCCGCTCAGAGTATAGCTCCAAACCGCCATGTCAGTCATCAACCCGAGTGACGAGCTCCAGTTTTCCTCGACACATCCCGTAATGATAAGATTTCCGTTGCTTCCCATGATTATATCGTTTCCTCTCGATATACCAAAACTACTTCCGTTAAACCTGACAATTGCGGAGCCGCCTTCAACATCCCCAAACGGGCCAGAAAGCGTTCCTGTTCTTGGATCAAGCCGCATAAGGAACATTGTTTGAGCGCTGCCAAGAGTGCTTGTGCCTACAGGATAAATATCTCCAGTGGAATCAACAAGGACCGCGTTGCATTTATCGGCGGATCCGGTTCCAATAATATTTGAAACAGTCTCTTCTCCGCCCGTTCCAAAATTTGTGTCGGTTGTTCCGTCAGCGTTAAATCTCCATATTGCCGCATTGTTGTTGTCGGAATCCGCAACAATAATTTTACCGTCCGCAGGCTGTATGGCAAGCCCCATTTTCGGGGAGGAACTTCCGCTGCCGCCGTTGAATAACACATAGCCGTTACCACCGCCAAATGTTGTGTCGATGGTTCCATTTGTGTTCACCCTTAATAGCTCGAGCTGGGTGCTGCTGTACCTGGCCGCGACAACGATTTTATTATTTGCGTCAAAAGCCAAATTGCATCCGCCGAGACCAGTTATCTGGAATATGCCGCTGCCGTTGAATGTGGTGTCAGGCGTCCCATTGGTGTTATATCTGAACACAAAACTGGCCTGTCCTCCTGGATGGGATGTGTACCCCGTCGTCACAATTTGCCCGTTCGAGTCGATTTTGACAGCCCTTCCGGAGAATGTATATGACCCCTGGGCAACTATCCCGCCGCTGCCAAACGAAGTATTAAGCGTTCCGTCCGGATTGTATTTCCAGATTATCATGTCGGTCCAGCCATTGGATGTATCGCTCTGACCGACAATATATATATTTCCAGATCCATCGGTGCACGTGCCGTATCCGTAGTCATTACCGTTCCCGCCGCCCGCGTTGTTATTTGTGACATATCCTATTGAATTAAAGGTCGTATCCGGCGTTACGCAGATAGCCGGCGTTGGCGTCGGCGTCATTGTCGCGACCATGCAATTATCCACATAAGACCATACGGCCATGTCAAAATTTGCGCCATTCATGTGCTCGCCGGCGACGTAAATTGTCCCAGCCTGATTTATTGCCAGGCCAAATCCCATATCCGGATTATATGCAGCCCGTGCGCCCGTAATATATCCGGCAGGACTGAATGTATGGTCTATTGTCCCGGCCTGCGTATATCTCCACAGCGCCATATCGGTATGTGTGCCTCCTCTTAATGCCCCGGCAATGACAAGATTTCCGGACACGTCAAAGCTAACGTCGCTTCCGTAGGAATTCGCCCCTGTTCCGTTAAATGCAACCGTTCCGTTTATCCCAAAAGATGTATTCAAGCAATAGCCGCGCATATCAAATTCTGAAATGAACATTGTTGTATCATTTCCCAGCGTGGATGTCCCGACAACGTATGAATACATCCCCGCCCCGTTCAGATAAACAAATGCGTTTCCTTTATCCACAGACCCTGTGCCTAAAATATTATATGGCGATGTATATTGCCAGTCGTTTGTTCCGTCCGGGAAGAAGCACCATAAGGCAAGATGCCCATTGTTGGTGTCCGTAACATATATCCCTCCGTTACAGTCCGTGCCAATTCCCATCTTGGAATTATCACTGCTTCCGCCGGCAAAATTAATATATCCGGCTCCGCCCCCAAAATTTCCGTCGAACGTCCCGTTGACATTCAATTTCATTATTTGCAGCGTTGAGTTGTTTACCCTGGATGCGACAATTATTCTCTGGTTTGTGTCAAAAGTTATTCCGCATCCACCCACTCCTGAAACTTGAACTATCGCTCCGTTAGCGAAGGAAGAATCAATGACTCCCGTTTTGGTAAATCTTGCCACGAAAGTAAACTCGCCGTTTGGCTGATACATAACGCCCGTCACAACAAGATTGCCGTTTTGATCCAGCTTTAAAGCCCTTGCCGATGTGGCCATGCCGCTTCCGTTCAAATTGACGATGCCGCCGCTGCCGAATGATGCGTCCAAGGTGCCGTTGGGCTTGTATTTCCATATTATCATGTTATATTCGCCGTCGGCGGCGTCGCTCTGGCCCGCCACAAAAACGCTGCCGTCGGGGGCTATTGTCGTCGCATAACCGTAATCGTTGCCGTTGCCTCCTGCGGCGTTATCATTGGAAACAAATCCGGAGCTTCCGAATCCGGTATTCGAAGTAACACATGAAGTTGGCGTGCTGGTGGTGGTAAAAGTCGATGTGGCGGTATAGCTCGGTGTTGTCGTCAACGTATATGTCAATGTATATGTCGGGCTCGTCGTCGGGGTCCTTGTAAATGTCACGGAGACTGTCGGCGTGGCGGACCTGGTCCATGTCATGGTAATGGTCGCGGTCTTTGTGAAAGTCCCTGTGTTAGTGAACGTCGGCGACTTTGTTGATGTCATTGTAATTGTCGGGGTTTTTGTCTTTGTTCCCGTAGCCGAAGCCGTCCAAGACTTTGTGGCCGTCGGTGTTATGGTCGGCGTCTTTGTGCGCGTGGAAGTCGGCGTGGCGGTAAATGTCGAAGTCCCTGTCCGGGTTATTGTAAAGGTAGGCGTTTTTGTCGACGTGCTTGTTATCGTAAAAGTCGACGTCGCCGTTCTTGTGGCTGTAATGGTCGGAGTATTGGTCGGTGTCACGGTATAAGTCGATGTCGGCGTTGCCGTGCTTGTGGCCGTTATTGTCCCCGTCGCCGTAAATGTGGGGGTATTGGTTGTGGTTGGAGGCGTGCCTGTTACGGTCGAGGTGAACGTGTAGGATGGCGTCTCCAGCGCGAAAGTAAATCCCGGTGTTGGATTCATCATTGTTACATAATAATTTGAATCCGTATGTCTTTCAAGAAACGCCAATTGCCAGTAATTTGAAGCATCAATAACAGCCGGTATTTGTGGATATGTTATTGGATTCATAGATGTTAGAGCCATAGCTGAAAATGGATGGGCCCATTGTGAAGACCACAATCCCTGCGTTGAGTCATATTTTATAAGGTAAAATCCCGTGACATCAGAACCAGAATCAAAAACCTCATGAACCTGATAAACCAGATACAGGTCATTGCCCGAGGTGCTTATCTGCGGGCATGTTATGTCATCATCCGGCGTTACTGTCGTTCTGGGATCATCACTCACGAGAGCGTTTGCGTTCCAGCTGCCGCTGTTTTTATTGGCAAACCACACCGCATGCTTTGTGTCCCCGGTTTTTACCTGCTGCCAGACTATCTGCGGCCCGTTGCCGTTGGCCACAATTGACGGATTGTCAATTACATTGGTCGACGATGCCACAACCTGATATGACGTGTCAGGATTTGGATTTGTAATATAATTCCAATTTTTGTATCTGATATCATAGGTGATCCCGTCGGATTCAAGATCAATATATGCCAGGGATATATTGCCGCTCGTATCGATAAATGTCGAAAACGTTTTGTTGATCGGATCAACAACCGTAACAGGCGCGCTGAAAGAAAGCGGAGTGGGCGGGCTGGTAAGCGGCGGAGGAGTACTGCAAACCGCATATTCAATAGAACCATAATATCCCGACTTGGTATTTTCCCACCACAACACTATCGGAAGCAATGATGAAATGCCGACATTTGGGAACATGGAATTATAGCTGTCAGTGGATACCTGGACGGGGGCCGCGCTCAATCCCTGGTCAAGGATCCCGTCGTTGCCCAAATGGTCGCCATAACCCCTGATGAATATCTTTCTGTTGCCGCTTCCCGTCCCTTCCTCATATACAATAAAAACATCGCCCAACGAATTAACGGCGATCGAAGGATCATAATCCCCGTTGCCGCCGGTCGGCGCACCCACGGGCATTCCTGTCGTCTCAACCCATGTTGAATGAACACTGTCCCAGCTTGATATAGTAAGATATACGTTGTTGGCGTAAAAACTGCTCTTGCTTACCATGTAACATTTATTCCCGAGATATGCCATTTTTCTCTGGCTTGCGAAAGCATCGCTCTCGTTTGACCAAGTTGTTAAAATTGACTCATTGCCATAATTCGTTGCAAGTATTGATGTGTTGCCCGTAACCCCCGTATTTATATTCGTATATTTCGCAGACAAGGTATATGAGCCTGTCTGAATCGAGCAAGTCCTATTGTCAACATAAGCAAGAAATGATTGTTTTAAATTGCTTCCGCCGCCGCCGTTGCAGGCTTCATAATTTATCATGGTATCCGTGCCATAGCACGGAAAAGAAGTGATATTGGATGAAGCTATGATAGATTGATTGGACAATTCGTTCGGAAAATAAATCGTCATATTTACAGGATTGTCCCATGCGGTCGTATCAATATAAGTATTACCGATGAACGGAAAATACGCGACAGGAAACGCTGAACCCGTGTTGTAATTTATATATTCTCCAAATGGATTGGCCTCGGAATATATCTTATTAATAACAACGGTTCCCGACGGCAGCGGTGTTGCGTAACAATTCACCGGTGTTGGCGGCGGCGGAAGAATTGGTGTGGCCTGGATGGAAAAAGATAGAACCGGCAAAAGCATGGATAACAATAAGATTTTTTTCATTTGGCACTCCCCTGTTTGTTTTGTCTTTCCCCTGTATATCTCGCTGTATGTCTTTGCCTCAAATATCACCCAAATTTAAATTATCGGGATTATACACATTTGTCCATACATTGTCAATAAAAATATCTCTCATTGGACGCACATAGGATATGGTGGCGATCCGGGGAGTTTGGGGATATTATCTGAGCGGCGAAATAAAAAGGGCCGCGTTTTCACGCGGCCCTTTTTCCCGAAAGGCTATTTTATTGTATAACCACTTTTTCTATCGATGATTTTCCGACTTCCCCGCCCGTGCTTGTCGCGGTTATCACGAGGTAGTAAACCCCGCGCGCGAGGCCGGCGAAGTAGCTGGCCTGCATCGTGGTGGCCACGGGACCTGCGGAATAGGTGTTGGTGTCCTCGAAGTAGCGCACCAGCCTGCCCGCCTTGGTGTATATCTTAACCTCTATCTTGTCTATGCTCTTGGAGACCCAGATGTATATGGTCCTGTTCGTCGGAACTCCGGGCGTCGGGTTCGGGTTCGGCCCGATGACGTATATCGGCGTCTGTCCCGGCATAGGCGTCGGCGTCCCAACCTTGAATATTGACATCGTGGGCGTCGGTTCGACGGTTATCGTCTGCGTTATTGTAAATGTCGGCGTTACCGGCACTGTCACTGTATCGGTCGGCGTCGCGGTCATTGTCGGAGTCATGGCCCCTATGCTGAAGGGCATCGACGCCGGGCTTATCACGTCGTTCGCCGATACGTTGGTCCCCTGCGCGGCAGAGCTTATCGTGATCGAACCGCCTTTTGTGACGTTATAGATGTAAACCACGTCTGTTTCGGCGCCTATTGCAAGCGTTGCCGTTACCGCGGGCGAAGGCCCGGATACCAGCACGAGTGAATTCGACGGGTCTGTGACCGTGTAATTATTCGGCCCGACGTTCGTAAGCGGTGCCGTTCCGTTATTGGTTATCTTCAGCGTTATCGTCAACTGCTGGCCTTCGACTATTGTCGACGGGGCCGATATCGAGACCGAGAGCGACGGGCTCGTGGAATTCGTCGCAGTTGGCACGGGCGTGTAGGTATTTGTAGAGGTCAGCGTCGGGGTTATCGTGTATGTCAATGTCGGCGATGCTGTTATTGTCGCGGTATTTGCCTGCTGTGTCGGCGTATTTGTCGGAGTTCCGGCAGCCGGTGTGTTTGTCGCCACAATTGCGGTTGCCGTCGCCACGACTGGACAGCTCGGGCAGCCGTATATGTATATGTCGTCCACGGACAGGTCAACCGCAGCCGGCGCTCCCGTAGCTCCGTTAAAGTTTGTCTGCCACTGTATCTCTTTGGCGTGCTGCAATACTGTCGCCAACGGCACTGCGTCCGTGGGTGACCACAGGAACTGCGCAAAAGTCGTAAAATCAAATTTATACTGGGTCCAGGCCGCCGTCGGAGTAAAAAGGACATGGTAATCATCGCTGCCCGTCAGGGTCTTGCCCGTGGTATCGCTTTCATACGGTATCTTTATCAGATACGACTGGTTGTTGCCTTTTGCGTAGAAACTGATTCCCGTGCAGGAACTTAAATCGGTTGATGTAAAATTCGGCGAACCGGCCGTTGAATTCAATTGCGAGCCTATTCCAAGGCACGGATAATATCCGGTCGCCGCATCGGTGGCCCCGACCGTCCCCGTTATCCTCATGGAATATCCCGTTGTTATCGCCCCTCCGGCTGTCGGCGAGCAATAAGCGCCCTGGGCCGGCGCTATCCATGTATCGGTCGGATAGGCGGGATCGCCCGATGCATAAGTATACCAGTATCCACCGTAATCATTGCTGTTGTTGCCGTCTTCAACATCGTCAAACAAGCATGTCAATCCCCCGTTGGGCGTATTAGTCGCCGTAGGTATGCCTGTCGTGGAAGTATATGTAACTGTTGCCGTGGGTATCGTCTGCGTATCCGTATACGTCGATGTCGCGCTCGGTATGACTATGGTAAACGTCGAGGTCGGCGAATTCCCCGGAGTGGCCGTATAAGTCGATGTCGGCGAGTTGCCCGGCGTGTTTGTGTCTGTTATGGTCACGGTATACGTCCTTGTGGAAGTGTAAGAGGACGTCAGCGTAACCGTCGGCGTGTATGTCGGCGTGCGCGTATATGTCTGGGTGTCGGTCGGCGAATCCGTGGGTGAGCCGGCGTATTCCGTGTTCGTCGGCGTCACGGAGAATGTCGGCGAAACGGTATATGAAGGTGTCGCGGTCGCGGTGTAAGTCGACGTCGATGTGTCCGTCTTTGTCGCGGTATATGTCGGTGTAAAGGTCGGCGTGGAAGTATCCTTTGCCGTCCCAGTGAAAGTCGCCGTGGCCGTGGGTGTGGCAGTCGAAGTATAGGTGTTCGAAGGCAGAGGCGTCCCCGTCGATGTGGCAGTCGGGGTTGCCGTCCTGGTTGAAGTCCCTGTATATGTGGGCGTGTAGGTGCTGCTCGGCAGAGCAGTGCCTGTGAATGTCGGTGACGGTGTCTTTGTGGGTGTTATTGTGGGGGTAAGCGACGGAGACGGCGTCGATGTCCATACAGTGCACGGGAACATGGAAACCTGGTCTATCTGTAGCAGAACAGTGCTCCAGGGCTGGCCAATGGTCTGCCAGTGTATGGCGTTAAGGTTGGTAAGAACCGATGCCATTGTCACTGCGGTGCCTGTCCCGGCCTGTTTAAAACTTGGCGTAGTGCCGGTAAAGAACAGCTGATATTGCGTCCATGTCGTCGGCGCGACAAAACTTGCCGAGTAATGGTCATTGCCGTCATTTATTGTAGCAGACGGCACAAGCTGGCAACTGTATATATTGCCGTCCCCTTTTGCCCAGAAAGTTATTCCGGTAAAGCCGGAACAATTTACCGAACCTGTCGCAACTGACGAAGTGTTTGTCCCCATTCCTATAAAACCATATGTGTAAGCCGTGGTTACCACACCGGTCAACTGCGCGGCATAAGCCGTTAAATTGGCGCCCGGCGCAGTCACCGACATATATCCTACCGAAGTCCCGGAACTGGCGCTGTCGTTGTAGGAATACCAGCTTCCGCCCCATGAATTAATTGTCGTATCATTATCAAGATTACCCAGGGCAAGCTGACATGCAAATGTGGGTGTCAGGGTTGGTGTCTGGGTTATCGTTGATGTCAGGGTTGCCGACGGCATAGGCGAAGGTGTCGGCGACCATAGGTATGGATAGAAAGCAACATTATCCAAACTCAAGTTAAATGTTATTTTCGTATTGTCGCCGTTCTGCCACTGCAATTTTTGCAAATGGGATGTAACCGTTGCTATAGGCACCACGACTGCCCAGCTTGGCTGGGTAAAGTCGGTGGCAAATGATAATTGATAATGTGTCCAGGTTGCCGGCGGGGTGAATGTGTACTGATAATATCCAGAATCTGATTGTAATGTTGAAGAATTCATTTCATTAAGGGCCACGGAATAAAGCGTTGCGCCGTCTCCCTTTGCGTCAAATACGATCCCTGTGAAAGGCATCACATTTACGCATCCTGAAACAGCAACGGCATTATATACAAGGTCCGTTCCAATTCCTACCGAGGGATAATTCGGCGCAACTGCCGCCGCCTTGGTACCAGTAACCTGCAGATACCATGTGGTGGCAGGCGCAGTATATGGAGGCGTGGTGGAAGTGGCGTTTGATCCGCCTGCTGTCATGGTGACAAAACCGCCCTGGATCGGATATACAGTGGCGCCAAGAGTCGCGGCGTTTGCCCATGTATACCAAAAACCGCCCCAGTTGTTTTGCGTGTTGTAATAAGGCATAAAATCCTCAAAATCATCCAGAAGCTGCGTTGACGGCGCCGGTGCCGGCGTATATGTCGGGACAGGTGCGCCTATTTCCCTGAGGTCCTGAAAGTTTCCCGTCATGAGAAGAAGGGTTAAAAGTTCCAGCGTCCCATTATAATAAGAATCCGTTATCAAAAAACTCCTCGTCCTGTCATAATATGACTGCAGTTGCGTTGATGTTGTCGTGGAATACATTAAAGAGCATCCGGCAGGTCCGACAAAAGCCGCGTTGTTATATTGGCCCTGCGTCGAATTATTCGCTATGTAATACCCGTCCACTATGCTTGATGCGGATATTCCGCTGAAAAAAGAGGCGAACAGGCTTGTTTCCGTTGATGAAGGATTTGTAACGGCCGCGCCCCACCACAGGTAATCCATTGCGTATCTGAAAGGAACACGGCAGGAATTATATGCATACTCCGTCCCGCTGCAACCGCCACTGCACGGATTGTCGGTCCTTCTCGACCCGTCGGAATTGCATATCTCGCCCACAAGGCCGCTGGTGGCATTCCTGTTTGTCGCAATGTTGTTGTAGCATTTTGCGATGGCGGCATTCCATGTGGCGGCATTACCCGCGTCGAACTTAGCGAATTCCCTTAAATACGCCGGGAAATAATATGAAGGATACGACCAGTCATCCCAGTTGTCGCCGGGTTTGATATGGTAATCGGTGGCGCTTATGTCATAAGAACGTATGC
Source organism: uncultured Spirochaetia bacterium (assembly GCA_964443355.1). Taxonomy (GTDB): domain Bacteria; phylum Oederibacteriota; class PGYV01; order PGYV01; family Palsa-1178; genus Bog-1181. The sequence goes on from CAYUDX010000014.1 coordinate 26,540, forward strand.
GTCCTATTTCCGTGGTGGCAAGCGTTGCGTAATTATACGTTCCTCCGCTTCCCCACTGTATGTCCGCCATAAGAAGCGCGAAAGCTATATCAAAATCCGCGTCTGAAGCCGAGTTGCTGTCCACGACCGTTCCGCCGGAACTGATGATCCATGGCATGAGGTTTGACGCCTTACCCGCGGCGGTTGTGACGCTGACCTTGTAAGCCCATAAGTTATTAAATAACGTCTGGTCATCAAAATATATTGCGAGCAACATTCCATATCCCTGGCCTTCCGATACGGTGCAATTATTCTGGCCATCTATGGTCTGAGGGCTTTGCACACGCTGTCCCACGGACGCCGTGGCCACATAAGTTGATTTCCATGTGGAATACATTGATTGCAAATCGGATATGCTGAAAGTGGTTATCCGGTTGCCGGCAACATAGTTCATGTTTATCGGGAACGGATATTTGGTCGCCGCGAAAATCGCAGAACCTGACAGAATAGTTATCAAAGCGTTTAAACTGATCAGCAATAAAAATTTACGCATTTAATTACCTCTTGAATCATTGGCGCGTGAAACCAAACGCCAGATTTGTGGATGTCTTTAATAAGCGTCGCTCTTACTATGATAGCAAATTTTAAAAACCCTGTCCACAAAGTAAAACCGAAAACATCAAAAACTGCTTAACCTGTTTATCACTTTGTGACTATAATGAACTTTTTGGCGACGCTGAGCCCGGCCTGTATGTATACGGGATAAACTCCCTGCGAAACAACTGCTCCCGCGGCGTTCTGGCCGCACCATGTGGTTTCCCATGTGCCCGTGTCTTTTGACTCATTTAACAGGACCGCCACGACCCTGGCCGCCTTGTCGTAAATTATTATTTTGACCGTCTCGGGCTGTGCCACCTGCACGCGTATCTTTGCGCACTGGCCTTTGTTTGGATTTATAAGATTGTCGGCGACCACGCCTATATCAGTCATTACAACAGTGGGTGTCGCCGTTATTTTATCCGCGTCGGCATCATGTATGGAATTCACGGGCGCCGCCGCTCCTGATATCATATTGCCGTTTTCAACCTGGTTTGACGCCGCCGCTGTTTTCGGGGCCTGGCTGTTGGTAATTGCCGGAGCCGCGGAAGCGTAAGAGACTCCGGGAGCTGGCGCCGGGGCCGCAGCCACAACCGGCGCTGAAACCGCAGGCTGTATCTGTTGCACTGACGCTGCCCGAACTGCGGGCGCGCTTTCTGTCCTTGGCGAGGCGGCCACAACCGCAGGTTTTACCGCCTGTTTTGCGTATTTAACCTCAACAGGGGCTTTTGCGGTCATGACGTGTTTTACCGCCGGAACCGGCGCCATTGCAATGTCTTTTACAGCGCTGGTCGGCCTGTTATATATAATGAAGACGGAAACGAATAATACGAGGGCGAATGACGCGGCATAAGTGAATAAGGGGGCCAGATTCCTGGATATTTTTACTTTTTGGCCGGAAATCACGGCCATTACCCTTGTTTCAAGGTAATCAGGCGCTTCAACTTTCATCAAAGAGGCCAGTGAGGCCATTTTTTCAAGGTCAGCGTCATATTGCGCGCATTCGGCGCATGAAGCAATGTGTTCCGCAGCCTTTTTGGCCGTTTCAGCGGAAGCTTCGCCGTCCCTTGTTTCCATTATCATCTCTTTGAATTTTTGGCAATCCTTGTGGCCCTTCATTTTTAGCACCTTCCTTTATCGAATATATAGACAATCCCGGTATTAAAAAGTTTCGGTATATATATCACAGGATGTCGTCCTTTTGCAGTTTTTCACGCAGGTTTTCCCGCGCCCTGAAGAGCTTTGATTTCACGGCCGAGACCGATATCCTGAGCACCTGGCCTATTTCCTCGTATGAGAGCCCCTCGACGTCCCGCATCATGATTACCTGCCTCTGTTCGCCGGTCAGCTCGTCTATCCTTTTATACACGGTCTTTCTCACCTCTTCAGAGGCGTATGATTTATCCGGCTCTTTTTCCTCTTTTTCCTTTAGCCCGTCGACCAGCGAGGGCTTTTCCTCGGCGCCTTCCTCGTAGCTCTCCTCGGCCATCTGCCCCCTGGCGCGCTGGAGCTGTTTGAGCCTGTTCTTGCACGTGTTAACGGTTATCCTGTATATCCACGTGGAGAGCTTGGAATCCCCGCGGAAATTTTTCAGGTTGTTGTAAACGGAGACGAATATCTCCTGTGCGGCGTCCTCGGCCTCTTCCTTGTTGCGCAAAAAATTATAGGCGTGGCCGAACACCACTTTCTTGTATTTCGTGATTATCTCCGCGAAATATTTCGACTCGCCCCTCTTTACCTTTTCTATTATCTCCAGCTCGTCCATGCTTGCCCGCCTAAAAAACGTATTTGATGGTTATCCTGTGCGCGTTGTCCGAAATAAAATAAGGCACGAATGCGTAGTCGATGTAAAGGTCGCTTATCCTGACCCCGGCGCCGACGGAAACCTCCCCCGCGTCCTGCCCGAAAATGTAGCCGTACCTGAAAACAAAGAATTTCTTGTAATAAGCCTCCATGCCCACGGAGGTCTGCGAGCTGTCCAGCTCGTTTATGTAATAACGCTCCTCCACATAGACGGAGATCTTGTATTCATCCTCGTAATGAAAAACTTCCGTCCCGTAGCCGCCGCGCACTATCATCGGGTAAAGCGACCTGTCCAAAAAATAATCCGTTGATATACCCATGTTCTCGACGTCGAGCCCGAGGGTGTATTTGTTCACGTAGTTGCGGTAAAGCACTCCCAGGTTCCCCGAGACGCCCCACGTGGCGTTGTTGTAAACCTTGCTGGAAACCAGACGCAAGTTCGCGCCCACGTTGTATTCCTCGTTGATGGCCCTCGAGTAGACAACCCCGAGGTAGGAATCGTAGTTGTCTATCTTTTCCACCGGCACGCCGTTGTCGTCGGTGCGGTAAAGGTCGTCGTTGGCCGAATACATGAAGAAAATCCCGGCGCACGACGAGACGTCCATCGGGTGGTAATATTCCCCCTGCTCATAATGATACGAGAAAACCGAGGTGTAGTGGGAAAATATCAGGTAATTCGTGTTTATCCCCTGGAGCGTCGCGGGATTCACCGGCGAGGCGTCCGGCCTGGCGTAAAACGGGGAGTATATGGATCCCAGCGCGACTTCCCTTGCCGGTATGTCCACCAGGAGAAAATCCCCGGTCACCGTGCCAGCCGCGCGCGATGCCGCCGGGCAAAACAAAAAAAATGCCGCCGTCAGGGCCGCGAACCTGATGATATTTTTAATCGAAAATATCCCGGTGCTCATCTAAATTTATACGGAATCTCTTATTATGAGTTCCGGTTCAAAGCTTATTATTTTGCTCTCGTAGGGTATGGACCCGTCGATCATCCCCATCATCACGTCGAAGGCCTGCATTCCCATCTGCGCGATGGGCTGGCGCACGGTGGTCAGCCCGGGCGAGGTGAGGTTGGATATGTAGATGTCGTCGTAACCTATGACCGCCATGTCCGAGGGTATCTTTATCCCCATGTCCTTTGCCTGGTCGAGCACTCCTATGGCCGTCACGTCGCCGGCGGCGCAAAAGACCGAATCCACGTGCGGGCTTTTTTTCAGCAGCAACTTGAGGGATTTTTCGCCCTCCTCGAAATTATAATTCGTGACCCTGATTATCTTGTTCTCGTCGTATGGTATGCCGAAATCATTGAGCGCGTCCCTGTAGCCTTTCATGCGCTCCTCGGCGTTGAGCCCCGAGTCTCCTATTATTAGGCCTATGCTCTTCCTCTTGTTCTTGATGAGGTATTCGGTGGCCATGTAGGCCCCCTTGATGTTCTTGAATTTTACCGTCGGGGCCCCTTCCAGGACCTCTTCAAGGAACACGACGGGCACGCCTTCCTTTTTGAATTCGGCAAGGAGCTCCCTGTCCATGCGCAGTGATATCACTATGATGCCGTCGGCCCTGCGCTCGTAAAATATCCTCTCGAGCATTTCGCGCTCGTTCTCCTCGATGCCCCTCGTGGAATACAATATCAGGTTATACTGGGTGTTCCTCAGGTTGGCCTCGATGCCCTTGACGGATTCCAGGGCGAAAAGCGAAGCGAAAAACGAGGCGACGACCGCGATGTTGTTGGTCTTGCCCTTCACAAGGCTCCTGCCTATGTAATTCGGATGGTAGTTCATCTCTTTTATGGCGGCCATGACCAGCTCTTTTGTCTTCTGGGATATCTTCGGGCTGTTGTTGATGACCATGGATACGGTCGCCGGGGTCACCCCGACCTTTTTCGCGATGTCCTTTATTGTTACTCTCATTTTTTCTCCTTTACTTCGGCGTCGTTAAGCCGCCCAAAAATCAACGGGCCTCGGGCAAATTCTGCATGGACTGGTTCTGGTCAAGCCACGCTTTAAGCTTGGCGTTTCCGGGGTCGAGCTCAAGGGCCTTTGAGTAAGCCCTGTAAGCAAGCTCCCTCCTGCCGGTATTAAGGAAACATGCGCCCAGCCCCATGTAAGCGGGGGCGTATCCCCTGTATTTTTTTACGCATTCGGCAAATTCCGGGATGGCTTTCCCGAAATCCAGCTTGTACAGGTAATCATAACCGCGTTTATACGCCTCGATGCCCGCTTTTTTGTCCTCAAAAAAGTGCTTCTCCGACGTCCCCGCGAATTTCCCGGTTATGGATATCCTGTTCGAGACGCCGAGGTCGGCGTAAGGCACCATCACGTAATCCAGTTCTATGTTAAGGTCCTTCGACGCGGTCAGCCTGTATCCAAGCCCGGCCGTGAGCCCTGCCAGCGCGCCAAGGTCCTCGCCGAACTTGTAACCAAGCCTAACCGCTATCGAGTGGTATTTGTTCAGCGTCCAGTATTTCTCGGCCCCGAGGTGGACGCTCGCAGATTGTTCTATGGGATAATAAAGGATGTCAAGGGCCGCGGTGGTGTCGTTCTCGTTGTAAACAAAGGTCCCTTCATCTGAGAAAGGAAGCATCAGGTTCTCCATGGAGAACCTGTAACCGAACCCGAGCTTCAGGTCGACCGGAAGCGATGGCCTGTTATTGGCAACCCCGAGGTTCTCGGCAACAAAGCCGACGGAATAATTTTCATACCTTGGATAAAAAAACGAGCCGATATTGAACCCGAACCCGCCGCCGCCGTCGGAGACTATCTTTTCGGATATAAGGTTTGCCGACAGCCCGAAGGAGAGGTCGGATACCGCGCTGTCATTGCCAATGATGTCGGATAATTTCTTGGCGTATGCAAGCGTTATGTCAAGGTCGCTCGCGGTCACGGAATTCGTGGTCAGTTCATAGTCCCCTGTGCCGGGGGCTTCTATTGTCTGGGTAAGGCTGCCGCCGTTGACAAAAACGCTGTAGGCCGCAAGCGTGCCGAAGCCCTGGATGGGCAGGGCGTAGGCCAGGTATTCATAATTGACGTCAAGCAGCCAGGCGGAATGCATGAGGCATATCTGGTTGCGGGTGAGCTGTGAGAGGCCCGCCGGGTTCCAGTAAACGGCATTGACGTCGTCGGCCACTCCCACGAACGCCTCGCCCATTCCCGCGGGCCTTGCGCCCTCGGAAAGCTTGAGGAAATTGGCGGAGGTCTCGCCCGCGCCAAGGACCGTGGAATAAACCGCGAATAAAACAAACGCGGCGAATAAAATGGCTTTTTTTCGCATCAACCCGTTTTCTCCTGATTTGATTTTATGCTTTATCTTACCAGTAAAAAAACCTAAAATCAATTGGATTTTAACCGCTGGATCAAACACATACCCCGCCGGGGTTTTTAATAATGTATTACCGAAAATATTTTGTTGGGGGAGAGTTTTTCCCTGCCCTTTAAAAAATCCAGCTCTATTACGAACGCCAGCTCGCTTATTGCGGCGCCGCATTTTTCAACGAGTTTTACAACGGCCTGCGCAGTGCCGCCGGTGGCCAGGACGTCGTCTATTATAAGCACATTGTCCCCTTTTGAAAGGGCGTCGGCGTGTATCTCAAGCGAGTCCGTGCCGTATTCAAGGGCGTATTCCTGGGAATAAACCTTCCTGGGCAGCTTGCCCGGCTTGCGCACCGGTATGAGTGAGGCCTTAAGCTTGTAGGCCAGCGGCGCGCCGAGAAGGAACCCGCGCGCTTCCATGCACACCACGGCGTCTATCTTTTTTCCCTTGTATCTTTTGGCGAGAGTGTCGATGAGCTCGGCAAAAAGCTTTTTATCCTTGAGCACCGGGGTAAAATCCTTGAAAATGACCCCTTTTTTCGGGAAATCAGGAACGTCCAGAACCGCTTTTTTCAATTCTTTTTCCATATCATCCGCCTCGTTATTATTTTATTTATTTCCTTTTGCGTTAGAATACAAAACCCGAAAAATGCGGGCGTGTGAGACTTTTTTAGAACCCCGAGCACATCTTTTAAATTCGGGCGCGGCCAGCCTAAAAAAGGCTCACACGCCCACATGCCTGAAAAAGCTACATGTTTTCCTTGTTCTTCATCAGGTAACGAAGTTTTTTTATGGCAATGGTCTCTATCTGTCTTATCCTTTCCCTGGTAAGCCTGAGCTTCAGCCCTATTTCCTCGAGGGTCAGGATATTGCGGTTGGAAAGGCCGAACCTGCTCATTATGACTTCCTGCTCCTTGGGTTTTAATTTCGCGATGAGCTCGAGCATTTTTTCCTTCTTGTCCTTTTCAAAAAATTCGTCGTCGGGTTTTACTATGGATTCGTCCTCGATGGTGTCCTTGAGCGTCCTTGCGGAATCAGAATCCTCGTTCTCGTATTCCAGGTCGAGCGACTTGGGCGCCTTTATGATGTTGAGTATCTCGTTGAGCTTCATCGGCTCGATCTTGAGCTTCCTGGCCATGTCGTCCCTTTCAGGGAAGCGGCCCTTGTCCTTCATCTCTTTTTCTATGAGCTTCAGGTACTTGTGGTAAATGTCAAGTATGTGCACCGGTATGCGTATGGTGTTTTTCTGGTTGGCTATGGCGCGGTTTATCGACTGCTTGATCCACCAGGTGCCGTAAGTGGAAAAACGGAAACCCAGCTCGGGCTTGAACTTCTCGACCGCCTTCATCAGGCCGATGTTGCCCTCCTCGATGAGGTCTATTATGGGAACGCCGAGATATTCATATTTTTTCGCCATCTTTACGACGAGCTTCAGGTTTGCCTTGATGATGCTGGCGCGCGCCGCCACATCGCCTTTCTTGGCCTTGCGCACGAGGTCCTTTTCCTCTTTTTCCGTGAGGATCTTTTCGTCCCTTATCTCGTCGAAATAAAGCATGAGGGAGTCTTTCGACGCGGAACCCCTGCCGTCGGCTCTGGAAGGCCTGGGCTTCTCGGCCTCGTCGGTGTCTCCCTCTTCCGCTCCGGCAAGTTCCTGCATTCCCTCGGGATCTTCGGCTTCTTCGCTTTCTTTTGCCGGCTTATCCGGCTGCCGGTCCTCGGCTTCCTCGGTCAGCGCCTCGGAAACCGGCCGCTTTACCCCGGCGTCCGCGGCCGGTGATGTTTTTTTCGCTGTTTTCCTGGCATTTTTTTTCGGTGCAAACTTTTTCCTGGATTTTTTCTTTTTCATATTTCCCCTCTGTTATCCCGGGTAATGAAGAATGTAAAAATCCCCGTATTTGTTCTCGTCCGGAATCGCGCTGCTTTTTACCGCCTCGACATTAAAAAAAACCCCGGGGCCGGTTATCTCTTCCGTAAATTTATCCATCGAAGCCCCGTCGCCGAAAATTTCCAGCTCCACGCCGCCGTCGGGCATGTTCATGACGTAGCCTCTGAGCCCGAGCGCGTGCGCTGCCCTGCTGCAGTAATACCTGTAGCCCACTCCCTGCACCATGCCCGTTACAATAATGCGGCGGCCGCTGTTTTCCATTATGTCACTGCAGGTATGATATTCCAAAGACAAAATATGACTGCAGGAAATCCCCGATCTCCTCGCGCTGGAAGACATTTGAGATGTTGCGTATGTAAAATTCAACGTCCACATTATAGTTCAGGCTCATCTTTACGCCAACGTTGAACCTGTCCTCGTCATATTCCCCGACCAGCAGGACCGTGTCGGCCACGACCTTCGAAACATCCGCAACAAAACCGGTGTAGTCGTGGCCAAGCGTTTTTTCGACGCCCATGCTGAAGCTCATGTCGGATATTTTTTTTGAGGCCACCGAGTAAAGCGCAAAATTCCCCCATGGCGACCTTTCGAACATGGATAGCGGGAATTTTTTCACCCCGACGGCCAGGCTCACAAAATATTCCTCTTCCTTTAGCGCCCGGCACTTAAAATCAAAATTTGTTGACTCGGAAATGGCGTCGCAAAAATTCACGAAAGAATTCCAGAAGCCCTGCACCGTCTCGGTGGTCTTATAGTGGTCCACCATGTCCGAGATCTGCCCGAAATTCACGACCGTCCCCGCTTCCATAAAATCAAGAAAACCGTAGTTGAACTTGAATATATAAGTGTCCATATGGAGCCCGAGCGTGAACTGTTTGTCGGCAAGAACGTACGCGGCGGGGTTGTCTATATATCCGCTGGTGCCCGAAGCCGTAGGCATAAGAAGAAAATGATTTACATCGACTGTTTCCGCGGATAAGACGGAACAAAAAGCGGCCAAAACAAGGATGGTCAGTATTGCTTTTTTTCTCACCGGCGGTTTCTCCTTTGAACTTTTGCGTTGCTTTTGTCCGGCTTCCGTCGATCTGCTCGTTTGTTGCTTAATCACAGACGTCCAAAAAATCTATAGCTTTTAAAATTTTTATGGTCGGGACGACTGGGTTCGAACCAGCGGCCTCTCGCACCCCAAGCGAGTGCGCTGACGGCGATGTCAATGCCCGGGCGTTTTACTTGCAATAATTGAATCGCCGGCGTCCGTGAAAACTCTAATTTCTTCCTTAATTTCATTTTCACGGACTACCAAAAACATAACTTATACATTTTATGGTCGGGACGACTGGGTTCGAACCAGCGGCCTCTCGCACCCCAAGCGAGTGCGCTACCAACTGCGCTACGCCCCGACCTATCAATTTAACCTGTCGTCTTACTTCGCATCATGATGTCGGTAGTGTCCGTGGAAATCCTTATATTTTCCTTAATTTCATTTCCACGGGCTACGCCCCGACCTCATTAATGTATGTTTATTATTCTATGTCGGGGCGTGTCCGGAAAAGACTTATAAATCTTCCTTAATTTCTTTTCCGGGCTACGCCCCGATAACGATTTTCCGTCCTTTGTCCTGTTCTAAGTCCTGTTCTAAAGAAAAAAAATGGTCGGGCTGACGGCGATGTCAAAATCCCGGCCGATTTACTTGCAATAATTAAAAAATCGCCGGCGTCCCGAAAATCTATAGCCCTTAAAATATTATGGTCGGGGCGACTGGATTCGAACCAGCGGCCTCTTGGTCCCGAACCAAGCGCGCCGCAAACAATGTCAATCCAACCAGTCGTTTTACTTCACATATCAAAATTGCTTGCGTCCGTGAAAATCCTGATATTTTCATCTATCTATTTTTCACGGACTACCAACAACCTGGAGCGCGTACGTTTGTCTTTGCTTATCATAAAAAAATGGTCGGGGCGACTGGATTCGAACCAGCGGCCTCTTGGTCCCGAACCAAGCGCGCTACCAACTGCGCTACGCCCCGACCTATCAATTTAACCTGTCGTCTTACTTCGCATCATGATGTCGGTAGTGTCCGTGGAAATCCTTATATTTTCCTTAATTTCATTTCCACGGGCTACGCCCCGACCTCATTAATTTATATTTATTATTCTATGTCGGGGCGTGTCCGGAAAGAGTCTAATAGAATTTCCTCTATTTCTCTTTCCGGACTACGCCCACGGCCTTTATACTTTATTTTCTTAAAAACCCGCATTATTTTTAACGGAACAAAATTTTACAGGAATACCCGCATATTTTCAAGTCTTTTTTACAACACAGCCTGGTTTTCAAGCAAATGCATTGCCTCGACTATCTCGTTCCTCACGTCTTTCAGCTTGTCCATGGTGAGCTTTTCCTCTATGCCGAAAAGTTCCATCTGTTCGCCGTCGATCTCCGCAAGGAGCTCCTTTAATTTTTTCTGGGCCCCGCTTATCTTATATTCCTCGACATAAAGCAGTTTTTTTATGAGGAATATGACGTCGATATCCTTCTTGGTGTATTTGCGCTGGCCGACCCTGTTCTTTATGGGCTGTAACTCCTCGAAATTCTGCTCCCAGAACCTGATGACCGACTCCCTGACGCCCGTCAGCTGGGCCACTTCCCTTATCGGATAATACTTTTTCTCCCTGACATCCATTTTTAGCCCCCTTTAATCCACAAATTCCTGCTCTGATTTCGCGGGCCTGTTCATAAGGTCCCTGACCGAATCACGCGGAGATTTGCCTTTATAGAGCGCCTCATACACTTCCCTGCATATGGGCATGTCCACCTTATATTTTTTCGCGAGGCTGTGGACAGAAAGGGTCGTTTTCACGCCTTCCGCCACCATTACCATGCCCCCGAGTATCTCTTCGATCTTCCTGCCGCGGCCGAGCTGTTCGCCGACGAACCTGTTGCGGCTGTGTTTTGATTCGCATGTCACCACAAGGTCCCCGATGCCGGAGAGCCCGTAAAACGTGTCGCCGGATGCCCCCATGGCCACTCCGAGTCGCCTCATTTCGGCCATCCCCCTTGTGATAAGCGCGGCTTTTGTATTGTCCCCCATATCAAGCCCGTCAAGGATCCCGGCTGCTATGGCAATGACGTTCTTCACGCTTCCGCCGAGCTCGACCCCGATTATGTCCTGCCTGCTGTACGTCCTGAAATAATTTTTATTGAAGAACATGGACCGCACCGCCTCGGATAGGGCCGTGTCCTTTGAGGCCGCCACGACCGTCGTGGGCACTTTTCTCCCGACTTCCTCGGCGTGGGACGGCCCGGAAAGAACAGCCACCTTCACCCTGCCAAGAACGTCCTTTATCACCTGCGACATCGTCATGAGGGTCTTCTGCTCGATGCCCTTTGTGACGCTTATGAATACCCTGGACCTGTAGTCCATTTTTTTTATCCTTAAAAGCAGGCTCCTCATAAAATGGGAAGGCTGCGCCAGCACTATGTATGACGAGGCGTCCATGGCGGTTTTCAGGTCGGATGTTATAATTATTTCCTCGGGTATCTTCACGCCCTTCAGGAACTTTATATTTTCCCTTTTACTTTCCAGGACCCCGGCGTAATCCGCGAAAAATTCCCAGAGCGTCACCTCATGGCCCCGTTCGCTCAAAAGAATGGCAAGGGCCGTGCCCCAGCCTCCGGCCCCGAGTACCGTTACTTTCATTTTTTTACCTCTTTCCGCGGCGCCGTCTCTTTCCCGTTATTTGACGCCCCGAATTCAAACTTATTCTCGGTGCCGTCAAGCAGCCTTTTTATATTGTCCTTGTGCTTGTATATGACGAAAGCCGCCACAATTATGGATGTTATCTGCACCAGGCCGAGAAAACCGCCCTCTCCGTAATTAAGGACGAACACCGGCAGTAATATTGCGGCCAGCACAGAGCCGGCGGATATATACCTGAAAAACAGCACTGTGACGACAAAAACTATGAATGCGGTCGTGGTCGCGGCCGGTGACAGCGCGAGGAAAACCCCGAGAGCGGTGGCCACTCCCTTGCCTCCCTTGAACTTCAGGAATATGGTGAACGTGTGGCCAAGCACCGCGGCTATTCCCGCTATTACCCCCACCCACGGGAACTTTGCCCATAAAACCGAACCCAGCAGGAAAACAGGCACAAACCCCTTGAGCGCGTCAAGGACAAGCACGATAACGAACCATTTCATCCCGAGGACCCTTTTTACGTTAGTCGCGCCGATATTGCCGCTTCCCACGGTGCGTATGTCGATATTCTTCCTTGATTTTACTATGAGGTACCCGGTGGGTATGGCGCCGATAAAATAGGGAATTACAAGCGCCGATATCAGTGCCAGAATCCACATGCAAATGGCCTCCTTATTTTTCTTCCTTCTGCTGCCTGGGCTTGATCTTTAACTTGAGCGGGGACCCCTCGAAACCGAAAGATTCCCTGAGCTTATTCTCAAGATAACGCATATATGAAACGTCCAATTTTTCCTTTTTGTTCACAAATAAGGCGAAAGTCGGCGGGGCCGTTTCCACCTGCGAGATATAATATATCTTAACGTCCCCTCTTTTCGAAAAAACAGCCTTTTCATGGATCGCCTGCTGGAATACTTTATTGAGCAAAGAGGTCTTGATTCTGGAATTATACTGTTTTTCAACATAAAAAACAACATTTAATAATTCCTCGAGCCCCTTCGATTTAAGGGCCGAAACATAGACTATAGGCGCAAAGGCCACGAATTTTGCGATGTCCCTGATATATTCCGTGAACTGCAACTTGACCTCGTCCCGCCGGGATTGCTCAACCAGGTCCCATTTGTTCGCGACGATGACGACGGCCTTGAGGTTCTCAACTGCGTAGCCCAGGAGTTTCTTGTCCATCTCCATGAGACCGTCGATGCAGTCCACCACAAGCAGGGCCATGTCTCCCCTCTTTATGTTCATAAAGGCGCGGCCGACGGAATACTCCTCGGCTTTCATTTTTATGTTCTTCCTCTTCTTGACTCCGGCGGTGTCTATCAGAAGCAGTTTTTTACCCTCATACTCCACAAGGGTGTCGATTGAATCGCGCGTCGTGCCCGGTATCTCGGTCACGATCGAGCGCTCTTCCCTGACCAGCGCGTTAAAAAGCGAGGACTTGCCGACGTTCTCCCTGCCGACGATGGCCACTTTTGTGACCGTGTCGTCTTCGGCCCCGGATTTTAACTCCTCTATGCCGCCGGTTATATAATCAAGCAGGTCGTCAAACCCGTATGAATGGGCCGCCGACACCGGGAACACCGTGTCGACTCCCAGGTTATGGAACTCGTAGGCGTTTATTTCCTTGGACGGCGTGTCGACCTTGTTGGCCACCACCACAAAAGGCGTCCCGCTTTTTTTTATGAAATCAAAGACTTCCCTGTCCTCGGGCACAATGCCCGCCACGACATCAACGACAAAGAGCACGAGGTCCACTTCCTTGATGACGGCTTTCACTATCTTGACGACCTCGTTCTTTATGCGGTCCTGCTCGTTGAAAAGAAGGCCGCCCGTGTCGATGAGCGTGAATTTCTTTCCCAGCCATTCCGCCTCGCCGTAGATCTTGTCCCGCGTCACCCCGGGGAAATCGTCGACAATTGATTTCTGCCTGTTGATGAGCTTGTTGAATATGGAGGATTTTCCGACATTTTCCCTGCCGGCGATAAGGACGGTGTATTCTGTGCTTTTCATTTTTTTCTCCAGCTGTTTAAAAAGTAAAAATTTAAAATTAATAACCAATAAGTAAAACAGGAACGCCCACTGGTCCCGACTTTTAACTTTTAAATTTTTTTAAAACAAAGACGTGTCGGGCGTTTTGTTTCGCGCCCGACACGTCTTTTATATTGATATTATATGGATTACCGCCCGATTTTGCAATGCTTATTTGGCGGCTTTGCGTTGTTTTAATTAAGCAGGTTCAGGTACTCGCTCAATGTCTCGTTATCATGCGGTGAAAGTGAAATAAAACTTATCCCCGCTATGTATCCGCCCGCGTCTTTCCTGCACCACTCCACCTCGCCGAAGGTGTTTATCTTCTTGCGGTCCTCTATTTCCAGGTCAAGCCTCATGACATCGCCTTCCCTGATAAAACCCTCCACCTGAAGGCAGACTCCCCTTTTTGAAATATCCTTTGTCCTGGCTTTTTTGTACCTGAAAGAAAGCAGGTCAAAATCTTCGCCAAAGAGTTTGTATTCGGCGGTGAGATCATTTTTGAATCTTGTGTCAATTCGTCTTTCGGAGTAATCATCTTCCATGCGCGCGACCTCCACAAAAGAGTTTTTACATACTTAAGTTTAAACGATTAAGTTGATTTTGTCAAATAATAATGAAATATTAATCAATAAATGAACCCTGTTTCAGCATAATTTTTCCTGAAAATCCCTTCTTTTTATGCATTATCCACCCTTTCCAGCGACCCTGATATCCCGCCGCCCCGGCCTGCCTCAAACCCGGTTAACCTGAAAATATCGTGCATCAGGATGCTGTCGTTATCCATGCCGGTCAGCCGGGTTATATGCGTGATACGCCTGCTGCCGTCCCTGAACCTTGCCTGCTGGACAATTATGTTCACCGCCCCCTTTATCTGCTCCCGGAGAGCCTTCACCGGCAGTTCTATTCCCGCCATCAGCGCCATGACCTCGACCCTTGATACGGCGTCGCGCGGCGAATTTGAATGGACCGTGGTCATGGAACCGTCGTGTCCCGTGTTCATTGCCTGGAGCATGTCAAGGGTCTCGCCCGCCCTGCATTCCCCCACGATTATCCTGTCCGGCCTCATCCTGAGGGAATTCTTCACAAGATCCCTTATGGTCACCGCGCCCGCCCCCTCCATATTGGCCGGCCTCGCCTCGAGCCTCACGACGTGTTCCTGGTCAAGCTTGAGTTCAGCGGAATCCTCTATGGTAATTATCCTCTCGTCCTCCGGGATAAAAGATGACAGGACATTGAGCAGGGTTGTTTTTCCGGAGCCTGTTCCGCCGGATATAAGGATGTTGTTCCTTCCAAGGACCGCGTCCCTGAGATAATCCGCCGCCGCCTGCGTCAGGCTGCCGCGGCCGACCAGGTCGGAAACGGACAGCTTGTTCTTTGAAAATTTCCTCACGGTCAGGACCGGCCCGTTCAGGGACAGCGGCGGTATTATGGCGTTCACCCTTGAGCCGTCCGGCAGGCGCGCGTCGACGTAAGGGGATGACTCGTCGATCCTCCTTCCCAGAGGGAAAACGATGCGCTCTATGGAGCGCATGACGCTCTGGTCGTCGGTGTAAGAGGCCCCGGTCCTGTAAAGCCGTCCGGAACTTTCCACGTATATTTCGTCACAGCCGTTTACCATGACCTCGCTGACATCCGGGTCGCCAAGGAACCGCTCGATCGCGCCGAGCCCCGCAACCTCGTTGAATATTTCCCCTGTTACCAGCTCGCGCTCGCCTCCGGAATCCGGGGTGTCCGGCTCCTGGTCGAGGAGCCCGCGTATTTTTTTTCGGATGCCGTCGAATATCAGGGCTTTTTTCGCGGGATGCGTCAGCGCGTCCTTTTCCATATTATTGATATCAAGCTCGCCGAGCACCCTGAGGCGGACCCTCTTTTTTAACTCCTTAAAATCCCCTCCTGCGGCAAAACCCGGCATAACCGGCCCATGGCTGCCCGCCCGGGCCGTCTGCGGCAACTTTTTGTCGGCCGTTTTACCGGGGGTATCCATGAGTTTTTGCGCAAGTTCCCTTACAGCTGAAAGATATTTGTCCTTTTTTCCCCTCATGGCGCACATAGCCCCCCTGCCTGTCGCCTCTTTTATTTCTTCGCTGAAAGGTATGACCGACATTACGCGGGTATCATTGAATATGGCTGAAAGCTCCTCGCCGGAAAATCCCGGGGAATCGTTCATATTGACGGCCACGCCCATGCATGCGGAGGGATAATTCATTTCCCTGAGCATCGAGGCGAGATAATTCGCCCTCGTTATGTATTCCCTGCTGAAAAGCACGGGGATAAGGAATATGGAGGTCATGCCGAGAACTTCCCTTTGCGGCTCTCCGGAAGAATCGATGATAAAAATATCGGCATGCCCCTCAAAATCGCATATTGCCGCGCACGGGTCCTGCCCGCATGCCATGGCGAATCCCAGCCGTTCGTCAAAAAAACTTTCCGGTGTTTTCCCGGGAAGGAAAATGCCGCCTTCCCCCGCCCCGGTATATGCCCTGCCGTCGTAAACGCCGCTCCCCTGCTCGAATACCGCGGTTTTTATCCCCGATTCCCGGCTGAGGGCCGCGGCAAGCGACAGGCTAAGGGTCGTCCTGCCCGCGCCGTCCCTTAAGTTCATCAGTGTGATTATCTTTTTCATTCGATATCGCTTCCCTGAAGCCCCGCCATCCTGGGCGTGACGAATATGACCAGCTCGCTCTTTTTGCCGCTGGAATTTGTCGTTTTGAACAATTCCCCGAGGAACGGGATCCCGGAGAGGACCGGCACGCCGGAAGCCGTCTTGTCCTGCTGGTCCTCTATGAGCCCGGCTATCACCACGGTATTGTCCGGGGCCACATTGATGTTGGTCTCTGCCCTGCGCGTCTTTATTGCCGGTATCTGCCCCTGGCCGTAATTGACTGCGTTGGTATAGTCAAGGTTCGAGACCTCGGCTTTTATGCGGGCCTCTATCGCCCCGTCTTTTGCCGTCTTCGGGTCGATCTCAAGGGTTACCCCGTAGGATTTCCATTGTACGCTCGCCTGCCCCTGTGTGTTGACGGTCACCACGGGCACCTCCCCGCCTGATAAAAAACTTGCGGCTTTCCCGTTGGAGGCCATAAGCTTGGGTTTCGCGAGCACCCTTGCGTAATTATTTGTCACAAGAAAATCAAGGAGGATGTTTATCTTGCCCCGGGTAAAAGTCGTGCCCAGGGCGGAGAATGCCGGCGGAGACTGCTCGACGGCGTTAAGGCTCAAAAGCGGCAGACCGTTACTGGGCAGCGGGCCGTTTATGAGTGCCGGCCAGTCTATGCCGCAACTGAACTGGTCTATCATGGATATCTCAAGTATCTGCACGTCTATCTCTATCATGGAATCGGCTTTTTCCGCCTTTATAACATTGACCATAAGGCTTTCTTTCGAGCCGTTGCCGGCGATGTTTATGACCGTGGTCCCCGGCCTTTTGCCCTCAATTATTATTTCCTCGTCCGAAAGAATTGTGGCGGAGGCTATGGATTTGTCTATTGGTTCGGCTTCGGCGGCTTTTTCAAAACGGAGGACCTTTGACCCGCCTTCCCTGATGCTTATATTCTCCGAAGCGGCAAGAAGAAAAAACGGAAGAAATAAAAACAGTAAAATTACGCAAAAAAATCCCTTGTTCATATTACCCCCCCTATATCTTACAGGTCATATTATAAAGAAAAACACTACGGGAGGTATTGACAAATTGGAACGTTTTATACGGAAAAGGTATGCTCTAAGGCCGGCTTATGAACCTGGGTTTTTGATCTTTTTTTGCGGCAAATATGGAATCAAGGACTTCTTTGAATTTTTTATCCTTCATATGCCCGGCAAAATCCGACTTTGCGGCGTCAACCATGGCTGCCAGGGCCGCCGGGGCCGTGTTGTCCATCGTGAATGTTTTGGCCTGGCCGCTGCTCACAGCAGGCTCGAACCTTATATAATCATGGCGGCTGTCCTTTAGGAAACATTTTAACTCGTAATCGGCGGACCTTACCTGGCCGGAAAAAAACAGTGTCAAAAGGTCGGTTGACCAGCTGGCAAGCGAGGAATATTTTTTTTTGGACTTTAAATTCTCGGAAAAACTTGCGATGGATACCACTTTTATCCTGGTCTTGCCGTCTTTCAGGAAATTCTTATACGCCTCGGCGAGCCCTACCATTGTGGGATTGTTCGCCCACGAGCCTCCGTCGACGTAGCCGCACTTTTCCCCGAAAGAGTCCATAAAATATTCCGGCATGTATGTCATGGCCGCGGACGAACATGCCACGGCCTTCCACAGCGGCACATCCCTGTGCTTCAAGGCGCCGGCGCTGTGCGGGGTCCTGAAAACAGTGGTCGCCCCGCGGGTCACGTTAAACGACGTCAGGCAAAGATAACATTTTTTTATGGATCCCATGTCGGCCTCTTCTCCGTAGAGGGTGCGGTAGGATTTCAGCAGCCTGTCGTTGGAAAATTTTGTCCCGCCTGCCACCTGCCATACGGTCCTTATAAAATCCAGGAAAGTTCCCGCCCGGTTGTTGTAAAATATATGGGCGGCGTCGCGGGTGAAAAATGACAATATTTCCGACGGGGTCTTCCCCGAGGCAAGCGCCGCGGCTATTATGGACCCCGATGACGTCCCGGATATCAGGTCAAAATGGCCCGGTACGGGTTTTTTATAATGTTCCTCGATGGCGGAAATAATGGCGGCGGAATATGTCCCGAGCATTCCCCCGCCGTCGATAGAAAGTATCCTGAATTCTTTTCCCATTTCACCCTCGCTTTGTTTTAAATGCCACCGGCATTATAAAATATTATTGCCGCCTAATCAAGCCGAATAAAAATCCCCTCCGCACTTGATTTTTGACGCGAATGCATATATCATAATGGCATGGAAAAACATATCATAAGAAAAATAATACGCGGAAAAAGGGATTCGATCCCTTCCGCCGAATTGAAGGAACTCTCTCGCAGGATATTGTCCAACTTCAGGAGGTCGTTTTATCCCGCGGTCTCCGGGGTCAAATGCGCAATGGCCTACACATCCACGCAAAGCGAGGCAAAGACCGCCGGCATAATAAACTTCCTTCTTTCGCGGGGAGTCAGGGTGTTTTTACCGTGTGTGCGCGGCGAAAATATAACCCCAAAAAGGTACAAAAAAGGATGCAGGATGGTAAAAGGGGCCTTCAACATAAAGGAACCCGCCGGAGACAACGGCTCCTGCAGGGCGGAAAGCATAGGGCTGGCCATAGTGCCCGGCGTGGCCTTTGACAGGAGCGGTAACAGGATAGGCTTCGGTAAAGGATTTTACGACAGGTTCTTAAAACAGCTGCCGAAAGGCGCAATAAAAGCCGGGATCTGCTTTGAAAAACAGCTTGTAAAAACCATACCAGAAGACAAGCACGACGTCAGGATGGATTACATAATAACCGAAAAAGAGGTCATAAGAACATGAAGGCGAGGACGCTCTCGTCGGAGAGGGTTTATAAAGGCAAAATTTTCGAATTAAAAAGAGAGCGGATAATCCTTGACGGGGCGGAATTTACCAGGGATATAATGGTCCATCCGGGCTCGGCCGTCATGGTCCCGGTTCTGGACGCAAAAAAAGGGATCATCATCATGATACGGCAATACCGCCACGCAACGGGCGGGATGCTCGTGGAATTCCCAGCGGGTACAAAGGACGTGGGCGAATCATACAGGCAATGCGCAAAACGCGAGCTCACAGAGGAGACCGGATATTCGGCAGGCAGGGTTGCGCAGGCGCTGAAGTTTTTCCTTGCACCCGGCACGACGACCGAATCCATGGCCCTTTTTATCTGCTCAAAACTTTCCATGGGCCGGCAAAAACCGGAAGAGGACGAAAAGATCGGTGTTTTTAAAACAACGTTAAAAAAAGCGGTTGCAATGGTTTGTTCCGGTGCGATAAAGGACGCCAAAACCATCGCCGGTGTTATGTTCCTGGAGCACGTGTATTCCGATAAAAAATTATATAAAAAATATCTCGCCTGAGAGCAGACGCTGTTTTCCCGAAGAGTCTTTAACCTTTAAGCTCCCGTTGTTCATGGTCTTTACGACCCGGAAGGCATTCTTTTTGCCGCCCTTATTTACCATAATCTGCTTTCCTTCTATGGCTCCCTGGAATTTTATCCACGAGGCTATCAACTTCTTTTTTTTCCCGGGCAGAGCATTTATATACGAATCGATCCTTTTTATTACGGATATAAAAAGCCCTTCGATATCGTGTTTTTTTCCCAGCAGTTCCTTTAAGCTCACCGCATTTACCCCGGCGCCAGCGGGAACCCTGTTGTTGACATTAATGCCTATCCCCGTGACAAGCTTTGAGTTGTACGGGTCGTTCTCTATCAGCATTCCGCATATTTTTTTCCCGCCCGCAAGGATGTCGTTTGGCCACTTTATCACTGGGTTTATGCCCAGCTCCAGGAGCGCTTCACAGACCGCAACAGAAGAAAGTATGACGAATATATACGGGTCTTTTATCTTACCGTTGATCACGTAGGAAAACCATAACCCGCCGGGGGCCGAATCCCACGCGGCGCCGTGTTTTCCCCTTCCGTGCGTCTGCGTGCCGGATACGGCTATGGTGCCCGAGGAAAAATCATTTTCCTTGAGATACTGGTTGGTGGAGTTTATCGAACCGAAGGATACGGCCGAGCGCAATATCCTGTTTTTTTTGAGGACGGCCTTTACACGGGAAAGGTTCATTTTGAAAGCTGTAAACTTATGTCCAGGGCCTGCGGCGAGTGCGTTATCGAGCCTATGGAAATATAATCGACGCGGCGCCTGGCTATCTCACCGACATTGTGCATGTTCACTCCGCCGGAAACCTCGACTTTGGCCCTGCATCCGTGCTTTTTCATCATCGCCAGCGCCTTGTCCATCATCTCAAAATCCATGTTGTCCAGCATTATTATGTCCGGTTCGGCTTTCATCGCCGGCTCCAGCATCTCAAGGTTGTCCACCTCGACCTCGATCTTCATGCCGCGCGGGATATAACGCCTGCAGTCCATCACGGCTTTCTGCAGGTCGATAAAATCAAGGTGATTGTCCTTTATGAGCACCATGTCGTAAAGCCCCATCCTGTGGTTGGACGCGCCGCCGGTCTTGACGGCGTATTTTTCAAGGAGGCGCAGAGTGGGAGTGGTCTTGCGTGTGTCAAGTATGGTCACCCCGTAAGGCCTGGCGATCGACTGGAATTTATCCGCGGAAGTGGCTATCCCCGACAGAAGCTGAAGAAGGTTCAACGCAAGCCTTTCGCCCATCAATATCGCCTTTGCCTTGCCTTTTATTGTGGCGATTATCTCCTCTTTTTTTACCTTATCCCCGTCTTTTTTCCTGACGGATATTTTAACTGACGGGTCCAGCTTTAAGAATACCTTTTTCATGAGCGGGACGCCGCAGACAACGCCGTCATCCTTGGCCCTGAAAACGCCCTTAAGCACCGCGGTCCCGGGTATGATTATATCAGTTGTCACATCACCCGGCCCTATGTCTTCCTTGAGCCCCTGGTCTATTATCCTGTCTATGTATTTTTCGTTCTTTTTAAGCCAGTCCATCGTTTACCTTCCTTATTTTTTCAGGTCGCTGATGAATTCCTGAAGCGCCTTTTTTTCCGATTCATAAACCGCCAGCTTCGCCTTTTCCTCTTCAACCGCTTTTTTCATGGCGTTATTGACGAAATTCGGGTTGTTTAGCTTGTTCGACGCCGAAACAACGGCTTTTTCCACATCAAGCAGGCGTTTTTCCCTGCTTGCTATGACCTTTGCCCTGTCTGTTATGGCGTTCCTGTCTATCCCGGCGCTTCCTATGACCGCGGCCCCTGCCGAAACCACTGGCCTAATTATGAATGAAGCGCCCGCCTCTTCCAGGATGTTATTTACCTTGCCCAGGGTCTTTATTATATCTGCGTATTCTTTTATAACCCGGCCGTTGCTTTCGAGCTTCAGGAAAACGTCCACTTTTACCGCCGGCGAAAAATCAAGCTCGCCCCTTAAGTTCCGGACCGTATAAATTACTTTCATAAGGTCGTCCATGTCGGCCAGCCCTTTTTTGTCGAAATTAAATTCCGCCCGGGCCGCGGGCCATGTCTCAAGCATTATGGACCCCTTTTTCGCGGCGTCCGGTATGTTGGAATATATCTCCTCAGTGATAAAAGGTATGAACGGGTGCATGACGACAAGGCTGTCCTTTAAAACCTTAAAAAGTACGTTTTTTACGGTATTTGCGTATTCTGCGTTGTCCGGTTTCGCCAGTTCTATCTTGGATATCTCGATATACCAGTCGCAGAAGGTGTGCCAGAAAAATTCATAGATATAAAGCGCGGTCTCCGAGAACCTGTATTTTTCGAGTCCGTCTTCTATGGACCTGATAAAGTCGTTGAGCGCGGAAAGCATCCATTTCTCCGGGAGTTTCAGGGATGCCGCCTTTGCCCCAAGGTCGACGGGCGAAAACCCCTCGATGTTCGACATGGTGAATTTGGATGCGTTGAATATCTTGTTCATAAAAGCGGCGTACCCTTTCGCGCGCTCCTCGGAGAAGGCTATGTGCCTGGACTGCGTCTCAAGCGAGGCCATGGTAAAACGCAGCGCGTCGGCGGAATACAATTTCATGAGCTCGAGCGGGTCGACCACGTTGCCGCGGGACTTGCTCATCTTTTTGCCCTCGGAATCGGTGACGAGCGAATTTATAACCACATGCGAAAACGGCACGCGGCCCATGAATTTGAGCCCCATCATTATCATCCTTGCAACCCAGAAAAAGAGTATGTCCCAGCTGGTGACAAGCACCGTGGTCGGATAAAACACCTCCAGGTCCTTTGTCTTTTCCGGCCAGCCAAGGGTCGAGAATGGCCAGAGCCCGGAGGAAAACCAGGTGTCAAGCACGTCGTTGTCCTGGTGTATCTTTGTTCCGCCGCATTTCTCGCATTTTACCGGCGTTTCTTTTGAAACTGTTATGTGTTTGCAGTCGTCGCAGTACCACGCCGGGATCCTGTGGCCCCACCACAACTGCCTTGATATGCACCAGTCCCTTATATTGTGCATCCACTCGAAGTAAACCTTCTTCCACATGTCGGGGACGAATTTTATCTCGTCCTTTTCCACGGCCTCGATGGCTTTTTCCGCCAGGGGCTTTATTTTGACGTACCACTGGGTCGAAACAAAAGGTTCGACCACGGTGTCGCACCTGTAGCAGTGGCCGACGGCGTGCTTGTGGTCCTCTATTTTTACCAGGTAGCCCTGCTCTTTCAGTGTCTCTACTATTTTCTTCCTGGCCTCGAACCTGTCCATGCCGCTGTATTTGCCGTTCTCCCCGGCCCTGTCGTTCATTTTCCCGTTTTCCGTCATGACGTTGATGATGGGCAGTTTGTGCCTTATCCCCACCTCAAAGTCGTTGGGGTCGTGCGCCGGTGTTATTTTTACGGCGCCCGTGCCGAATTCCCTGTCGACGTATGAATCCTTAATGACAGGGATGCGCCTTCCGGTCTCGGGAAGGATGAGCATCGTGCCTTCCTTGATGTCCTTATACCTCGGGTCGTCCGGGTTTACAGCCACAGCCGTGTCGCCCAGCATGGTCTCGGGCCTTGTCGTGGCGACTTCAATGAAACCGGAGCCGTCCGCGTAAGGGTATTTTATGTGGTAAAAATGTCCCGCTATTTCCTTGTGCTGGACCTCGATGTCGGATATGGCCGTCAGGCACCTGGGGCACCAGTTGACTATGTAATCGCCCCTGTAAATCAGGCCGTCCTTATAAAGCCTGACGAATACTTCCTTTACGGCCTCGGATAGCCCCTCGTCCATGGTAAAACGCTCGCGGCTCCAGTCGCATGACGAGCCCAGTTTGCGCAGCTGCATCATTATTGTTTTGCCGTATTTGTCCTTCCAGGACCATACGCGCTTTAAAAATTCCTCGCGCCCTATGTCGTTCTTTTTCAGCCCCTCTTTTTTCAGCTCGCGCTCCACAACGTTCTGCGTGGCTATCCCGGCGTGGTCGCAGCCCGGCACCCAGAGCACGTTGAAACCTTTCGCCCTTTTGTAGCGCGCAAGTATGTCCTGAAGGGTGTTATTAAGGGCGTGTCCCATGTGCAGTGAACCCGTGACGTTGGGCGGCGGGATGACTATGGAAAAAGGGGGCTTTGTGGAATTGTTGTCGGCCTTAAAATAGCCGTTGCTCATCCAGAATTCGTACCACTTATCCTCAATTTCAGAGGGTATGTATTTATCCAATTTATTGCCTCCGGTTATGGTTGAAATATCCATTCAAAAAGCGGAAGGAACCGTCTGTATATTGTCATACAATTTATCATTTTTACCGGGGTTTGTCAAAAATTATCGTATCCTTGCTTGTTGGTCATAAATTTTAACTTTTTACTTTATTACCAGCTTTCCGTTTTCCGCGGTTATCCGGCCGAATACAACCTTTATGGGGGAATTTGACTTGTTGAGCAGCGGGTTGTAATCTTTGAGCGCGAAGTTAACGAGCCCGGCTGGCAGGCCAAGCCATCCGGCCTTAAGCCTTACGACCTTAAAGACAATGTCGGATCCGGCCGTTCCCGGGTTCGGGTTGCTCAATGTGAATGCCGCGTCCACGCCCATCTTTGAATAACTCCCCTTTATCTCTATAATTCCCCTGTCGATCGAGACCGAAGTTATGCTGAATTTTCCGGCGTAAATTTTGAGCAGGTCGGCCAGATCGCCCTCACTGACGGTAAGCGAATCAATATGTATGGTCCCTATGGAAAGTATCTTCAACCCCTGCTGGCCTTCCGGATACGGGGCGGTCCTTAACCCGTCTATGGATATTGCGGCGTCGCGCACAATAAGCCCGGCATTCTTATGCTTGAAATCCCCCACGACCCCTTTTTTGAAAGATATCCTGAGCTCCTCGCCGGAGCCTTTCATATCCGCCTTGAAAGAAAATTTTTCCATGCCGCGCACGTAAAGAGGCAGCTCCGACATAATGCCGGAATTTGCCCCTTCGGTATCGTTTTTCCCGCCGGTTGCCGCGGGGTCTTTTCTTTTAAAAAGCATGCCCTTTGAGCCGTCCGGAAGCGGCGCCTCGTATACCATGGAATAAAGCCTGCTTACCTCGCTTTTCGGGTCAAGTGCATCTTTTAATATTTCCCTTCGTTTTTCTCCGCCGGAAAACTCGGGCCCCAGGTCGCCGGTCTTGGCCAGAAAATAATCCGTGAACATGGGAAAATTGAAAATACCGGTCACCCTTACCCCGGGATAAAAATTCCTGGCCGTCTCGGCATAGGCGGAATTATTCATGTACATAAAATCCGGGACAATGGCAAGGGTGGAGCCCGGGGATACCCTGGACATAAAATCCTCGACGTGCCATGAAGCTTTTGACGGCCTGGAACTTCCCGGCCACGGGAACGGCAGGTCGTTGACGGAGAATGTAAATGAAAGCAGGGCGAATACGGCGGCAAGCGCCGCCAGCGCAACGGCCGGCTTTTTGCCCCTCAAAAATCCAGCGGCGTAAACCGATATGACCGAAAAAACCGGCAAAAGCGGCATAAGGTACCTGTCTTTTTTATTGGGTATAAGTATCAGCAATATTAATCCCGCAAAGGCGGTCGCGGCCAGCTTTCTTCCCTCTTTTGAGAACAATGCGGATGCCGCGCCGGCCAGAAGCAGCGCCAGAAGCGGCCAGGAAATTATGCCGGGCATCAGGCCAAAATACATGGCGAATGAATCGGCGGAAAAAACAGCCGGCAGCCCTTCCACGGACCTCCTGTGCACCACATTTTTTATGAGATTCATGATTATCGGCACGCTGTTGCAGGCATACCACGGCGCGGCGGTAATCAGGAAAACCACGGCGGCCGGCATGAGCCCCGCCCTTCTCCGGCTTTTTTTGTCAGGGCCGAAAAACTCGAGGGCCGCGGGCATCAGCATGTAGACAAAAAACGTCCATTTGACAAGCATTCCAAGGCCGCAGGCGAATCCGAAAAGCGCGGAAAATTTTATGTCGGTGAATGAAGCTGTTTTTTCCAGCAGATAAAGCGAAGCTATGAAGAAAAAAGTCAGGGGCAAATCGAACATAAAAAAATGGCTTTCCCTTATGACAAGCGGATACGCGGCAAATACGGCGCATGCGGCCATTGCCTGAAGGACCCCTGTCCTGCCGCGGGCGTACAGAAAAATGAAGATCACGCAGCCGCACAGAAAAAGGGCCATGATGGCCGTGAAGTTGTCCTGTGAAGGGTTTGCCAATCCGAAAAAAGATGCCAGAAAAGGGACGAGCGGCGGATAGTATGATTCCTGCGACAAAAAAGAGCCAAATATTGAAAGCGGATTTTTCTGGATGGTTTCCTTAAACCCGCTGGACGCCCCGAGATGTATGGATTCGTCCCATCTCTGCGGGGTATTGTCCGTTGCAAGCCAGTTTAATTGGGAGAAACCGAGGTAAAGGCACAACAGGATGATGAAAGCGGCGCTTATTCTTCCGGTGCGCATCATAACTTTACTGACGAAAGGTCCATATCCGGCCTGAATACTTCCCCGAGGCTGATGTTCCCGGCCATATCCTGCTTTTCCGCCCCGTCAATAAGGAACCTGACTCCCTTTACCCACTGAAAATTGTAAAATATCGTGTCCACGATGGAATATACGGCCAGGTTTTCGGAAGTGATGCCTGGCTTGCAGTTCTTTGAAAATTCCCGGGAAAGGTCCAGGTAAAGTATGCCGTCCTTGTCCTGGTAAACTTCCCTGAGCCTGGTCTGGTCCGGCAATACCTTTATATAAGCTCCGGCCGCCGGAATTTCCGCGAACATCTTCAGCAGCACCTGTTTGACCCGGTTTATCGGCTCGGCAGACTCGTATATGACATCCTGGGCGGCCTTGAGGCCGTCGGATTCCGCGTCGCCGAAAAATATGACGACTTTTATCTTTCTTTCGGTTTTTGTGAACAGCTTATACTCGGAAGGATTAACAACAGGGGTCTTCGGCCCGGATGAAAAAATGCCGAACCGCGCGGCGGCGTAATACAGCCCGGCAACGGCCACGGCCGCCAGCAGAGCGTATAAATATTGTTTTCTTACTATGGGTTTATTTCCTGTATGTTCCTTTTTTTCCATTTATCCTCGAGCCTTTCCGCTTTTTTTACTGCTGTTGAGCCGATTTGCTTTTTAAAAAATTAACTATCGCTTCCTCAATATGGTAGGCTATTTTCCCCAGCATTTTGTCGTCCCTTAAATACCCCGCGTCCACGGCGTTGTTCAGGTTCCCCAGCTCGACGACCACGGCGGCCATATTCACCCCGTAGAGGCTCAGCAAAGCGGCCTGCGATACCCCGCGGGAAGCCAGGGGAAGGGTGTCGTTGGCTTCCTGGCCCGATGCAGGCTGTGCGATAAGCGGTGAAAGCATGTACTGGTTTATCAGTGCGGCCAGCCTGGCCGAATCATTAAGATGGTAAAGCTGGACTTTTTCCCATTCCGCCGACGAAACCTGCCCTGACAGGGGCTCGCCGGTGAAATAATATACCTTGAATCCCTCGGTCTTTTCCGAAGGGACCCAGTCGCAGTGCAGGGAAATGAATACCATCCCGTTCCTTGAATTTGCGGATCCCGCCCTGTCTTCCGGTTTCATGTTATTGTCAGTTTCGCGCGTCAAAAATACGGCGATATCACCGGATGCGCTTTCAAGTTTTTGCTTGAGTATCCTGGCAGCCTTGAGGGTTATGTCCTTTTCAAGGATGCCGTGTCCGGACGCGCCCCAGTCGCCGCCGCCGTGCGCCGGGTCTATTATTACGGTCATTTTTGCGGAGGAAGCAAGGTCCACTTCCGGAGGCACGGTGTTTATTGCCGAAAACGCAAATGAGGCCGCAAAAAACAGCGCCAGCGCCAAGGCGATGCGCTTACACATTTGAGGGCTCCGTAACAACGGTGAATACGCCCATCGACCTGAATTTTTCATACCGTTTTTCCAGGAGTTCCCCGAGCGGAAGCTTCATGAGCGAATCCAGGCGCGTCGATATCGCGGCCTTAAGGTTCGCCGCGGCTGTTTCAGGGTCCATGTGCGCGCCCTCGAGGGGTTCCTCTATTATCTCATCGATCACTTTCAGCTCAAAAAGGTCCTTTGCCGTGGGTTTCAGCACTTTTGCGGCCTCGGACGCCTTGGTCGGGTCAGACCATAATATCGACGCACAGCCCTCGAAGGAGATCACGCTGTAGGTGGCGTACTTGAACATCAGGACCGCGTCGCCGACGCCTATGCCCAGAGCGCCGCCGCTGCCCCCCTCGCCTATCACATTGACAATTATCGGGACCTTCAAGTGGGACATTTCCAGCAGGTTCCTGGCGATGGCCTCGGCCACTCCGCGTTCCTCACCCTCAAGCCCGGGAAAAGCTCCGTTGGTGTCGATGAACGTGATGACCGGCATATGGAATTTTTCCGCGTATTTCATGAGCCTCAGCGCCTTCCTGTAGCCTTCCGGCAGTCCGCAGCCGAAATTCCTCAGAATATTCTCTTTCGTATCCTTGCCCTTCTGAATGCCCACGAGCATCACCGGGACTCCGTCAAGCTTTGCCGTGCCGCCCACAACGGCCTTATCGTCGCCGAACGAGCGGTCCCCGTGCATTTCCATGAAATCGGTAAATATCATCCTGATATAATCCAGCGTCTTCGGCCTTTTCTGGTGCCTCATGATCTGGACTATCTGCCAGGGGTTCAGGTTCCTGTATATTTCCGCGCGCAGGGACGCAACCTTATCCTCCAGCGCCTTTACCTCGGCGTCGACGTTGAAATTTTTTTCCCTGGCGGAGTGCTTCAACTCCTCGATCTTTTTCTTGAGTTCATAGATGGGTTTTTCAAACTCAAGTATCTGATAATGTTCGTCGGCCATTTTCGCTCCTTATCATCCTTTAATTTTTAAAAATAGGTCACGTAAGTGATCCGCAGAACCCTTGAGAGCGTGTAATCGGAAAAACCCACGTCCCGGCCCTTGTTGCCGTAGCCGTACCTTATCCCGACGTCTATCTGTATGGGATCGAAAAAATATCCTATCAGGCCGTTTATATGCTTCGAGTCGGCCGAACCGAATATGCCGTCGAACTCCGCGCCCATAGTGAATTCCTTTGTTATGGCGAATTCAACGCCGGCGCCGGCGTCAATGTTGTTTCCCAGGTACGTAAAATCGGTCTTATATACCGTCCCGGTCACCTGGGCGAAAGCCGTTCCCATGCTTATCTCTTTCGTTACCGCCAGATAAGCGCCTTTCTGCGGCACGTCGGAATATCCCGCGCCTTCATATCCTATCGCGATGGCCGGCATCGATCCGTCGTCGTCGGTCAGCCTGATCTTTGCCAGAAACCCCGGCAGGTTCATGGTGACGTTTCCGGTGCCTATAATATTGTCAACCGCAGCGGCCCCGCCTATAAACAGCCTGTCGAATAGCCCCACAAATATCCTGTTGTAAATACCGCCGCCCGGATAGAACTTGAAATCACCGCGGATCTCCCCCTTGATGAGGGTATTGGCCGTCGGCAAATCCATTATCTCTATGTTCTCGGCCTGTATCCCGAACAAAAACGCCGGAATAACCGCCAGAAAAACCAGTAATGCCGTTTTTTTCAACCATTCCTCCGCTTATACGGTAATCCACCGGAACATGATATTATATTTCCGGCTGATTGTAAAACACTTTTACCCTACGGTTCCTTCTTGTCCGTCAGGAATTTCTGCAGTTCCTTGGTGAACGCGTTTATGTCCTTGAACTGCCTGTAAACCGAGGCGAACCTTACATAAGCCACTTCGTCGAGTTTGGCGAGTTTTTCCATGAGCATTTCGCCTATTATATTGGAAGCCACTTCCTTTTCCATCCTTGAATAAAGCTGTTTTTCTATGTCGTCTATGACCTCGTAAAGTTTTTCAACCGATATCGGCCTTTTCTCGCAGGCCTTTGTAAGCCCGGAAAGTATCTTGTTCCTGTCGAACGACTCGCGCCTGCCGTCCTTTTTTATGACCATGGGCAGGGCGTGTTCCACCTGCTCGTATGTCGTGAACCTTTTGGCGCATTTAAGGCATTCGCGCCTTCTCCTAATGGCTTCGCCGTCGCGGCTCTCGCGGGAATCGACGACCTTGTCTTTTTTATGGCCGCAGTAAGGGCACTTCATATCTTTCCCCTCTTCCTCAGGGCGTCAAGCTGAAGGGTCGCCCTTGTGTCCGAAGGGTTTATCTTGAGCACTTCGTTATAGGAATCCGCGGCTTTGCCGTAGGCTCCGGTCATTTCATACAGGCGCGCCAGGTTGAGCCATCCCTCGGCGTAATCCGGTTTTATGTCCACGACCCTGGTAAACATGTCTATAGCCTTGTCGAATTTATTGATATTGACGTAAATTATGCCCATATTGGAATAGGTTGAAAGCTGGGTGGTGGTGTCCCTGTACCACTGCTTTTTCGGGTCCACGGCCTGTTCGTAAAAATAAAGGGTGTCGTTGATGCGTTCCTTGCCCTGGAGCATTAGCATGTAACCCATATAGCTGTAGGGAACCGCAAAATCAGGATACATTTTTATGTATCCCTGGCAGATGTCGGCCGCTTTCTGCCATTCCTTCCTGTTCATATAGACGGTTGCCAGGTCCAGCCCGAAATAGGCGTTGTTTGGGTCGCGTTTTATGGCTTCATCGTAATATCTTATGGCCGTGTCGTTCTTGGACGGGTCTATGGTTTCCCCGAAATGTTTGTAAACCCTGGCAAGGTTGTTGTAATTGTAGCCGTTCATTGGGTTCATCTCGATGGTATGCTCGTGAATGGACGCGGCTTTGTTGATAAAGTAAAGCTTCTTGTCCCGGTCCGTTTCCTGGTGCATGAGCTTCTCGTAGGATATCCCGTATTTAACCCAGTATATCTCGCTATTCGGGTTAAGGCCGACCGCCTCCTGGAAATATGAGACCGCGACCGCGTCCTTGTCCGAGACGCTGGCGATATTGCCTATCTTATAATACATGTCCCCCATCCATTCCCTTATAAGCCCGACGGACATTAACATCAGTATTATAACAACTACGGAATAAACGAGCCCCTTGTTGCGGGATATGAACGATGAAAATCCGCCGGAGAACTGGGCCGAATAGAACTTTTTGGAGGAGGTGTCCAGTGAAATTATGAGCCCGAGCGCCATCCAGAAGAACAGGCCGTAGGCAACGACGGTGTAATTGAAGAGCCCCTGTATAAGGTAACCGATGGTCCCCATCAGTATTGCGAACGACATGTAACGCCTGTGGGAATTCTTCTCCCCCAGGACAAGGTTAAGGGCCTTTTTGAAGAACGCGGTCAAAAGCAGCAGGTAAAACGACATGCCGACTATCCCCTGCGTGGCCAGCACCTGCAGGAAAATATTGTGCGTTTTTTCGGGAGTGCCGTTCCATTCGAGCTGCCAATATATCGGGAACCTGTAGTACGGGAACATGACCTGGAATGTGTCCAGCCCGGTCCCGAGGACCGGATAATCACGGAACATCATGAAAGCGCTTTTCCAGATGTAAACCCTGGGGGTCAGCGTGATGCCGTGGAAAGAAAAAAGGTTTTTTGAACGGCTCCATATCATTGCGAGGGCTTCCTGCACCTTTGGCACAAAGAACATCACCAGGGCCATTATCCCGAACATTATGAACCACGTCTTGTTCATGTCAAAAAGTTCCTTCTCGCCTTTTCTCGCGTCGTAAACGGTGTAAACCGCTATAAGGACGACAGTGGTGATAAAACTGAGCATCCCTGCCCTTGATTTTGTCAAAAAGAGCACTATGGCCGCGATTAGCAGGACCGCCAGGATCATTATTTTTTTGTTCATCTTATGCGTGATGAAGAACATGATAAAAAGAACCGGGATGGTCTCCACAAGGTAGGCGGCAAGGAAATTCGGGTTGCCCAGGGTGGAAAAAAACCTGTCAGGGCTGTAGGTGTCCGGGTTCCACATAACGAAATCAAAACCGAAATTCTGGGCCAGGCCGTAGCCGCTTATCACAAGCGTGGATATGAGCATCGCCGTCAGGAGCTTGTATATGGTCTCCGTTTTCCTGGCGAAATTCACCGTCACAAAATAGAGAAGGAAATAAAAAAGCATGGTAAGTATCCCCTCAAAATCCTCGTAAACGCCGAACACCGAAAGGAAAAAATTGCGCGTGACAAAAGTCGTGATAACGCAGGCCGCAATATAGCCCAGAACGGGAAAGTCGAAATCAGTGCGCGCCAGGACCACCTTTTTATCCATGAGCACCATGATGAGCCATGAAGCCGCTATCACAAGCAGGAATATCTTAAAGACCAGGAGCTTGTTTATCTCGAACACGTCGTTGGTCCTGGTATAAAATATCACCGGCACCAGTATGGTGACGGCGAGCAGGCTCAGCTCGATCATTTTCTCAAGATATTTCTTTGCCGCCATTGCATTACCCCTCGGTTATTTTTATGGCCCCTTATTTATTGTAAACGGGAAACCTGGAACAAAGTTTTTTAACCTTTTCCCTGACGCCTTTTATGACGGCCTCGCTGCCAATGTTCTTCAGCACTTCATCGATCCAGCCCGCGATTGCCTCCGTCTCTTTTTCCTTCATGCCGCGCGAAGATATCGCCGGCGTCCCGATCCTGATGCCGCTGGTTATGAACGGGTTCTGGGTGTCAAAAGGCACGCCGTTCTTATTCAGGGTTATGCCCGCTTTTTCAAGGGCAAGCGCCGCGTCTTTACCGGTCAGGTTGTTGACCCTTAAGTCAACAAGTATGAGATGGCAGTCCGTGCCGCCGGTGAGCACCTTGTAGCCTTTTTTTATTAGCTCCTGCGCCAGCACCTGCGCGTTCTTTATGACCTGCTCCTGGTACGCAGTAAACGACGGTTTCATCGCCTCGCCGAAACAGATGGCCTTTGCCGCGATCACGTGCATGAGCGGCCCGCCCTGCAGGCCTGGAAATACAGCCAAATTTATCGCCTTGGCGTACTTTTCCCTGCATAATATAAGACCTCCGCGGGGTCCCCTTAGCGTTTTGTGCGTGGTCGTGGTGACAAAGTCGCAATACGGCACCGGGTCCGGATAAAGCTTTGTCGCGACAAGCCCTGCGTAATGCGCCATGTCGGCCAGCAGAAGGGCTCCCACCGAATCAGCTATCTCCCTGAACTTCTTAAAATCTATCTTTCTCGGGTATGCGCTTGCGCCCGCTACGATTATTTTCGGCCTTACTTCCTGCGCCGTCCTTGCTATCTCGTCGTAATCCAGCAGAAAAGTGTCCTTATTGACCCCGTATGAATGCGCCTTGTAAAGTTTGCCGGAAGACGACGCCGGCGCGCCGTGCGTCAAATGCCCTCCGGCCGCAAGGTTCATGCCGAGTATCGGGTCGCCGGGCTGCAGCATAGCAAGATAAACCGCCTGGTTCGTCTGGGAACCGGAATGGGGCTGCACGTTGGCGTGTTCGGCGCCGAATAATTTTTTCGCCCTGTCGATGGCAAGCTGCTCGATGGAATCGGAATTTTCCACCCCCTGATAAAAACGTTTTGCCGGGTATCCCTCGGCGTATTTGTTGGTAAAAACGGAACCCTGCGCCTGCAGAATGGCCTCATCCGCGTAATTCTCCGAGGCTATCATCAACAGGGTCTCCCTGTTCCTTTTTACCTCAAGCTTTATTATCTCGGCGACTTCTTTGTCCACTTTTTCGATATACTTCGTAAAATCCATGGCATCACCTCTGCAAAATATTTTATAGGTTCCTGGCTTCGATAGCTTTTATCTTGTCGATCCTTTTATCGTGCCTGGCGCCCTCGTATTCGGTGGCCAGCCATATCTTCACTATTTCGTCGGCCAGGTTTTTCGCTATCATCCTGCCCGGTAGCACCAGTACGTTGGAATTATTGTGTTTCCTGGCAAAAACCGCGGTGTATGTGTTGTCGACCAGCGCGGCGTAAATGCCCTTTATCTTGTTGGCCGCAATCGACATGCCTATGCCCGTGCCGCATATCAGGATGCCGCGGTCATATTTTCCGGAAAGCACGGCCTCGCCGACTTTTTCGGTATAGTCCGGATAGTCGACCGACTCCTCGTTATAAGGGCCGAAATCCTTGTACTCGGTCTTCTGCGTGCTCAGGTATTTTTTTATCTCTTCCTTGAGTTCCCATCCGGCGTGGTCGCTCCCCAGCGCAATTTTCATTTCGATTCTCCTTTGGTTTTTTCAGCCGGTGCCGAAGTTGCGGTCACCGCCGTTGGTACTGCATCGGTTGCGGTCCCGGTAACAGGCCCGCCCGCCGCAGCCGTGGCGGTTACCGACGCCGCCTCGCTTTTTGCCTCGTCTATCAAAAATTTGTGCGATGAATTGTAATCGGAAACCGCGCATTTCGCCGTAAATACGTCCCACAGCCAGGAAGCCGCGAACATCGTCAGGCCGCTGAAAAAAACTATCCTTGAAACGTTAAGGCTGTCGCCCTGGTCGTTGGGCCCGAGCACCTCGTTCAGGCTTATGCCCATGATTATCACCGAAACAATCTCGGCGCTCAACAGGGACATTCCCATGTTCTGGTTCTTCGCGTAAAACTGCCCGGCGCCGTGCATTATAAACCCCGGAAAAAATGCCTTCTGGAGCCCGGTGTTCTCGTCCAGCGGGACCACAAGGCTGTTCACTTCAGCGTCCTCTTTGGTTATGTAAGTCTCTTCGAGCCAGGACGAACCCGTCGTCGTATGCTTGATGAGCCTGACTTCGTTCCACGGTATGGCCAGCGGCGTTCCCGAAGAAAGCAGCACGTTCAAATAATAGGCGTCAAAATTTTTCACATCGGCGGAAAACTGCTGGTCATCCTTCAGGACTATCAAATCCGCAAAAACCGGCGCGCATAAAAGAAACGCGGCCACCGTTAAAGCCGTTATTTTTTTCAGCATTGTATTCCCGCCTTTTTAAGGATGCCGGCACTTTCACGAAGCCGGCCTTTATCCTGTTTTTATCCTTATCTTTTAAGGTTTTTCTTTAAGCATGCGAATATGGAAAAACCCGCCGGCAAACGGCCGGAGCCATTTTTCTTCAAGGATGATTATATATTAATGAGGTAAAAAGGTCAACAATGGGTTTTTAACGTTTTATTTGAGCTGGGGTATTATTACGAATTTCATGGCGCTTTTCTGCTCGCCGTCCAGCTCCAGATGGGTGAATTCCGGCCTTATAAGTATTTCGACACCCTCGGGGCCTATGTAATCCCTGGCTATGGTTATGGCTTTCATGGCCTGATTTACCGCAGCCGGCCCCATTACGACTATTTCAACGTCTTTTTTTTCCCTTATATTGTTCACGATCGATCCCGCCACCGACTTGGGATTGCTGCCTGCCGCCACTTTCAGCCTTATGAGTTCCATTTTATCTCCTTTTACAGGTCCAGGGAGACCCTGTATGCTTCATTTTTGCTGATATGCAAGGACCCTGCCGCTTCCCTGACGGCGTCCCTTTTTGTCGCTCCCGCCGCGATCAACCTGCGCAGCTCCTGTTCTATGGTTTTTTCGTCCACCACGGCTTCAGCCCGCATGCCGGGCCCGATCACTATGACAAATTCCCCCCTGAGGTTTTCCTCGTTCAATTCCAGCGCAACCTCAGCCGGGCCGCCCCTGAAGACGGTTTCATGTATCTTCGTGAGCTCCTTTACCACCGCTGTTTCCCTGCCCGGGAGCAGTTCGGATATCATTGCGAGGGTGTCTTTCACCCTGTGGGGCGACTCAAGGATGACGCACGGCATCATATATCCCGCCATCTCCCTCAGCTCTTCGGATTTTGCCCTTCCCTTTTTCTCGAGAAAACCGTAAAAGACAAAGCGCGACGGGTCGAATCCCGAAAGTATCACAGCGCTGAGCACCGATGACGCGCCGGGTATTGCCCGCACCTGTATCCCTTCCTTTATGCACGCGTCAACGACAATAAAGCCGGGATCGGAAATAAGGGGGGTGCCTGCGTCCGAAACCATGGATATGTCAATCCCCGATTTCAGGAGTTTTATTATTTCTCCGGTGCGTGACTTCTCGTTGTGCTCGTGGTATGAAATCAGCTTTGACGGGATATCAAAATGGTTCAGGAGTTTGCCGGTGACCCTTGTGTCCTCCGCGATTATATACGGGGTCATTTTCATGGTTTCCACGGCCCTGTAAGTCATGTCATTTAAGTTCCCTATAGGGGTTGAGACTACGTAAAGTGTTCCTGTTGTCATATGCGTCGGTCCCCTTTTAAAAAGGTCCTGCGTTAAAAATATTTCTTGTATTCCTTTATTTTCTCCATTATGGAATGATTCTCCGCATTCAATGCGGTAATCTCGTTCCTCAGGGTTTCCGTTTCCTTTTTCTTGTAATTTGCGACCACGACAAGTTTGTGTTTTTCCTCCCTGTAGCCGGTCTCATAAAGGCCCAGCACGAGCGACACGGCGAATATTATCGCGTTCTCCGCGATGAGCTGGTGCGTCTGGCCTATGACCTCATAAAATGCCAGGCCCCATATAACCGCGGACACGAGCATCACTATTATGATTATGTCCTTCATCTGCATGTGTATGGAAAGCAATATTACCGAAATGACTATCATCTGGAAAGGCGCGTGCATAAACTCGTTCTCCGGAAGAAAAGCCGTCAGGGCTATGGCTATCGCGATCAACAGCAGTGAAAATACAAGTATCAGTTTTTTATCAGACATATTTTTCCTCCGCCAGGACCCTGGCCAGCATCGAGCCTATAATATCAAGGAAACGCAGGTCCTCCTGGTTGAAACACCCTGGCTGGTCCGAATTTACCCTTAATATACCGACGACCGCGTCCTTAACGAATACCGGGACCGAGATAAGCGACCTGATGTTGTCCTCGCCGTCGGATTTAAAGCGGATCTCCTTGTCCATGTCGGTTATTATTATCGACTTCTTGTTGTGAAGTATGAATTCGTCAAAATTTTTCAGGTAAAGGCTTTCCACGTCCGGCTCTCCGGTCAGCAGGTCGTCCTTTTTATCCGCCATTATTTTCATGACCTTGTCCGATCTTGTCAGAAAAAGCGATATTGACTTTTCCTGATGGAAAATATCTATGACGTTGCGCAGGACATGGCGCATTTTCGATGAAAAATCGGTCTGGGAAGAAAGGCTGTCGTATATTTCCTTGAGCTTTACATATTTTTCAAGCTTGGCGCTGTTGGCTTCCATGCCGGTCACGAGATTTTTCTTCTCGATTATCATGGCCGCATAGTCACCCTCGAGCCCTTTTAGCTGGTCCTGCGTGGATGAAAGCATAAAGGCGCTCGTATCCCCGAGTTTTTTGACGATAAAAAAGGATACGTAAAGTATCAACAGGCCGGCTATCACCGGGACCATCTGTGCCTCGCCCGAAATGGACTTGAAAATGGCGAGCACATAAAGCACCGTGCTGAATATAAGGAATATGGTGCCCGCCATCGAGCCAAGGAGAAGGTAACCCCCGACCACTATAAAGGTCGAGGCAAAAAGCGCGGGCTGCCACCATGAATGGCTGGGAAGCACAAAGATCGATGCCGCCATAGCGATTGCGGTCAGGAAGATCAATACTCTCGTCAGGTTTTCAAGCGCTTTCTTCATTTTGTCAGCTCCATAGTCGGTATGTGTTGTAATGTAAAAAGTTGCGCTTATTTCATTCGCCCATCGAATCAAGGGTCTTTAAGTTCGTCTTTGCGGTGTCGTCCGTCGGGTTTATCTGCAGGGACCTTGCCCACTGCACCCTGGCGTTCTTATAATCCTTTTTCTGGTAATAGGCGTTGCCCATGTTGTTGTATATGGGTGACTTCGTCGAGTCCAGTTTAAGGGCCTGTTCCAGGATATTTATCGCGTCCTGTACCCTGTTGACCTTGAGATATATCGATCCCAGGTTGTTGTATGCCATGGCGTCCGTGGGTTTGAGCCGCACAAGGGATTCGAACGCCTTTACAGCCGCGTCAAAATTTCCTTTTTCAAAATAAGCCATGCCGAGTTTTTTATAAACAAGGTCGTCGTTGGGATTTTTTGATATTACGAATTCAAGCTCGGGGATGGCGTTTCCGTTGTCTTTTTTAAGGAGGTAATCGAGCCCGAGCCTTTTATGCGCCTCGAGGTTGTCCGGGTTGAGCTGGATTATCTTTCTCCATATCTCCATCGCCTCGTCTATCCTGCCCTTGTCGTGTTCCTCGTTGCCGAGCGACAGGTATGAAGTCTCCAGTTTTCCCTTTAACTCTTCAAGGGCGGGCCTGAGCTTTAGCGCGACCTCCCATTCGGTTATCGCCTCTAGCAACATGCCTTTGTCGGCAAAAACATCGCCAAGGGACTTGTGCACGATCGGGTCGGATGGATTTATAGCTATGGACGACTGGAGTTCCTCTATGGCGTCGTCAAGCTTGCCGCTTTCGTAATACTGCATTCCGAGCTCATAGTGGGTAAGTGTGGATGCGCAGCCGACCAGAAAGATCATCAGGAACGCGGCCAAAAAGTATTTAATTTTCATCAACATACCTCCCGATTTGCATATATAAATATGGATGAAATTATATTAACACATATTTTGGATTTGTCAATAATATTGGTTTTACCTTTTGACTTTTTACTTTAATTATGTTATATTTTTACCCTGATTAAGAAAATTCAAGGAGGCTTAAAAAAATGGCAAGATCATGTGTAATTTGCGATAAAAAGCCGGTTACGGCAAACAACGTATCGCACGCAAGGAACAGGACCAAAACACGGAACAAACCCAATTTACAGCCCGTTAAGATACTTTTGAACGGCAAGGTACAGAGGGCGCTGGTATGTACGCGTTGTTTGAGGTCCGGGAAAGTCAAAAAAGTCGCCTAAACAGGCAATTAACATTGATAAAAAAACCGCGGTCAACGCGGTTTTTTTGTTTTTTTAGTCCACCCTTTCGACGGTCAGGACGTTCTTAACCTTCCTTAACGCGGCCATCAATTCGTTCAGGTGCTGCTGGCTTTTTATGCTGACGGCCAGGTCGGCCTGCAAATGGTTCTCGTAGGCGAGGTTGGAATTAAAGGAATTTATAAGGGCGTTGTTTTTGGACAGCGTCGTCAGGATGTCGCTCAAAAGCGAGTCCGTATTGCGCCCGGTCACCCTGAGCCTGCACATATAAAAATTATCCGCTTTCTCGTTCCAGTTGACCTCCATTACAGGCGCGTTGATCTTTGAGAGCGCCAGGGTCGAGCAGCTCTTCCTGTGGACCGATATCCCTTTTTTTGTGAAAATGCCTGTTATCTCGTCGCCGGGCACCGGGTTGCAGCAGCGTGCGAATTTATAGGCCACGTCCCCGAATTCCCCCTGGACTATTATCTCGCCTTTGGCCGCGCCGTGCGTGATGTGCGGATGAACGGCCTTAAAATCCTCGCTCTCACGGACAAATTTCACTATATGATTGGCTATCTTGGAATCGGAAAATTCGCCGTAACCTATCCCGGCGAGGATGTCCTCTTTGTCCCTTATGTTATATTGTTCAAGCAGCGCGCCCCACGCCTCTTCCGGCACGCTCTCAAGCTTGATGTCGAACTTCCCGAACCTCTCGGAGAGCAGTGAACGGCCTTTCTCGATATTTTCCTTTATGTTCTGGTTCGTCCTGAGCCAGTGGCGTATCCTGTTCTTGGCCTTGGCCGTTTTTACGACCTTGAGCCAGTCGACCACGGGATGCTGGTTCGGCCCCTTTAAAATATCAACCATGTCGCCGTTCTGCATCTCGTATTTAAGCGTCACCCATTTGCCGTTGACCTTTGCGCCGATGCACTTGTCCCCCAGGTCCGAATGCACGCTGTATGCAAAATCAAGGACCGTGGCGCCCTTGATGAGTTCCTTGACCTCGCCCTTGGGAGTGAATACGAACACTTCCTCGTCAAAAAGATCCACCTTGAGTTCCTTGATGAATTCCTCGCTCTCGCGCACCGTGCCGTGCCATTCAAGCAGCTGGCGCACCCAGGCGAAAGCCGTGTCCGTCTTTTTGTCAAAAGCCTTCTCTTCCTTGTAATTCCAGTGGGCCGCGATGCCTTCCTCGGCCAGCTCGTCCATCTCATGCGTCCTTATCTGTATCTCCACGGGCCGGCCCGACTCGTCGAGTATCGTGGTGTGCAGGGACTGGTACATGTTGGACTTCGGCATGGCTATGTAATCCTTGAACCTCCCGGGAAGCGGTTTTAAATAATTATGGATGATGCCGAGTATCGTGTAACAACTTGCCTTTGTGTCGGTTATGACCCTTAAGGCCAGCAGGTCGTAAATGTTCTCAAAACGCTTGTTGTCGCGCGTCATCTTCTGGTATATGGAATAAAAATGCTTGGGCCTGCCGACTATCTCGGCGGTCACACCCTGCTTTTTCAGCTCCTCGTCCAGCCTGGACTTGAGCGCCTCGACCCTTTTCTCACGCTCTTCCTTCCTTTCCGCTATTTTTTCAGCTATATCGCGGTAGGCCTCCTGGTTTATGACCGAGAAGGCGATG
This sequence comes from uncultured Spirochaetia bacterium, assembly GCA_964443355.1. GTDB lineage: Bacteria > Oederibacteriota > PGYV01 > PGYV01 > Palsa-1178 > Bog-1181. The sequence goes on from CAYUDX010000014.1 coordinate 66,247, forward strand.
TCCTCAAGTTCGGATTTTACCTTTTCCATGCCGAGCCTGTGCGCCAACGGAGCGTAAATATTAAGGGTTTCCTGCGATATTATTTTTTGTTTTTCTGGGTCAAGAAATCTTATGGTCCTCATGTTATGAAGCCTGTCGGCAAGCTTTATGATTATGACCCTTATGTCCTTTGCCATTGCAAAGAACATTTTTTTCAGCGACTCGCTGAATATCTGGCCCCTGGTCTTGAATACCTTCGCGGTTACATGGCTTACGCCCTCCACAAGGAAGGCCACGTTCTCGCCCGATATTTTTTTTATATCCTCCACCGTAAATGACGTGTCCTCTATGACATCGTGAAGCAGCCCCGCCGCGATGGTAGAGGCGTCCATCTTCATTTCCTTCAATATGCGCGCCACTTCCACGGAATGGGAAATATACGGCTCTCCCGACATCCTTTTCTGGCCCTCATGGGCCTTGACGGCCATGTCAAAGGCGGTCATTATTACGTTGGAACCCTTCTCGTCAAAACCCTTTGCCACCTCCAGCATTTGAGCCCGGAATGCTTCCGTATTATCTCCCAAAATGAGCCTCACAGTCGGAGTTGAGCGTCTTCAGCTCCTGCTCGAGCTTTTTCCTGATATTTTCCGAATCCTCTTCGGGAATTTCCGGGCCGACTTCGACCGGGGTGCCGAACTTGAAAACCCCTTTTGAGAAAGGCAGCGGCACCTGGAACCTGTCCCATGACGTAAGCCTTATCCTGTTTCCCCATGCGAACCCGAATGGCACAACGGCCAGACCCGTGAGCTTTGCAAGGTATATGGCCCCTTTGCCGACGCTTTCCGCCGGCCCGCGCGGCCCGTCCGTATTTATGGTTATGTCCCTTCCCTCTTCGGCCAGCTTTTTAAGCTCCATGAGCCCCTTTGCGGCGCCCCTGAATGAAGAACCCCTGGCTATCACAAATCCGAAACTCTGCGCGACGCGTGTGGCTATCTCCCCGTCCTTGCTCATGGAAACAAGCGAGACGATACCCATGTTCCTGTAATAGCAAACCGGCGCCAGCAGTATTGAGTGCCAGAAAATATATATGTACCGCCTTTTCTTGTCCTGGTAAGGCGATATCCCGGCGCCGTTTAGCTCGCTGAAAGAAAATGTCAGCGAGAGTAGCTTTAGCAGGAATATTCCGGCCGGCAAAACCAGGTTAAACAGCATCCATTCCTTTATTTTTTTCATTTTCACCTTTTTAAAAAAAAAGGCGCAGGATAACCTGCGCCTTTTTTTCATTAACGCGCCGACAAAGGGCGCGCTTTTATCCCAGTATATTGTCCGACTTTTCCTCTTTTTCTTCCTCATCCTCTTCTTTTTTCTTGTTCCTTTGCGCTATAATGAAATAGATCACCACTGCGATCACGCCGAGCAATATGAGCAGAAGCGCTATCATATTCGGCCCGCTCTTTTTTGCCTTTTTTGACGGTTCCGGTATCGGAGTGGGCTGTTCTTCCGTCTGGGAAGATGCCGCTTCCGAAACCGCGGCTTCCTTTGCCGGGGCCGCGCTTGCGCGCGCCTTCACGTGTTTTACCGGGTTTATCCCGGCAACCGCGCCTTCCTGAACGTTCTCATCCGATTCCTTGCCGGCCGGTGCCTGCGCAGTCGCGCCGTTTTCAGCCGGAGGCCAGTTAAGTTCGGTCGCCTTTTGCTTTGCCTTTTCAATGTCCACGGCTGTAATGTTCCGCGGGATTATGAGCCTCTGCCCTTCGTTCACGGTCTTATAATCATCAATTATGTCCTTATTGGCGTCAAATATCACAGGCCACTGGTACTTGTTCCCGTAAATTTCCGGCTTCTCGGCTATCGAATAGAGAGTGTCGCCTTTTTCAACAAGGTATGTGTTCGGCAGTTCTTCTTTTGCCTTTTGTTTTGCCTCGTCCATTACCTGCCCTTCCTCATCGGCCGCGCTCTTGACCTTCTGGCCCTCGCTGCCGCCGCCGCAGCCCGTAATCAGCATTGTTCCGAAAGCAAAAACCACCATTAAGAACATAACAAGAAATTTCTTCATCAGTTCCTCCTGTAATTAAATTAAATATATGGTAAATTATATCATTTTCAGGTTTTCTGTCAAGTTTTAAGGCCATGAAAAAGGAGCGGCTTTTTCCTTATATCCTGAAGTATAAACCTATCTTCTGGCTGCTTCCAAGCTCGCCATAGGGCGAATAAACGTAATCCAGGGAATACATTGTGGCCTGGCCGTTCCTTAACCCTATCCCGGCGCCCGCGGCCAATCCGCTGTAAAGCCTTGAAGACGGGTTAAAATCATATCCCGCCCTGAGAGCGATGTTAAAATCCCCGAAATTGTGCATGTATTCAAATCCGGTCCTCAAATTGAACGAGTCGGCCACGGAAACGTCCGCATCCAGGCTGTAACGGAACCTGTTGGAAAGGCCGAAAATATTAAGCACCTGCGTAGAGGCGCCCGCGGCCACTATCATCGGTGTCAGACCCGACCCGAATCCGATCCCAAGGTTCCTTATGTCGAACCCCAGGGAAATCTTGTTCCATATGGTCTCGCCGCGGTTCTGCATAAAATCGGCCTCTTCCAGGACTATGTTGTATATGGCGCCTATATCCGCGGAGAGCGCCATGTCGCTGTAATCAGGCCCGAGGTTCTCGCCCGAAAATTTTACGGTAGCCCCCGCTTCGACATTTTTTGTAAAATCATTATAAAGCAGTTTTGATAATTTGACGCCGTAGCCGACACCGACAAGAAAATCCGACGCGGATACCGTCGGCCCGGTGCCGTCGTATTGCCCCAGCGCGGTTTCATTGGTCCTCACCAGCGAGCCGCCGTTCAAATATTTCACAACCGCGCCCAGAGTCCCTATATCCGGGTTGCCGTGGGCGTAATAAAAAGAATCATAGAATATCCCCATCAAATAAAGGTCCTGGATGAAGAGCATATCGGTGTTCTCTATGGTGGACAGACCGGCGGGGTTCATGTCAAAGGCCTCAAGGTCGTCGCTTATTGAATTATACGCCCCGGCCATTGCCTGTGATTTTATGCCCGAGGGCACTTTAAGCAGGTCGATGGCCCCCTGCCCAGCGTCCGCAAAAACCTGTGACACGGCGAAAAGCGCCGCGATAATCAATATGGCTTTTTTCATGTTTTGTCCTTTACTTGATTATGTATATCTTGCCCGTGTATTTTCCCGCTCCGGTGGTGACAATATACATGTAAATGCCCGCAGCGCATTTTTCTCCGTTCATGTTCGTGCCGTTCCATTCTATCCTGCCGGAGACACCGTCGAATTCCTTGACCTTATAACCCTGTATGTCGTATATTTCCACTGTGGAATTTGGCGGCATGAAGTCGAATTTCAGGGTGCCGTTGTAAGCCTTTGTGGGAGAATACGGGTTAGGGTAAACCGCTATCATATCCGGCGTCGGGGATGCGGTCGGCGTTATTGTGGAAGTCGTCGTTATCGTGGGCGTATTGGTGAAGGTCGGCGATGTCGTGTAAGTCGGCGATATTGTATGCGTCCTGGTGATGGTCGGCGTCTGGGTTATTGTGGCTGTTTCGGTTTCTGTGACCGTCTCGGTAACCGTGGGCGTGCCCGTCTTTGTGACGGATGGCGTGGCCGTGAATGTCGATGTGGCCGTATATGTGGGCGATATGGTGTAGGTATTTGTGAAAGTGAACGTCGGCGTTATTGTGGGCGTCACCGTTGCCGTCCACGGCGGTGTTATCGTGGAAGTCGGAGTTACGGTCGGGGTATCCGTAAATGTCGGGCTGACCGAGAAGGTCGGGCTTATCGTGAAAGTCGGCGTCACGCTTGGCGTCGCCGTGAATGTCGGCGTCGCCGTGAATGTCGGCGTCGCAGTATAAGTGGGCGTGACCGTCTGCGTGACCGTCTTTGTGACCGTGAACGTATTGGTTGATGTTTCCGTAATTGTCGGGGTTACGGTCGGGGTCACGGTTTGCGTGTCTGTCGCCGTAATGGTCGGCGTGACCGTCTGCGTCACCGTCTCGGTGTCCGTCTGTGTAACTGTCTTGGTCACCGTCTGCGTGACCGTTATGGTTATAGTAGGCGTAACCGTTTGTGTCACCGTCTCGGTGTCCGTCTGCGTTACGGTCTTGGTTACCGTCTGCGTAACCGTTATGGTAATTGTCGGGGTAACAGTCTGCGTTACAGTCTGCGTCACGGTGGCGGTCACTGTCTTTGTTACCGTCGGAGTCACCGTCTGTGTCACTGTCGGCGTCACAGTCTGGGTAACCGTCTGCGTAACCGTCTGGGTAACCGTCTTTGTGACCGTGGGTGTTACCGTCTGCGTAACCGTCGGGGTTATCGTTTTTGTGACCGTGGGCGTGAAGGTAAATGTAAGCGGATCTCCCACGAGAGTATTATTGCTGACCCCGGTCTTTGTCGCATCGAGGGTGTCTTTAGCTGTTATATTCTGCAAACCGTCCGTTCCGTATTTGATCACTGTGAACTGGTGCACGCCGTTGTCTCCCGCCACAAAAGTATAATCGGACGGCAGTGTCGCAAGCGGGTCCGTAGATGTGAAATGGACCGTCCCGGTGTAATTTGTCACCGTCTGGTTATAAGCGTCCTTTGCCCTCACTATTATTGTATAGAAGGTTATGTAAGTGCCCCATGACCTGAACGCCGTGGACGGTGCCGAAATGGCAAACGTTATTACAGGCTGTGACATTATTATGGCCGACGACGTCACTCCCGAGGGATTGGACATTGTCGCGGTGACTATATGGCCGATACCGGAGGATATCGAAAGCGTCAGTATTGTGCTCAACTGACCTGCCGCGTTGGAATATCCGCTGATAGGATTGACCGAGCCGTAATTTGAATCAAAAGATATTGGCACATTGGCTATGGCCTGCGCCGTGCCGTTCTGGTCCGTTATATATGCCATTACCGAATATGTTGATCCGGCAGGCGCGAAAATAGTGCCCGAAGATGCAGGCGGTGTTATGTGCAGGAAATATCCGGTAGTAACGTTAAGCGTCTCTGTAGCCGATGTGTACCCGGTTCCGGATATTACAAATGTATACGTGCCGGGTGTGTGTGATTTAATATAAATAAGGCAATAGCCGCTTGAATTTACAGTAAACGGCAATGCCGTATTCAGCCCGCTCCATGTCACCCCGTCAAGGGAGTACTGCACGTTTGCGTTTGCCGCAATTGTCAGCGAAGTATCACCTGATTTTGGCTGGGCATTGAAACCGCCCGCGTCCTGCAGATTAACGCCGAGGCTTCCTATAATATCCGCTCCCAGGGCCATCGGGTTAGGGTTCGGCACTATCTGCGTCGCTGTCCCTGATATATAAATAATTACCGTTGTGCCGAGAACCCCCGCCGAGTTGACCACGCAATAATTCATCTGGTCGGTAGAGGCTCCGGTCGTAAAAGTTGTCGTCACATGGCCGTTTGCGTCCGTATTGCCCGATGCCGGCGCCACAGTCGGAGCCCCGCCGCTTGCTTTCGGGACGAACGTTATCGCCGTGTTTGTTATAGGATTGCCGTAGGCATCGGTCAGGAGCGCGGTTATTGTAAGCGGCGTGCTTATAGGCGCCGAATATGCGCTTGCCGTGGCCGACAAAAGGGCCGCGACATTTGATATGGTGGTGGCGTATGCCTTGCCGTCCGTAAGGGCCGCCGCCGTATCATGCGCCGTAATTGTCACGCTGTTGCCGTTCTTGGTATCCATATAATAAAGCGTGGCCTTGCCGCTGGCAAGGGTTACGTTTACCGTAGTGAACCAGTTGTTCTGGTCGGTTGAGAACTGCATGGTTGCGGAAGCGGAAGAGAGCTTCACGACAGCGTTGGAATTGGCGCTGTTGCCCAGGCTGTCCTTGGCCTGCACTATTATGGTCGCGGTGTTTCCGGCCATATTTGTCTGCGTTGCCGGTATTATGGAAAGCGAGGAAGCGGGCGTATCGTTTACCGTGATGGCAGCCGTCCCCGTGGTAAGCCCGGTTACCGCGGCCGATACCGTCGAATTTCCATCCACTGAATCCCTTACAAGGATATTGTTGACCTGCGTTCCAGGCAGGTATACCGTTGTCAGCCATGTATTTCCATTATCCTGGCTGAACTGCATCGTTCCCGACGTGGATGTCATTGTTATATTCTGCGCATACGATATATTATTTCCGTTAACATCCTGTATGCTCACCTGTATCGACCCGGGCGAGTTGGATTGAAGGCTGAGATAGTTCGGTATTATGGTCACTTTGCTCGCGGCTGTTGCCGTAAAATTAACCGTCGTTATCCTGCTCATATGGCTCAAAGTAGCGGTTATCTGCGCCGAGCCTTCAAGGGTTGATTTTATTGTAGCCGAAGCATTTCCGTTAACATCAGTTACAGCCCTTGTGTTTCCCACCAGCAGATTTTGCGGGGTTATGATGTCGCCCGGACGGTTCGATGTAAAATCAATCAGGGCCCCGAAAACAGGGTTTCCGCCTGGGCTTGTCACATGCGCCGTTATTGTCGCCGTAGCCACACCGTTTGCCAGCACCGGAGAGCCCACGACGCTTAATGTCATATCCTTTAATATAAAGACCCAGTTGTTCGTGGGGATTACGGTTCCGCCGATCCATGAAGCGCCCGCCCCTACAGTGGATGATACCGGGTTCGGAACCCAGCCGGTCACTCCAAGAATATTATTGTTCATGAATATTGATTTTATGGTTGTGCCGCTTGAATTTGTAAACTGAATATTGTCATAAATGGCGTTGAATGTTCCCTGGTTGTTGGAAGGCGCGCCGTTCTGTCCGAGGTTTCCGGTATCCTGTGACAGGAAGAACTCCAGGGAATTATGGTTCGCAAGCCCTGCCGGCGAGAAATCAAATTTCCTGTGATACCACTGCCCTCTCGCGTAAGCGGATATGTCGGTCGACGGATGTATCCTTATATTATTCTGGTCCCTTATATAAGGAGTAAAATCCCTTAATTGACCTCCCGGATTCCATGTCCCGTTATTTTCCACGGAGCAATAGAAATCAGCGCTGTAATCCGGTATAAATACGTCGAATTGAAGGAAAGAACTTGCCGGGACGGTAAATGCTATACCTGCGTTATTTGTAATGCTTATATAAGCGTAGCCGTACGCGTCCTGGGTCGGCAGATATGAAGTCAACAGGAGCGGCTGGCTGTATTGCGAAGCGCTGGAAGAGGCCACTATAGGTCCGCTTGTCCCGCTCTTTCCCGCGCCCGCGTCTGTGGCTGTAATGGTCCAGGTCCCGGCGGTGTTAAGGATAGCTGAAAGTATCCTGGTGCCGCCGTCCGTCAGCTGGAATGTATATGAAGCCGGAGCCATTGTCCCGGAATTGTCGGTGGTCGTTAAAGCGACGAGGTCGGTAAAATTACTTATGATATTGCCGTACTGGTCGACTGCCGTGACCGCGTAGTTGAAGCTTATGCCCGTGTTCGCGGTTGCAGGCGCCACAACCTGGAACGTGGATAACGCCCCCGCATTGACATTAATGCCGTTGCTGGTGCCTTTTATTGAAGGAGTCACGTCGTCATGGGCCGATATCGTTTGGATCCCTTCCGTCGTCAATGTTACATAAAAACTCCTTGTGCCGTTATTTGCAAGCGTAAAGGCCGTATCCGGCGGAAGGACCGTAAACGCACCGGTATCGGTGGATGTGAATCCGACGGTGCCTGCGTAAGTTGTTACCACATTATTATAAGAATCCTTTGCCGTTACGGTTATATATATATATTGTCCCGCCGAGCATGAAGCGGGCGCCTGTATGGTAAAGCTCACCGCGCTGCCCGTGGTAAGGTTTACCACCGCGGTCCCGGTCGCAAGAATGCCGGCGTCGTCCGTGGCTATGATGGCCTTTGAACCCGTGTTATTGATCTGAACCGATACGGTCGTCACGCCGTTCTCCGCCCCGGTAAAGACATAAACGAGCGGTGTTATGGAATATGATGACGCGTTGGAACTCATGTCAACCTGCCCGGTGTATCCGGTAAATACCAGATTGCCATATGAGAGCGGCTCCATTGCCTGAACCTGCGCGGTAAAAGGAACGCCCGCGACCTGGGCCGGGGCCGCTATTACCTGGAAGTGGTCCGCGTACGCCGTGGCCGTGACCGTCGGGGTCGCCGTCGGAGTGTCCGTTGGCGTTACCGTCTGCGTCACCGTCTGCGTTGTGGATGCGGTCACCGTAGGCGTTGCCGTCTGTGTCACCGTAGGAGTCACCGTAGGCGTCACCGTCTGTGTATCAGTCTGGGTAACACTTGGCGTAACTGTAAATGTCGGCGTGTTCGTCGGGGTAAAAGTAGGCGTGTCGGTTGGAGTTACCGTCTGTGTCACCGTGGGCGTTACCGTCTGCGTTACTGTCTGCGTCACTGTTGGCGTCACTGTTGGCGTCACCGTCTGCGTCACCGTCTGCGTTACCGTCCGGGTAACAGTGGGCGTCACAGTGGGTGTCACCGTCTCGGTCACCGTGGGCGTAACTGTCTGTGTCACCGTCTGCGTCACTGTCTGCGTAACGCTCGGCGTTATCGTTGGAGTGACCGTCTCGGTCACCGTGGGCGTCACCGTCTGTGTCACCGTCTGTGTTACTGTCTGTGTCACGCTCGGCGTTATTGTTGGAGTGACCGTCTGCGTTACCGTCTGTGTCACTGTAGGCGTCACTGTTTCCGTATCAGTCTGCGTCACAGTGGGCGTCACTGTCGGCGTCACCGTCTGAGTTACAGTCTTCGTAACCGTCGGCGTCCATGTCGGCGTGTCTGTCTGCGTCACAGTGAATGTCGGGGTGTTGGTCGGAGTGACCGTGGGCGTCGATGTCGGGGTCACAGTCTGCGTTACGGTCGGAGTCACCGTCTCCGTATCGGTCGGAGTCACCGACGGCGTGACGGTATAAGTCGGCGTCGCCGTGGAAGTCATTGTTATTGTCGGGGTGGCCGTGAATGTTTTTGTTATGGTGAACGTCGGGGTGACCGTAAAGGTCCACGCCGGGTTCCTTGTAAAATCTATCTGGAGGTTGGATACGTAAGGGGAAACAAAATTGTTGTAAGTGGTGAGTATTGCGCGCCATAATATCTCGGTGCCGGTGTTTGCTATCCCGATGCCCGACGTCACAGGCGTCCATGTGGAGCCGTTCGTGGACAGGTAATAGGCAATCGATGTATTGGCCGGAAGGGTCGACGAATTGACCGTAAGCGTCACGTTGCCTGTATACCCGTATGTGTAGGTGTCTATTGCCGTCGACTGCCCGGTCTGGGGCGAATTAAACGAGGCGCCGTACCTGTTTATCTTCGCCAGGTCCCCGCACATGAGCCAGTAGCTGCCGTTATAAGCAACTGAATTTATCGCCCTGGCCCCCCAGTTCACCAGGTTGGTCGTCTGGTCCGTAAATGTCTCGGAGCCGCTCACGACGGAAGAATAAATGTAGCCAAGCCCCCCGCCCATGAACCACTGTGTCTGCGCCGAATTATAATCGATGGAATAAATGCCGTTGGTGCCGAAATCCGTGACGTTGCCGGACTTGTTGGTCAGCGTGCCAAGCGAGTAATCGTAATCGGCCATTTTACCGCTGTCGCATCCGAGCCTTACCTTGTTGACCCCGTCCCATTTTATGGTATTGACCGAATATGTCCCGCCCAATTTTGATGTTAATGTTGCGTTCAATACGGTGGTCAGCGTGGAGTTTCCGTCATAAATGGCGAAAGAACCCGTGGTCCCGCCGAGGAACCATTCGTTCCAGGAAGCCATGTATTCGATGGCTTTCACTGTGTCCGTGGCCCCGAAAGAAGCCAGCACGCTTACATTCGTGAAAGTATTTCCGTCGGCCGATTTCGCGAGGTGCGCGTCGGTCCCGCCAAAAACCCACTGATTGTTCGCCCATTTGATGGATGTTATGCTTTCCGTTCCCCAGTTGATATAGCTCGCGCCCGACCTCTGGGTAAATGTCGTCCCGTCGTATTTTGCCAGGTTTCCGGAGGCGCCTCCTATCATAAAGTAGCCGCCGGTGGGATTGTATGCCACGCAAAGGACGTTGGCCGCGCCCCAGTTAAGGCCGGTCCTTAAGTCCGTAAAAGTTGTCCCGTCGTATTTATTAATTGAGCCCTGTTCTCCCACAATTATCCAGTATGCTCCCGCGGGGTTGTAAACCGCCCCTTTGATATTATAAAAACCGAAGTCCTTGATGCTCGTGCCCAGGTCGGTGTTCGTCGGGGAATTCACCCCGCCGGTCCTCTTCATAAGCCGGCCGTTCCTGCCTCCCAGAAGATTTGTCCCGCCCGCGGTCGCGGCTATCGCCCATATAGGGTCAACGTCGAATGTTCCGGTCATATTCGCCTGCGGATAAAAAGTCGTCCCGTCAAATGTATAAAGGCTGGTGCTTGAGCCGTTGTTGCCACCGATGAGCCAGTAAGAGCCGTTGTATTTTATTGACCATACCGTTGTGAATGAAACCGAAGCGGTCCTGTCGGTAAAAGTGGATCCGTTATACGTGGCCACTTTCCCGCCGCCTCCTCCTATCATCCAGTATGTCCCGTTCCAGTCGAGAGAATATATGTCGTATGTCCCGTTCCATACCCCGGCCCCCGCAAGCGTCGCGGAAAGGTCCGTCCATGTGGATGCCCCGTCGTATTTGCAGATCTTGCCGTTGGTCCCAACGATGAGCCAGTAGGCCCCGTTCCATCCTATCGCCCTGACCTCGTCCGTGGTGGCAAAATTTCCGCCGCCGCTTCCGCCCGCCGTGGTCAATCCGGTCTTAAGGTCGGTGAAGGTCGTCCCGTCGTATTTATTGAGGGACGCGCTCGTGCCGCCGATGAGCCAGTAGGAAGGCGCGCCGCTCTTCCAGGCCATCGCCCTGACATTTCCGGTAAAATTTACCATGCTTGGTTTTTTATCGGTCCAGGTGCTTACTCCGTCCCACTGGTTAAGGCTCGGGCCGTCTCCGCCCACAAGCCAGTATGTGCCGTTGGCCTTTACGGCCGAGACGCTGTTGGTTCCGAAATTAATAAGGGAAAGTGTAAGGTTGGTGAAAAAAGTCCCGTCGTATTTATTTATCTTGCCGCCGTCGCCGCCGATTAGCCAGATGGCGTTTGCGTTGTCATAATCAATGCACCTGACCCCCCCGCCCCAGTCTATTACCCCGGTGGTTTCCGCAAATTGGTTGGCGGTCGTAAGGCCGAGCCTGTTGTTTATGGTATAATCCCAGTTCGCCGTGGTGGCTACCGTGTTTTCAAAGGTGTTCGTGGTAAAATTTTCGGTAAAGGTTACGGCTCCGGCCTGGACGGCCGCCAGGAATGTGAATAACGCCGATAGCATTAACACTGACAGGGTCTTTTTTGATATCACCACAAGCGTCTCCTTGTAATTATTCCTCACCTTTACAGTATTAATAGTATCACAAAATAAATCAAATTCAACCGATAAATGGGAGTATTTTCCAATATCACCTTATTATGTAGGTTTTAACGTATATATGGGAATGCGCAAATTCCATTTTCACGCTATAATTTTAGGCTGTTTTTTATCATATGCCAATTGACATGGATGTCCGGGGACGTCTATAATGTCTTTCATGGACAAAAAAAAGATGCTCGGACATTTTATACTTACAATATCGCTTTTTATGGCGGCTTCCGTGCTTTCAGACGCTTTTGTGAACATTTACCTGTGGCGGCTGAGGGCCGATTACCTGCCAATTACGATGTATATGCTGGCCTGCTACGCCACGGTCCCGGTGGTGTTTTACCTGTGCGGATATATAGGGATGAAAATAGACCGCACCGCCATATATATAATAGGAATATTCTGCTACGTGGCGTTTTATTTTATGGTGCTGATATTCCGCGAGCACATTACGGATCACGTTTTGCTATGGGGATTTATCAAGGGGCTTGCAATGGGGTTTTACTGGTTCGGTTACCATATCCTGACCTTTGATTTCACCACGACACACGACAGGGACTCTTTTTACGCGAATACTTCCATAATATCCGGCGCCTGCTCGCTGGCAGGCCCCATGCTTGCCGGCTTTATCATAACCGCCTTCCCGTCGTTCTCGGGATATTACATAATCTTCGCATGTTCCGCCGTGCTTTTCATATCCTCGGCGGTTCTTTCATATTCAATGAAATCCACCCCGATAAAAAAGGCCTACAAGATAGAGGATCTCATCTTTTCGTCGGACGTAAAATGGCGCGATACAATGATCGCCTATTTTTTTCTCTCGGGCAGGGACGCCATATCGATATTCCTCATCTCCATCCTGGTCTTTAAATCCACAGGCAACGAGTTCACCCTGGGAAAATATTCGATGATAGTGGCACTGGCCACAGTCTCCACCGCCTACATACTGGGAAAATTTTCAAGGCCCTCCACCAGGGACGGTTTTGTCCTGACCGGCGCCGTGATATCGTTCCTCATGTCCTTCCTGCTCATTTACAGGATAAACATTTACACGCTTCTGGCCTACGGCATAATCGGCGCAGTCGCGGATTACCTGGTCAGGATACCGATATCCGCGCACGCTCTCGACGTCATCAGCCTTGACGCCAACGCCAGCGAGAGGAAGATGGAATACATAGTGGCCCGCGACGTGCCCGTGGCCATGGGAAGGATATCCATGCTCGCGGTATTCGTGATGTTCTTAAGGTACATGCCCGCGTCGGGCATAAAGGCCATAATACTCCTCATCTCGGCCTTTCCATTCGGCGTTTATTTTTTCATGAGGAACAAAAAAAACGCGGATAAAAAATAACCGCCGGCCGTATAAATAAAAAAGGGCGCCTAAGGCGCCCTTTTTTATTTTAGATCCTGACAGTCGTTGTTTTCTATTTAGTTATTTCCCCTGTTATGGCCCTGTTGAGGCTCCTGTGTCGAATTGCCGCTGTTGCCCGAAGAGTCCCCCGGAGAATGCGTCCCCGCCGAAGCAGCCGCGCTGTTACCCTCGCTGTCGCTCTTCGCGTTTTTGCTGTTGCCGGAAGGCGCAACCCTGGCGTTGCCCGTGTTGCCGGACGCCCCTGCCGCAGGCTGTTTTCCTTTGCCCTTAACCATACCTTTTGCCGTCTGCGTGGTTTTTGAGTAGGAGGCGTTGAGGCTGTTGCCCGCCTTATCCGTTTTCGCATTCGGGGTGACCGGAGCGAAAGATGCGTTCTTGCCCGGGTTATTGCCGCTTACCGGCTGTGCCGCGGCTGACGCAGCAGGATTGTTCGCCCTGTAACCAACCGCCATGGATGATTTATTCTGTTCCTGCGGGACCGCATTATTTGAAGTTTCGTTCGCTTTATTCATATCCTGCCCGCTCATGCCCCGGCTGTTTCCGCCATCGGCTGCGTTGCTCTGGTTTTTGCCGTTGTTCTGTCCGTTGCCGTTGTTGTTCCAGTTGCGGTTGTCGCCGTTGATCCTGTCGCCCTCATTGCCATGGTCCTTGTTATATTCCGGTATGTTACCGTACTGCCTCTTGAATTTTTTAGGGAAAGCCTCTTCCTTCTTGAACGTTCCCGTCTTTATCCTGGTATAATTCTCTTCCCTGTTTAGGTCGTCGAAATTCCATTCATTGTTGAAAACGAATTTTTTCTCCCGCTGGAATACGACGCGCTTCGCCCCTTTGGTGAAAACATTGTTCTCCATCAGCACGCCTTCGGCGTTAAACCTCTGCCAGGCGCCGTCTTTTATCCCGGCCCTGTAAAATCCCGACTCGAATATCCTGCCGCTGGGGTAATATGTCCTGTACATGCCTTCGCGCCTGTTGTTCCTGTACATTATTTCCGCGCCGATCTTTCCGGGCGCATAATACATCCTGACAAGGCCGTCTATGACCGCGCCTTTTTTGATGATGAGCCCGTCCCCGTTCATTATCCACACGGCCACCGGTTCGTTCATCCTGAAAAACACGAACCTGTTGTCGTAAACCTTCAGCGTGGTTTCCTCTTCCGGCGCAACATTGTTGACGGCGTAAGTCGTGTTGACAGCCAGCGCCGTAACCGGCGGGCCGCCCGCGGGATTGCCGTTTTCGACATAAACCGTGCACGAAGCAAAAAACAGCGGAGCAAGAAATAACGAGATCACAAACCCTTTGTTTCCCATACCCACCTCCGGGATTAAAATAACTTTTATTTGTGTATCTTGGACGCGCAAACCACCCAAATGGTTTACATGCCGGATATTATAACATAAAACGGCCGCAAACAGCGGCAAAAAAAAAGGCCCGGGTTTCCCCGGGCCTCGGATATTTTACCGTTGAACCTGTTATTTTTTCTTTCCGGCTTTCGCGTCGGCCTTTTTCTGTTCCGCGTGCTCGGCCTTCCTCTGCTCTTTCGACTTGGCCTTTTCCGCTTCGATCTCGGCGGCTTCCTTGTTGACCTCGACGGACTCCACGGACAGGTTCTCCGCGCCGAATTTCTTCGCCTCTTTTTTGGCCTTTGCCCCGAAGGCGTTCCTCAGGTGGTAAAGTTTCGCCTTTTTCGAATCTCCCTGCGTGAGCACTGTGATGGATTCGATCATGGGAGAATGCAGCGGGAAGGTCCTCTCGACGCCTATGCCGCCGGCGGATATCTTCCTGACCGTGATCATTGCGTCCAGCTCGGTCCCCCTCTTTGCGATCAGGATCCCCTCGAAAGCCTGTATCCTTTCCTTTCCGCCCTCGAGTATCCTTGTGTTGACCTTGAGCGTAGAGCCCACGGCCAGGCGGCTGTTGTCCCTTCCCTTTTTCTTGTATAATTTGTTGACAATTTCCTGGATATTAGCCATTTTTTTAGCTCCTTTCGTTCTTCAATTCTTCCAGAAATATTTTCTCTTCCTTTGTAAGTTCCATGTTTTCGAGCAGGTCCGGCCTGTTCTCGAAAGTTTTTTTAAGGGCCTGTTTCCTGCGCCATTTTTTTATTTCGGCGTGGTTGCCCGATGTCAGGATCTCCGGCACGGAGAGCCCCAAAAATTCCCTGGGCCTTGTGTAGTGCGGGTAATCCAGTATGCCGTTGACGAAAGATTCGTTCTTTGCGGAATCCGCGTTCCCGAGCACTCCCGGCAGCAGCCTTATAACGCCTTCTATTATGGCCAGCGCGCCGAATTCACCGCCCGAGAGGACGTAGTCCCCTATGCATATTTCCTCGTCGACAAAATTCAGCACGCGCTCGTCGACCCCCTCGTATCTTCCGCAAACCAGCACGAGTTCGTCGAGCAGCGAATACTCCTCAAGCTTCTTCTGCGTCAGTTTCTTCCCCGACGCGCTTAAAAGAACCACCCTGCGTTTCCGCGGCCCGCTTTTTGCCTTCACGCTTTCAAGGGCCCTGTAAAGCGGCTCTATCTTCATCACCATGCCCTCGAGTCCGCCGAAAGGCACGTCGTCCGTCGTCTTATGCTTGTCCTCCGCGAAATCCCTGATGTTCACCACGCTGAAAGCCGCGGCCCCGGATTCCCTGGCTATCTTGATCATCGAAAAATCCAGGGTCTTCTCAAAAACCTCGGGGAATATCGTGAGGACCGTTACATCCATCCGTCTTCGTCAACTATCTCAACCGGGAGCTTCTTTTTTATCCCCCTGTTGATGGAAGCCATAGAGATAAGGCTCCGTATCGCCTTTATCGTCTTGCCTTCGCGGCCTATTATGTTCTTGGTGTCGTTCTTCGAGACCTTAACGAGGTATTTCTTCATCATGCCGTCGTCAATCTCGCGCACGGCCACCTTGTCCCTTTCGTTTACTATAAGCCCCGCCACATAACCAAGAAGTTCCTTCATTCTTTTATTTCGCCTTTTTCTCTTTCTTGACTTTCGGTTTTTTTACCCTGGGTGCCTTTGCCGGGGCCTTTACTCCCTGCGCCTTCATTATGGAAGCGATCGTCGGCGAGGTCTTCGCGCCCTTGCTCACCCAGTAAAGGGTCCTCTCGGCGTTGAGCTTTATCACCGGTGGGTTCTTTACGGGATTGTAAAATCCAAGTTCCTCAATATAAGGGCCGCTCTTGGCGGATTTCCTCTCGTCTGATACAACGATCCTGTAAAATGCCGAGTTTTCCTTGCCCATCCTTTTAAGCCTGATAATTACCGCCACTTTAATACCTCCTAAAAAATTTCAGATTGTTTTTTATCTTTTTATTTTACACTCTTTTTCTATCTTAATTCAATATCAAATTTTCAAGCCGCGAATCATTGCTCTAAAATGTTATGCGAGCCGCAAGGTGAGCATTCGAAATTCAATGTTCCACCTTCCCTACATTTCGTCAGCCAGTCTTATCGGCTGACCAAATGTTATGCGAGCCGCAAGGCGAGCATTCGAAAATCAAGGATCTACCATCCTCTCATTTCGCCAGCCTGCTTTATGGCTGGCCCCAACTGAGCTACATCAGCCAACCAGTCAACGCTCTTTTAAAATGGAGCTGATGACCGGAGTCGAACCGGTGACCTACTGATTACGAATCAGTTGCTCTACCAACTGAGCTACATCAGCCATTTAAGTTCCATCTTTGTTCTTTTAAAGAGCAAATCCCCGAGCAGCTTGATCAGATTGAACAGTTGACCGCAGTGCAACCCGCAAAATCTACTGCTCCACTGTTCAAATGTTCCACTGCTCCGAAAATTTGCAGAGCAAATTTTCATGGTGCCGAGAGACGGAATTGAACCGCCGACGCGCAGATTTTCAGTCTGCCGCTCTACCGACTGAGCTATCTCGGCACCTTATATCGGTGTCTGTAAATCTCGCTTACTATAAGTCCAAGTCCCGACTGAGCTGAAATGCCATTGCGAGCCCAGCGAGCAACATATCATCAGGCCTTACCTTCATCTCATTTTGTCGGATGTCTTCTATCCGACATCTCGGCACCT
>CAYUDX010000015.1:0-78434 GCA_964443355.1 uncultured Spirochaetia bacterium
AAAACAGGTATAACGACGGGACAACTGACAACACAAAACCGGGCAAGATACTGCTGTTAAATTAGTCGGCCCAGGACCGGTATTATATTTTTGATTAACAATTGATTAACAAAACGCTTGAAAACGGCTGGCCTTAATGTATAATACGCCTGTAGACCACAATCAAAGAGGGGCGTGATGAGAAAAAAAATAACGATTAAGGACATAGCTGAAAAGGCAAAGCTGGCAAAAGGCACCGTTTCAATGGCCCTTAATAATGACCCGCGCATATCCGAGGCAACACGCAGGAAAGTCCAAAAAATCGCCCTTGAATTTAATTATTACCCGGACGAATCGGCAAAAAAACTTGCAAGCGGGCGCACCGATTCGATCGCGTTTATCGCCCCGAGATTTACATCCCCGTTCATTTCAATAATACTTTCATATGTGGAAATGAAAGCTTTTAAAACCGGAAAGTATGTGCACGGGATCACACCTTATTCAACCGCAAATGAAATAGCCACCAAGGAAGAACTTCTGCGTAAGATGGTTTACGGAAGGAAAGCCGATGCCGTAGTTCTCTTTTCAATGAAACCGACACCCGGGATTGTTGAAGAATATAAGAAAAGCCGTACCCCGCTGATACTGGTTGAAAATGACATGACGGGATGCCATTCCATTATGGTGGATAACGTGAACGGGTCGTACAAGGCCACCAAATACCTCATTTCAAAATACGGCAGTAACATAGGCTTTATAGTCGGCGAGAACAACCCGCCGCTGGGACAGGAGATACATTACGCTTCGCTGGAGCGGATGAAAGGCTATAAAAAGGCTTTAAGCGAAAACCTTATAGAATACGACAGCAACCTGGTGCAGTATGTGAGGCATTATTCATACGAAGAAGGCAGGGAATGCCTGATAAATTTCCGGAAAAAGAATGTAAAACTTGACGCGGTCTTCTGCGCGGCCGGAGATATACTGGCCATGGGGGTTATGGACCAGGCAATAAAAGAAGGGCTTAACATACCCGGGCAGCTTGCTGTTATGGGCTACGATGACATACAGGCCGCAAAACTTTTAAATCCGGCACTGACAACGGTCAACCAGCCGTTCGAAGAGATCGGGAACGCCATATTTGACCTTGCGGTGAACTGCATCGAGGGCAAAGTTAAGGAAGAAAAACATATAGTAATAGATCCGGAACTTATTATCAGGGCGAGCGCATAAGGTGATGGAATGAAAAAAATAACCATAAGGGACGTCGCCAAATCCGCAAAAGTTTCATATGTTACGGTATCCAATGTCATCAATAATACCGGCCGCATGTCGGAGAAGACCAAGGCAAAAGTTCTGAAGGTAATAGAGAAACTGAATTTTTTCCCCGACCTCTCCGCCCGCACCCTTGCCAGGGGGAAATCCGACGCAATAGCTTTTATAAGCTCTTACCTGTCTTCGCCTTTTGTAATAGCCGTATTATCCGGCGTTGAGAAAAGGCTTTTTGAAATGAACAAATTCAAGCACAGCCTGGAACATTACGGCACCAGGGGCGCAACCGAGATAAAGGAAAACCTTCTAAAAAACATACTTTACGGGAAAAAGGCTGACGCGGTTATAATGCTGACAATAAAGCCCGAGCCAAAACTCATGGCTGAATTCAAGGCGCGCCAGATCCCGGTCATCCTGATTGAAAACAAAGCCCCAGGCGCACATACGGTAAGGATAGATAATTATGCAGGGGCTTATGCCGCAACCGAGCACCTTATAAAGACAGGAAGAAAAAAAATATTGTATTTAAGCGGCCCTATGGGGCCTTCAGCGTATGATGAGGAGGAAAATCCGGTGGTGAAGGACAGGCTGCGCGGGTATATGGATGCCCTTCATGAATACAACATAGAATATGACCAAAAAAAAGTAATGCAGGTGATATATTTCAACCAGGAAGAGGGGATGAAGGCGATGGAAACAATAAAGAACGCCGTACTTGATATCGACGCGATATTTGCCGGTGCCGGCGACCTGGTCGCCCTTGGTGTCATGAAACAGGCCGCAAAATACGGAATAAAAATTCCGGGAGACATTGCCCTTGTCGGATATGACGATATAGAGGTTGCGGGAATAATGACGCCGTCGCTTACCACGGTCAGGCAGCCGATGCAGGAAATGGGCAAAGTGGCCTTTGATATAGCGGTAAGATCCCTGGAAAAAGAGCCTTTAAAGATACAAAACATCGTTCTTCAGCCCGAATTGATAGTAAGAGAAAGCGCCTGAAGGCTCTTGCAGACACCGCTTATAATCAAGTCAAGACCGTTTAAAACGTAATTGTTCAATCCACAAGCTGTCCACATGTGGATAACAGGGAATATGCACATAATAATGTGTGTCGGGCCCCCAACAATATAAGCTAAGCCTTTAACTGTGCGATTGTTTCCAATGCCAATTCCAACCCCATGCAATTAAATTACAAGATAAAACAAACAAAAAACTATTATTTAAAACAGGCCGATAATATGGTCTTAAAGTTTTACGTTAAGATATAAAATTGACCACAAGGCAGCGTCCTGTAAAACAGGATACGATTTTTGCGTGACGAGCCCGCTTGCATCCGCATTGCAAAAATCGTTTATGATAGCAAGCCTAGTTAACATAACATACATTATGCGAAGTTGGCTATTTGAAGAACTTGACTTTTATAGGCTTTTTATTGCTCTGTTTAATGTTGCAAACATTGTTGTCTCTGTCTTTTAAGGATGTTTTCCCTGCTTTTTTGAAAGTTTTGAACCAATTTTTATATCTGTAACCAAAACGCTCCGATGTCGCAGCTATAGCCCCCTATAAACTTTCCTGCATGCATAAAGACCCCAATAATCCGCGTTTAGGCCTTGGGCCTGGCCATAAGAAGTCTAAGGCATCTATAAGACAATTATAATGCAAACGAACCGGGTCCGTTTTGCCATTGATTGTTTGTGGATGATTTTTCCAATTTTTAGAATCTCTTGATCGGATTGCGGTTGTTACAAGAATCATCAGCGTCATTGTCATTAAGATCTGGTTACCTGTATAATTCATGTTGAATCAGTGAATTAAAAAGATCTAATTTGAAAACCTTTTAAAAAGTTAACCCGGACTAACATCAGGCCATTCTAGAAACTTAATCCCGTTCCCAGGGATATCGTCAGGTATGTATAGTTAAACAACCCCAGGGCTTCATATTTCATATTGGAACTATATCTTGAATAACTGCCGTTCAAAAATACGTTCCAGTTGGCCGTTATTCCCTCCTTAAACCCAAGGGTTGCGGTATAGTTGTTGTCGGTTTCCCTGGAGCCCGTGTAAACGCCGGTGGATTCCTTAGCCAGCCTTGAATCATAATTTACAAAATCCGCCGTAAAGGATATGTTCGTTTCCACAGGCATAGCAGTTAACCTGAATGGCATCAAAAATTTTATGGCAAAAGTCCCGGTGCTTTCCCAGTCCGAATAATAATCAGGGATAAGGACGTCGTCCGACGGGTCTGAAGTACCCATATTATCATATAGATTCTGGTTGGATATCCTTCGATTCAAGGTGTAATTAAGGCTGACCCCAGTATCGTCCTGGCCTTTATACGGGAGGGTCAGCGAGAGGCTGAAGTTCTTGTCTATCCTGTTTTTGTCCTCAAGCGCGCCGGTATTGTCCGCTATTATTTTTTGTTCAAAATACGGGATGTAATCATAATCAACGTCAAGCACCGCGCTCCAGCCTGATTTGTCGAATATCGTTTCTCCTGTGGCGTAAAGGCTGTATATCAGGGTATCCTTTTCCCTGGTATAGGCGTTTGGGGTCAATGTCGAACCTGAAAGCGCCAGAAGAGTGTTGTAATTCCTGAAGGTCCTATCCACATATTTAAAACCTTCGGTAAGGCGGCATAATGTGCCGCCATATGTTGTTTTGTTAAAAATCTCAGCGTAAACGCCCGTATCAGTGTAATCATACAACCCTTTGCCGATGACTTCATCCGAGGATTGTTTTGAAAAGTCCGTCCTGTAAAGCCCGCGAAGTTTCAATGTCCATTCCTTCATTATGTCGTAATTAATCCCGTACACCGTGAAAACATCTATCCATTCCGTAAAAAGGAACCTCTCGTCATCTATGGTAAGTGGCTGGGCAGTATTTGAAAAATCCGCTGCAAGTATGGGTACGATCCATAGGTTTGGCAAAAGGTCTGTGTTGAACATGGCGGAAGCCGTCATATCGGCGGCTCCGCTCACCTGTGTCTGAGGCAGCGAATAATTTGACACTATCGATGGGTATTCGAGATTTCCCGAAATATCCAGTTTTTTTGACAGATCCGGAAAGCAAAGGCAGAACGGGTCGCAAACGGCAGAGGAAACCAAAAATAAAGTAAAAGAAACCAACAATAGTATTTTTTTCATTGTGATCCTGTTCTCCTTGTTATGTTATTAATGTCATTAATTAATTTTTAATTATTAAGGAATTTTATATGCATTATCACAACGCCGGCTCAATAAACTCGGCACGGTTTTGATCGGTATTTTCCGGGTTCAGGTATGTCCACCACAGATATTTGGAGACTATATCGATGGATGGAAGCTGGAAATCGCTTGATTTTATCTGAAGCTCAACATTCGTGTTTACGGCAATATCAATAAGAAAGATCCTGGTAATTTTGAGGCGGCTGTATGGATTTCCCAAAGTCGTTTATAAAATAATAATTAAATGTGAGGCTCGAACCGTCGTTATAATGTTTTGTTATGCCTGTATTATATGCTGAATTTCCTGTTATAACTTCGGAATACGGCGTGAAAGTCGCGTGTGTTCCCGGATTATTTGTGAATGTAAGGTCGTAATTTGTGTCTTTCATCATTTCATATCCGAATGTCGAAGATGCCGAATCAATGCTGTAAAAATTGGAGTATTCCTTGTAATTGTTGTTTACCATAAGATAATCCGTGTTCATGGTCAGCACCTTGCCCGGAGTGGTGCTTTGGTCCATGCGGACGCGTCCATAAGGCCGTTGTAACCTATATACTGGACCACATTGTCACGTCCGTTGGAATAAGTCGTTTGTTCCCATGCTTTATAATTATCCGGCCCCTGGGGGTAAGTGGCCGAGTCCCAGAATGAATACCAGTAATTCGCGGGGATTACATCGGGCAAAGCATAATTGAAATCAAAATCACGCTCCATTGTGTCTATACTGCCCTTTAGTTCGGTGAAATTGTAATAAATGACCTCGTAGTTGTTGTAAAGTCCTGTTATTCTTTGTTCCGGCCTGACTATATATTCCTCAAAGCGCACCCTGTCGCCGTTCACGTTCAGCATCGTCTTTCCAGCCAGCTGGTCCGCTTTTACCTCGTTGTCAGCGTATTTCATGTCCCTGAAATCTTTTTGCCTGGCGCTTTTTATTTCGTCGCTTAACATTCCGTCAAGCTCATCCTGCCTGCCGGAGCCGGCGTTATTTGTACTTTTTCCGTTCGCCCCGTCGTGACGTATTTTTTCAATTGCATCCTTGAGCCCTTTTAACGTGTCGGCGTCCGCAAGCAGTTTTTTAAGGGCGGCGGGAGTTTCCGGTTTTCCGTTTGCGTCCGTCCCGGATTCGTTCCCTTCCACGACGTTCACTGTGTTATTTCCGTTTGAGTCTGTGAATTTTACCGAGCCTTCAAATACGCCCAGTAACGAGCCGTTATCCAGCGCGGATATGTCAAGCGAGGTCCCCTTTACCGCGGCTATGGCCATCTTGGTGTGTATTTCGAATGAGGATTGCGGGTTCGTAAGTTTGTTGACGACGGCCAGAAGCTTGCCTATCGTAAGGTTAAAAACGGTTTTTGAAATCCCGGTAAGGTTGTCGCGCTGAAGCTGCGCCACCTTTAATGTCGAATTCTGGTCGAGCCTTATTATGGTGGCGTCGTCAAAAACTATTTCAACGTAACTGCCCGTCGAGGTCATCAGTTCATCGCCTTCATACACCGGCATGTTCTGATAAACACCTGACCAGGATGCTCCGGCCCCCTGTTTTATGGTGCTTTCACCGTGAAAATCATTCACGAACGCTATGGACGGCGAACCCGGCTGAAGCGCAAAAAGCGCATTTATAGCGGCAAAGACAGCCATGGCTGCGAAAAATAGTGTTTTTTTCATATGCCCCCCCGTATTAAAATCGTTAAATGATACATTAAACGGGCAAAATAATCAATTATTTATTGGTTATTATAAAGTTAATACGAGTGTCGTGTTTTATTCGTTTTTGCCGCAGCACTTCTTGTATTTTTTTCCGGATCCACAGGGGCACGGGTCGTTGCGCCCTACTTTGGGCTGGTCCCTGCGGAATGTTTCCACTTTCGGCCCTTCGGGCGAATTGGTGTACATTTCCCTCTGTTCCATCGGCAGTGGTTCCCCGGCCGCTTGCGGCAGGGTAAATTCCGGCCTGGATTCGCGTGTTTTGTTGGCGGCATATTGCCTGCGTGTCAACTGAGATTCGTCGACGACCTTTACCCTGAAAAGGAATTCCACAACTTCGCTTTCCATGGAAACTATCATTGACTGGAAAAACTGGAACCCTTCTTTTTTGTACTCGAGAAGCGGGTCTTTTTGCGCGTAGGCGCGCAACCCAATGCCTTCCTTGAGCTGGTCCATGGCGTAAAGATGCTCGCGCCACTTATTATCCACGACCTGCAGGACGATATTACGCTCTATCTCCCTCATGAGCTCGGAGCCCAGAGACGCTTCCTTTTTGTCGTATTCTT
This sequence comes from uncultured Spirochaetia bacterium, assembly GCA_964443355.1. Classification (GTDB taxonomy): domain Bacteria; phylum Oederibacteriota; class PGYV01; order PGYV01; family Palsa-1178; genus Bog-1181. The sequence continues at coordinate 6,726 of CAYUDX010000015.1, forward strand.
TAACAAGAGTGTTGTATATGTCCTCTTCAAGTATCTCTTTTGTCAGCTGGGTTACGTCCACCTTGTCCTTGTCCAGCCTGTATTCGTTGCCGAAGGAACTTTTGGTCCTTTCGGCAAGCATCTCAAAATCCCACTGTTCCGGGTATGTTTTTTCAGGCGCTATCTCGAACACTATGTCCTTTACGACCTCCGAAAGCATCTCCTGAACGGTGTTCTTAAGGTTCTGCCCCTCGAGCACCTGCACCCTCCTGCCGTATATGACCGAGCGCTGGTTGTTAAGGACGTCGTCGTATTCAAGAAGATGTTTCCTGATGGAAAAATTATGGCCTTCGACGGTTTTCTGCGCACGCTCGATGGATTTTGATATCCACGGGTGTTCAACGCGTTCATCCTCGGTCATGCCTATTGATTCCATGATCCCCTTGATCCTTTCGGAGCCGAATATGCGCATGAGGTCGTCTTCAAGGGATACAAAGAATCGCGTCTCGCCGGGGTCTCCCTGCCTGCCGGAGCGCCCTCTCAGCTGGTTGTCTATGCGCCTTGATTCATGGCGTTCCGTCCCTATCACGTATAATCCGCCGAGTTCCCTTACGCCTTCTCCGAGCACGATGTCGGTTCCGCGTCCGGCCATGTTGGTGGATACCGTGATGGCGTTCTTTTGGCCCGCAAGCGCGATTATTTCAGCCTCTCGTTCGTGGTTTTTGGCGTTCAACAGCTCATGTTTTACACCGCGTTTATTGAGCATTTCGCTCAGTAATTCATTTTTTGATATGGAAGTGGTTCCGACAAGCACCGGCTGTCCCAGTTTATGCCGGTCGATTATTTCCTGGGCTATTGCCTTGAATTTGCCCCGCTCGTTCTTGTAGATCACATCGGCCGCGTCTATCCTTATGTTCGGCTGGTTCGTCGGGATGGAGAGCACGTCGAGCTTGTATATCTGCCAGAATTCCTCGGCCTCAGTCTGCGCCGTTCCGGTCATTCCCCCGAGCTTGGCGTACATCCTGAAATAATTCTGAAGCGTTATGGTTGCCAGCGTCTGGTTTTCGCGCTCGATCTTCACCCGTTCCTTCGCCTCAACCGCCTGATGGAGACCGTCGGACCATCTGCGACCCGGCATCAGCCTTCCGGTAAATTCGTCTACTATGACTATCTTACCGTCCTTGATGATATAATCCTTGTCGCGGATAAAAAGCACATGCGCTTTCAACGCCTGGTTTATGTGGTGGATTATTTCTATGTTCTGTGGCTCGTAAAGATTCGGCTTGTTCAGCAATTTCTCGCATTTTGTAACGCCATCTTCGGTCAAAAAGGCCGTATGCGCTTTTTCGTCGATCTGGTAATCGGTTTCCTTGAACAGTTTCGGTATTACCCTGTCAATGTTGTAATATAGTTCCGTGGACTCCTCGGCAGGACCGGAGATGATAAGCGGAGTCCTGGCTTCGTCTATCAATATCGAGTCTACTTCGTCTATGATCGCGTAGTTCAAAAGTCTCTGTACACGCTCCTGAGGATACACGGCCATGTTGTCCCTCAGATAGTCAAATCCGTACTCGTTGTTGGTGCCGTAGGTTATATCCGCGGCGTATGAAGCCTGTCGGTCCTGTGTCGACGAGTCGTTCGTGATACAGCCGACGGTCAAACCCAGGAAAGTGTAGATGTTTCCCATTCCCTTGAAGTTCCCTTTTCCCATTGAGTCGCGCTGGGCAAGGTAATCGTTGACGGTAACGACGTGCACGCCTTTGCCTGTAAGCGCGTTGAGGTAGACCGGCAGCGTGGCAACAAGGGTCTTTCCCTCTCCGGTGCGCATCTCGGCTATCTTGCCGCTGTGCAGGACCATTCCTCCCATAAGCTGGACGTCGAAATGCCTGAGTCCCATCACCCTTTTTGACGCTTCCCTGACCACGGCGAAAGCCGCCGGCAATATGTCGTCGAGAGTCTCTCCGGAGGCGAGCCTGGCCTTGAATTCCGCGGTCTTTCCCTTCAATTGTTCGTCGGTCAATTTCTCGAGTTCGGGTTCCATCGAGTTTATAAGTTCGACAATGGGGGCCATTTTCGCCATTTCCCTGTCGTTCCTGGAACCGAATATTTTTGTAATAAATTCAAACATGACTTTTCTCCTTTTGGATAATGTATGCGGTAATAACGGCATAACGGATTAATTGCAAATTCCCGGAAAGCGCCGCAGTGTTACTTTATTTCAAAATCGTCGTCCTTGCCCGACTTGCCGCGCCTTCTTGTCATGATGAGGATGATAAGTATGATAAGCAGCAGGATGCCGCCGCCTATGTAATATAATGTGTATGGATTTTCCGGTTCCACATAAATATCAAGCGGGTAATCGCGTTCGAAACCCGAAGCTTTTATGTTCAGCGACAGCGGAAGTTTTGCGTCGCCGTCGTATGCGGCCATTATCAGCATGTCAAAATTAATTTCCCTTTTATCGACCGGAAGCACGGTCTGCATCTCTTTTACCGGATTGGAAACGATTATATTTGCGTTTCCGCTCTTAAGCGTTGCGTTTGTTTCAAACGAAGGCGTCTCGCCGGTGTTTTGCACCACAAATGTTAGCTTGAATTTCCTGTTGCGGTCGAAGAGACCGAAATAATTGGACAAACCCCTCGGCCTGGCCAGCTCATCCGCCGTCGCCTGGATCACGGAGAATTCAGCCGCCCTTTTTGCCGCCTGTGTCGGGACCGGAGTCGGCACCGGCGTGGGGATCTTTTTTGCTGCTTTTTTTATGACCGGTTTCGGCGTCGGTTTGGCCTTTGGCGCGGGCCTCGGTGTCGGGACGCGTGTCGGAACCGCGGTCGGGACAGCCGTGGGCTCTTCCGTGGCCTCCGGTTGTGTCGGTATGGTTGTGGGAACGGCCGTGGGTTTTTCAACCTTTGAAACAAGGCCGGAATCGAGCATATCGCCGGTATCGTGCTTCTGGACGGTGTCCCCGTCTATATAATCATCTCCCTGTCCGGCGTCCTGAGACCATATGAATGCGGGTAAAATTATGAGGAACATGAATATGAAGAGTGACTTGAATAACGTAATCAACCTTTTCATAAATAAGCCTCCTCGGATTTTATAAATTTATCCCAATATAATAACACAAAAAACGTCCGATGCGCAACAAATTATCGGTGAAACATTTTCAGTACCCGGAAGAAAGTCTTGTTATCAACGTCGGGGGCATATTTAGTTTTTTCATCTTGGCCTGCACCCCGGCCACGTCGTAGGATATTCTTTTGAAATTGACCGTCCTTACTTTTGAGTCATAAAACACAATGCATGCCGACGGCTTCCCGTCCCTTGGCTGCCCCACGGATCCTGCGTTTATTATGTATTTTTTCCCTTCGGTAAGCGTATACATCTCCGCGTCCTCGTCTATGTTCATGAAGGAATCGTTGCCGTTTATGAGGCTGAACTGATATATCAAAGGGTGGTGCGTATGGCCTATAAAGCAGGCCGATTCGTTAAACGCGCTTATGTTGTTCTTGAACTTTTCCATGAGAAAAAGGTATTCGGTGATTTTTTTTCTCGGGGACCCGTGCACGAACAGGGTGTCGTTCTCGCTGATGGATTCGGGAAGTCCGGAAAGATACCCGACATCATCCGGAGAAAGCAGCCGCCTGTTGATCTCAAGGGCCGCAAGGGCGTCCTCGTTGAAATCGTCCGGCTTTATCCTGCCTGAAAGGGCCGCGTCATGGTTCCCGGCCACGCAGCGGAAATTCGGCAGGGACCTGACCTTTTCTATGCATTCATGCGGTTCCGGCCCGAAACCCGTAATGTCGCCGCAGCACACTATGGAATCGACCGGATTACCCTTGAAGTACGCAAGCACCGCGTTTAACGCCTCCAGATTTGAATGTATGTCCGATATAACGGCGTATCTCAAAGGTTTTCTCCCTGATGAAAGATCATTTGCCGCTTGTCATTGAATCAATGTTTTTCAGTTTTTCCTTTGTCTTCCTGATCTTATCGGAAAGTTCCGCGTTTGACGGGTCCAGCACAAGCATTTTTTCCCAGATGGCTATCGCTTCGTTGTATTTTTTTGAGGTATAATCTTCTATGGCCTCGATCTCAAATTTTTTGGAAGCCGCCTTTATCTGTGGGTCCATGTATTTGAGAAGGTCGTCACCCTCGTGGTTGGACGGGTCAAGGTCCTGTAATTTGCGCGCCTGAGCCGCCGCTTCTACCACGTTGCCGTCGGCAAGGCTGCTTTGAGCCGCCGCTTTTAAAGAATCGCATGCGGCCTTGAGGTCTGAGGCTGCTTTTAATATTCTGGCAGCCGCGTCCGTGTTTGAAGGGTCGATTGTCACGATTTTCTGCCATAAACCCATTGCTTTTTTATATTCGGAGGCGTTATATGCCTTTTCGGCTCCCTTATCCAGAGCTTCTATTGCCAGTTGCTTTTTTTTGATCTTTGACACACATAAAGCTATAATATCCGTAAGGGATTGCGGTGCTTTGTTTTTGGCATAAAGCGTCTGGGCTTTTTTAAGGTCGACAAGGGCGTCCTCATACCTTCCGGATTTATAAAGCGTTTTCCCGGAAATAAAAAGTTTTTTCCCTTCATCGGAGCCGCTTTTTGCCGCGGCGGGTGAAGCTTTCGTTTCTATTTCCGCGGTTTTTGAGACCGGCAACGCGCCCCATGCAGCAGGTGTCACTGCTTCGGCTGAAGCAGCCGGTGTTACCTGTGAAGTGCCGGTCTCTGATTTGGCCGCAGACAGCGACGGAAGGGCCGGCTCCGACCCGGTCAATCCCTCCTGAACGTCCGGCATTTCAGGCTCATCCGTAACGACTGGAAGCCCCGGCTCTTCAACGGAGGCCGTGTCGCCCGTGGTATCAACCGGCAAAGTTTCGGCGGCGGCCTTGATCACAGCCGGAGAAAGCAAAAAAAGCGTCAATATTAAAATAAACAATCTGCGCATAAAAATTTCTCCCCAAAAATCAGTATTTTTCCTCTTTTTTAAGGGTGCCGTTGTTATTGAACTGCCTTAGAATGACCAATTTTCCCTTTTTATAATACGCCTCGGTCTCAATGGTGCCGGTCTCAAAAAAATCCTTTACAAATCCGTCAAGCTGTCCGTTCTGGTATGTTTCCTCTTCCTGCAGCATGCCGCCGGGATAATAAAGCCTGAATGAACCGTTCCTCTTGCCCGACCTGAAAACACCCTCTATTTTAATGCTTCCTGTGTCGTAATATTGTTTCCATTGGCCGTCCAGGTCGTTGTCCTTGAAGGAACCCTCTTCCTCTATGCGTCCCTGCTCCGATAAAAGCAGGTATCTCCCGTTCAGTTCCCCGTTCTTGTATGTCATCTCCGAGGAGAGCATTCCCGCGCTATGGTACATACGGACAATACCGTTGACTTTTTTACCCTCTTTTTTAATGGTGCCGTTGTCATTATACACCCATCTTGCTATTTCACGGCCGTCCCTGTAAAAAATCTGAATGTTTGACAACATTGAAGCGGTAAGTTCGTCCATATATCTCCGGATTTATTTTATTTGAAAACCCGCATTGACCTTAAAGTTCAATCAATATATGCATAATTATATACTTTTCATAAATAATTGTAAAGCCATTAAAAACTTCAGGTCAACCGCTATGGCTTCCAGTTCTTTACCTTAAGTTTGTTCCTTCTATACATGACGCCGAGCCGGAACCCCAGAAAAACCGCAATCATGGCGCAAAACGATATTACCATCGCGTTCCCTATGACCGCGGACCCGGGGCCGCCCGGAAGCTGCCAGACACGCAGCAGCATGTTCCTGCTGGCGCCGGCAAGTTTATTGCCCGCAGGAGAGAATGCTACACAAAAGACCTCGTCGTCCTGCCCCGCTATGGTGTCCAGTATTTTTCCAGTCTTGGCGGCCCATATTTTGATGAGCCTGTCGGCGCCTCCGGATGCCATAAGCCTGCCGTCCTTTGAAAAGCCAAGGGTCCATATGATTCCCTCGTGGCCCGCGACGGTGTAAAGAAGGAATCCGTCTTCTGCGCGCCAGACCTTTATCAATCCTCCCTCACCGGCGGCGGCGATGTACTCCGAGTCCTGGGAAAACGCGCACGTATATACCGGAGAGCCGAAGTCCAAGCTGCGCTTTTCACTGAATGAAATCCCTCCGCCGCCCGTGAGCTTTGAAATAATATCGTTGTGATTTATATCCCAAATCTTAACCAACGGGCCGCATGACGAAGCCAGGTATTTGCCGTCGCCGGAATACCTGACGCTCCTCGCCCAGCAGCCTGACAAACTTATCTCGCGGGATTTTTTCAGCTCCTGCGTCGACCAGATTATGATCCGGCCGTTGCTGCCGGATGCCAGGAATTTTCCGTCAGGGGAAAATGAGAGGCTGAAAACAGGCTCCTTGAAATCGTCAAAGGTCTTTATGAGGGAGCCGCTCACCAGTTGCCACAGTTTTATGGATCCGTCGCGTGCTGCGGTGGCAAATGTCTTGCCCGAAGGCGAGAACTGGACCGCCTCCACGGGCATGCCGTGCATGACATCCAGAAGCATTGTCCCGGAACTAATGTCCCATATCCTCACGGAGCCGGACAGGTCGCATGATGCCAGGTAATTTGAGTCCGGGGAAAAATCAACGCCTGAAACCGAAGTTGTGTGCCCCTTCAAATCCCTGTAAAGCACGGCCGCCGTGCTTGCCTGGCACCAAATAACGGCTATAAAGACGCATAACATCATTCTTTTCATAAATCCTCCGTTTTTACCCTTCCATCGGTCATTCTATTTTTATCTTTTTTAATTTGGTTCCTTTGTAATAGTATGAAAGTATTTCCTTGTACGACCAACCTTCACCCGCCATCTCCCCGGCTCCTTCCTGAGACATCCCCACCCCGTGGCCCCAGCCGAGCCCCTCAAAATCAAAGGAATCGGATCCGCCGCTTACGGTAAAATTTGTAGAGCGTATCTGGTCCACGCCGACGGCCGCGCGCAGGTCCTTGGCCTTAATAACATATTCGCCCTCGGAGCCCTTTATCTTTAGCGTCCCGACCCTTCCGCTCTCGGTCCTGTCCTGTATGAGAATTTCATATATTGACCCGGTCTTATACCCTGCTTTTTCAACCATCGAAGAGAGCCTATCCCTGGGAATGGACGCCGACCATTTGGCTCCCTTGCTCTTGGTAGAAAACGGGTCGTCCACGCTTGGCAAATAATCAAGCGCGCCTCCCCACACCTCGAGTGAAGATGCCGTCCTGCCACCGGAATTCGCATGAAAAAAAGCCTGGATAACTTCGCCGTTGTATGAGAGCACCTCGCCGGCGGTCCGGTCTATTGCGTCGTTGGTTGCGGGATTTTCCTTGCTCATTCCGCCGTAAACCTGGGAATTGACGTTCGAGTCAAGGTCATATTCGGGCGTCTTGTTCTTGAGCTTGTTATATATTGCGAAAGTCCTGGCAGCCACGGCCTGGGCTTTCAGAGCCTCTGCCTCCCAGCCTGTGGAGACCTCAAAAGGAAGGACCCCGTACAGGTACTGCTCAAGTTCGACCTTATTTACGAGCATAAGGGTGCCCGATCCGGAAAATATCACGAACGATCCCCTGTAAGCCTTCCTGTTATATTTCAGGATATTTTCAGGGCATGTTATTTCGATCCTGTTAAGGTAAGTGGATATGCCGTTCGCTATTATGGTTCCGTCCGCGGCGCGGCTCACGGAAAAACCCGCCGATGGTTCGATGTTGAGGCCGGGAACCGTCGCCTTGCTTGCCGCCGTTATATACAGGCTGTCCCTGGTTTTTGCCAGCAGGACCTTTAAAGTTATGATTTTCGACGCCGGAGTTTCATCGGGTTCTTTCGGTCCGGTATATTTCCCAGATTCCCTGGATTTCAAAGAGCCCGCGGTTATGGAGACCGTCCTTTGTGCGCCGGCATACCTGTCGGCCATTGAAACGCAGGAAGAAACAAAAATAAGCAAAAAGGCAAAAGCGGCCCTGGCAAGCATCCCTGTTTTTATCCTCATTTTTTGCCCGTAAAATAGAGAATTGCCGCTATTATTACGCTTATAACTATGCAGGATGCAAGCGGGAAATAAAATGAAAAATTCCCTCTTTTGACGTAAATATCCCCGGGTAGTTTTCCTATGTTGAAAGGAGCGCCCAGCACATACAGCAAACCGGCCGCAACCAGGATAATACCGGCTATGATCAGTATCTTTCCTGTGTTTTGGTCCATTGCCTATCCTCCGTTTATTGCCCTATTTTTTCCACGACAGCCATACGTGTTCCGGCCCTGAAATGGCCTCGAGCCTCTTAATAAGGTCTTCAGTCACGTTCACCCTCATGTCGTCGGAAAGCACCGCTTCCAGTTCCTTACCTTCCTTGGAAATGATATGCAAAACAACAACCGTCTCGCCTTTATTGCGTTCAAATAGTCCGTAAATTTCCTTTGTGGTGGCCTCGTCCATACCGACTTCGCGCATTTTTAAGTGGAGATATTTGCCCAGTTTCGAATATGCCTCGTCCAGGGCTATGAGACTTTCAAGAAATATAACGGGGTTGTCGGAATAATAACTTATCCTTCCGCGCACCATGAACATCATATTGTCCTCGAACGACTGCTGCTTTTCCTTGAGCGATTTTTCCGTGGCGATGACCGATATTTCCCCGGTCATATCCTCCAGGACGAAATGGACTGTGTTTTCGTTCCTGGAATTGACCTTATGAGCCATTGAATGGACGATGCCGCCCACTATGACGTTGCCGTTCTCGCTCCTTTTCTTGAGTTCTTTGACGGGTGTCGAAAAATTTTTCAGTAATTTTTCATACCTCGTCAGCGGATGCGAGGATACGTAGGTCCCGAGGACCTCTTTTTCATATGTCAGCAGGTTGCTCTCCGGCCATTCAGGGACGTCCGGCATTTGCGTGTCCTCGGGCTCGCCGTCAAAAAGGCTGAATTGCCCCGATGCCTTGTCTTTCTGGGAGGTCTCCGCGTTCCTCATGGCGCTCTCTATGCACGCATAAACTGCCGCCCTGCTTGGATATGTGTAATCGAACGCGCCCGCCTTGACCAGGCTTTCTATGGTTTTGGTGTTCACTATCCTGTTGTTGACGCGGCGGCAGAAGTCAAAGATATCCTTGTAGCCGCCGCCCTCTTTCCGCTGGCGGATGATTTCCTCGGCCGCCCCCAATCCGACGTTCTTGACTGCGGCCAATCCGTAGCGTATCATGTTCTTTTCTACGGAAAAAACGACCTCGCTTTTATTAATATCAGGCGAAAGTATCTTCAGGCCGTTAATCCTGCAGTCGTCGATATAAAAGGCCGTTTTGTCGTTCTTGTCCATTACGCTTGTAAGCAGCGAGGCCATGTATTCGCCGGGGTAATGTGTCTTAAGGTATGCGGTCTGGTATGTAAGCACTGCATACGCCGCGGCGTGCGATTTATTGAAGCCGTACTGCGAGAACTGGTCGAGTTTTTCGAAAAGGTCGTCCGCTTTCTCGTTCGGGACGCCCCTTTCGGCGGCCCCGGCCACGAATTCAACCCGTATCTTCGCCATTTCTTTTTCTTTTTTCTTGGCCATCGCGCGCCTTAAATTATCGGCCTTGGCGATGGAAAACCCGGCAACTGCCACCGCTATCTGCATGACCTGCTCCTGATAAACAGCTATGCCGTAAGTTTCTTTAAGCACGCTTTCGAGCACCGGCAAATCGTATACTATTGGTTTAAGTCCCTTTTTGCATTTAATATAATCGTCGATCATTTTCATGGGTCCCGGCCTGAAGAGCGCATTAATGGCTATTATCTCCTCGAATTGGGTTGGTTTCATCTTTACAAGGATGTCGCGCATGCCGTCGCTTTCAAGCTGGAAAACGCCGAGCGTGTTCCCGGCCGAAAGCTGTGCGTAAACTTCCGGGTCGGAGTAATCGTCCTCCTTCAGGATTATTTCCTCGTCGCGGGTCCTTTTTACCATGTCTATGGTCCGCTGGATGACCTGAAGGTTCCTTAACCCCAGTATGTCGAATTTAATGAGCCCTATTTTTTCAAGAGACTCCATCTGGTATTGCGTCATGTAGCTTAATTCCGCCGTCGGCTTGCCTTCCTCGTTCTTTGGTATGGCAAGCGGCACAAAATCGGTAAGTTTTGCCGGAGCAATGACCACACCCGCGGCATGCGTGGAATCCTGTCTCAGCATGCCCTCGATCTTAAGGGCGTAATTCATCACCTCGTCTGTCCATGTCTCCGAAGATGCGAATGACCTGAACGCGTCGTCCTTTAGCACCTCCTTAAAGCTTACCTTGGGGCCGTCCGGAACCATTTTGGAGAGCGTGTTCACCTTTACCAGCGGGATATCCAGCACCCGGCCCACGTCTTTGATGGCCTGTTTCGGCTTCAACTGCTGGAAAGTGACTATCTGGGCCACCCTGTCGTTGCCGAACTTGTTCATTATGAATTTTACGATCTCGTCCCTGCCTTCATCGGAAAAATCCATGTCTATATCCGGCGGCGAGACGCGCTCCGGGTTCAGGAAGCGCTCAAAAAGGAGGCCGTATTTTATCGGGTTGATCGATGTAATTCCAAGAACGTATGAAACGAGCGAGCCGGCCGCGCTTCCCCTGCCCGGGCCGACCGGTATCTTTACCTGCCGGGCATGGTCTACTATGTCCCTTACTATGAGAAAATATCCGGCGTAGCCGAGCTTTATAATGGTCCTGATCTCGTGGTCAAGCCTGTCGGTATATTCTTTTGAGGCGTCCGGAAACCTTGCTGTAAACGCCTCCCTTGTCAGTTTTTCAAAATATTCGTCATGGGTCATGGCGCCCTGTATGGCATAGGACGGCATGTATGTTTTTTTGTTGATTGACAGTTCGAATTTGCATTTTGAGGCGATCTCCATAGTACGGGAGACCGCGTCGGGATCGTCGGGAAAGATTTTAAGCATTTCATCGTAATTCTTGAAATAGGATTCGCTCGTCTTGAATGAAAGCCTGTCCGCGTCGTCGAGTTTCTTGCCCGTCTTGATGGCCAGGAGTATATCCTGCGCCTTGGCGTCGTCCTTTGTCATGTAATGGACGTCGTTTGTTGCCACGAGCGGGATGGAAAGTTTCTGGCTGATGTCCTTGAGCCCACGGTTCATCACTATTTCCTCGGCGAGCCCATGGTTCTGAATCTCGAGGTAATAATTGCCCTCTCCGAACATCTTTAGATATTCACCCGCGCTGCTCATGGCGCCTTCGGGATTGTTGTTGACCAGCTTGTTGGAAATTTCGCCCTGCAGGCACGAACTCAGCGCGATAATGCCTGCTGAATGCTCCGAGAGGAACTTTTTATCCACGCTTGGCTTGTAATAAAATCCGTCAGTGGCCGCAAAAGAGGCTATCTTCAGGAGGTTTTTGTATCCTTCCTCGTCCTTGACAAGAAGTATAAGGTGTGATTTTTCCCTGGATTTCTGGGCTATGTCGTCGACAACGTAAGTTTCCAGGCCGATGATAGGTTTCAGGCCGGCCGCGGAAAGGGCCGAATAGAACTCCACTACGCCGTACATATAGCCGTGGTCGGTTATTGCGCAGGCATGCATTGAGTTGAGCCTGCACGACTCTATGATATCTTCGAACCTGCACATGCCGTCAAGCATCGAATACTTAGTGTGAAGGTGAAGATGTATGAAATCCTGCTTCATAAGCCTCCTAAAAAAATGTATCGCCCATGAATAAGGACAAACATGCCTTAAACCGGCGCCTTAAGCAATTGAAAAGCTTGTAAAATAATAACATATTCCGCCGATTTGTTAAACTTAAAGATTAAACCCTTTTATGGGTGGCAAAAAAACAAGCGCCCGTTCCCTGCACGAAGAATCGTCAAATGAATACAGGAATTTCCAGCCTGCAGAAAGGAATATCTTCCTTACGCCGGGTCCCATTCGGTCGCCTATCTCAACGGCCATGAAACCGTTTGGTTTCAGTAATGCCGGGCACAGAGCTGCGAATTTCCTGTAAAAAGAATAACCATCTGAACCGTCGGTAAGGGCATTTTTGGGGTCGTATGAAACCTCTTTCTGAAGGGCTTTAAGGCCGTTTTTTTTGATATAAGGGGGATTCGATACAACGAAGTCGAATTTGAGGCTTAAACGGGCCGCAAGGGTCAAAAAATCGCCCTTTACAGCCTCTGTCATGCCTTTAACGCCGTGTAATTCCGCATTTATTCCGGTAAGTGCCAGTGCCCTGGCGCTTATATCAAAACAATAGAATTTGGACACTTTTGGCATCTCTTTTAAAAGGGTCACGGCAAGTATTCCGCTTCCTGCTCCGATATCCGCCGCGATTGCGCCGCCGGATATTTCCCCTTTCCTGGATAAGACGGCGCCTATCAACGCCTCCGAATCCTGCCGGGGTATCAGCACCCCTCTTTTTACCGTAAAATTCCTTCCGTAGAACATTTCATTGCCGGTGATCAGCTGAAGCGGGAATCTTTGCGCCCTCTTTCGGACGGCTTTTTTGAACCTGACCATCATGCTCTCCGGTGCTTCTTCCCCGAGGGATATATAAAGTTTTTCCCTTGTCGATCCCATAACGGATATCATGATAGACTCGGCTTCGAGACGTGCTTTTATTTTGGAGGACGCCGCCTTAAGGAGTTTTTTTGACGCTCTAAAAAGAGCTTCGGAAAATTTCATTTTGCCCCGAATTCCCATAATATTTTTTTGATGCGTATCCTGATGTCCACCAGCGGGCCGGTTTCCCTGTGCAGCAGTTCCCTCATGTCCTTCGGCCTGGCTATGTCATGGACGCTTTTTCCGGAATAATTTATTTTTGTAAGGCTGGCACCGGCCTTTATGAGTTCCGAGACTATATGGGTATGTCCCATGGATGCCGCCTCCATCATGGCTGTATTACCGTTGTTATTGACCGCGTCAATATCAGCACCGGCGTTTATCAGGGAAAGCAGGGCGTCGCTTTTTCCGAACCAAGCGGCGCCCATAAGGGGTGTAAAACCTGTTGAATCAGCCAGGTTGGCGTCGGCGCCGTTTTTGATAAGTACGTCGACGATCTCAGTTGCGCCGGAGCGCGCGGCAAGAATAAGGGCCGTAAATTTATTCGGGGATGACATATCGCGGCAATTAATGTCGGCGCCCCCGGCAAGGGCTTCCTTCATTTTGCCCAAATCAGCTGAAATTACCGAAGCCAGGAATTTTTCGTTCGATGAAGCCATATTGACACCCCCGCCGGACCCAGAACAAAGAATTATTGCTTGAGAATCCTGGTGTTGTTTTCTTCCGCCAATTTTTCTATAAATTCGTCAATTTCCCCCTGCATTGCACGGTCAAGGTTGTAAATAGTCAGCCCGATGCGGTGGTCCGTCACCCTGTTTTGCGGGAAATTGTAGGTCCTTATCTTCTCGCTCCGGTCACCCGAGCCTATCTGTGCGCGCCTGGTGGAGTCCAGCTTCGCCTTTTCCTCGCCTTCCAGCCTGTCTTTTACCCGGGCGCGCAGCACTTTCATCGCCTTTTCCCTGTTCTTCATCTGGGAACGCTCGTCCTGGCACTGCACCTCTATCATTGTCGGAAGATGCACTATCCTTACGGCCGATTCCGTCCTGTTTACGTGCTGGCCGCCGGCGCCGGACGCCCTGCAAACCTCTATTTTGAGATCTTCCGGTTTTATCTCGAAATCAAATTCCTCCTGCTCCGGCAATACCGCAACCGTAGCCGCCGACGTGTGTATCCTACCCTGGGTTTCGGTGTCGGGCACGCGCTGTACCCTGTGCCCTCCGCTTTCGAACTTAAGCTTTCCATAGGCGTTAGGGCCGATTACCATAAGGATTATTTCCTTGAACCCGCCGAGCTCCGTTGGCGATGAATTCATAATATCAATCTTGTAATGGTGTATCTCCGCCCATTTGGCGTACATTTTATACAGGTCGGCCGCGAACAGGCCCGCTTCGTCGCCGCCCGTGCCCGCGCGTATTTCGAGTATGGCGTTTTTGGAGTCGTTGGGGTCCTTGGGGATGAGCAAAATCTCGAGTTCCTTTTCGATCTTTGCAAGGCGCAACGAACTGTTTTCCATTTCCTGTCTTGCCATGGCCTGCATTTCGGAATCGGCCTCGTTTTTTAATATTTGTTCGGAATCCATGATGTCCGTCTGTACCTTGAGATACTCGTCATATTTGTCTATTATAGGGCGCATCTCGGAGTGCTGTTTCATTTTTTTTGAGTATAGTTCCCTGTTGGATATAATGGACGTATCCGAGAGTTCGTGGTTTAATTTTTCAAAATCTTCCTTCATTTTCATCAGCTTGCCCGAAAATATCATTTTTTTACCCGTTTTTTTCCGGCCTGTCCTTTTATCCACGCGTTCTCAAGTTTTACGGCCGTCTCGAGCGACCTGACCGCCACTTCCACCATTTTTTCGTCCGGTTCTTTTGTGGTGAGCCGCTGGAACGCGAGGCCGGGGGCTATAATGATTTTCATAAAAACATTGTCACGGAATTTGTCCGAAAGTTTTAACAGCTCGTATGATATCGAAATTATCGGCACAAGAAGCGGTATCTCAAAAAGTATGCGCTGCAAAGGATTAAGCTGGGCCGGAAGGCAAAGCACGAAAACTATCAGGCTTATTATAAGCGTGGCTATTATAAAAGCGGTGCCGCACCTTGGATGGCGGGTTGAATACGGGGAAATGTTCTTGTAATCGAGCTTCTTGCCGTCCTCGAAGGCGTAGATCGATTTGTGCTCCGAGCCGTGATACATGAAGAGCCTCTTTACATCTTCCAGAAACGATATGCCCCAGACATAGAAAAAAAATATTACCAATTTGAAAAAAACCATGCCTGTGTTGAATAGATACCGGTTGGTGGATATTTCATGGAATTTCCTGGCCAGAAGTTTGTTGAGACCGTAGGGCAGGAGTATGAACAATCCGATCGCCAGCACGATGGCAAGGCCGAAGGATATTGTCAGATCGACGGTTTCATTCTTTTTATTTGGGGCTTCAGCGGCCTTTTTCTTCTTCGGATCGGATTTTTCAAGGTCCTTTTCATATATTTCCGCCGAATAGGAAAGCGCCTTAAAGCCCAGGGACATGGACTCATACATGGAAATAAGGCCGCGCAGGAACGGCCATTTAAGGAACGGGTATTTTTCCGAGATTGAATTGACCCTGTCTGAAATAGTCTGTATTTTACCGGACTGTGTGCGAACAGATACGGCGTAAAAATGAGGGGAACGCATCATCACGCCCTCAATTACCGCTTCCCCGCCGACATTAAAAGGCGGCTTTACCGCCTTTGCTTTTTTTGTGGCCACAAGGCTATTCTTTTGCCTTATTGGCTGCGGCGGCGGTCTTGGTCGCCGTTTTGGTCGCCCTTTTCCTGAATTTCTCGACCCTTCCGTCGGTGTCCATGAACTTCTGGACCCCCGAGAAGAACGGGTGGCAGGACGAGCATACTTCGACCTTGATATCGCCTATGGTTGATTTAGTCTCGAAGGTGTTCCCGCATGCGCATGTTACTACAGCTTTCTTGTAATCCGGGTGAATTCCTTTTTTCATTTTTTAGCTCCTTTAATTATTTGCCGTCTATGTCTTCCATTTTGTTACTTTACATTTTTACGTTCTTTTGGCATTCCAATTCTTGGTTTTGCCTTATAAATTTTGAATTTTACAACCTAGTCCATATTCATGGCTTCAAGGAAAACCTTGTTTGTCTTGCGTTTGTTCATTTCCTCGTTGAGGAACTCGATAATGTCAGTTGGTTTCATTTTGCTCAGAAGGGCTTTTCTCAGGACCCAGACTTTTTTCAGCGTGTCCTTGTCCAGGAGAAGTTCCTCTTTCCTGGTCCCTGACTTTGAGATATCTATGGACGGGAAAAGCCTCTTGTCCGCCAGTTCGCGCGAGAGCACGATCTCGCTGTTGCCGGTTCCCTTGAATTCCTCGAATATTACCTCGTCCATTTTTGAGCCGGTTTCGATAAGGGCCGTTGCTATTATGGTAAGCGAGCCGCCCTCTTCAATGGCCCTTGCCGCTCCGAAGAACCTTTTTGGTTTCTGGAGGGCGTTGGAATCTATGCCCCCGGTCAAAACCTTTCCCGACGACGGTGCGACGGCATTGTATGCCCTTGCCAGCCTCGTTATGGAATCGAGCAGTATTACAACGTCCCTTTTGTGCTCGACGAGCCTCTTTGCCTTTTCAATGACCATCTCGGCGACCTGCAAATGGCGCGTCGGCGGTTCGTCGAATGTTGACGACACGACCTCGCCTTTTACCGTGCGCTCCATGTCGGTAACTTCCTCCGGCCTTTCATCTATCAGAAGCACTATGAGGAATATCTCGGGATGGTTCTCCGTTATGGAATTGGCTATTTTCTGCAAAAGGACGGTTTTTCCGGTCCTGGGCGGGGCAACTATGAGGCCTCTCTGCCCTTTTCCGAGCGGCGTCAAAAGGTCCATGATCCTCATCGAAGGGTCCTTGTCCTTGTTCTCGAGTATTATATGCTGTTCGGGATAAAGAGGCGTCAGGTTGTCGAAGAAAAGCTTGTCCTTGATTTTCTCGGGATCGTCCCCGTTTATCGTCTCCACCTTTAAAAGTGCGAAGTATTTTTCACCTTCCTTGGGCGGCCTCACTTGTCCGGCTATCATGTCGCCGGTGCGCAGGTCGAATTTCCTTATCTGTGAGGGTGAAACATAAATGTCGTCGGGACCAGGAAGATAATTGTAATTAGGCGAGCGCAAAAAACCGAACCCGTCGGGAAGTATCTCGAGGACCCCTTCGCCGAAAATAAGCCCGTTGTTCTTGGTGTCGGCTTCCAGGATTTTAAAGATGATGTCCTGCTTTTTCATGGTGGAGATTCCTTCGAGCTTCAGGTCTTTTGCGATTTTCTGCAGTTCCGAAAGTTTTTTCAGTTTTAAATCCGTAAGGTTCATTAACTTATTACCTCCTGGGGTAATTGGAATATTATTTATGCACGGCTGGCAAAACAAGAGGATTATCCGGAAACGTTAAAAGGGATTTCCTACCTGATGGCCTTTACTTACATTTATAATATAACTTTTTTACCTGTTTTTGTCAATTAAAATTAGTGTTTTTAAGAACGAATTATTGCCCCATGTATCCGCCGAAGGATGGTACCGCTATGGAGAATCGAACTCCAATTACAGGATTGAGAACCCCGTGTCCTAACCGTTAGACGATAGCGGCACTAAAAAACAAAGACGAATTTAACACAAGTACAAAAAAGTGTCAATTAAATTATTGTTTTGTGATCTTCTCGATTATTTCCCTGTCATCTTCCTTTAATGCAAGAAATTCCAGGCCGAACTGAGGCGTGCCGTCCATCACTTTTTTCCATTTTACCTCGGCAAAGGCCGTTATCGGCTCGGGTTTATATTCGGTCTTGAATTCGAGTTTAATGACATCGCCCACATCCCCGACTATCTCTCCTTCAATCCTGGTCCCGCCTATGGACAAATCCTTTGATAATCCCTCTTTTTTTATGGATTCTATTGTGTTTTCCCTGGGCATCAGTTTATATTTTACATTATACTGCAAAAAAGCCCTGATATACTTCCTCTTTTCAATATAAAGTTCGCCTTCAGCCATTTTTACCCCCAATAATGTGATATTTGCGCATACCGGTGTTTCCCTACTAAACTCAACTATCACTATAATATAGATTTTAACTGTTTTGTCAATATCTTTTGAGCCTTCTTTGGCTTTCCAGCCTTTAGAAGATTGTAAAAACAATGAGGTTATGATATATTTAGGAAAAATAAAGGAGCCCATATGGCCATAAAAAAAGATCAAAAGCAGTCATGTGAAAGGCCCATAGAGGACGATCACCACCATCATCACGGACATTCGCATGCCATTGCGGGCGAAAAAGGTCTTCTGGCCTCCATAGCCCTGAACACTTTTATAACTGTTGTGCAGATAATAGGCGGACTTTTGTCCGGCTCGCTGGCGCTTCTATCCGACGCCTTTCACAACCTCTCCGACGCGGTCTTTCTGGTCATATCCTACATCGCCCTTTTAATTTCCAAAAGGTCAAAATCCGCCGACAAGACATACGGTTATAAAAGGGCCGAAATTCTTTCGGCCCTCGCCAATGTCGCGGCCCTTTTCCTGGTTTCAGGCTTCATAATATACATGGCCGTCCGGCGTTTCACAAAACCTTCGCCGGTCAATTCGGGGGTAATGCTCATTGTGGCGTTCCTTGGTTTCCTGGGAAACGGCATTTCCGCTCTTTTTCTGTTAAAAGACGCAAAGAACAACCTGAACATCAAGAGCGCCCTTTTGCATCTTATTGGCGACGCAATCTCGTCGGTCGCGGTAATTATAACGGCCGTGATCCTTGTTTTTAAACCCTGGTATTTCCTGGATTCGGTTATGTCCATTCTCATATCAATCTATATAATCAGGGAAAGCTTTTCGATATTCATGGAAAGCGTAAATATACTAATGCAGGCCGCCCCCAAAGGCATTGAAAAGGAAAATGTCGAGAAGTCTATATATTCCCTGAAAAAATACGGGATAAAGGACATCCACCACATTCACATGTGGGAAATAAGCCCGGGAAACATTGTTTTTGACGCGCATATCGTTATTGACGTCAGGGAATTGAGAAAAGCGGACGAAATAATCAGGAAAATAAACAGGGTGCTTTTAAAGAAACATAAAATCAGCCATTCGACGATACAGCTTGAATCCGAGAATTTCAACCATTGCGTGACCTGCGAGTTATAAACCGCCCTCTAAAGGGTCATCATGTCCTCGAGTGTTTCCATTTCTTCTTCCCTTAAGCCTATGAATTTAACACCGAACTGGCATCCATTTTCGAGCTCCGTGATCCATTTTATCTCGGCCAGCACTATTATAAGGTCCTTTTTATCCTTGCCGAATATTTCCACCCTGACTATGTCTCCGGGTTCGCCAACATGGTCCCCTTCGATCCTAATGCCTCCAAGGCTTATGTCCCTGCTTTTACCCTGTTTCCTTACTGTTTCGACCGAGACTTTTTTCGGCATTATTTTATAAAGCACCAGGAATTCCCTGGTGTGCCTTTTGTGCGACCTTTTTTCCATATAAAGCTTGCCTTTTCCTTCCATAACGGCCTCCCAAATTACGTTTTACATATTATAATAAAGCTGCGGTTATTTCTCAATGCTTATTTTGTATTTTTGCAATTCCGCAGGAACATACCATTTTATCTGATTGTAAGAGAGTCCGGCCGGCGCAGGAACAATGCCGTGAATCCTTTTATGGATGGCTGCAAGGACGTCCGGGGTATAAAGAAAAGTATAAGGCGCGTCGTCGGATATTATTTTGTGTATTTTCATGTAACATTGCTTCCTGACATTAATGTCAAAATTTGTTCTTGCCTTTACGAGCAGGGCGTCGACTTCCCGGTTCCTGTAACCGACAAAATTGAACTCCCCCTCTTTTGTCTTTGAAGAATGCCAGATGTCATAGCAATCCGGGTCCGGCGTAAGCGACCAGGCCATGACAATGGCGTCAAATTTCTTTTTGTCTATGAATTCCGTCAGGAGTATGTTCCAGGCCAGTATCCTGATGTTCACCTCAATGCCCAGCTTGCCCCACTGCTGCTGGGCGATCGTCGCGATCTGCTCGCGCGCCTTATTTCCCTGGTTCGTGTATATCGTGAAGGAAAATTTATTTCCCGCCTTGTACAGGAAGCCGTCAGGACCTTTTACCCATCCCTCTTCTTTTAAAAGAAGCGCTGCTTTTTCAGGGTTGTAATCATATCCTTTTACGCCATTGTTGTATGCCCAGCTTCCTGGGATGAAAGGGCCGCTCAGGGGCTTTGCAAAACCGAGCATAACGTCCTTGATGATATCATCCCTGTTTAACGCGTAAGAAAGCGCCTGCCTTACCTTCTTCGATGCGAACAATGGATTATCCATGTTATATCCTATATAGACAAAACTTGGCGCCGGATAATCATATTTGTTGAAATTGCCGTTGAATTTTACGTTTGAATCCGAGTTCTTATACATGTCCGGCGACAGGGTCATCATGTCTATGCCGCCAGCCTGCAGGTTCATGAACTGCACGGACTGGTCGGGTATGATCCTGTACATATAACCGGTTATATAGGGCTCGCCTTCGAAATAATCCTTATTCGACACAAGCTCCACTTTCTGGTTTGTCACCCAGCTCTTGAACTTATAGGGCCCGGTTCCGACGGGACTGCGGTTAAACGGCGATTTATTGATATCCTGCCCCTTTAATATATGCTCCGGCACGATCGCCGCGCCCCAAGATTCAAGTGCCGGTGCGAACGGCTCTTTGTAGTAAACTTTAACCGTGTATTTATCCGGGGTCTCGACCTTTTCCACAAGCTCGTACTGGCTGCGGTAGGCCGTCTTTACGCCGGGGTCCATGAATTTTTCATATGTGAATTTTACGTCGGCCGAGGTAAATTCCACGCCGTCATGCCATAAGACTCCTTTTCTCAGGTGAAACGTAAGGACCTTTGAGTCGCCTGAGACATCCCAGCTTTTCGCAAGGGCGCCCTCAAGCTTAAAATTTTTGTCATAACGGACAAGTCCGTTGAATACGAGCCCTATTATGTCGAACGAAGCAGAATCGGAAGCCAGCACTGGGTTTAACGTGGCAGGCTCACCTATGGAAGAATCCACCATCATGTCGCCGTAAGCGGGTTTGTCCCTGAAATCTTTTTTCATTTCGTACTTTGGTCTCTGATCGCATGCGGCCGACAAAAAAGCCGCGCATACCAATGCGAGAATAAGTTTTTTCATGTATTCACCCCATTATTAATGACAAAAGACAAAAACCGCCGTTTATGCGCTGGTTTTTGTCTTTTGCCGGTTATCAATATTATGCAAACTTGATGTTTACTTTTTTTGACCCGCCGGCTGTACAGGCGCAGCCTGGACCGGAGCCGCCTGCTGGGAAGGTTGGCCAGGGACCGCCGGGCTTTCGGTCTTTATCTTGTCCATGACGCCCTTATATGACCCCATTTTTTTATCCTGAAAAAGGGCCAAAAAGATCGATGTGGCCATGAACACTATGGCGAGAATGATCGTCAGACGTGTTATGAAAGTCTTTCCGCCGGATGACCCGAACATGGTCTGGGCCGCGCCGGAACCGAAGGCAAAACCCACCTCGGAACCCTTGCCAGTCTGCAGAAGTACCACGGCTATCAGAAGCACGACATTTATTACGTGTATTGCCCAAATTATCCTGTAAATGATCATTTAATTCTCCCTTTTTACCTGTAGAATTTTACTATAGCTTCGAAAGAATCAGCCTTAAGCGAGGCGCCCCCGACAAGCGCGCCGTCGATATCCGGCATATTCATCAAAGTTTTTGCGTTATCGGGTTTAACCGATCCGCCGTATTGTATCCTAATTGTTTCAGCAGTGGGCGCGTCATAAAGCGAAGCCAGAGTCGTCCTTATGAATTTGTGCACTTCCTGCGCCTGGTCGGGTGTGGCGGTCTTGCCTGTGCCGATGGCCCAAACCGGTTCGTATGCTATAACAATGTTAGTTACCTTATCTTTCGTTATCCCGGACAATCCCCCAAGAACATGATCCTTTATAACATCAAAAGCAAGTCCCTTTTCCCTTTCTTCGAGCTTTTCTCCCACACACAATATCGGAAAGAGGCCGTATTCCAGGGCCATTTTAATCTTTTTATTTATATCCTCGTTCGTCTCCTTGAAATACTGCCTTCTTTCGGAATGTCCGAGAATGACATAATGGACGCCGACGGAGCGCAGCATCAACGGGGATATCTCTCCCGTGAATGCGCCTTCCTGGGCGGCATACATATTCTGGGCGCCAAGCCGTATATTGGAGCCCTTAATGACCGAGGCCACAGCCTGCAGGTCTGTATAAGGCGGGCAGATGGCGACCTCGGACTTGTCCGTTGGGACGTCTTTCAGGACGTTTTTGAGCGTTGCCGCGAGTTCGGCTGCTTCATCGACGTTTTTGTACATTTTCCAGTTGCCTGCTATTAACGGTATCCTCAAGATGATTCCTCCAATTTTTTGTCCCGGGGCCCGGTATCCTGCAGGCCACTGGTTTGAATCACTAAAAATTATTTGTCGGTCAAAGCCGCGACGCCCGGAAGCTCGATGCCTTCCATGAATTCCATGGAAGCCCCTCCGCCCGTTGAAACATGCGTCATTTTATCTGTAAGTTTGAGTTTTTTTAACGCCGATGCCGAGTCTCCGCCGCCAACAACCGTAACCGCGCCCGAGGCCGCCATTGCCTGGGCTATGCCCAGCGTGCCTTTTGCGAACTGGTCGACTTCAAACACCCCCATGGGGCCGTTCCAGAATATTGTCTTTGCCTTGGAGATGACATTGGAGAACTTATCTATGGTGTTCTTTCCGATATCAACCCCTTCCCATCCGTCGTCAATATCGTCGCGCAGGACCTCTTTGTACTCGGCTTTTTTCAGCTTTTCCATAAAATCCCCTTCGCCTTCGGGAAGCTTTGCCACAACGTGGTCTATCGGCAGGTATATCGACACGTTCTTGTCGAGCGCCTTTTTCAGAATGTTTTTTGCAGTATCTATCTTGTCGTTCTCACAAAGAGAATCGCCTATGGCCCTTCCCTTTGCCTTTAAAAAGGTGTAAGCCATACCACCGCCTATGATTATTCCGTCCACTATGTTCAAAAGATTGTCTATTACCATTATCTTATCGGAAACTTTCGCCCCGCCAAGGATGGCCACGAATGGTTTTTCCGGTTTTGCCAGCAGTTGCCCCAGGAATTTCAGTTCCTTTTCCATGAGGAAACCCGCCGCGCATTTTTTGATGTACTTGCACACGCCCGCTGTTGAAGCATGCGCCCTGTGAGCCGTTCCGAACGCGTCGTTTACATATATATCGCCGAGAGAAGCGAGTTTTTTGGAGAATTCAGGGTCGTTGCCCTCTTCTTCCTTATAGAACCTGAGGTTTTCAAGCAGCATGACCTCGCCGTCCTTCAATGAATCCGCCATTTTTTTTACCTCGTCGCCGATGCAGTCATTTGCGAATTTAACGGGCTTACCGAGGAGTTCCGAAAGCTTGACGGCAACCACGTCAAGCGAGAACTCGGGTGTCTTTTTGCCTTTGGGACGGCCCAGATGCGACATCAGAATGAGCCTGCCGCCTTTTTCGATCACTAATT
Organism: uncultured Spirochaetia bacterium; assembly: GCA_964443355.1. Taxonomy (GTDB): domain Bacteria; phylum Oederibacteriota; class PGYV01; order PGYV01; family Palsa-1178; genus Bog-1181. Next base: position 29,820 of record CAYUDX010000015.1, read on the forward strand.
TGATCGAAGGAAGCGACGCGCTTATCCTTTTGTCGGATGTTATCACCCTGTTCGAATCGAGCGGTACGTTGAAATCAACGCGCATCAGTACTTTTTTGCCCTTAAGTTCCCCGGAAATGTCCTCGATAGAAAGTTTTGCCATGGTATTTAATCCCGTGCCTTTCTATTTAAATTCCCGGGGCGCCGGTTTTGGCGGCGCCCCGGGTATGGTAAATATCTGAATTTTTATACCTTGTAATTTACAGCCCTTTGCTGATCATGATATCCACAAGGTCGACCACCCTGTTGGAATATCCCCATTCGTTATCGTACCACGATACGACCTTGACCATGTTGTCCACGACGTATGTGCAATCCGAATCGATGATGGAGGACCTTGAATCGTTCAGGAAATCCCTTGATACGAGCGGAAGATCCGTATATCCGAGAATGCCTTTCAGAGGACCCTCTGCGGCGGCTTTTAACATTGCGTTGATCTCTTCTTTTGTGACATTCCTCTTCATTTCGAAGGTGACATCCACGGCCGACACGTTCGGCGTCGGGACCCTCATGGAGAATCCGTTGAGCTTGCCTTTGAGCTCCGGCATGACAAGGCCGATGGCTTTAGCCGCGCCCGTCGATGTCGGGATCATGTTGATGGCTCCGGCGCGCGCCCTTCTCAGGTCCTTGTGCGGAAGGTCGAGTATCTTCTGGTCGTTTGTGTAGGAATGTATGGTCGTCATCAATCCTTTGACTATTCCGATATTCTCGTGAAGTACCTTGGTGAACGGGGCAAGGCAGTTAGTCGTGCAGGAAGCGTTCGACACGACATTGTGAAGTTTCGGGTCGTATTCCTTCTCGTTTACGCCGATAACAAATGTCTTATCCTCGCCTTTTGCCGGTGCGGATATAACGACTTTCTTGGCTCCGCCGGACGTAATGTGAACAACAGCTTTCTCCTTGTCGGTAAAAAGACCGGTGGACTCGATTACTATGTCAATTCCACATGAGTTCCACTTGATCGCCGCAGGATCTTTTTCCTTGAATATCTTGATTAATTTCCCGTTTACCTTGATGTCTTCTCCGGCAACCTCAACATCGCCCGCAAACGTTCCCTGAACGGAATCATACTTCAAAAGATGGGCAAGTGTCTTTGGGTCCGTGATATCATTGATCGCCGCAACCTCAAATTTAGCCTCTTTTTTCGCCAGAAGCGCCCTGAGCGTACATCTCCCGATTCTTCCGAAACCATTAATACCGACTTTTACCATATCTTTACCTCCTGTATGTGATGATAGCAACGTTTATCATAACGTGCTTAAATATCCGACAAATTATATTATATAATGGATTTTTGTCAACTCATTTTTGAGAGCGTGAAATATTTCGCAAGGCTTCACTGCAGCTTGATGGAAAGCAGCTTTTTCGCCGACTCGTAAACTTCCGCCGGGGTAATGCGTTGCATGGCTTCCATGGAATTAAGCCTGAATTTCCTGGAGGTTATGTCGACCCCATCGTTGACCAGATCTATAAGATGCGATATCCTGAAGTGCCCCTGTTCCTGGCTGTAAGGGTGCCATTCCACCGGATTTTCCGGCCCGAAAAGAGTGAGCGTCTTGACTCCCAGCGCCGCCGCCATGTGCCGTAATCCCGAGTCGTTTCCGATAAACAGCCGCAGTTTATTTATAAAAAATGCGAGCCTCAGGAAATCAAGTCCGCAGTAAAGCTTTGCTTTTTCGCCTATACCTGCGACTATGATCTCGCCTATCCCGCGTTCGTCCTTCGAGCAAAAGACAGCTATCTGATAACCGTCCGCGGCCAGTTTTTTTCCCACCTCGATAAAACCTTCCTTCATCCACATCTTATTGTCCCGCCTGGCCCCCACCCCAAATCCGACCGTCAGCCATACCTCGTCATCGTCTATGTAGCGGGTATATTCCTCGTTGAGCTTAAGCCTTGTTTTTTTCATCTCGTCGGAAACCGGGGCGAGTTTTAACGGGTTGAGCGTGTCCAGGTCCCGCTCAATTATGGATTTGGCCCCTTCGGTTATGCCCAGCGGGACCGAAGTGAAAAAATCCTTGCCGCTGTGGTTGTGCACGAGCCTGAATTTCGCACCGGAAAAAAGGGCTATCAATGCGCTGCGAAACGAGGCGTGAAGGTTTACGCAAATGTCAAAATCGTATTTTCTGAGCTTAAGGATGAGCCTTATAAAGTCAAAAGGGTCGTTCTTATCGTATGTTATAACTTCTTTTACGTAAGGAAGCAGGTATTTGAAGTTCTCGTATTCTTTTTTCAGCACATAGACTATTTCCGGCGAGGGGCAATTGTAATCGAGCACAGCCAGCACGGGCGTGGAGAGTATAATATCGCCGATATCGCGTAACTTAATTACAAGTATCTTTTTGATGGTCTTTAACATGGGTTCCCTGCTAAAAACAAGACCGCCCCGTATCCCGGGGCGGTCTTATTTTAGATGTTCATATTTTTATTAAGGTTTATAAAGCTCATAATGGTCGTTGAGCAATTTGTCGACTTTCTGCTCTTTGGTCCTTATCATGGCCTGGTACTTTTCGACATAGCTCTTGAAAAGTGAGTCAAAACTGTCGATGTCCTTTCTTACGAAGAACATTTCTTCCTTATTTTGCTCGAACTTGATCTTAACTTCCGCGGTATTTTGTATCTTTGCCGAAAATTTCTTCAAGAGTTCCGTCACCCTTTTCTGGTTCTTTTCCATTTGTTTGTAATCTTCGTTGAATTCGTTGTTCCATTCCTCGGCAAGCGCAAGAGAGTGCTCCACCGGGTCTATCGAATTCTCCCATGCGCTCTCCACCTGGTCGCGTTTGTCAAGCAGCGCTTCGGTGTGAATGGAAGCCACCACCTTGCCCATGCCGTTTAAGGAGTTCATAAAATCATTGCGGAACGCCTTGTCGTACCTGACAAGGTCCTTCTTGCACCTGTTTAATAGTGATTTTGTGTCGCTGAGCCTGCCCCATGCCTCGATGTCCGGGGTTTTTATGGTATATATCGGAGTGACCGTAGGGACGGGTGTGTAAATAAGTGAATTGTCATTGAAAACATCCGGATCTGTCCCGGGCCCCTTGATGCCTCCCAGGCTTACGTTGCCACCGCCGTTATTGCTGCTCGCCGGTTTGGAACTGGATGGCTTGCTCGAAGAAGTCGAGCTTGTGCTGGACGCCGCGAACAAACAGGTACTTATAAGGGCTATTATTAAAAATGATGCAACGTATTTCAAGCTGGAACGCATAAAAACCTCCTGAAAAATATATGAATATATTTTAATAGAGGGGTAAAAGATTGTCAATAAGAATAATGGAATAAAATTTAAAACTAAAAAATCAACTTATAAACCCTCAAAGCAAAAAAAAAATTCGGACTAATTTGGACTTACCTGTCAAAACATCGCTTTTGAATTAACCTGCTTTTTACGGCTTATCAAAACCGATAACAGCATTGTTGCCAAATATATCATTATATGTCATGTCAAGCAGGGTTACGCTGCTCCAGGGCACTGTCTGATCCGTCAGTACATGTTCAGTCTGTTCAATCGCGTCTGAATAATATTGATATAGCCCGCCGCTGCCACCCGCAAGTTGAACGCCAATTTGAAGCAGCGTTGTTTTAGGGTCCACAGTGGTTGACCCGTCGCTTAATTTGTATGTCCACGTTATCTCGTGTATAGTGTTGTCCGCGTTTAAAATAACCGTCGGAACAATAATTACCATGTATTTTGTGATGATTGTCTGGTCAGGCACATTAAAAGTCAAGGTTTTTGAGCCATATGTGACAACATAGGCGCCGGCCGGTGGAATATTTCCGGGAACAGACGGCCTGAAGATGTAAGAGTCCCAGATGCCGCCATTCGGGATTATTGTAAGCGCGACGTTTTCAATGCCAGAGCCTGGCGCACCCTGCATATTGACGCTTGCCGGATCGCCGGCGGGATCATGAATAATTACATCCATACTGTATCCTGATATTGTAACAGGGTTGTTCAGCGTGGGCGTAAGGTCGGTGGGGCTGCTAAAGACCCCTGCTTTTATGCCGTAACTTATTGAATACTTATAAAAACTATTTTCCAGGACATCCACAATGCCGTCCCCGTCGACATCAGGGTTCTTCAGCAGAGTGGCGAATATCCCGTTGCTGAAAGCATACGCGGTAATATCGGCTGCTGTCATGGGTATTTCATTTCCAACAGGATTGTGCCCGGGAATAGCGGTGTCCGCCGTAATGGTTATTGACTGCAGGTCAATAGTGGTCACGTCTGTGTCGAGCATATTTAGGGGCATTGAATCAACCCCGCTGCCCATGGTCAGGTATCCAAGATAATGATTGGATGCGTCCGCAAATACCAATCCGATCGGTTTCCCCTTGAACGGCTGGATGTCAAACGAACCATTGGCGATGTCTGAAGCCGCGCCGCCCATGACATCCGGATAAAAAACAATGACTTTAGCCGCCTGGGGAGCGTCAAGCTTTTTTACGCTTAAAGATGAATATGAATTGAAATTTCCCTTGATGTTCAAACCGCCGGTATTATTGCCTGGAGAGGAAGGGTTCTTTTTGCACCCTTGTAAAAAAAGCAGAGACACAAAAACAATTAGAATTATATGTAAATTGTTGTTTTTCATATATTACCACCCCACCCAAACTTGCTGAAGTATACATCACCTTTAAATAATTATACACCTTCAACATGTAAAAACAAGAGTGAATTGATAACAGAGGGCATAAAATTCAAAAGTTAAAATTCAAAACCCAAAAGTTCAATTTATAAACCCTCAAAATAGCAAAACAACAAACAAATATACAATTACAAAATTAGTGAATTCTAAATTGTAATTTTTGGTTTTTAATTTTAATTTTTGAATTCAGGTGGTCCGCCTACATCGCCCTGTTCTGAGTCTCAACGAATTCCACAAGATAGTTTATGTCATCTTCCCTTAACGCTATAAAGCTCAGTCCGGCTTCGAAATTATTCTCGCTGGAGCCTTTCCGGCACCATTGTACTTCACAAAACGCCTTTATTGTCTTATTGTCCCCCAATGATGGAAGTTCTATCCTTATAACGTTTCCCTCGGTCAATTTGCGTGCGACCTCCAGGCATAAACCGCCCTTTGAAATGTTCTTTGCTTTTGCCGGTTCATAACCGAAACCTATAAGTCCGTCCGATTCGGAAAGAATCTTGAATTTAGCTTCATGGTCAATATCGGCCCTTATGTCGACTCTCTTTTCGGAATAAGTCATCATTTGCAGCCTCCAAATTTTATTTATAAAATGAACCGGTTTTATTATAAGCAATAACCATGCCAATATTAACGTTGAAAAATAAGGAATATAATAGATGTCAAACGCAAATAATGTCCCTACAGGGACTTCTTTGCAATCCTTGTCCTTACAGGGACTATTTCAGATATCTGGTACTTATCAATTTTGTTCATTATAATCTTACGGGTTATACCCAGCAACCTGGCCGCCTTGGTTTGGTTACCTTTGGTTTTAATCAGGGCATTTATAATGGATTTCTTTTCAACTTCAAACAGGGTTATATCCGCCTGCAATGACGGCGTATCGGCGCTGCCGGGATCGGCAAAACGTTCGTAAGAAAGGTTCAGCATATCGGCTTCAATCACATCGGTGCTTGAAACTACCACAGCCTCTTCAATGACATTGCGCAATTCCCTTATATTTCCGGGCCAATTATAATCCATCAGCCTGTCAAGCGCACCTTCGGAAATTACCTTTTCGTTCATCGAATTCTTTATGCAGACCTCTTTAAGAAAATGGCCCGACAGAAGCGGTATATCGGCTTTTCTTTCCCTTAAAGAAGGCATATGAAGCGATATGACGTTGAGCCTGTAATAAAGGTCCTCCCTGAAACGGCCGTTGGAGGCCTCATTCTTCAGGTCCGTATTAGTGGCGGATATGATCCTGACGTCTATTGGCTTGGACTTGTTTGACCCCAGGGGTTCGACCCTACGTTCTTCAAGGACGCGCAACAGCTTTGCCTGGACCCTGTAATTGATGTTGCCTATTTCATCGAGGAATATGGTCCCTTTGTCGGAAAGCTCGAATTTTCCCTGCCTGGCGTTGTATGCTCCGGTAAAAGCGCCTTTTTCATAGCCGAACATCTCGGATTCCTGCAGACCTTCCGGCACGGCCGCAAGATTGATGACTATCATTTTGTTATCCCTGCGTTTTGAAAGATTGTGAATCGCCCTTGCCGCCATTTCTTTTCCGGTCCCCGATTCTCCGGTTATAAGCACTGTGGAGTCGGTCTTGGCTATTGATGTTATCTTCGCGAATATTTCCCTCATGCGCTTGGATTTGCCTATCATGTTTTCAAAAACATTAACCCCTTTTAATTCACCTTTTAACAGCGCAAGGTCCTCTTTCATTTCTATCTTTTCGAATATTTTTGAAATGGTGAGCTTTAGTTCGTCGAAATTAAGGGGCTTTTGCAGGTAATTATCTATGCCTATCTTCATCGCCTGGACCGCGGACTCGACCGTTCCGTAAGCCGTCATTATTATCACCGATACATCCCTGTCAATTTCCCGGATCTTCTTATAAAGCTCGATACCGTCCATACCCGGCATTTTCAGGTCGAGCATTATCAGGTGCATGTTTTCCTTCCGCACTATATCGAGCCCTTCGTTTGCGTCGGAGGCCGTAAAAACGGCGTAATTATCCTGGGTCAGGATTGCATTAATTACCTTAAGCGTCGATTTGTTGTCGTCGATTACCAGTATCCTTCGTTTACCTACCGCCATTTTTCTTTCCTTTGTTGAAAGGGATTTCAATAGTGAAAGCCGCCCCTTCTCCGAGTTTGCTTTTCACGTTTATCCTGCCGCCATGCTTTGCAACGATAGACTTGCTTATCGAAAGGCCTATCCCCAGCCCGGTCTCCTTTGTGGTGAAGAAAGGCACAAATATGTCCTTTAATTCCCTGGCGGGTATTCCGCAGCCGTTGTCCTTTACCGTAACCAGAAGGTGATTTTTTGCGGAATCCAGGATTACCTCGCAAACCGGTGTTGCCACGCCTTCAAGTGCGTCTTTTGCGTTTGAAAAGAGGTTTACAAGGACCTGCCGCAGCTGTTCCTGGTCGATCATAACCGGCGTAAATGAATCTTTTTTTCTGATGATGCTGATGTCCGTCGGAAAGCTGTGTTTCACTATCATGATTATTCCCTTGAGATAATTCTCGATATCCGTGAGCCTCAATTTTAACTTGGTTCCGCGCGAAAAACTTAAGAATTCGTTCAGATAGCTTTCAAGACGGTTTATCTCGTCTATTATTATGCCGGTAAATTCCCGTATTTCAGGGGTTTCCCGGTATGTATCATACAGGTACTGACTTGCCCCTTTCATTGAATTCAGGGGATTCCTGATCTCATGCGCCAGGGCCGCCACCATCCTTTCGGTACGGTCGGGTCGCTCGGAGCCGGAGCTTTTTTTCATTTTATCGCCTTTATCATATCTTTTACCGCCTTTTCCATTCCGTAAAGGACCGCCCTTGCCACTATATTATGGCCTATATTAAGGTCTTCTATCTCCTTTATCGCGGCTATTGCCCCCACATTCGCGTAAGTGAGGCCGTGTCCGGCGTTCACCTTAAGACCCAGGGCCGAAGCAAAGCATGCGGCTTTTTTTATCTTTATCAGCTCTGCGTTGCCGGATTTTTTGCCGAAATTATTGGCGTAGGCTCCGGTATGTATCTCTATAAAATCGGCGCCCGCCTCTTTTGCGGCTCTTATCTGGCCAAAAGAAGGTTCTATAAAAAGGCTGACAATTATATTTTTCCGCTTCAGGGAGTTTATTGCCCCCCTTATCCTTCCGAAGTTCCCGACGACATCAAGTCCGCCTTCGGTGGTCAGCTCCTGCCTTTTTTCCGGCACAAGCGTGGCTTCGTCCGGAACAACTTTTAAGGCCAGCGCTACCACGTCTTTTGCAGTGGACATTTCAAGGTTCAGCTTTTTTTTGACGCTTTTTTTCAGGCGCATTACATCCGTGTCGTTTATGTGGCGCCTGTCTTCGCGCAGGTGGACCGTGATCCCGATGGCCCCGGACTTTTCAACAATGGCCGCGGCCTCGACCGGGTCCGGCGCGACATCCAGCCTTGCCTGGCGCAGTGTGGCGACATGGTCTATGTTAACGCAGAGTTTTGCCATTTTTAGGGTCCCCGCCTTCCTGTTTAACGTTCTGCAGTTCTATATCTATCGAATAAGGGGTAATGTCCTTGATGTCTAGCCCTCTTGGGACCGATCGGATATTGCCCGGGGTTATCCTGTAGGAATTCTTGCCCTCATGGGCGTCTTTAAGGCTTATGGCAACCTTGATCTCGCTTTTATTGATGTCGTTCACTATGTCGCGCCGGCCCGTCAGTTTGATGTCGACATTGTTCGAGACCTTGTTAACTATCTTCATGTCGGATGGAAAGCTGGAAAATTCAACCGGAACATTTATAACCACGCTTAAGTTCTGCTCGCTTGCGACGTAATACCACAGCACTACCGCCGTCAAAAGCGCACCGAGCTTGTATTGCCAGTTTTTCAGAAGCAAACCTTTAAAAAATTCTTTCATAGAGCCTCCATGGATATCGACCCGTCATCGTATCTTCGGCGCATACAGGGAAAGAATCTCAAGCAAGGTTTCGCCGTTGATATCCGGGGTTATTTTGCCGCCAATGGCCAGTGAAATGGACTTGCGTTCCTCGGATACGATTATCGTTATTGCGTCGGTCTCCTCGGAAATCCCTATGGCCGCCCTGTGGCGCATCCCGTACTTTTTGTCAATATCCTCTTTTTGCGAAAGTGGCAGTATGCAGCCCGCGGCAGCTATCCTGCCTTCCCTTATTATGACCGCCCCGTCATGGAGCGGAGATTTTGTGTTAAAAAGCGATATAAGAAGCTCCGACGAAGTCTCGGCGTCCAGCTTGGTCCCGGTGTCGATGAAACTTTTCAGGTTTATCTCCCTTTCGAGGACTATGAGTGCTCCGGTTTTTTTCTTGGCGAGTATCTCGGATGATTCCTTTATCTCCCTGTACAGCTGGGCGTGTTCCTTGAATATGAACTTAAAAAATTTGTTCTGGCCGAACTCCACAAGTGCGCGCCTGAGTTCTGGCTGGAATACTATTATGAACGCTATTATCCATATTGTTGAAAGCCCCGTCAATATCCAGGACATGGTGTCGAGTTTAAGTATTTTTGATACCACTACCAGCACAAGGATTATGGCAAAACCTTTCAGCATCTGGAGGGCGCGCGATTCGTGAAGCAGCAAAAAAACGTTATACAGTATCACGGCAACAAGGATAATATCAAGGATATCGTTCAATCTCATGCCCTCAAAAGTGCTGAATGCGGTGAATATCCTTTCGCTCATTTGTCCCCCCAAATTCCATGGCCGGCCAGCGCAAAGGCCATTTCAGCCGCCTGCTTCATTTCCTTCACGTCGTGGACCCTTATTATATCCGCCCCTTTTTCCACGGCCAGGGCAACCGTTGCGGCGGTCCCGAAAATCCGGTCTTCAGGAGCGGCGCCGGTAACCTCGCCTATCATGGATTTCCTTGAAACACCTATAAGCACGGGCCTGCCATAAACCTTGAACAACTGTATGTTGTTTATTATGTCAAAATTATCCGCCAGGGTCTTGCCGAAGCCTATGCCCGGGTCTAAAATAATATTCTCCGACCGTATTCCGGCCGCGGCCGCCGCGGCGAGCCTTTCCCTGAAATACCCGGCTATATCATGCGCAGCGCCCCTGCAAGAATAGACCGGGTCGTTTTGCATATCCTTCGGCATGCCATTTATATGGGTTATGACGAATCCTGCTCCGAATTCGGCCGCTATCCTCATAATGTCGGGGTCAAAAGTGCCTCCGGAAATGTCGTTGATTATATCGGCGCCGGCCTCAAGGGCCGCCCTTGCGGTGGTTGACTTGTATGTGTCGACAGATATGAGCGGGCAGGCGCAGGATTTTTTTAGGAGCTGAATTACGGGAACCACGCGGGATATTTCTTCCATGGATGTGACGGAACCGGCACCGGGCCTGGTTGATTCGCCGCCGATATCTATTATATCCGATCCGGAGCTCTTAAGTTCCAGCGCCCTTGCCGCGGCAGCCCCGGGTTCCATGAACCTGCCGCCGTCGGAAAATGAATCCGGCGTAACGTTCAGGATTGCCATTATAAGGGTGCGGCTCAAATTTACATCCTTCCCCCTGGCAAACAATTTCATGGAATTGCACCTCATTTCTATTGGCAATGGAAGCGCCGCCAATTTCCCGGCATAACCGGCGTCATTTGCTTATAAGTTCAAGGGCTTCTTTTCTCGTTGATTCATTTTTCCTGAATATTCCTCTTATCGCGGATGTGACCATTTTTGACCCTGGTTTTTTCACGCCCCTCATGGTCATGCACAGGTGTTCCGCTTCTATAACAACAAGCACTCCCAGGGGGTTGATGATCTCCATCATCGTATCTGCTATCTGCGAAGTCAGCCGTTCCTGAAGCTGAGGCCTTTTTGCGTACAGTTCCACCACCCTGGCAATTTTCGAGAGGCCGAGCAGCTTGTTCTTGCGGGGTATATAGGCTATGTGCGCCTTTCCGAGAAAAGGCAGGAGATGATGCTCGCATATGGAATAAAACGGGATATCCTTCAGTATGACCATCTCATCATGGTCCTCGGCCTCAAAAACCTTCACGACATCCCTGACGTCCCTTCCTATGCCGGAAAATATGTCCTCATACATTTCAGCCACGCGTCCCGGGGTTTCTTTAAGCCCTTCCCGGTTGATGTCGTCGCCTATGGCCCCTATGATCATCCTTACGGCTTTTTCTATCGCGGCCCTGTCAAACTGCTTTTTTCTTTTTGCCATTGACCGAATACTCCTTGTACATCGCTTCAAATTCCTCGCCTTCGATGGTTTCTTTTTCCAAAAGCGTTTTTGCCACCACGTCCAGGAATTTCCTGTTCTTTTTCAGTATGTCGCGCGCCTTGGCATGGGCGCCGTCTATTATCGATTTTACCTCGGCGTCTATCTTCTGCGCGGTATCCTCGCTGTAATTTTTCTCCCTCATAAAATCCTTGCCTATGAACACTTCCTGGTTGGATTTTCCCCATGCCAGTGCGCCAAGTTTGTCGCTCATGCCCAGCTCGCATACCATCCTGTGGGCTATCGAAGTGGCCCTTTCTATGTCGTTGGCCGCGCCCGTGGTATAATCCGTAAAAACAAGCTCCTCCGCCGACCTTCCGCCCATAAATATCGTTATTGTGTTTATGAGCTCGCTTTTCTTGTATGAATGTTTATCCTCTATGGGAAGCGACAATGTGTAACCCAGCGCCATGCCCCTCGGAATTATCGATATCTTATGGACCGGATCCGTCCCGGGCAGCGACCTGGTGACTATTGCGTGGCCCGCCTCGTGATAAGCCGTATTGTTGTTCTCTTTTTCGGATGTCAGCCTTGATTTCTTTTCCGGCCCGGCGACCACCCTTTCGATCGACTCCTCGAGCTCTTCCATTCCGACCGTCTTTTTATTGCGCCTGGCGGCAAGAAGCGCAGATTCGTTGACAAGATTCGCAAGATCCGCCCCGGAAAAACCCGATGTGCGCTTCGCTATGATGGTCAGGTCCACGGTCGGGTCGAGCTTGACTTCCCTTGAATGGACTTTTAATATTCCCTCGCGCCCCTTTATGTCGGGTTTGTTCACGACAACCTGCCTGTCAAACCTTCCCGCCCTCAACAGGGCCGGGTCAAGCACATCCGGCCTGTTTGTGGCGGCTATTATTATGACGCCTGTATTCGCCTCAAAGCCGTCCATTTCGACGAGCAGGGCGTTCAGGGTCTGTTCGCGTTCATCGTGCCCGCCGCCGAGGCCCGCGCCGCGGTAACGTCCTACGGCATCGATCTCATCAATAAATATTATGCACGGCGCATTGCGTTTGCCCTGTTCAAAAAGGTCGCGCACCCTGGCCGCTCCAACGCCAACGAACATCTCGACAAAATCCGAACCCGATATTGAAAAGAACGGCACCCCGGCTTCGCCCGCTACCGCACGCGCAAGAAGGGTTTTTCCTGTTCCCGGAGGCCCGAGGAGCAATACGCCTTTTGGTATCTTGCCGCCCAGGACCTGGAATTTTTTCGGTTCTTTCAGGAATTGTATTATTTCCTGCAGTTCCTCTTTTGCCTCGTCGACGCCGGCCACATCGCCGAAGGTTACCTTGCCGCCCACCTCGGCGAGTTTCGCCCTTGACTTCCCGAAAAGCTGCGCCCCGCCCGTCCCGCCCTGCGAGCGGTTCATTATGAATATCCAGAAAAATATCAGCAGCAGCACGGGGGCCCATGAAAAAAAGAAGGCCGAAAGTATCTTGTCCCATCCCATATTCGGGAGCTTGGCCACTATCTTTACATTATTATCGTGCAGAAGTTTGTAAAAAACAGGATCATCCGACGGCGCCGTAGTTACAAATTTTGTATTGTCCGTGGTCAATCCTTCGATGTCGTTCAGACCTTCATCCTTGCGCGAAACATCAACCGAAGTGACCGCGCCTTTTTTTACTTCGTCCAGGAACTCGGAATAAATATATGTCAATTTTTTTTGCCCGTTTTTCATGTTAAACGGGTTGAACGTTATCAAGATTATTATCAATATTACGAACCAAAAAGACAGGGAAAATCCGTTCCTATTTTTCATGAATAAATCTCCTTTTGTTCAAATGGTAAAAACCGCAATTGTCCCTGCAGGGACAATTGCGGAGTTAATTATATAATTATTTGTCTTAAATTACAAGGTTTTTTGGCCCGAAAGAACTTGTCCTATTCCGCCGTCTGGTGCGGGGCAATATTTGAAAGTTTATTCTTTAATATTTCAAAATTGTCTTTTTCATTTTTAACCATATTATCAAGAACTCCGTTTATAAAACTGCCTGATTTTTCGTCCCCGAACCTTTTGGCAAGCTCTATTGCCTCGTTTATAGTGACCTTATATGGTATATCGAGCCTGTAAAATAGTTCCGCCGCCCCGAGACGCAGTATGTTCCTGTCTATAGACAATATCCTGTCGTATTTCCAGTTCTTAAGGTACTTCGGTATTATTTCGTCAAGGGCCGCAAGGTTTGAAATTACGGTCTGGATTAGTTCCTTCGCGAAATCTTTGGATTTATCCAGAAATTTTTCTTCCTGACCCAGGTTCTGCGTTGAGTATGTATCGATGAACTCGTCGATCTCGGCCATTGGTTTCTCTGCAATATCTATCTGGTAAAGGCTCTGAAGCGCGATTATTCTTCCTGCTCGTCTAATTCCCATTGTTTCCCTTTTAAAAATTTATTTTTAAATCGAACACTACTGGCGTCGGTTTAAATTTTTTCTATCAAGTCCGTCATTTCCAGGACTGAAAGCGCGGAATCAAATCCCTTGTTCCCGCTTTTGACCCCGGCCCTGTCTTTTGCCTGCTCCGCGGTATCGGCTGTTATGATGCCGAAACCTATTGGTATCCCGGTGTTTAAGCCTATCGTTGCTATCCCTTTTGTCACTTCCGAGGCTATGAAATCAAAATGCGGGGTTTCTCCCCGGATGATCACGCCAAGCGCTATCATCCCCGAATATTTCTTCTTCTTAAGTATGTTCGACAAAGCTGTCGGTATCTCGAAAGATCCCGGCGTCCAGTACACATCGATGGCCGATTCCGCAACGCCGTGCCTTACGAGGCAGTCTATGGCCCCCGATAACAGGTTCTTTCCTATGGCTTCGTTGAATTTTGATATCACAATGCCTATCTTCTTGCCTTTTCCGATGAACGAACCCTTCACTTCCTTCATAACGGCACCTCCTGAAAAATTCTCTTTATTAAAACATCTTAACAACGATTAAAAACCGTGTCAATTGCTAATTCCGCGGGGGGTCGGCTCAACCGTTGTTTTTATAGGCGAATTTCTGCACGACAACGAGCATGTTGAAAATTATGGATATGGCATTTGCGATGATTATCGGCATATCCTTGACCATGAGACCGTACAGGAGCCATAAAAAAGTTCCTACGGTCAGAAGCACCGGCTGCCATAAAGCCACGTCATCGACCTTTTTTGTCACAAATCCTTTTATCATCTGCGGCATAAAACCGACCGTGGTGAACAATCCGGCCGCGTAACCCATCAATGTAATGATCTTCATCGTCTCTCCTTTTTATTCCGGGTATTTTATGCGCCTTTCAGGCGCATTACAGCGTGTATTTTTCCTTCAATTCCTTAAGTTTCAGCAGCGCCTCAACCGGAGTCATGTCATCGACCTTTACCTCCCTGATCTCCCTGATAATTTCAGGTGCGGAGAATGAAAAAAGGTCCAACTGCGGCGGCTGTTCCCGCTTCTCTCCCGCCCGCCCGATCTTCGACGCCCCGTCCTGCCCGTAATTGGCCTTTTCAAGGTCCTTTAAGATAAGGTTGGCCCTATCTATGACCTCCGACGGCAGCCCCGCAAGCCGGGCCACGTGAATGCCGTAGCTGCGGTCCGTTGAGCCCGGAACGATCTTGCGCAGAAAAATAATCCTGTCCCCCCATTCCTTTACCTGGATGTGGTGGTTTTTTACCCCGGGCAATGATTCGCTTGTTTCGGTGAGCTCGTAATAATGAGTCGCAAAAAGCGTCCTTGCCCTGATCCTGTTGTGTATGTATTCCGTTATCGCCCACGCTATCGAAACGCCGTCAAATGTGGACGTTCCCCTGCCTATTTCGTCGAGTATCAGCAAAGACTTTCCCGTGGCGTTGTTCAAAATATTGGCCGCCTCGATCATTTCCACCATAAAAGTCGACTGGCCACGCGACAGATGGTCCGAGGCGCCTACGCGCGTAAATATCCTGTCTATTACTCCTATGACGGCCCTGCCGGCGGGCACGAAAGATCCGGCCTGGGCCATGATTGCAATTACCGCCACCTGGCGCATATAAGTGGATTTTCCCGCCATATTGGGGCCGGTTATTACCATGATCATGTTTTCCCCGGTGTCAAGCGCCGTGTCGTTAGAAATGAACTCGTTAAAACCAAGGTTTTTTTCCACCACCGGATGCCTTCCGTCCGTGATTATCAGTGTATCCGAAGAATTTATATCGGGCCGCGTGTAATTATTATTTACCGCCGCGCATGCAAGCGACACGAGGCAGTCGAGCCAGGCTATAAGTTTCGCGGTTTCCTGAAGGACGCTTATTCGGCCCACGAGTATTCCCCTAACCCTGCAAAAAACCTCGTATTCGAGCGCCGTAAGTTTTTCCTGAGCGCCCAGGACCATGGCCTCGTGTTCCTTTAGCTCCGGCGTTATAAAACGCTCTGCGTTCACAAGCGTCTGTTTCCTTATGTAATCCGGCGGGGCGGATTTCAGGTTGGCTTTTGAAATTTCGATGTAATAACCAAAGACGGATGTGAAACCCACCTTCAGTGACGAAATTCCGCTCTTTTTCCTCTCCGACTCCTGCAGTGCGGCTATCCATTCCTTGCCGCCCGTGCTTATATCTTTTAGTTCCTTAAGCTGGCTGTCGTATCCGGATTTTATTATGCCTCCGTCCTTGATGGAAATGGGCGGCTCTTCGACGATCGCGGATTCCAGCAGTGAATGTATAGAGCCTATTGCCGCGGTATCAAGCCTGAATTTGCCGTTCAATGCATCGCTGTTATCTTTTCCCGCCAATGAGTCGAGCTTCAAAGCCAGAGAAAGCGCCTTTTTAAGGGATATCAGGTCCCTTGCATTTACGGCCTGGCTGCCTATTTTTCCCGAGATACGCTCGATGTCGCTTATTTCAGAGAGAACTTCGCGTATGTTTTCCCTGAGGTCCGGGAAATCGATAAAGAATCCCACAACATCCTGCCTGTTTTTTATGGATTCGATGTCGGTCAAAGGCGCCTTGAGCCATTTTTTTAGTTCCCTCGACCCCATGGCCGTGCCGGTATAATCCAGCACCGAAAACAAAGTGGAATTTTCTGCGCCGTACATGGACGGTTCTATTATCTCGAGATTTTTCAGGCTGACCGCGTCGAGATAAAGGGAATCCGCGTTGGAGAGGAAGGATATTTTGTTTATGTGATAAAGGACTGTTTTTTGTGTCTCCGCCAGATAATAAAGCAACGCACCGGCGGCGGATATGACGGCGTCTTTTTGTTCCATCCCGAAGCCCTCAAGGTTCATGACCTTAAAATGTTCCCTGAGCCTTTCATAAGCCATGTCGCGCTGGAAATTCCATGACGGATAAAGGTTCACATAAAGTTTCAAGTTCCCCGACTTTATCCTGTTTACTAACAGGGATCCCGCGGATTTTTCCGTTGCCATGGAATCCGGCAGCAGCAATTCGGCGGGCGACGACTTTTCGATCTCGTCTATTACCCGGTCGTATCCGGACGATACGGAAGTCTCCATGCATGTAAATTCACCGGTCGTGAGGTCCACACAGGCTATTCCCGCGGTTTCCCCTTCCGGGAAAACCGACATGAGGTAATTATTAGTCTTTCTGTCCAGCGAAATATCCTCAAGCACCGTCCCGGGGGAGACGATCTTTATTATCTCCCTTTTTACCAGCCCGACCGCGTCCTTCGGATCCTCCACCTGTTCGCATATTGCGACCTTGTATCCAGCGGATATTAATTTGTGTATATATGAATTGGCGGCGTGGAACGGCACGCCGCACATGGGCATCTTTACAGACCTGCCGTCGCCGGAGGACCTTGAGGTAAGGGCTATCTGGAGAACCTTCGAAGCAAGTATCGCGTCGTCGCCGAACATTTCATAGAAATCGCCCAACCTGAAAAACAGTATGGCGTCTCCGGCCGTTTTTTTCGTTTCAAGGTACTGTTTCATCATCGGCGTAATATCGGCCATTTAAATCTCCCGTATGGAATTAGTTAAATTATTAAGCTAAAGGCGGGTTTTGTTAAAAACGGTATTTAGAGGTCATCCCCTGCTTCCGCGCGCTGTTTATCCAACTTTTGCCCTATTATTTTAAGCCCTTTTTCCACATTTTTGCGCCACACCGTGTCCGGAAAAAGGTCAAGAAGCGAAATGTATATTTCTTTCGCCATATCGTATTCCCCGAGTTTGTAATGAGCCTTGCCCATTCCGTAAAGGGCTTCTTCCTGAAAACCGTTGTTCATTTTCAATATTTCCTTAAAAGCTGCCTTGGCTGAGATGAAATCGTTCTTGTCCATCATCGCCTGCGCCCGGTGAAGCAGGGAAAGACCGTAAAGCGTGGAATTGTCCGGGGATTTTATGACGCGTTCATAAGCCTCTATCGCACGGTCGTAATCCTTGCGTTTTGAAAAAATATCGCCGGTGTATATGGCGGCCCAGCTGTAGAACCACTTATCATCCGGATAAAAACTGAGTATCTTACCGTAATATTTCATGGCCTCGTCTTCCTGACCGGAGTCGCGGTAAATGGAAGCTGTATTGAACAGGGCAATCACGCAGTACCTGCCAGCCGGATAGTTCTTAAGATAAGCGTCGTAGGCCTTGACCGCCGAATCCTGCTGGTTGAGGAAACTCCTGATGCCTCCGACCGAAAAATAAGCTTCCTCGGTCAGGCTGTTCTGCGGAAATTTTTCTATGAGGGATTTGTACTCCGCGAGGGCGTCGTTGTATTTTTTCATCTTTTCGTAAATACGCGCCGTCATAAGAATGCATTTGGGGTACCATTCGGAATCCGGGTAAAGCTGCTTTATATGAATGAGAAGTTTTATGGCTTCCTCGTACTTGCCGTTTTTCACAAGGTCGCTCGCGTTCAGAAAAGGATCTTCCGCGGCCATGACCGAAACGCCGAATAAAAGAAATGCCGCCAATAAAAATAAAATATTTTTAATTTTCATTAAATCTGTTCTCGATCTCTCTCTGGTTTTTTAGCGCCTTGATGCGCTCCTCGGCCTGCTGGACGTACCTGTCCTGCATGTAATATTCGTATTCGACCCTTGCGTAAGCTTCCTTGGCATTCTTATAATCGCCCTCGAGCTTATAAGTGTCGCCGATGTGCATTGCCGCCTGCGGCGCCCAGTCCGTGTCCTTGAACTTGAACTGGATAAGCTTGTATTCTTTGATCGAGCTCTTGAACCTGTTTGTCTGCGCGTAAAGCGCGGCGAGCTGAAAACGGGCCTGTATTTCCGACGCCGAATTTGGGTAATATTTCATGATATTCTTGTATATGATCTCGACCTTCTTGAATTTCTCCTGTTTCATGTATATCTGCGCCATGTTAAAATATGCCCTTATTGTTTCTTTCCTGGACGGGGCGCGCTGTATTATGTCCCTGTATATCTCCATGGCATAAGGCCATTTTTCAAGTTTTGAATAGCAGCCGGCAAGCCTGTAGGCGGCTTCCTGCGACGATTCAGCCTTCGGTTTCTCGGCAAGCACTTTCTGGTACTGCTCGATGGCCTTTTCATACTGCCTTGAATATTCATATGCCTCGCCGAGCACGAACCTTATGTCATAAAGGTTTTTGGCGGTGGGATAGTTGGATATGATCCTGTCCCAGATCTCGGCGGCGCCTTCATAATCCTCTATGTCATAATATTTCTTTCCTTCCGCATAAAGGTCCTTGACGTCCTGTTCGATCTCTTCCCTTGTTTTTGCCTGTTCCTGCAGTTTTACCTCGTCGGTCTGGTGCATCTGGTCGCTCTGTGGAATAGGGGTTGCCGTCGGCTGAAGTATCTCGGCTTTGGCCCCGGATGTATTGCCCTGCGCCTGTTCCATTCCGCCGGAGCCTTCGCTCATGGCACCCATATAATTTCCGGTATCGGTCCCCGAAGGCGTCGGCTCGCCGGCAAAAATATCGGCAGGCGTGACCGAGTTGGGGTCGACCGTTGATTCGGCCACCGGGCCGCCGTTGTTGTTATTATTTGCAAAAGCTTCCGCTTCATCCTGGCAATAAATGTGAACCGACAGAACAACCAGGAAAATAAGGGCAAAATAGAGCGATTTTTTCATTTATTTCTCCTTTTTCGAGATATAAAATAGAATATCATAGAGGACGGATAGATTCAAGTTAAAATTCAAAAGCCAAAACCAATAAGTGCAACCAACAAATTATAAAGTAAAATAAAAAAGCGGTTCGTGTTTTTCCCGTTTCACTTGTCCATTTTATTATTGTGCTTATTGGCTTTGCCTTTTAACTTTTAAATTAGCACCTCCACCCTGCATTCCTTTTTATTTTGCTGCGGTATGACATGGCTTTCCATTCTTTTTCCGTCGACTTCGGTCCCCCTTACGCCCCTTGAAACATTAATGTCGTAAACGCATCCCCGCCACAGCCTCTTTACGTGATAGCCGGGCCACGCCGAGGGGATTCTCGGCAATACCGCCAGCCCGTCAAGTGTTGGCCTGATCCCGAGAATATACTGGGTCGCGGCGACATACATCCACGAGGCGGTGCCCGTCAGCCATGAATTCGCCCCTTCACCCTTGTTCAGAGCGTCGTTCGAGGATATCGTCTGGCAAAAAACATATGGTTCCGTCCTTAATATCTCTGCATTTTCGTTGCCCTTAAAAGGAAGTATGTTCCTGTAATATTTATAGGCATTGTCCGGCCTGTTCATCATGCATTCAGCGACCACGGCCCATGCGTTGGCGTGCGCGAAGATTCCGTTCTCTTTCCTTCCGGTGTTATACCTTGAAATAAGCCCGTAGGTCTGGTCATAATGGTCAAAAGGCGGCCATAATTTCTTGATGCCCTCTTCCGATGCCAGGTATTTATTCACGGAATCCATGCAGAGTTTTGCGCGTTCATATGTCGCCGCCCCGGAAATTACCGCCCAGACCTGCGAATTCAGGAATATCTTCGCCTTTTCGCTGTTATGCGAACCTATGGTCTCGCTGCCAAAACCCCTTATGTACCAGTCTCCGTCCCATCCCTTATTGTTCATTACCGCGGTCATTTTGTCCGCTCGCTCGTTAAAATTCTTTATATCTCCGGATTTGCCCGCCTTTTCCGCAATTTGCGAAAGCAATCTCAGGGCGTAAACGTAAAGTCCCGCGGTTACCATTGATTCGGGCTTCTCGGCCTCCATCCAGAGATGCAGTGTGTCGTTCCAGTCCGCGGTCAAAATAAGGGGTAGCCCGTTGGGCCCTTTCATGCGTTCCGTATAATTTACGGCATCCAAAAGATGCTGGTATATTGCCGCTTTCTTTTTTGAATCCGCGTAACCGCATTCTTCCTTTAAAATTGCGGTATCGCCTGTTTCGGCCATGTAGGCGTAAACCATCTGGATTATCCAGAGGTGGTCGTCGGAAAAGCCCTTCAGGTCACCCTTGCCGCCGTTCGGAAAAAACTGGTGGTATGTGTCCCCCGTTTCGAACTGGCATGTGGAGATTATCTGGAATATCCTTTCCTTTGACCTTGACGGCAGCTGCAGGTCTATGGCCAGCGTGTCCTGACATGAATCGCGCGTGCCCATGCCCCTGCCTTCGCCGTTCTCATAAAAAGAAATGTAACGCGACCAATCAAAAGTGGTCTTGCACTGGTACTGGTTCCATATGTTCACCATGACGTCAAAATCCCTGTCAGGCGTCTTTATGCTGATCCTGTCCAGGTATGCGTTCCAGCCGGCTTTTACCTTTTCAAAAGCCGCTTCAACGTTGGCGTCCGAGGAATAAAAATCCCTTATCGAAGCCGCTTCGTGGCTGTTTTCGGCGAAGCCCAGGATCACCGTCACGTTCTTTTCCCCGCCGGGTGCAAGTTCTATTTCCGTCCTGAGAGCGGCGCATCCGTTGCCTCCCCGCAGAACGGAATTCGACAGGTTCCTTGCCAGAACCCCGTCCGGGTTTGTTTCCGAATTGTACAAGCCGATAAATTTATCCCTTACGCATTCGTAGTCAAAAACCGTGTTGTTCATCCCCATGAAAGCAAGCCCGGCCCTGTCCCCCACATAATTTTTGTTGGCCTGCATGTCGAATGCCGGGTGCGGTTCTATAAAATCATACAGGACCATGCCGTTTTCGAAAGAACCTTTGGTGAGGTGCAGCGACCACTGGATGTTCCTTGATTCCGGCTCCGACCACATCGTGAACTCGGAATAGGAATAAATAGAGAATTTTTTCGCTGTTTTTGAATTGTTGTGTATTTTCATGCGCCATATCTCGCAGTCGCGTTCCTCCGGCACAAAATAAAGTATCTGCGTGGCTATTGAGTTCAATTTCTGCGATATTATGGTATAACCCTGTCCGTGCCTGCATTCATAGGTGTCAGGGGTCTTCATGACCGGCTGCCACGTGGGGGAAAAAAATTCGCCGGTTTCATTGTCTTTTATGTAAAAATATCTGCCCGGCCTGTCCACGGGGACGTTGTTGTAACGGTATTTTGTTATGCGCCTGTCCCTGGGGTCCTTATGGAAAGAAAACCCGCCCGCCGCCTGGCTTATGATCCCGCAATAACCCCTTTGATTTGAGATGTAATTTATCCACGGTGTCGGAGTGTCCGGCCTGGTAATGACATATTCCCTTCCGTCCTGCGAAAAATCTCCGTACTTCATAAAATACCCCCTCAAAGAAGAATTTCAAAACGAATATCACGGATAATTATAGCAAAAAAAAATGAATATACAAATACGATTTGCTGATTATGCGGCACGCCTGTTCGCTAATAATATAAGGTAAAATGCTTGACTACCGGGATGTTTGCTTTTATACTTATATTCCTGTAAAGGCCGTATGACGGAATAAAAATCAACTACTCATGAGGGAAAAATGGCAAAAGCAAACAGCATCAAGCCGCAGACAAAACCGGCGGAAGGCCCGGGTTTCATCTATAAAGCCAGCGATGGCCTTATATTCATATTGCTTTTGGTAACGATACTATTGATCCCGCTGTTCTTTAACATAATGTCATTCGACCAGTTTGAACTTCCCAAACTGACCCTGCTTCGCATATTGACCTGCGTTATGCTGGCCCTCTGGGGAATAAAATCCCTGGAAAAAGGCGCCTTTGAATTCACGCCGACCCCACTTGATCTCCCACTGCTTTTGTGGACCATTATGAACATAGTCACCACTTTTACGAGTTTTGCGCCGCAGCTTTCATTCCGGGGGGAATACGAGAATTTTGCAGGGTCCCTTTCCAACATTAATTACGTGGTCATTTACTATATAGCTTCCCAGAACATAAAAACAAAGAAACAGATGGAGACGATCTCGTATACGATACTCGCAACGGGTATATTTTTGACCATATATTCCATCGCCCAATTTTACGGGCATGACTTCGTCAACTGGAACGAAGGTTCCATGATCAAGGGGCGTTATTTTGCCTCAATGGGTAACCCTAATTTTCTCGGTGCGCTGCTTACAATGATGATACCATTCGGCGTATCTTTTGCCATAGAAGGCTTCATGATAAAGAACGACGAATACATTTTCACCTTCGGGTCTTTAAAGATAAGCAAAACCGTATTCGCGGTCTTTAACATGATAGTGCTTGTATTCATGTATATCGCCCTTTTTGGGACCCAGAGCAGGGGGCCAATGGCCGCTTTTGCCGCTTCGATCCTCGTCTTCGTGATATATGGTTATTATAATATGAAAAAGGATTTTGCCCTGAAGTTTCCCGGGACAAAAGTGAATCTTTTTTCCATTTTATCGGAAGGAATAAAAAAGCACTTTAAAGTTTCACTGATAATATTCGCAGCCGCGGTAATAGCTCTCGTGCTCAGCCTGACGGTCGGTATAGACGCCACAAAAAGGCTTACCAATTCCATATTACATCCCGGGGAATCTTTTTCCACTTCCAGGCTTCATATCTGGGTCCCCGCCATGAGGATAATCCGTGACAACCCGTTGCTGGGCACCGGGGTCGATACATTTAAAAGCGTCTTCCCAAAATATGAAGGCACTAATTTCGCCGAGATAGACGGCGCCAATGTCTCCTCAAGGACGGCTCATAACGAACTGCTCAATATTGCGGCCACAATGGGCCTCCCTGCCCTTGGCGTCTATTTGCTGATGGTCTTCGCATATTGCGTCATGTGGTACAGGTCGTTTTTACGCACGCCCGAAGGGCTGATGAGATGGCTCTCGCTGGCCGCGTTTTCCGGGGTCGTGGCGTATCTCGTGCAGAACCTGGTTTCATTCGGTGTCGCAGCCATAAACACGTATTTGTATATTTTCTTTGCTCTGCACGCAGTCCTTTACGCGCAATATTATAATAAAAAACCGAAAATCCTGCGTATTTACGGGGAAAATTCGCCATCTGCCTGGCTTATTAAGTCTTCTCTGGAAGTATTATTAATATGTCTTGCCCTGTTTTTCAGCTACAAAGCGTATATGATGTATTCAGCCGACGTTCATTACAACAAGGGCAAAATATATGGCAATGTTTCCAACAGATGGGACCTTGCGGTGCAGGAGCATATCAAATCCGTCCAGGAAGAACCTTTCGAAGTTAAATATTACGTTTATCTTGCACTTGCCTATGAGAGGCTCGCAATGACAACTCAGGACAGGAACGTACAGTTGCAGCTCCTTCATAACGCCGCGGAAAATTATAAAAAAGGGGTGGATTTAAACCCGGGAAATTCGTATTACTGGGGCAATCTCGGAAGGATCTATGCCTCCCTGGGCAAGGCCGAGGACCCGAAATATTTTACGGATGCGGAAAAATATTACCTTATCGCGATAGAAAAAGCCCCTGTTACTGGATTGTTTTATTCGAACACGATCGAACTTTACCTGAGCCTAGGGATGCTCGACAGGGCCATTCCGTTGATGGAAAAACTCGTGAACTGCGACAAATCGCTTGCGGCCGGTTCCTATTTCCTGCTTGGCAACATATATTTCGGGCAGAAACAATACGCTGATTCCGAAAATGCCTACAGAAAATCAATCGACCTTAACCCGCAGTTCGGGCAGACTTATTATAATTTGGGGATAGTTTGCGCTTCAAGGGGCGACAGGGAGTGCGCCAGATTTTGCATGGAAAAGTACCTCGAACTGATGCCCGGCTCAGAAAAAGAAGCAGATGCCAGAAAACTCTTGAAGGAACTCTCAAGATAGCGGTTAAAAAGCCCCTTTGGGGGATATTTTGCGCGCTTTTTTGAACATTTCCGAAGCCTCTGATTTCCTTCCCTCTTTTTCATATACAGTGGCAAGGCCTATCAAAGCGTCCGCCAGGCCCGAATTGAGATCACGCGCTTTTTTGAAATATTTCTTTGCGTCCTTGTTTTTGTCCTGCCTGAACATGACCCAGCCCATCCCCACATAAGAATCGGCATCGGAAGGGTTCAATTCTATTGCCTGCCTGAATTCCCGTTCCGCGTCCTTCAGCCGTTCTTTTTTGTAATTAACCCATTTGTAATATACCCAGCCAAGCCCTATCCTCACACCAGCGGAATCCGGGTTTAATTCAACGGCCTTTAAGAACCTTTTCTCTGCTTCTTCAAGGTTGTCCTGGTGGTAATTTACCCATCCCAATCCCACATGTGCATCGCCGTAATTCGGGTCAAGCTTGATCGCGGACCTGAATTCTTTTTCAGCCGCGTCCAGCTGGCTTTCCCCGAGAAGGAACATCCTGTAATAAGTCCATCCAAGCCCGACATAGGCGTCAAGATCGTTTCCCTTTATGGTCTTTACCTTTAAAAATTCATTTTCGGCCTCTTCAAACCGGCCCTGCTTGTAATAAACCCAGCCAAGCCCCGTGTATATCTCAAGTTCTTCGGGCTTTAAGCTTGCGGCTTTCAAAAAACTTTTTTCCGCGTTCTTATGTTCGTTCATGAGATAAAAAAGCCAGCCCAGACCGGTATGTGCGTCCGCGTATTTCGGATTTATTTTCAAGGCTTTTTTATGCTCAGCCACGGATTCCGGGAATTTTCCCCTGCTGACATAAACCCCCCCGAGTCCGAGGTGTGCGTCCGCATACGATGGTTTTAATGATATGGCTTTTTTAAAGGCGGACTCGGATTCCGGGAGCATTTCCCTGTTGTAATATATCCTGCCCAGGATTATGTATGCGCTGGCAAAAAGCGGGTCCCTGTCTATAGCCATTTTAATGTAAGTTTCCGCTTCCTCATACCTTCCAAGCTGGTAATAGATGTCTCCAGTGCAAAAATTGGCGTCGGAAAAATCGGGATTGATGGTTATAGCATTTTTCAGCTCGGCTTCGGCTTCCTTGAAGCGCCCCTGTGTTGCGTAAACCCTTGCGAGGGCCACATAAGCATCGGGATAATTTTTATCGTCCTTTAACGCCCTCTTGGCCTCTTCAACAACCTCGTTAAGCTGTTCCTTTGTGCCGTAAACGGAGCATAGGCATGTGGGAGGATCGCTCATCGAGAATCTGGGGTCATTTTTCTGCTTTTTAAGAAGTTCTTTGTACAGCCTGACAAGGGTTTCTTTTTCAGCCACCACGTCCTCCGGGAACACATTTTAAATTTTGAATATAATATCAACATACTATTATTTTTGCAAGAGATAAATACCGTCCTGCGCCCTGAATTCAGCGATATTGTTCCTGTCTTTCTCCCGCTCGATGTATGCTCCCGCCCATTTTTTTGCCGAATCAAGGTCGCCTTCCATTGAGTAAAGCTTTACCAGCAGCCTGATAGACGCCGTATAGTACGGGTCAATGTCCACCGCGCGTTCAAGATACTTTATCGACCTTTGGATGTCGTTCATATAAAAGAAATAGGACGAAGCGATCGTTGCCATTATGCCTGGGTCCTCGGGGCATGTTCTTTCTGCCATCGCGCGTAAATTCTCAAATCCCAGGCGGTCGCCTTTGAGCGCGGCGTATTCGGCCCCGGTTATAAAATATCTGGAAAGAAGCCCCCGGTATGCTATGTCAAGGTTTTTTGAGTTATAATAATCCCTGATGGTGCAAATTTCCAGCCACCGGGAAGTGGCGGGGACGGCTTTTTTATCCCCGGATAGCCTGTAAATTATCCCGTATAATGAAGGAAATATGGCTTTTTCGGGATATGACGTAAACTCCGTACAAAACACCCTTGCTCCGGGCGCGTAAGCTGTTTCCGAATTTATTTCGTGCAGTTTTTTTTCAGACATATCCGTCCTGTCGGACGCATATGGCCGAAGGTCGAATAGATTTGCATTCAGGTCATATACATCCATATTCCTGAAATAACCCGCTATCTGTTTCATGTATAGTATGTTAAATACAGGGGTGTCGGAGGCGCATAGCAGCCTGTCGCCGGGCGCAAGCGTCTTATATATGTTCATTGGATGATCATAACCCAGGAACCTGCGCGATGAATCGTTTGCCTGATAATTCACCGCAAACGGAAAAACCGGCAGCAGCATTAAGGCGAAAACAAAAATTACCCCCGGCTTTTTGCCGATAATGCCGTAAAACCAGAAAAGCCCCACTGCCGCCGGCAAAATAAACGCGGCGCAGCTTAAAATATAGAATCCCTTATTCACATATACAAATACGGGTGAAAAAGAATCGGCGGTGAAAAATGCAACGGCAACGGTGTTGGCAACAAAAAATATAATAACCGTCCAAAATACAGCCTCTTTTTTTTTGTATAAAAGATATAAGCCGGGGATGGAAGGAATTATCATGATATTGACGGCCAATAATACGAGTTTTAACGCCGTAGATAGCTTGAAAACAATGGAAGCCGGGGTCATTGGGCCGGGATCATGCGCTGAATACACCTTCCTGGAAATATAACCGAACGCTTCCGCGTAAGTTGAGATTCCCGACCAGTGAACCGCCGGGTCCGCGGCCATCCTGATAAAAATATAAAGGACAGGGGTAAGGAAAGATATCAAAAACAAGTTAAAACAAACCGTCAGGTCCGAAAACGACAGTTTTTTGTTCCTGTAGAAAACCGAAAAAAGCACGATCACCATTGCAGCGACCGTAGTCTGGTGGAGCGACTGCAGGAATCCGGCCAGGAATGCCGCCATAAAGGCGTCCTTTTTATAACCAAACAACCTGTGACGCATGGCAAAACATGCGCAGGCGGCCGTTGCCGCGTATGCCAGCATGCGGATCCCGCCTTTTGCATGGGAAGATTCCGACCAGAAAACCGTGGAAAAACAAAGGAACATTGCGGCAGCCAGCGAAAGAAATGCGGCCTCCGTGCCGTCCGTGTTAAAAACAGACCTTATAAACTCCACGGAAAGGAAATAAACGGCAATGAACAGGAGCGCGCCGCAAACGCATGAAAAAATATTGACCCTGAATGCAATGTCTCCCGCAGGCAGCAGTGTTGATATTTTTGAGCACAACATATAAAGCGGATAACCGGGCGGATGCCCGAGCCCGAGAGTGTATGAGGAAGCAACCGTTTCTCCGTCGTCGCCAAGATATATGGTGGGAGGCGCGCTGATGAGGAATATCAGCGTTACAAGGATAAAAAAAACAGCCGGTAAAAAATATTTTTTATACCGAACAGTTGCGGGATTAACGGGCGGAATTTTTAATGGCATCGATCTCCGCCTGCAGGTCGGCTTTTTCGGTCAGGTCGTTCGTCGATTTTAACAGGATATCGAGCCACTCAAGAGCCCTTACCGGGTTTCTTTGCTCAAAAAGTTTTGCCAATATTTTTACAGCAGTCAAGTCATGTTTGTCATTATTATAAATGATGCGCACATAGTCTATGGCACCGTCTATGTCGCCCATGTAAAACAACAGTGTTGAGGCTATCTGGTTCAATATTTCCGGGCTTATCGGCGCGGTGTTGAAAGCAAGTTTTATATAATTTTCCGTGGACGCCCTGTCTCCGGTCATCGCGGCGTACCTGGCTTCCATTACGAAATACCTGGCCGCAACATCACGATAATAAAGGTCATTGTTCGAATTGTTGTAGAAATCCCTGATGGAATATAATTCGGATATCTTGTAAGTTCCTGGAACGGGTACTTGAGATGCCGTCATCCTGTAAATGATCCCGTATTGCGTGGAAATGATCTTTTTATTTACCAGATCGTTGGCCCCCGTAAAATAGGAGTACCTGGCGTTGGATGTGCAGATTGCGGCTTCTATTTCATCGATTTTTTCAGCGTCTTTTTCTTTCATGGACGGGAAAACCGATCCGTCAAGGTAATATGCGTCGCGGTCGTAAGTCCTGATGTATCCGAATTTATTAAGGCATGTTTTTGCGTAAACTATGTTGAAAAGCGGCATGTCCCCCCTTACCATAAGCACGTCCCCTGGCGCCAGCGATTTTTCAATGTTTAACGCGTGATCGTAAGCAAAAAATGCCCTTGAATGGTCGCTTATGTCGAAGTTAACAAAACTCATAATGGCAACCGGCACGCACATCACCGCCAGCAAGAACCCTCTTTTTATGCCGTATTTAAGGTTCAAAAAATCCACGACGGTAAAAATACCGTATCCGGCAAGGAACGCCGGTATTACGTCCCCTATCAAGTAAAAATTCTTTCCGGCGTATGTGGAAATTGCGGAAGTGGAATTTTCAGCGAATCCGGCGGCGGTGTTCATGGCATAAACAAGCGCAAGAAGGTTTATAATAAAAAAAGATATCAAAAAAGAAGCGGTGTTTTTGGATCTCCTGAAAAAAACAAACATTCCTAAGAGCGCAAAAACCGCCGCTATATTGTATTTGTTCACATATTCCGAGAAATATTTAAAAAACTTCATGAAATATATACCAAAATCAAAGGCCTCGGACTGCTGCCTTATATAAACCCTGCGAAATATATGGTCCATTACCTGGGACGGCGTCGAAATAAAACCGAAATTTACGGGAACATGGGCCGCCGACCGGATGAACAAATATATATACGGCGTAAGGAACGGCAGGAGAAAAAGAAAAACTGAAAACAGGGATTTTACGGCGTCAAGTTTTTTCCTGTTTGCAAATATCATCATGATAACAATAAATACGCTGTAAAGGGCCGCCGAGCTATGGGCGGAAGCGAAAAATCCCGACAAATAAAAGGCAAGATACATATATTTTGCCGAGCCAGTATTGAGATTTTTCATAGCCGCATAAAATCCGCATAGCACGAGCAGCATTGCGGTCATATAGACCGCCCCCTTTGCGTGTATGGACTCGAACCATATCATCGAGGACATGGCATAAAGGGCGGCAATAACTGCCGAGGACAATTCAAGCGTAAATATCCGTGTTTTGCCTCCCGTCACATGTATGATGAACTGTCTCGTTGTCAGATAGAGCATCATCATGCAAAGCACTCCAAAGATACCGGCAAGCAGATTCATGCGGTAAGCCGGGTCTCCCGCCGGCAAAAGCGTCGCTATCTTCCCCGTAAGCATGGCAAGAGGATAGCCGGGAGGATGCGGTATCCCGAGGGTGGCGGCCGCCGCCGCGATCTCTCCGCTGTCTCCCAGATATATCGTGGGAGGCATCGTTGATATGTATATAAAGGACAGGATAACGGCCGCAGCCGATATTGCCAGTATTCTTTTCATTTTACACCGCCCTGCATCTTGGCTTTTTGTTGCTCGATGGAACCTGTTATCTCATTTATTTCCTGGGTGTCCGCTGCTCTTTCCCTGTCGCTGGAAAGCCTCGGATACATTGATTTCAGGACCAGCACGGCCTTTTCCGCGTCGAACCGCATATACAACTTTGCAAGCAGACCGTAAGCGTTTAAATCGTACGGGTTGTCGACAATTACTTTCTCAACAAAAGGTACGGCGGACACCGGGTCGTTAAGGTCCAAATTGTATACAAGGGAAATATTCATATACACTCCCGGACTTTTTACGCTTCCTTTCGACGCTTCAGATATGTATTTTTCGGCCAGAGGCCTGTTCCCCTCCAGAGCCGCGTAACGCGCCCGGGCTATCAGGTATGAATCCGCTATTGAACGGTAAAAAATATCCGGACTTTGTTTTGCGTAAACGCAGCGTGTCGCATACATGTCAAAAAGCCTGCCTGTGTCCGGCAAAAAAGCTCCGGCAGGTCCCGGCTTGTATAATATACCATAAAGGTTGGTTTCCCCATTGTATTTTTTGAACGGCCTTATAGACGTTTCATAAACCTTTCCTTTATTTGCCTCTATGGTATCCTCCTCGATTTCCGCGAATTCATCACGATCCCATTTATGCCTCATGTGTGAATAAAGCGCGTATGAAAGCATTGTGCCTCCGGTATCGTAAACGCTTATATCGCGGAATTGTTTTTTTACCTCGCGCAAATAGGCTATGTTAAAAAGAGGGCAGTCGTTGCCGGTAAAAAGTATCGACCCCGCAGGGACCGATGACAGTATGTTTTGCGCGTTATCATACGCGAGGAATTCCGACGATTTATCGGAAATCTCATAATTCGATAATATCATGAGCGCGGGCATGAAAAACATAATGCCGTAGACAAATTTTTTATCCAGCGTGAATTTTTGGCCGAGAAAACGAACCATCCCAAAAACTCCCGTCATGGCAAAAAATGCCGGGATTATGTCGTTCGAAAGATAAAAATTTTTGCTTGCATAAAGTGTCAGCGGTGACAGGTCGTTTATCGGAAAACCGGCGGACGTATTGATCACATAAATAAGGGCAGAGAGATTGGCCGCATAAAAGCAGGCAAGATAGACCAACAACCTGCTTGACCTTGTATATATATGATACATGCCCGCAATGCAGAAAATGCCGAGGAGCCAGTAATTCTGCAGATAAAAAGAAAAATAATTTCCGAACCTGAAAATTATGGCGTCAAATGACGAGTTCTTGGAATTGTTGTAATTATAAGTCTCCCTTATAATATGGCCGAACACTTCCCTGTAAGTTTCCAGATTACCCCAATTGATCACAGGCGAAGCCTTCATCCTTATAAACAGATATAAATACGGGGTTATCAGGGCGAACAGAAACAGCGCAAGGCAATAAATATATTTCTTCGGGGAGACACTGCGCCAACCCATAAATACCAGCGCCGGAACCGCGAACAGGAGGTACATTGACGAAGAATTATGGACAGGTATCATAAAACCAAGGCTGTAAAATGCCGCGTAAAAATATTTCATCCGCCTGTTTTCGGCGTATTTCAGGATAAAATACAGGGATACAAGGATGACCAGGTACATCAAAAGATAGACGGCGCCTTTTGAATGGACCGATTCGAACCAGATCTGCTGTGAAACAGCTATGGCAAGAGCCCCGAAAGCCGCCGCCGGCTTTCCATCATCGTTTTTAAATATCAGCCTCAAAAAAAGCGCGCCGCAGACATAAAACATCACGAACACCAGGACCCCGAGCGCCGCGGCGCATAAATTGGCCCTGAATGAAATGTCGCCCAGCGGGAACAATGATGCGATCCTGGTCACCAGCATATATATGGGATATCCGGGCGGGTGCCCGATGCCGAGCGTCGCCGCGGCCGATATCACTTCGCCGTCGTCGCCAAAATACATGACCGGCGCCGCCGTATGGGCGTATATAAAAAAAAGAGCCGCGGCCGCCAGTGCGATAAAATATTTCATTAAACGAGCTCCTTTATTCCATGCCGGCCGAGACTATCAGTTCCTGCGCGGCCTTGAGCGATGTGTCGGTCACGGTTTCACCGCTTAAAAGTTTTGCCACTTCCCTGACCTTTGCCTGGCCGTCAAGCTTTACTATCCTTGTCTCGGTCTTGCCGTCGGCGACGTATTTGCCGACCGAATAATGCGTGTCCGAACAGGCCGCTATCTGCGGCAGGTGCGTTATGCACAGCAATTGTTTTTTTCCAGATATTTCCCTGAGTTTTTTTCCGACAACCTGTGCGATCTTTCCCGATATTCCCGTGTCTATCTCGTCAAAAACCATCACCGGTATCGGGTCGACCGCGGATAATATGTTCTTTATAGACAACATTATCCTGGATATCTCGCCGCCGGAAGCTATCTTTACGAGCGGTTTGAGGTCCTCACCCGGGTTTAGCGACAGCATGAATTCCACGTCGTTTATGCCGGAACTTGTGACCTTATACTTTGCGGCGCCTATGATAACTCCCAGGTCTCCGTCACCGGCTGGCACATCCTCGACCGCCACATTAAAAGAGGCCTTCAGTATCCCGAGGTCCTTGAGCTCTTCCTCTATCCTGGCCCCGAGTTCTTTCGCTTTTTTATGCCTTATGTCAGATAATTCGCCGCTTGCTTTTGCAAGGGTTTCCATGCATTTAATGGAAAGCTTTTCTTTCTCCTTAATCGTCTCCGAATTGAATTCCACGTCTTTTTTTTCGGCAAGCAGTTCTTCATGGTATTGCTTGAGCTCTTTAATCCCGGCTTTTTTATATTTTTTCATGAGGGATTCTATCAAGGATATCCTCTCCTCGGCCTCCGTAAGCCTTGCCGGGTCAAACTCAATCTTATCCCTGTATGAAACAAAAAATTCCCTTATTTCCTCAAGCTTGATCGTCGCCTCGGAAACCAGGTCCGTCACCTGCGACATTGATTTTACGTCGACCTTTGCTATGTCATCCATGCTGTCCTTAGCCTTGTAAACAAGGTCTATAGCGCCGTCGCCTTCCTGATCGAGCGAAGAAGGAGATATCATATTAAGGACATTTACCACCGAAGCCTTAACCGATTCGGCATGTACCATGACGGCCCTTTCGGAATTCAGTTCTTCAAGCTCGCCATCCCCGCCCAGCGCGGCATTTTCCAGATCATTCAGCCTGAAATTCACCATTTCAAGCCTTTCCGCTTTCTCGCTTTCCATTGAGCGAAGTTTATCCAGCTCCGACATGATGCCGTTATATTCGGCATAAAGCCCGGCTGTTTTAGCCTTGATCTCTCCGCAGCCGGCATAGGCATCAAGCAGTTCCATATGTATCTCCGAACGAAGAAGCGACTGGTGTTCATGCTGACCGTGTATGTCAACCAGTCCTTTTCCGAGCCTTTCAAGGAACGCAAGCGTCGCGTTAGAGTTATTAATGAGTATCCTTCCTTTCGAGTTCCTGCTGATTTCCCTTCGGATGACCAGCACAGGTTCGGCAAGGTCGATTCCCGCTCCTGAAAGCAGTTCATTGACGTTTTTTAGGGCGCCGGCGTTCGATGAAAAATCAAATACGGCCTCAACAACCGCTTTATCCTCGCCCGTCCTGATATTTTCTATATAACCGCGTTCACCAATCGCTGTATTTATTGCCCCGATAAGTATGGATTTTCCCGCCCCTGTTTCTCCGGTAAGTATGTTAAGCCCGGGGCCGAAATCTATCTCAACATCCTTTAAAAGCGCGTAGTTCCTGATCTTTAAAGCTGTAAGCATGCTTCACCTTTTATTTCGCGCCCTGCATTAATTCCATAATGGCGCGTTCTATTCCTTTTTCGGAAATGCCGCAATCCGCCCTCAGCTGTTCCATGGTGCCGTGCTCGATAAACTTGTCTGGGATGCCTATTAATTTCGACCTAAAACCGGACAGCCCCGCGCCATGCATCGCGGAGATCACCGATTGCCCGAAACCGCCTTCAATCACACCCTCTTCTATGGTTATTAATCTGCCTGTCTTTTTTACGGAATGAAGTATGGCCCGCCTGTCGAGCGGTTTGGCGAACCTGGCGTCTATTACCTCTATTGACGCGCCTGTTTTAATTTCGGCCTTTTTTGCCGCGGCAAGCGCCTCATATAACGGCGTTCCGAGGCTCACTATCGTAAGATCCGACCCCCGTTTTATCCTTTTCGACCTTCCCATGCGTATGGGAACCCTGAATTTTATGCCCCCCGGCCGCGCCGCGGCGCCTCTTGGGAACCTTATTGCCGACGGGCCCGCGCCGTAACCTTCGGCAGTTAAAAGCATTCGCTCAAGTTCCGTTGCGGAAGACGGCGACATAACCACCATGCCGGGAATCATTTTCATAAATACTATGTCAAAAACCCCGTGATGCGTCGGGCCGTCCTCGCCCACGAGCCCGGCCCTGTCAAGGGCGAATATTACCGGTAATTTATGCAGGGCCACGTCATGTATTATCTGGTCAATAGCCCTTTGCAGGAACGTCGAATATATGGCAACCACCGGCCTAAAACCGTTCTTTGCAAGTCCAGCCGCGAATGTCACGGCGTGTTCTTCCGCGATACCCACGTCAAAAAAACGGCCGGGAAATAATTCCTTGAACCTTGAAAGGTTCGTCCCTTCTATCATTGCGGCCACAATGGCTGTTATTTTCCCGTTTCCCTGCGCCATTTTTACAAGCTGGTTCGAAAATACCTTTGAGTAGGATGGTGCGCCTGAAGTTTTCACGGGTTCGCCGGTTTCCCTGTTGAAAGGGCCTATCCCGTGGAAAAGCGTGGGATTTTTCTCGGCAGGCCCGTATCCTTTCCCCTTTTTTGTTATGACATGGACCAGTTTTGGCCCCTGTATTTCCTTGAGCTTCATAAAAGTTTCCGTAAGTGTTTTAATGTTATGCCCGTTTGTTATCGGCCCAAAATATTTAAATCCCAGTTCTTCAAATAGCGCCCCGGGAGAAAGGACCCCTTTTACGGCCTCCTCGATATGTTTCATTACCGACGCAACGGGAGATCCTATGGTCTTCGGTATCTTTTCAAGGAAGTTTTTTGCGGACTGCCTTAAATTATTGTACATGCGCCCCGTTATTATCCTGTTCAGGTAATTGGACAGGGCGCCAACGGTCGGAGAAATGGACATTTCATTGTCGATGACGACCACCAGTATGTCGGTTTTATCGTGGCCTATGTGGTTTATCGCCTCGAGCGACATCCCGTTGGCGAGTGAAGCGTCTCCCAGGACCGCGATGACATTGTAATTTTTCCCGTTTATGTCGCGTGCTTTTGCGAACCCCATTGCCGCCGATATGGATGTCGAAGTGTGTCCCGCCCCGAACATGTCGTACTTGCTTTCATCCGGTTTTAAAAATCCGGAAAGTCCCTTGTATTTACGCAGCGTGTGAAAACTTTTTTTTCGTCCGGTGAGTATCTTGTGGGTGTATGACTGGTGTCCCACATCCCATATTATCTTGTCCTGGGGCGGCGAGAAAACGCGGTAAAGCGCGATTGTGACCTCAACGGCGCCCAGGGACGATGCCAGGTGCCCTCCGTTGGAAGCCACGGTCGAAACCATCAGGTCGCGCACTTCCAGGGCGAGCGCGTCAAGCTCGTCGAATGAAAGCGGTTTAAGGTCGTCGGGACTGTTTATCCTGCTTAATATTTTGTATTTCATCCGTAAAGCCTAGTAAAAAATTATCGGCATAAGGATACCGAGCAATATTCCGGCGGCCGCCTCAAGAGGGGTGTGTCCCAGAAGTTCCTTCAATCTCTTTTCCGCATGGAACCTGTTGTGCCCGATCTCGTCCATCATCATGTTCAGCACCCTTGCCTGCCTTCCGGCAGCCCTGCGCACGCCCATGGCATCAGAACAAACCACGATGCAGTAACCAAGGGAAACCATGAACACGGGACTTGTCCAGCCAGAGGTCAGCCCGATGCAGGTCGTAAGAGCGGTGACCGTGGCCGTGTGCGAGGAAGGCATTCCGCCGGTCCCGACCAGAAGCCTGAAATCTATCCTGCCGTTGCGTCCGAAATTAATTATTATCTTCAGCGCCTGGGCGAGGAACCAGGTAAAAAAAGTCGTATAGAATATCTTGCTGGTGATTATCGATACCAATATCCTTAAAATATCGCCGACCGCGGTTTTCATATCATTCTCCTTTTATGGCTTTTATAAATCCTGTTTTTAATGGGTCCTTGTCACAATAAATCTTGCTATGCCGCGTAACAGGGACGTATCCCCGTTTATCCCATCCAGCGCTGCGCACGCCCCGGCGGCAAGTTTCTCCGCCGTCTCAACCGACCTTTTTATCCCGTAAATCGACGGGTATGTGGCCTTGAACAACGAGGCGTCCTTGTTCACTTTTTTTCCCATTTCCTTTTCGTCGCCGGTCACATCGAGTATGTCGTCCGCTATCTGGAACGCCAGCCCCGCCTTTTCACCGTATTCCGCGAGACTTTTAACAACTTCGGGTTTTGCACCCGACAGCAGCGCCCCGCATACCACGGAAGCTTTGATCAGCGCGCCGGTTTTTTTCTCATGAAGTTTCAAAAGGGCAGTTTTACCTATTTTTTTGTTTTCGCTGGTAATGTCCAGCACCTGTCCGCCTATCATTCCCGAAGCCCCGGACGCCTTTGCCAGCCCGGATATGGCCTCAAGCACGTTTTCCTGTCCGAGTTTTTTATTGCGGCGGCATAAAAGCGCCGTTTCAAATGCCATGTTCAAAAGGGCGTCGCCCGCAAGTATCGCAATTGCTTCGCCGAATTTCCTGTGTGAGGTCGGCTTTCCGCGCCGCATGTCGTCATCATCCATGGCCGGAAGGTCGTCGTGAATCAACGAATAGGTATGTATCATCTCGACAGAACAAGCCAAGGGCATGGCGTCCTTAAATGCCAGCCCACAGGCCCTTGCCGACAATAAAAGCAGGGCCGGCCGGAGCCTCTTGCCCCCCGCAAAAACCGAATATCTCATAGCTTTATAAATGACCGCGGGATACCTCCCGGAGCCGGACAGATATTTCATAAGGGCGGCGTCGATGGCTGATGAAATCTGCGCAAGCCTTATTTCAGCGCCCTTCCCGTTTGCCCGCCCGTTAAAAGAGCTTGTCCTCATTTTCTTTTTCCTTCTCATCCGTTTTGGCCCCGCCATCATCTTCATCTTCGGCCGCGTCTTTCTCAAAGTCGGAGGCTTCATATCCTTCTTCCGTCTTTTTCCTTAATATCTCTATCTTGATCTTTTTTTCCTTTAAAATTTCCCTGCATTTCTCGGTAAGTTTCATGCCTTTTTCATATAATTCTATGGAAGCGTCAAGGTCTGCCTCACCAGATTCCAGTTTGTCCACTATCTCTTCAAGCTCGTTCAAATATCCCTCAAAGCCTTTTTCTTTTTTCATATTCACCCCGCGTTATTGCTTGTATTTGCCGTCACTTGCCGTCTGTTTTTGTAACACGGGCCTCGATCCGGCCGTTGTAAAGCGCTATCTTTATCATCTCCGTGGCTTTTTTTGAATCCCTGACAATATTTCCGACATCATCATACACCACGGAATACCCTTTTTTCAATATATTTAAAGGGTTTAATATCTTTAATTTATCCTCGATAACCTTCACCTTTTGCTCCCTGTCCTTGAAAAGCGAGTCAAGGCTCCCGGCCAACGATGCGCCGAGATCGTCCACCAGCTGGACGTGGTCCGAATACATCTGGAACGGAAGTTTAAAAGCGTAGCTTTGCGAAAGCTTCCTGAGCCTCTCGCCGTATATCTCGACCATATGGGTCAGCACGGAGCCGAGCTTGGAGCGCGATGTGTCGATCCTTGCCGAAAGCTCGGCCGAATCCGGGACAACAAGCTCTGCGGCCGCCGAAGGTGTTGGAGCGCGCAGGTCCGCCACAAAATCAGCTATTGTAAAATCGATCTCATGGCCGACGGCCGATATGACCGGTGTCTTTGCGTTGTATATCGACCTGGCGAGCTTTTCGTCATTAAATGCCCAGAGATCCTCCATGGAGCCGCCGCCCCTTGTAAGGATTATGACGTCCATGGACATCGTATCAAGATCGTTTAAGGCCTTTATCAGTTGGGAGGGCGCCTCGGCGCCCTGCACCATGGCGGGATATATCATTATTTCAACGTCCTGGTAACGCCTTTTAATAATGTTGATGATATCCCTTATGGCCGCTCCAGTTGGGCTGGTAATTATTGCTATTTTTTGGGGAAATTTTGGGATATCTTGCTTGTGCGACGCGTCAAATAGCCCTTCTTCGGAAAGTTTCTTCTTTAATTTTTCGAATTCAAGAAGCAGGTCTCCAAGACCGGTTACCTGTATATCTTCCGCAATAAGCTGGTATTCGCTTCTTTTGCCGTAAATGGATACTCTTCCGAAAATAATTACTTTTTTCCCGTCCTCAAGGTTCAACCCCGAGGCTTTCTTTCTGCCTCCAAAAAACGCTATCTTTATCTGGTTGTTTTCATCTTTAAGGGTAAAATATATATGGCCTGATGCGGGAGATGAATAATTCGAGATTTCACCCTGTATCCATAGGCTCTTCAGGTTTTGTTCGAGCGCTTCTTTAACCGCAGAAGTCAGCTCGGTTACTGAAAGAGCCCTCTCTTTTGAGGCGCCGTTCATGGAAGTGTGATGCCCCTGAGGTAAGATGCCGAATCCTCAGGTAGTGTCGGGTTTATGAAAAAACCGCTGCCCCATTCAAAACCGGCAATGGGTTTTACCCTCGGCAGTATCTCTATATGCCAGTGATAATGGTCGAGTTCCCCCTGCTTTACCGGCGCGGAATGTATCATGTAATTGTAGGAAGGGTTGTTAAGGGCCCTGCTCAGCCTTGTGACCGCGTCTTTCAGGATATATGCAAGATCCCTGGACTCCTGCTCGGTTATGGCATGAAAGTGGGCCGAGTGCCTCCTGGGAAGGACCCACATTTCAAAAGGTGTCTGCGAGGCGAACGGAGCCGCGAGTATGAAATGTTCGGTTTCTTTGATGAGGCGCTCCTTGAGCATCAGTTCGTTCTCAAGTATATCGCAATATACGCACCTTTTTTTGAAAGAAAAATATTTCAGGGATGAATCCATCTCGTCCGTAATGGAGGCCGGAACAACCGGAAGCGCCATGAGCTGGGAATGAAGGTGGTGGATGTTTTCCCCCGCCCTTGATCCCCTGTTCTTGAATATCAGCATGTACTCGAGGCGGGTGTCGTTCTTAAGGTCGAGTATCCTGTCCTTATAAGTCCTGATTATGGACGTAATATGGCCGATCTCAAGCCTGTCGAGATCAAGGTCGTGGCGCGGCGATTCTATTATCACTTCATTGGCACCGGTGCCCGTCATAATGTCAAAAATACCCACACCCTTGTTTTTTAACTGGGTCTCCACTTTTAAATAAGGATTATTATTCGGAATAACCCGGATGTTCCAGCTGTCGTCCGGGTTCTTAACGCTGTATATAACCTTGCCCGTTTTGTCCTCGTTTCCGGGACAAAACGGGCAGGCGTTATCGCGTTCCGGAAGGTCCTTCTCAATCCCGT
This sequence comes from uncultured Spirochaetia bacterium, assembly GCA_964443355.1. Lineage (GTDB taxonomy): Bacteria > Oederibacteriota > PGYV01 > PGYV01 > Palsa-1178 > Bog-1181. The sequence continues at coordinate 68,736 of CAYUDX010000015.1, forward strand.
AACCGGAGCCCGGTTTAAAATTCCTGTCGTCCAGGGTTATTACCCACCTGTTGGTTACGGGATCCTTCCTTATTTCCGACATGGCCTTTCTCAGGCCTGTTTTTCGATTTTTTTGGTGATGTAAGGCCTGAGTACGTTTAATTTTGTGGACTCGCCGACGGTTATCTGTATCACTTCGTCCTTATCGTTTAACTTCGTGATGATGCCCACTATCCCTCCCGTGGTCACGACTTTATCCCCTTCTTTCAAAGCCGCCAGCATTTCCTGCAGTTTTTTTCTTTCTTTCTGCTGTGGCCTGATAAGCAGGAAATAAAAAATCACCCCGATTACCGCAAACTGTACCAAAAGCATCGGCATGGATCCCGAATCCCCGCCGCCCGTGCCGGGAATCGCCGGCGCCGCTGTTACCGCAAATAAAGGTGCTAAAAACATTCTGTTACCTCCGTGTTTTTTGGATCATTCCTTAAGATCTTCGACATCGACCCCGCCGGTTTTATACCGGCTGAAGAAATTTTCCTTTTCCCGCTCATAGCTGTTTTCCAGGATGCTTGAGCGGATTTTATCCATCAATTTTATCATAAAATGAATGTTGTGTAAAGTGGTGAGCCTCATCCCGAGTATCTCGTGGACATTGAACAAATGGCGTATGTACGCCCTTGTAAATGTCCTGCAGGCGTAGCATCCGCAACCGGGGTCAAGCGGCCTGAAATCCTCGCGGTATTCCGCGTTTCTTATCTTTACAAGCCCCTCCGACGAATAGGCCGTCCCGTTCCTTGCTATCCGTGTGGGAAATACGCAGTCGAACATATCTATGCCTTTTTCCACACAATACCAAATATCCTCCGGCGTTCCCACCCCCATCAGATACCTGGGCTTGTCCTGCGGCATATACGGCGCACACCAGTCGACGGCCTGGTAAATAAGTTCTTTTCCTTCCCCTACGGAAACCCCTCCGATGGCATAACCCGGAAAATCCAGCTTTTCCATCTCCTGCATCGCCTTTTCCCGCAGGTCCCTGAAAACGCCGCCCTGGATTATCCCGAAAAGAAATTGCCCTTCTTTCTTATGAGCCTCTTTTGCGCGCCTGGCCCAGTCAAGGGTCAGGTCCAGCGACGAGCTTATATATTCCCTCGTGGACGGATAAGGAGGGCATTCATCAAGGCACATCATTATGTCGCTGCCCAATATGTTCTGTATCTCAACCACTTTTTCCGGCGAAAAGAAATGCTCGCTGCCGTCAAAGTGGGCCCTGAACTTTACGCCGTCCTTTGTTATATTGCGGAGTTCCTTCAGGGAAAATACCTGGAATCCGCCGGAATCGGTCAGGATGGCTCCGTTCCAAGCCATGAATTTGTGCAGTCCGCCCGCTTTTTTTATGATGTCAAGGCCGGGCCTCAGGTATAAATGGTATGTATTGGCAAGGATGATCCCTATGTTCATCTCTTCCATGTCCTGGGGGGTCATGATCTTGACGGTAGCCTGCGTCCCCACCGGCATAAATACCGGCGTGGTAATTTCACCGTGCAGGGTTTTTATCCCGGCTACCCTTGCGTTTTTATAAGTATGGAGTACCTTAAAGAATTCCACTTTGGAGCGCCTTCAGGATCGGCTCGTCGGTCCTTGTCTTCAGGGAATAGTTCGGGTTGTTTTTATACTTTTTGGTATAATCCAGGATTCCGAAATCCATGTTCTTGTAATTCCAGTAAGTGTATGAGATGCGGTTCTTCCTGAACAACGAAATGATGTCGCCGGTCCAGTTTTCCCTTGTCTCCGGCATAGCGTGCGCTACGCAGCCGAACTCGCCGCACAGCACCGGCACTTTGTGTTTGGAGCTGAATTTTACTATAAGGGATACCATTTTTTCAAGGTCTTTTTTGGACCAATATTTATCCTGCACTTTGAAGAATATCGCGAAATCCTTCTCTTTTTTCGCCACTTCCTCGGCTATTCCGGCCATACCTTCGGGCCGCCCCGGATAATCCACAAGTTTCTTGTAAATATTATTCTTTACAAAACCCACCCATTCCGCCATCTGGTGCGTCACGACGATGGGTTCGTAGAAATGGAATGAATATATTATTTTCTTGTCGCTGAATTTTTTCAGGGATTTGAAGGTGTGCACATTGCCCCATTTGTTCGATTCTATAACCACCCAGTGTTTTTTGTCGTATTTTCTTATGGCCTCCAGGCCGTCTTCGGCCACGGCGTTCCACTGCGCGTCCCTTTTTGCGACGGGCTCGTTCAACAGCTCGTACATGATCTTATTGCCGCGCGAGGCGTATCTTTTGGCCAGGAATTCCCATATCTTCACGAAACGTTTCCTGTTCGTGGATTTTTTGTCCCATATGTCGTTCCCGTCCCTTTCCTTCAATGCAAAGGAATGTCCCGGAGCCTTGTGAAGGTCGATCATCAGCCATATGTCGTTCTTCTCGGCCCAATCAACGCAGTTATCCAGGTATTTAAGCCGCTTTTCGTCGTAAACGAATGGGTTCCTGTCGTCCTCAAATAGCATATAATCTACCGGGAGCCTTACAATGTTGAACCCCCATGATTTAACTTTTTTGAAATCTTCCTCGGTGATGAAATCCTTAAGATGCCTTTCGTTAAGGTCGGCCTGTGACAGATAACCTCCGAAATTTACGCCCTGCAGATACATATGAACCTCCGAGTATGTTTTTATAGCCGGTTAAAATAACAGGCGGCGGCAATGCAATATGGAAAATAAAATAATATTATTTTGAGTTAAATCCCATGGACTGGGATATTTTTTCGGAAATGGATTTTACCTGATCCCCGAATTCCTTTATGCGTTCCTCGTTCATCCTCAACGCCGGAGAAGTGATAGATACGCATGCAATCACCCTTCCGCGGTAGTTGCGCACCGGGGCGGCCACGGAAATAAGATCCGTGGAATATTCCTGGTTGTCCACCGCGTAGCCGAGCGTTTTGGCCTGGTTTATCGCCTCGCGCAGCTTGTCCTGGTTGTCTATGGTATACGGCGTAAAAGGCTCGAACTTTATTGCCTTGATGATGTCGTTTATCCTGTCGTCCGGAAGGCATGCGAGCCAGACTTTTCCGGGCGCCGAGCAATGCAAGGGCACGCGTTCGCCTACGTTCGACTTGACGCCGACACGTTCGAGGGTCTCGAGGACGTCCACGTAAAGCACCTTGTTCTGGTCCACTATTGACAGCTGTATGGTCTCCCCGGTAGTGCGCCAGAGCTGGCGCAAATACGCCATTGCGTGCTGACGGATGTCCAGCTTTGAAAGCACGGCATTCCCGAGCTCAAAAAGCCTCATGCCCAGCTTGTATTTGGATGTTTCAGGGTCCTGCTCCACATATTTTCTCAGCATAAGCGTCGTGAGCAGCCTGTGCACCGTGGATTTATGCAGTTTCAATTCTTTTGACAGTGTGGTTACTCCCACTCCGGTCTTGTATTCGCTCAATGTTTCTATGATGTCAAGGGTCCTTTCCACGGACTGGACCGTAGTGTCGTAACTCTGTTTCCTTCTCATTCATTGCCTCCTGATGAACTTTAAAAATCCTGTTTTATTTTAAAAAATACCGCTATTCGTATTTGCTTGCCTGTATCCTGAGTGTCACCCGCCTGTTCAATTTCCTGCCTTCGGGCGTGTCGTTAGTGGCGATAGGCTGAGTGTCCCCTTTTCCAACGGCCGTAAATATCGTTGGATTGAAATCAAAAAGCTCAACAAAAAATTTCACAACCGCTTCCGCCCTTGCCTGCGAAAGGGCAAGGTTGTCCGGATATGCTCCGTGTTTCATCGGTATGTTGTCGGTGTGTCCCTCGACAATAACATGCGGGTTGCCGTTGGATTTGATAAGGTCCGCAATCTTTTTCAAATCCTGGTAAACGCTTATTTTGACATCCGCCTTGCCGATGTCAAACAGTGTGTCCGCCGCAAGGTTTATTACGATCTCTTTCGGCAGCACCTTGACCTGTTTGGTGGCTGAACGCCCCCAGTTGCCCACGCTGTCCATGGCGTAAAAAGTGTATGTGTAGGTGGTCTTGGTGGATACGCTCTTTAATCCAGTGTCGTCTGAGCCGTCCCATGTCACACCGAGAGGCTCGCCGCGCCCCCCGAATGTCTTGAAGACCTTTCCGTCCATGGTCCCTATGACGATCTTCCATGCGCCTATTCCATGCAGGTCCTGCGCCATCTCCGTAAAATTGACGGGCACGACAAGCGTAGTCATGGTTCCGGGCTTTATTATCTTGGGATTGGCGTCGCCGTCGACCGTCGGCGGCGTGCAGTCAACTTCCACGGGCGCCGGCTCCGATGTCGATTTTATGCCCGATCCGTAATTTACTGTAAGGACCGCCATGTAAGTTCCGTCCGGGACGCGCTGTTTAAAATCATTGTAGCCGTTCCAGTATATCCTGTTCCAGTTATTTACAGGAATGGCTCTTTTCACAACATTATTAAAGGCGTCATATATTGTAATATAAGCGCTTTTTACCTTGGCTTTTGCCATGACATTCGCCAGACCGAACGTAAAATCAAGTATTTTATCGTTGTTCGGCGAAAATACCCTGGGATTCATGACAAGCTTGACGTCGGGTGTCCCGAATTTATAGGATACCGTAAACCTGTTTGTTGTGCCAAGGTCGTCCGAGAAAGGTACGTAGGCATAATCGAATATTAAGCCGTTGTATTCAAGGCCGGCCCCGGCCGTGAACTGGTTGATGGTGCCGCCTTTCCATCCGGCGCGTATGGATAAAGTGTCGAAGAGCGTGCCTCCGGCGCCGAGGTAATAATTCAGGTCGTTGTCGTTCACATATTCGGCGTCGGCCTCGATCCTGAAATACTGGTTGGAGAAACCCAGCCCGCCTATTGCCGTAAAGGGCTGTAAAAAGCTGGAGCTGACATATTGAGTTCCCGGGCCCACATTTTTTACGGAAAGTCCTGCGGAGAGACCCTTTAAAAAAGAGATGTCATAAATAATACCCAGGTCCACCATGGTGGAAATTCTCGCGCCGTTCTGTGAATCCGTGGTGTCTATGGCATAGTCCATAAATTTGAGGTTCCCGCCGATATAAAAGTTCTCGGCGAATTCTTTTGAATAATTAAGAATGGCCTGCATTACATAAGGGCTCATTTGCGACAGGGTGTTGCCGCTCGAGTCTGTTTTGTCCATGGATCCGATGTTCATATAATTTACCGCCAGCCCGACATTCCCGAAGCTGAAAGGCAGCAGGGCGCTTACGGAGTCGTCATTTACCGACTGGAACCATGAAATATGAGTAAATGACACTTCATGAAGCATGGATTTTCCCATTCCGGCTGGATTGTAATAAATGGAGTCAATATCATCGCCAAGGGCGACATAAGCATCCCCCAATGAGGTTGATTTGGCCGGAGGCAGTATTTTTAGGAAGTTATTTGCCGTTGTCCCGATCTGTGAGGAATCCGAAAACGCTGTTCCCGTCTGTAATAAAAACAAGGCGCATATAAGCAACGCTAATTTTCGCACGGATTCTCCCTTTTCCGTTTTATGAAATTGTAGTTTTGTTGTTAATATTTTGTCAAATTAGCCTTAGTTTGTCAAGTATTTTTTTATTTTGATAAGAAAATCAGTTTTAACAAGTAAAATTGGTAATATCCAAATTTATCAAACCGCGATACGGTTTTATGGTTTCTTCATGCAATACAACGATTTATAAATCCCCTATTTTAGCTGTGCAATCCATAGCCTTGAGCTGTCAAGAAGTGAGCGCATCCAAAAATCAGGCCATGAAATATAAGCAATAACGTTGCCGTTGCCGGACCACGTCGGATTCTGCGCATAAAATTCATACGGAAGAAGGTCCCATATCTCAGAGCCGATGGCATGCACGATCTTGACCACTGTTATCTTTGGCTGGAAATACAACCTGGAATAAGTCTCGTCAAAGGCGATCCTCTTGCCCTCATTGTCCCAGGATAAGTGATTGATCTCGCCTTCAGCCGTATAAAGATATATAGGTTTTGACCCGTCGTTGTCTATGCACCACAGTTCCTCAAGATGCGTCGTTTTATCCAGCCAGAAAGATTCCACGGATTTTTTCTTGACTATGAACGCGATCCTCTCCGAAGGAGGCGACCACTCAAGGTCGGTGATCTCATGCTTGGTAGTATAGAGCCTTGTCTTGAAACCGCCGTCGCTGTCCAGCCGCCACAATGCGCTCTCCGGGTTATAATACGCTCCGCAAACAATGGCCTTACCGTCGTAGGACCATTTTGGCTGGGTTAACTTCTCGCATGTTTCCTCGAATATCTGCTTGTTCTTTCTGCCCTGCGGCGTAATGGTGAATATTCGCCAGATGGTCCCGGATTCGGTGAATTCAAGGGTTATTTGCTTCTTCTTTTCGGTAAGCCAGTAAGGCGAAGGGGTAAGGCTTTTTCTGGAAAGCGGACGCTGTTCCGTGGCGTTCGCGTTCATGATTATAAGCTTTCCTTTTTTAAGGTATATGACGCGCGACTGCTGGTCGTTCCACAGCGGAAAAAGGTCCGCGTCCCTTTTATTGCCAATGTTCAGTTCATGGGCGTTCCTGCCGTCCATGTCCGCGACCTTCAGGTAGGAATAACTGTCCGTCTTTGTGACATAGAGAAGTTTGTCCCCTGCCGGCGACCACAGGGGCATTATCTTATTGTCGCCTTTTGTTACCTTTGATATGGTCTGATCGATCACATTGGACGACCAGATATTGGCGATCCCCTTCTTATTTGCGGCCGAGAAACAGAAGCTTTTTCCGTCCGGCGACCATGCCGTCTTATGCGTTATCTCCTCGCACGGCTTGTCTATTATTTTATTAATGTCCGCTATGACGACTTTTGGTTTTCCAAAAGGCATGTTGAGCCTTGAGGCAAGCGCGCTCTTTTGCGCATTGTAATATACCTTCTGGTCCTGGGTCATGTCCTCGAGTTTTTCCTTTTCTTTCGGGTCTTCCTTCATTCCAAGCAGCGTCAGGGTAAGCGAGACCCCCCATATATCCCTTGGTCCGTTTTCGGAATCACCCGCGGAAAATATAAGGAAATTTCCCTTGCTGTTGAAAAACGGCGCGTCCACATACCTTGGCAGTTTGATTTCATCTTCCGGAGACTTTGAGGAGCCCGGATTCAGCGTGTCTCCCTTGTCCACAACGACGTTCAGGTCAGCCTCGTTGTCTTTCTTTTTGAATGAAAAAGCCTTGTTGTTCAAAAGATTTGCGGCGGCCTTTTCCATTTTTGAGGTGTCTATGGGAAGCTTTATCCCGAGTTCCTGGTCGGATACTTCCTGAGACTTGTCCGGAGGAAGCGTGTTTATTCCGATCGAAAGTGAGTTCAGTATGTTAACCGTTGACGACGCCTTTTTTTTGTCATAAATATTGTACGCAAAAGACCAGGAATCACCCGACCAGATGAGATTTGCCGGTTTGCTCTTATAGGCGGGCGTTATCTTGCCGTAGTTCATCACATCTATTGGCTTCACAAAGAATATTGTGGCGGCATAAGCCAGAACCAGAAGGACGGCGAAAAAATTGAAGAGCGTTATCAACACCCTTGCTCCATAACGCTCGTCATCCTTTAGCGGGTCCTTGGTCAGGGACAGGATCAGCAGGATTACAGCCGCTCCGGCCACTATAAATGCCGGGACGACAAAATAATAATAAAACAGCACGAGCGCGCCGGCCGAAAGTATCGTGGCCATGAACATCTGCACATCGGCGACAAGCTGTTGTTTGTGATTCCTTATGTAAATAAAGAAATTCGCGGAAAATACGACGATCATCGCAAGGAAAGCTATGGCTATAAAATCCTTGTTCATGGGCATGTCTATCTTGTTTTTTACAAAAATTTCCACGATATAAGTTACGGTCAAAACCGCGAATATTCCGGCCAGGATAAATTTCGTAACCGGCCCCAGACCAGCCTTTTCTTTGTTGAACTTCGACGATACATAAACATCAAGAAGCGTTGCGAGCGTAAGCATAAGCGCGCCCGCAGCTCCCGGGTAAGCCTTGAATTCCTGCCCTTTTAAGGCAAGAAAAAGCCCGAATAAACCGAGTGCAATTATTATGAATTGAATCATCCTGAAGAATGTCTTTGAATCGAACAGGGATTGTTTGACAGCCTGGGCCGCATCCTGGGGCTTTTCCCCGGTGTCCTGTGCCGCCTGCGCGTCTGCCGGCGCGGCTGCCGCGTTCTTTTTTTCGGCGTCGGCCATGGGGCTCGGCGTTATATCCTTTGGTCCCTCGTCTTTTTTGAGTTCATCAGCCATTAAATTCCTCCTTGGGAACTTTTAAGTAAGTTATCTTATTTTGTATTGAAGTATGGCCTGGCTCTGGCTTTTTAAACCCAGCCCTTCCATTTTGGTATCAAGCCATTTCTCTATGCCCGTGGGTTTTCTTTCGGATACTACAAGAGGCCTGCCCTTTAATCCGATCATTGCGGCCGCGCCCTCGATTGCGTCGTCAATATTTCCTATCTCATCGATGAGCCCCATCTGTTTGGCTTCCCTGCCGGTAAAAACCCTGCCGTCGGCTATATTTTTCAGGACAAGCTCCTTTATCAAGGCTTTTTTCTTTTCCGGATTTTTTTCTTTTATGTTAAAGGCCTTTGCGAGAGGCTCTTCCCTTCCGTAAACAACGTCGTCGACGAACTGGTCAAGAACGTCCTTTATCATGTGATTCAGGTATGCCTTGTCCTCTTCCGTGACGGCCCTGGAAAAAGAGCCGGTATCCTTGTATTTGCCGCTTTTTATGGTGGTGTAATCAATTCCTATCTTTCCGAGCAGTTTTTCCGCGTTCATAAAATTTGCTATGACCCCGATGGAGCCGGTTACCGTCCCCTCGTTGGCGTAGATCTTGTCCGCCGCCGATGAAATGTAATAAGCCCCGGAAGCCGCCATGTCGTTCATGGACACCACTATTTTCATCCCGTCCGCTTTTATCTTCATTATCTGCCTGTAAACTTCCTGGGAAGCGGCAACCCCGCCGCCCGGGCTGTTTACCCGAAGCACGATGGCCTTTACCGAGCGCATATCGTTGTAATAGTTGAGAAGCTCAAGGATATGCGTCGTGTCGTCGATCTCTCCGTCGATATTTATCAGCGCGATCTTTTTTGGATATACGGGCAGGTTTTTTCCGGCCATGGAAAATAGCTTTATGATCCCGATCAGGACAACAAAACAAACGATTGAAATAATGATAACCCTTTTTCGCAAAATAAAACTCCTTATTGGGCAGAATTTTACTGCAACAAATAATTACAAAACAAGATAAATTCCCTTTATTTTAAAATGTTTTATTTATTTAGTCAAGGAATATCTATAGTTTATAGGTCTGTAATTTATTTATTACCTCTTTGTAGGAGCCACGGCCCCTATGACGATAAAACAAATCGTGCCGTGCGGGCGGGAATTTTTTACGGCCAGGCATCCATCAATAACGACGATGTAAATCAAGCAGAGGTGAAACTATAACATCAATATTCTTATTTGGCAATTGTGTGGGCAAGACTTCGGACGACGGCCGTAAAAAATTTCCGGCCGCACGGCAACACGGAGCGATCAAAGGTGGGACATAACACAATACCGTTAGGAGCCTGGTTCGGGCCGGCATATGATCCGGCCCCTACGAAGACAAAATATCTGGAACGGTATTTTAATTTATCAGATAAGCCGTTCCCGTGTTATACGATCCGTCGCATTGCTGCGTTA
>CAYUDX010000016.1:0-75716 GCA_964443355.1 uncultured Spirochaetia bacterium
TTTTTCCTGTCATCGCTCATTTACTGCCCCTTTCGGATTTACCGGATAATTCCGGATATTTTTATGTCGGAATGACTGATGTGACAACACCCTGGATAACAAGGCCGTTATTGACTATTATCGGCCTGTGCCTCGTGTTGGATGAGTGCGGCTTTAAAACAACGGCGCCGCTTGCCTTCCTGAATTCCTTAACAGTGGCTTCGTCATTAATAAGGGCCACGACAATATCCCCGTCGCTGGCTGTGTTCTGCTGTCTTATTAATAAAAGATTGCCTTCCTTTATCCCCTTCCTGTCCATGGAATCGCCTTTTGCCTGGAGAAAGAAGTACCTGTAGGGCTCCTTTATCAGGCTCACATCCACGGGTATGTGGTCGATGATGTTTTCTTCTGCGAATACCGGAGTGCCGCACGCCACCATTCCGACAAGCGGAATGTTGACCGTGGCGACCCTGCTTTCATCACCCTCGAAATTGGCCGTGATTTTGATCTCCCCTTTGCTGTCGCGTTTTAACGCCCCTTTCTTTGTGAGCTTTTCGAGGAGGACCGAGATCGAGCGGGGTGATTTGTACCCCATGGCTTTTGTCAGGTCCCTCACCGAAGGTGAGTAGCCCTTTTCCATGAGAAAATCCCTGATGTTCCTCAATACTTCTGTTTCTCTTGCGTCGAGTGTATGTTTTTTCATGACTCCATTATACACTTTGTATATTATATGTCAAGAACTTTTTTAAGTTAAAGGTTAAAATTACCTGCCAATAAATACAACTATAAAAATGGATAAGCCGACCCTGATATGCTGATAATTTAAGCATAATTGGATTTTTTTGATATGACAGGGTTATGGTTTTTTTTGACTTTTTTCCATCAATATCTTTAATGCTTTTCCCTGACAAGTTTTCCTTCCGGGGTAAATACCATCACCACCGGTTTTTTTGAGGCGTCTTCCATGCTCTGCTTCGCAAGTATCTTAAATTTCCCGCTCAAAACGAATTTTATAAGCTCCTCTTCGCAGGAAAATTCACGGATAATATACATGCCCGGCCTTCTTATCGCCCTTATCCTTGGAAATACGTCGCTGTTAGGGTCGTACATCTCCATGCCGTATTTCGCCAATTTCAGGTTCGCCCTGATGCGGCGCCTCATGCCTTTCAATTCATCGGTATTGAGGATGTCTTTTTCGAGTTCCCTTGATATTCTTTCCCGGGTTATGAGCCCTCCTTCGCCATAAACAGTTTCCATCATTTTTGCGTTGTTTTTGTAATAATACTCCGCGGCTTTGTTCCCGTTTTGCCGGTAATATTCCCTCATGTATCCGGTAAGTTTGCCGCCGAGAAAAGAAGATGTTCTTTTGATATTATTCGAGGCGTCGTCATAATATTCTACCCTCAGGCCGTCCTTTACACCTTTCTTATGGTCCGTCCTTTCCATGACCAACCCTGATGGGTAATATTTTTCAACCTTTCCCACGATTAAGCCTTCGGAAAACCACGCTTTTTTTTCAAGGCCGCCGCCAAAATAATATGAAGCGTACTTTCCGCTGTAAACGCCCTCACGGTCTATTTCACATTCCATGTATCTGGCGCCGTTGGGCCGCATCCATACTATGGAATCGTCGGCAAAATTATTGCCGGAAAATTTTACGTAAGCTTTGCCGCGTAAATTCCCTCCAAAACGGCAATAAGACATGATGCTACCGTTGATTGTCCGGCCTTCCCTTGATATTACCCTGCCGGACCTTTCGCGCCGCCACAAAGCGATTGTTTTTCCATCCTCGATAAATTCTATGCAGGCGCCATTAAATGTCGCGATTGTTCCTTCCGTATATTTAAGTGCGGCCGGTGGCGCCGCGGCTTCGGGAGTTTCCTTTGACAGGAAATAAACGAGTTCTTTTACAAAAAAATAGAGTGCAATAAAAAATATCATAAATAAAAAAGGGTGTTCTGTAAAATAATAAGGGATGATAATGAATATAATTACTGCCAGGGAAGCGAAAAATATTCTTTTCATTTCATCCACCTCCTTTGATATAAAGATAATCCAATAAATGTTTTAATGCAAGTTTTCGCGGTGGATTGGTTTCATCGGAGATGTTATGGTTTCAGAAAATGAAGTTTAAATGTTTAACCGCTATAAAATTTACGGCCATTTTTTTATTAATATCTGCCTTAATATCTGACGCGATACTGCAGACCATTGCCGGGCCGCCATCCACCTTCGTCCTAAACGACTTCGGCGGACATGGCACAGGCGGCCCCCTACAAGAACAAAACGCAAGCAAACCTTGCGCCGGGCGGGCGGGGTTTTTTATCGGTGCCGGCGTCACGACACATTTATGTGTAAATTAAGATGCGCGAAGCTTACATTTCAGTCTTTACTGTGTGATTCCCCTATGACCAAAACTTCCGGACGATGGCGCCGGGAAAAATCACCGCCCGCAAGGCAGACCGGACTCGGTGCGGGCCGCCATCATTCGACAAGCTGGAGCAAACCATGCAAAAACATTGATGTAATGGTCTGCGGGATTTTTTTCGGCCTGGAGTCCCATTACTTTTATGTGTCAATTAAACTGCGTGAAGCTTCATTCCCACTTTTACCGTGTCATACTGCACCGCCTGAAGAAAGACGGAAGGCCGAAAAAAATGCCGCAGCCCATTGCCGGGCAATGCCGGGCCGCCATCATTTGACAGGCTCATGATTATACATTGGGCGTCGCCTACGAGAACAAAACGCAGGCAAACCTTGTGCCGGGCGGGCGGGGTTTTTTATGGCCGGGCGTCCAACAATAACTACTGTGTCAATTAAGATAAGGTAAAACTTTAATTTCAATTTTTTCATCGGGCGTCTGCTTAAAACATACCCGGACGACGGCCATAAAAAATTCACGCCCGCCCGGCAAACCGGCCCGGCGCGGGCCGCCATCATTCGACAAGCTGGAGCAAACCATGCAAAAACATTGATGTAATGGTCTGCGGGATTTTTTTCGGCCTGGAGTCCCATTACTTTTATGTGTCAATTAAACTGCGTGAAGCTTCATTCCCACTTTTACCGTGTCATACTGCACCGCCTGAAGAAAGACGGAAGGCCGAAAAAAATGCCGCAGCCCATTGCCGCGCGGACACACACCTACGCTGAAATATACTTGCACAGCCATTGCCGGGCCGCCATCCACCTTCGTCCTAAAGGACTTCGGCGGACATGGCATAGGGCGGCCCATAGTAACATTTACAAAAATACAATTGTTTATTTTTCCGCGTTATATTTGTCCACGGCTTTTTTTACCAGAACGTATGACGGCCTTTTTTTCGTCCATAACTCAAACGCCTCTATGCCCTGGAATATGAGCATGTCCAGGCCGTTTATTATCTTCGCCCCTTTTTTTTCGGCGTTCCCCAAAAAAAACGTCTTTGCTGGATTGTATATCAGGTCGAAAACCACCGCCCCCTTTTTCAACGCGTCGATCCTGTAGGGCGTTTCATCCCCGTGCATGCCCACGGATGTGCAGTTGATGACAAAATCCGCGGCGGCAATCGCCGCGTCCTTGTCCGCGGACTTTGTTATGTCGCCTGTGATGACGTTTTTCAGCCTGAGCTGTTTTATCAGCCTCTGCGTCATGGGAAGGTCTATGTTATAAATGCGGAACTCTTTGGGCCCGAAAGTGTTCAGGGCGTAAGCAATGGCGTGCGCCGCTCCCCCGGCCCCGAACATGACCAGCTTTTTGCCCTTAAGTCCCACCCTGTTCTTCTTAAGCGAACTTAAGAACCCCAGGTAATCGGTATTATAACCGGTAAGTTTTCCGTTCCTGTTAACCACGGTATTCACCGCGCCTATTATTGCGGCGGCTTTGTCTATTTTATCGAGGAACTGCATAACGAGATGTTTGTGCGGGATGGTGACGTTTATTCCCCTGATCCCCTCGTCCCTCATCCTGTCCATGAAAGCCCCGACCTTGTCCGCTTCCATTTCAAAGACGTCGTATTCCCAGTCCATACTGAATTTTTTGAACGAATTGTTGTGCATGGCCGGCGACATCGTGTGCGAGAGCGGAAAACCTATTATTCCCGTTATGTTCTTTGCCATTGCCATTTTCTCCTTTGAATTCTACTTTCCGGCGACCGTTATGCCGCTTACGAACAGCGTGGGGGAACCGAAATTAAAATAAAATTTCAGGTCGTCGCCCACCGCGCTTATCTTTTTAAGGAAATCCCTTATGTTGCCGGTTATCAGAACTTCTTTTACAGCGCCTTTTTTCTCGCCGTCCTTAAAGACCCAGCCGTTCATGCCGAGGGAAAAATTCCCGGAAACCGTGTCGGTCATGTGCAGTCCCATCATTGAATTTACCATGATACAGTCGGCTTTTTTTAGGAGCCCGGCCGTGTTCGACTTTCCCGGTTCTATGTAAAGATTGGATACCCCGGGCTCCGGCAGGGCCTTGTAAGAACCCCTTATGGAATTTCCGGCCGCGGAATTTTTATAAAACGCAGCCTCTTTCATGTCATAAAGGAAACCGCCGAACCTGCCCTCGCCGATAAGTTTTTTCTTTTTGCCCTCAAAACCCTCGCCGTCGGCCGGATAACTCCCGGCGCCAAAATCCATGCACGGGTCGTCTATGAGATTAATTATTGGCGAGGATATCACGTCGCCTTCTTTTACCCCGGCAAGAAGCGTCTTGCCTTTCCTGAGATTTGCCGCGGAAAACATGGGGGAAATCACCTGCAGGAATTCCACAGCCGCGTAAGGTGGTATTATAAGGGAATATTCCCCGGTTGCGACCGGCGCTCCGGATAAAAGCGATACCGCCCTTAAGCCCGCTTCCTTTCCCAGCTCCGCGGGGTTGAGCCCGTTCCACAACGCGCTTGCTTCCATCACGTCTGCTTCCTCGTCGGATTTCCCGTCGGAGGCTATCGCCGAGGTGAATATGTAGGAATATGTCTTTTCATAATCATACTGCGCGCCGGAAGAGTTGAAATAAGCGGTCCTTGAAAGTATGTCCACGCACGTTGTATCGCGCACGTATTTCACCTTTTGCGACGCGGCTTTGGCGGCTGACTCCACGGCAAGGGCGCGCTCCTTCTTTTTTTCCAGCGTAACACCTTCATATCCCGGGTCCTTCATTTTTATCCGCCCAGGATTTTCCATGGGCCTGAAGTCGAGGCCGCTGTATCCGTCCACGAACATTGCGGCCCGCGCCTTTTCCAGTATTTTAACCGCTCCGTCCGGATCCGGCGACGAGGTGTATGCGAAACCCATTTTTCCGTCCTTAAAAACCCTTACTGCCGCGCCGAAAGTATCGGATTCCTGTATCCTGTCGATCTCATTGTCGTTTGCGGCGACCTCGCTCCTTGAAGCGGCCTCAATGTAAATATCCGCCGTCAGACTTTCCGAGGCTATTGCCGACTTTAATTTTTCTATGAATTTTTCCATTTACTTCTCCTTAATGCCTGCGCCAAAACCGTGGCCGCTGCGACCGCCGCAGTCTCAGCGCGCAGTATTGTGTCGCCAATCGACACAGCTTTAAAACCTTTGTTCATTATTATACCGGCTTCGCTCTCCTCAAAACCGCCCTCGGGGCCGATTATGAACGAGGCATTGTCACCCGGGGTCAATTTAACCGCCTCGTCGATCAGGTAGGCTCCGGTGGCCTTTTCATAAATAAAAAAATTCTCCCCGCTTTCGACGGGATTTATCTCTTCCACCCCGCCCGCCACAGGCATGAGCCCAGGCGTCGTTATCCTGCCGCTTTGCTTGACCGCCGTATAAATTATGTTTTCCCATCTTTTTTCCTTTTTCGCCTCGTCCTTAACCTTTACAACGCTTCGCTTTGCGGTAAAAGGCGCTATCACATCCACGCCGATCTCGGTAAGTTTTTCCAGGATGAACTCAAAATTTTCTTTTTTTATCAGGGCCACATGGGCTGTGATGAACGACCTTTTCCCCTCGCGCTCCCTTATTTTTTCACCCAGGACCACGGTAAGGGAATTATTCCCTGCGTCGATGGACTCGACTTTAGCGGTAAATTCGCCGTACTCGTAATTGAAGACTATAACTTCCGAGCCTTCCCTGAGCCGCAAAACGTTCTTTGCGTGGTTGAAATCGCCGCCTGAAATCCATGCCCTGTCGTTTGATATTTTATTTACGAAAAATCTGTGAAGTGACATAGTGAGGCTCCTGTCGCCGCGGTTTTATGGGACAAAAATTTTAACGCTGTTTGAATTTCCTATAAGTATACTGCCGTCGCTTAAGGCGTCGCACGGCCCCGGTGCGTCGACTTTGCCGTTTCCCTGGCCGTAATTGGCAAGCAGTTGAGCCTCGGTCAGTGACGGATAATTTATCTTATGAAGGCCGCCGTTGGAAGGTATGTAAATGTAATTACCTGATATCGCAAAACCGATTATGTTGAAGGAATATTGAAAATCGGAAATAAAAATTCCGCTGGACGAATAAACTATAATGTCGTTGTTCCCCGAATCCGCAATTACAACATTCCCCGTCGTCCTGTCCACTTTAATGTCCGATATGTTGACGTTGGGCCATAATATCTGCCATGTGGCCCCTGTCATTGCGTTTGCCCCTGTGTCAAAAACGTAAACAGTATTGCTGTCAGTCAGGTACATGGACGTCCCGCTTATCGCGCATTTATTCAGGGCAAGCGTGGCGAAGAGCGGCGGCTGGGGCACGGTGGTGCTGGTCACGTTCGTGGGATCGAAACGTTTTAAATTGTGATATGTTACGTTCTTATCGACAAGGTAAAAATAAGTGGAGTCGGCGCATATGCCGCTGGGCGCCTGGATCAACGGGACGGGAGTCGGGGTTGGGTAAGGAGCCGTTCTGTTAAAGAGCGTAAAGTCAAGATTTCCGTTCTCGTGATATTTATAGACCATATTGGTCGTGGAATCCGTGCACCATATTATGTCCGGGTCCTGCGCGCTTATATCGGAAAGCGTGGTAAAATTCCCTATTGAGCCGGTGTAATGAAGCCCCTCATAATTCCCTGATTTTGGGTCGGTCGGGTTCACCCTGTTGAGCGCCGTGCATCCTGCCAAAAACGCCAAAACCGCCATTGCGGAAATTATTTTTTTCATGGTTCACCATTTCATGGACGCGGTAAGATAAACCGCGTCCTGTTTTATATTTAAAGACAGCCCCTTTGCCTCGTCGCTGTCGTAATTCACGCCCGCGTCGTAAATGTTGGCGGCGTATGCCACGCCGGCTATTATCCCCCAGATGAGGGCGTAGTTCCAGGCGTCCTGGGCCTCCTTGAACGCTATCTCCTGGTTCTCGTTGGCCACGACATACTTGGAGTATTTTGTCTTTTCGTCGGCGACGTTGTAAAACGTCAGGCCGAGCGAGCAAAGGAAAGCGGCGCCGTAAAGCGCGCCCTTGGCGTACTGCTTGTTGTAAAACTGTCCCCATCCCGGGAATATTACCGAGCGCCACAGCGGGTCGAACATTTCCCTTTTTTCAAACTTCTTCTTTGAGTTGCCTATGATGGTTTTGTAGTAATCCATAAAATCCAGGGCGTCCTTGTCGTTCGGGTCTTTTTTCAGCACCATCTGGAAGGCGTAATACGCGTAGTTGTGTTTCTTCAGCTGGTAGTAACAAAACGCGGTTTTCTTCCAGGCCTTGATGTCGCCGGCATTAAGCTTGGTTGCGTAATAATAATATTTCACCGCCATTGCGAAATTTCTTACATTAAAATATTTATCGCCCGCGGCCATTATGGCCTCGCTTTTTGTGATGGGCCTCTGGGCCGGGGTCACTTCCCTTACAAGCTCGGCCGAGGCTGCCTGAGCGGCCTGCGACTGCCTGCTTGCCTGCACCGGTATTGCGGACGGTTTTGTCACGCTTATCACGGCATGGGGATTGTTAAAATCCTGGTCCGGCGCGGTGTCGCCGAAAAGGCAGGCCGATGATAAAACGATTAAACTTGCGGTGAAAAAACTTTTTCCCATTTTATTCCCCAAAGCGTTTTATAGTCTGTCCGTCCAGTATGTAGGTGTCTCCCGTCGTCTGGTCCGACGCTATAAGCCCGCCGTTGAATACCATGCCCGGGCCTGTCCCGAAATTACCCCATTTTAAGCTTATTACCATGTTTTCGTCAACATTATAAACTGCTCCAGCGGCTATCAATTCAAGTTGCCCCGAGTTTACCGTCGCGTCATAAATATTGTCCTGAATGTCATAAAGGCCCGCCTGTGAAAGGGTGCCGGCCTGCAGTTTCACTATCTGGTTTTTTGACGATGAATTCACAACGAATATGAAGTTGTTGAATGTGAACACCCTTCCCGGGGTGAACTGGCCGTATGCGGTAAAACTCAGGTCGGCAGAATCTATGAACGTCCCTGAGGTGGAGTATTCAAATATTTTCTTGTCGATGTCGCTCGTAACATAAATTGCATTGTTAAAATAAGCTATGAAAAGTTTATCCACAGGCGTGGTGACGTTGGTCATCGTCCATGAAGACATGACGTCGGTTGTGGATATGACCTGTACTATGTTCTTATTGTCTACAACGTATATGTTCCCCGTGTCGTCGGCGCAGATATCCTGTATGTTCATGAACTGTCCTGGAGTGTTCCCGGTGGAACCGACATAATCCGTCAATGCGCCCTCCATTTTCATGACGCAGAATCCGTGGGTTGCATTATAGCCCGCCAGGCATAATCCCTGGCTGTCATATACCATGGCCGTAACAGTTGTGCCGTCGGGATAGCTTACATTGCCTTTATACGTCACACCTTTGTAAGCGGTTCCGGCCGGGTCGTAGGGGTTGTTCCTTTTCAAATTGGAACAGGCGCTGAAAATGAATAAAAGCAGAACGCAGCTGACCGGCAATATGTTCTTTTTCATGGCGTCAAAATGCGACCCGGGCAATGTTCCACGCCACGGTCACGCCTTTGTCGTATTTTATTTCCACGCTTCTCACCGCATTTGAAGGATTTTCGTCCTTGCCGCTTAAGTAGCCGTCGAGTATGGATATGGTCCACACCCCAACGGCCACGGCCGCGGGTATTATTATTTTTGTCTCGGCGTCCTGCGCCGCCTTGTATTTGTCCGCAAAATCGTAATTTGTGTTGTTATACGCGGATACCGCATCGCGCTGGTCAAGCGTATATTTTATTGTGGCGGCAATGCAGGTTATGAACGCAAGCGAGTAAACATAGCCTTTTGCCGTTTCGCCGTTATAAAACTGCCCCATGCCCGGAAGCAGAGCCGAGCGCCACATCACATCACCCCTTGTTTTAGGAGTATACTTCGCGGCGGCGTTCTTTTTTGACCCCGGAGCCATTATATCATAATATTTCCTGGCGGTGGGTTCGTTTGGTTTAAGGGAAAGGACATATGCAAATATCAGTTTGGCGTTCCTGTATTTGGCCATTGAATAGTAACAGATGCCGAGCCCGAGCCATGCCTGCCAGAATTTCCTGTCCTTCCTTATTGCGGCGTTATAATACATCAGGGCGTTGTTGAAATCCTTTTTTTTGTGATATGAAACTCCCGTTGAATAATACTTCATCGCCTGCTGGTTGTCGGAAAGATCGCAATAGACAACATCGGCAAAAAAGGCGATCAACGACAAAGCGATAACTATTGATTTTTTCAATGTATGCCGCCTCTGTGATACTGAAATTACCCTGCTAACTATAAATTTACCAAAAAAACTACAAAAAATAAAGGTTTTTTTTCAAATTGTCATTAAAACCCTGATTATAATGATATTTTACTTGGCGGTATTATTGTTTTACTTTTACTTTTTCTTCCTCAGCAGGACGAAAAATATCACAATGAAACCAGCCGCCATGAACAGCAGTGCAACGAGGTTCAGTCCGTGGGTCTTTACCATAATAAGGTATATTAGTGCGGCCAGCAGGATAAGGACCTGCACCACGAGCCTTCCTGTCACGCTGGAGAGCGCCTGCTGCATGGCCTGCATCCTGCGGACGATTGGCGGAAGGTCCCTGTCGGCGTTTATCTTGTTCATCCTGTAGGAGACTCGCTCCCTGAATGTCTTGGGGATATATGAGGCGAACCTTTCGTTCGCCTTCCTGGTTTCCGTCAGCCCCTGCCAGAGCAGAAGCTCGCGTTTGCATATCTCGCATGTTTCAATATGTATGGCCATTTCTTTTTCAACGGCTTTGTCGGTTATCATGTCCTCTGCGTAGTCCTTAAGTTTTGCCCTTGTTTCCTTATGGTCCATTACTTCACCTTTTAAAAAAATTTTATTTACAAAACATTTATAATTACAATTATACCGGAAAACCCAGGAAATATCATATGCCTCTGGCTTTAAAAAACTTTTCTGTTTCTTCAAGATATTTGCCTTCTGTAATGTCAAGGTTGGAATGCCTCTTTCCATAAATGGGGCAAAATGTCTTGTCCTTTGAACCGGCAGCGTCGAACAGTTCCTTGCCCATGGCGAACGGAAAAACTTCGTCTTCGGTGCCGAGAACATATAGAAGCGGGACTTTAACCCTTTTTATCTTTTCCACCGGGGGATCCGGATAATTCGCGAGATAATCGTCGGCCTTCAGGTGCACAAAAAACTTTTCTATACCCTGTTGTCCGTCGGTCATGTGGGCCACGGCGTCGGCGCCCCTTGTAAAACCCGCTTCCATTATTATGCCGGCTGTTTCCCTGTTGCAGGCGATCTCAAGCCCGACCGGGGTCCCCACGGACTGCGTATATATGAATATTTTTCCGCCGCCGGCGTAATTTTTCAGGACATGGTCATAAATTGCAAGTCCGTCGGACATGATGTTCTTGAATCCGGCGGTGCCTGTCGAATATCCATAGGACCTGTAATCAAAACAAACCACGTTGAGCCTGTAATGCTCGTTTAAAAATTTCAGCCGAGGGAACGAATTTACAATATTCGAACCGTTGCCGTAAAAATATAAAATAAAATCCTTTGAACCCTTGCTCCGCAGAATGACGCCGGAAAGGTCGACGGATTTTTCTGGGCTGAAATTTATGTTTTCCATGGAAAAATTTCCGGACACATAGTCTGGGATCTTTTCATAGGTTTTAGGGAAGAAAAAATTCGATTCATGCAGGGTAATAGTGCACGACGAAAACAGTAAGGCGTGTATAATTAACATTATTGCGGCGATTATTTTATGTTTCATTTTCGTTCCCCTTTCCATGAAATATTCCGGCAATCAAGCCGTTCCCGCATTCATAAGTAAGGCGGATTTATTCCTGCGTTCCTTCAAGCCTTATGATGAGTTTTTTTACCTCTTTTTTTTCCACATTGAACCTGCGTATGTAGGACCTGTCCTTTTCAATGCGGTCGACGAGCTTTTTCAGTTCCTTGTCGTTGACCTTGAGCCTCTTTATGTAATTAATGAACTCCGGCATGTTCCTGAAAACATAATCCAGCTTCAGGGACCTGTTAAAAAAATCCCCTTTTCCCTTTAAATTGCATGGCGGCCGGTCGCATACGATCCGGAAATATGAGGCGAGTTTTTTTTCTTTCTCATAGTGCCATTGCACTATTGCATCGATGGAACGTGATTTTTTTCTGCAGACGTCGCATTCGAAAGGCTTCATAGCATCTTAAGTTTTGTCAGGACCTGGCGTATTTTCATGGCATCTTCGGACCTGCCGTGCTTTTCATAAAGGGAGGCAAGCTTGGTGTATTCGTCTATTACCTTGAGCTTCATCCCTTTTTTCGTGTATATCTCGGCCATTATCTCATGGAGCTCTATGTTCTCGGTCTCAACGTTCATGACCTTGTTCGCCATGATTATGGCCTCGTCGAAATGCCCCTCGTGCTTTTCTATCTTCAGCGCCTTAAGGTAAAACTCCGCGGCCTGCTTGTATTCGCGCATCTTTAAAAGCGAGTCGCCGATGAGCTCGAGTATCTCTACGTTCTGGTTGACGATAGCCGGGTCCATGGACATCAGGACGTCTTTTGCCCGGTCATATTCGTAAAGCTTGAAATGAATCTTGCCCAGGAGCACTTTCTCCTCGACAGTGAGGTCGTTGGCGGATACGAGTATTTTTTTCGCCTCTTCCATCTTGTTTTCCTTGAAGAGGAAATAGGCGTAGAACTGTTTTCCGTATTCTATGTCAAGGTCCATCGCCCTTTTTGCGATCTCCCTGCCCTCGGCTATCTTTTCCTTTTCGGCAAGGGTGATGAGAAGGTCCTTGAATATCTCCTCGGCCCTGTCCTTGTGCCCCTTGCTTAAAAGGTCGTCGGCTATCATAGCCATGGCGTCGGTGTTTTCCTTGTCCATTTCCAGGATCTTGTTGGCGACTATTATGGCCTCGTCTTTTTTGCCTTTTTCAACAAGCACCCTTATGGCTTTTGTGTAAGCCTCCACGGATTCGCCTATCATGTTCTTTTTTTCGTAAACTTCCCCCAGCTTGGTAAGTATCTCGGGATTATACTTGTCGAATTTCTCCGCGTCTTTGAGCGCCGCGGCTGCCGCTTCAATATCGCCGGAATCGTAGCTTGCCAGGGCGTTGACTATTTTGGATATCTTTTCGTGCTGGGCCTTGCCTTCAAGGTCGAATTTTCTCGGATCCAGCTTTGCTATTTTCTTGTAGAGGAACATTATCTTCGACGAATTTCCCTTTGCCTGATAGTCGTTCAATACAATCTGGAAATGCTCATATGCCTTCCTGAACTCGCCGAGCTTGGCCAGCGCCTCGCCCATGGAATTATGAAGGTTTATGTCGCCCGGATCCATGCTCATGAGCTTTTCATATTCCTTTATAACTTTCGCCCATTCGCCCGCCTGCGCCAGCCTTGTCACCGTCTTTAAAATGTCCTTTTTGTCTTCCATCTTTTCTCCGTTTTATTCCGTAGTTGCGAAGACCGCGGGTCTTGACCCGCGGATGAAGCATACAGTGATCAATGCGCAAGACTTCGGCTGAACTCAGTCGAAGCCGGCGCAAACCTATCGGAACAAAAATACCCCGCACCTTGTGCGGGGATTTTTATTCCTTAAGCTTTACGGGTTCATAAATGCTTATCGGCTCTTTCTTTCCCTTGACCATAATCGAATCCAACTGCCGGTATTCTATCTTTTCCTTTGTGTCGTTGTAAGTTGTCTCGCTGACATATATCATGCCTCCTGGCGCGTTGGATTCAAGTCTTGCGGCGAGATTTACATGGTCTCCTATCACGGTATAGTCCATTTTTTGCGGGGATCCCATGTTGCCTGAAACGACCTCGCCTGTATCGAGTCCTATGCCTATGCCCACGGTTTTCTGCCCGCGGCGCTCCCTTATGGAGTTGAGCTTGACAAGCCCTTCCCTTATGTCCATTGCCGTGCGGACCGCGCGGTATGCGTCGTCTTCCTTGGGAAACGGCACGCCGTATACCGCCATCATGCTGTCTCCGATGAACTTGTCTATGACACCCTGCCATTTTATGACCTTGTCGGTCTGCAGTGTCAAATATTCATTTATGATGGAAACCACCTCTGCAGGGTCCATCTCCTCCGACATGGAAGTGAATCCCCTGATATCGGTAAACAGCATGGTTGCCCTGACCTTTTTTCCGTGCAGTGAAAGCCTTGTGGGATCCTTGAGTATCTCTTCCATTATGCTGGTGGAAACGTACGTTGAAAATGCGCCTTTTAAAAGTTCCTTTTCCTTGAGGCTTTTAGCCGTGGAGTTGAAGGCTTCGGTCAGCTCGCCGAGTTCGTCGCGGCTCTTCATTTTTATCTGGACGTCGTAATTGCCCTCTCCGATCGCGCGCACGCCCGTCACCAGGTACTTTATTGGATTTATCATGAAGGTCACGACTATTATAGAAATTATAATGCCCGCGATAAGGGCGGCCAGCGTTATAAGCACGACTTTGACCGTGGCCGACGACACCACTTTCGTTATTATATCCTGCGATACCTTCAAGTGTACTTCGCCGAGCACCTTGTCGCCTATCGACATCGGAACCGCTATGTCGAAATATCTTTTTGAATTCTCGGAATATTCCTGAACCAGGACGTCTTCACCGGGAGTTATCGCCCTTATTCCCTGCGGCAGGACATAGTCCTCGCCTTTTCTTTTAACGTCGCTTGCCGACACTATCTTGCCCTTGTTCACCACTATGGCGTCCAGGATGCCCTCGTTCTTCACGGGTTTCTCGTTCCTGTTTACTCCCATCATATCGTCTTTTATATTGTCCATGACGCCCATCCAGAAATTTCCAGTAGCCGCTTCGGTCGTCATGGGGTCCTGCACGGCCTGTTTTGCAAGGACGAAAAGCGTCAATTCTTCATTTGTTGTAAGCGCCTCTTCCGCGTTGTTTGAAAGATTTTTCGCTATAGCGGTGCCGCGTTTTTTCACCTCATTGGACAGGGCAAGCTTTTCCTGGCTGTATATGAACATGGTCAGCGCAACCATTATCCCCGTAAGGAGCAATGCGACAAAAAAACTGAATTTTACGGAAAGCGATATCCTGATTCCCTTCTTTTTTTTCTTTGCCATATTTATACCCCTCCTTCTTTATTAAGCAGTCCCACAAATATCTCGGTAATGTCGGGGTCAAACTGCTTGCCTTTGTTGCTTCTCAATTCATAAATCGCCTCTTCGGCTGAAACGGGTTTTTTGTGGCCGTGCTCCGTTATCATCGCGTCGTAGGCGTCGGCGATTGCCAGCACCCTGCTCTCGGTCATTATGGCCTCGCCCTTTAATCCCGCGGGATATCCCATGCCGTCATAGCGCTCGTGATGCTCCATTATTATCGGAACGACTTCCTTGAGGTCGGGTATGTTCTTTAAAATCTTTGCGCTTATCTCCGGATGTTTCTGTATCTGGATAAAATCCTCGGCGGTCAGAAGCTCCTTCTTGTCCAGTATCCCGTCCTGTACGCCGATGTTTCCTATGTCCATAAGAATTGACGCTATCCTCAGGTTCTCTATCTGGGTGGCCGACAGGTTCATTGCCTTTCCTATTTTTACCGCGGTGCGGGCCACCCTCATTGAATGGCTCGGGGAATACTTGTTTTTTGTGTCCATTGCTATCATAAAAGCGTTCAATATTCCCTCGTAATAATCGTTGAGCTTGTTCGTCATCTGGTTGAACGAATTCGCAAGGGCCTGGAATTCGTTCCTTACGTTCACCTTGATCTTAAATTTGAGGTCGCCTGCTGCTATCTTCTCGGTGCCTTCCAGCAGCCTGTTGAGCGGGATGATTATCCTCCCGGTAATGAACAGCGTCAAAAATATGCTGATAAAAATTATGACGAGGGCTATGGCCGCGCTCTTTATGTAGATAAAATCAAGGGTGCTGTCGATCGCTTTTTTGTCGAACCCGGCGTAAACTTTTCCAACCTCAAAATTCTTGTCCTTTGATTTCAGGTAAACCGGCGACACGTAGCTGATGACGTCCTTATAAGTCCCGTTAACTTTTATTTCCCCGACATCCCCGCCTTTTGTTATGGCCGGATAAAGATTCGTTATCTCGGAACCCTTGTCGGACTGGTTGCTGCTTGCCACGATGTTGTCGTATCTGTCGGTCACTATTATATAGGCAAGTCCGCCGCCGGCGGAAGCCTCTTTTATATAATAATTGAGGGTGAGAAGGTCGTTCTTTCCCAGGGAGTCGCCCGCGACGCCTTTTACCGAATCCATGAGGAACCTTATCCTCAGGTCTATTTCCTGCTTGAGGACCCGCCTCATGTCGTTCACGGTAACATAGGCAGCGGAGGATATCGAAAGGACTATCACGAATATAATGGAGACCAAAAACTGAGTTTTTATCTTCAAACTTTCCCTCCGCCTGCGATATTTTCCGTAAACACTTTATTTTTTGATTTTATCACATACTTATACCTTTGGTCAACGAGCCAATTAATATATATACTAACTTTATAAACTTTGTTATATACGACTAACTATTTTGGCTCCACTCTTCCCGCAGACACTTCAAACTCCCTTGCGGGAGAGAACCCCTTGAGATTTTCCCTGTAAGTGGTGGTAATGATTATCTGTTTGAACAGGGAAAATTTCTTCCCTATAAAACCCCTGTTTGGTTCATCCAGCTCCGAAGAAAAATCATCCAGGAGAACTACGGGAAAACTTCCCTTTTTTTTCTTCATGAGAAGCCCCTCGGAAAGTTTCATAAGTATTGCCGCGATCCTCTGCTGCCCTTCGGAGGCGAAATTTTTTGCCTCCATGTCGTTATAAAAAATTTCAAGATCGTCCCTGTGCGGCCCGATAAGGGTTGTCGCCCTGGCTATTTCATCCTCAATGCGCGCGGAAAAGTGCTCCAGAAAATTATTTCTTAACGAAATCTCATCAAAGGCGGAATAATATTTTGACGAGTATGCGAGGCGCACCCTGAATTTATCCGAAGCAAGCTCTTCCTCCAGCATCGCATTCAGCTCTTCGACCGCCCTTACCCTCGACATTATTATCCTGATCCCGTTGTTCATCACCTGTTCGTTCCAGACGGAAAGATTTTCCCTTTTTATTCTGCCCTCCCTTATGCCTTTGAGCAGGTAATTCCTGTGTGAGACCTCTTTTTGATATTTGCCAAGGGTGAGAAAATACTCTTCTTCAAACTGTGAAAGCATGTCGTCCAGGAACCTGCGCCTCTGCGAAGGTTCACCCTTTATCATCATGATGTTCTCCGGGGAAAATAGCACCACAGGAAGCTTTCCAACCACCTGGGAGAGCCTTGCCACCCTGTTCCCGTTGATCATTACCTTTTTCTTGCGTATAGCGGAGTCGTATTCCACGCTGAAATCACGTTCAATATCGTTCTCAACCGCGTTTAGCGCGATCGAAAACGCCGTCTTTCCGTGTTTTATCATCACGGTATCCTCAAATGAACGGAAGGACCTTCCAAGGGCAGTGCAGTAAATGGATTCTATTACATTTGTCTTCCCCGTGCCGTTTTCTCCGTAGAACACATTGATCCCGGGCGAAAGCTTGATTTTCAGGGTGTCATAGTTCCTGAAATTCGCCAGCTCCACTGATTTTAAGTACATATTCTTCCTCGATGGTTGTATTTGTTCCACGTGGAACTTTCCGGCATCCTTTAAAAACCCGGAAAAGTTCCACGTGGAACTTTTTATTGCCGCCTGTTTTTTTACAGGGGCTTCTTTTTTATCATTGAATATATCCTCGGATATTTGGCCGGGGTCGGACCCGTCTTTTTTAGGGTCACTATGCAAAAACGGCCGTAGTTTTCCGGCAGCTCATATTCAAAAGTTTTTTCCATACGGCAACCCAGGTCCTTCAGCCATACGTTGTCCGAATTAATTTCCTGCAGTTGTTTCCTGCTCGCAAAGTATGCGAGCGAACCTTCTTTTTTTACAAGACCCGAGGAAATTTCCAAAGCTATTGGAAAGGGGGCGAGCGCTCTCATGGCCGCCACATCAAAATATTCCCTGTATTTTTTATCGCGGCTTATTTCCTCGCTCCTGCCTTCAATTATCTCAAGGTTTTCAAGGCCAAGGGTTGACTTTATGTGTTCCAAAAAAGATATTTTTTTTGAATTGGATTCAAAAAGTGTCACCCTGGCCGAAGGCTTTGCTATTGCCACGGGAATGCCGGGAAATCCCGCGCCCGTGCCGATGTCGGCAATTGTAAGACTGTCTAAACTTTGATATGCTTTGACTAACATCAATGAATCTATGAAGTGTTTGATTATGATGTCGCGCATGCCGCTCACGGCCGTAAGGTTGAATTTTTCATTCCATTCCTTAAGCTGGACCGCAAAGACCAGGAATTTTTCAACGCTTCCCTCCGTGCAAAAATCACAGCCGGCCTCTTTGAGATATTTACCGAACGTTTCCATGTCGCTCATGGCTGAATTATCACATGTAAGCCTTTTCACTTCAAGTTATTTTAACCGCCGGGCGGCAAATATTCGCTTGCCCGCCGGTTTTAATGCTGTTAAAATCCGCGTATGGAAAAATTTGACCTTAAAGATTACGACTATGAATTTCCCAAAGAGCTTATAGCGCAAACTCCCGCCGAAAAAAGGGGTTCTTCGCGCATGCTGGTGCTGGACAGAAAAAACGGCGCCATTGGGCATTCCGTTTTCGGCTCCATTGCCGGTTTTTTTTCACCCGGCGATTGCCTCGTCATAAATAACACCAGGGTTCTGCCGGCGAACATCGAAGGGTTCTCGGGAAAAAATAATTCCAGGATCTCCATACTTGTCCTCGAGCACCTTTCCGGGAACCGCTGGGAAGTGCTCATGAAAAATTCACGCCGCGTGGAAGAAGGCGACGCCGTCGCATTCGACGGCGGAATAACTCTTGTTGTTAAAAAGAAAAAAGGCAGGAGCGTCGAGGTGGAATTCAATTATGAAAAAGAAGAACTGATAAAAAAACTGAAGATATCCGGTTCCATGCCTCTTCCCCCGTATATTAAGGACGACCTGAAAAACAGGATACACAGGGAGAGGTATCAGACGGTTTACGCATCCGAGGACGGGGCCAAGGCCGCCCCGACCGCCGGCCTTCACTTCACCCCGGAGATACTTTCCGAGCTGGAAAATAGGGGCGTTATGATAGCGCCTGTCACTCTTCACGTCGGTATAGGCACATTTGCGTCGATAGAATCCTCCGATATAAGGGAGCACAGGATTCATTCCGAAACAGTGGAAGTCTCCGGCGCTTCGGCCAAAAAAATTAATCTTGCAAGGGCGTCCGGAAAAAAAGTAACGGCCGTCGGCACAACATCTATGAGGGTGCTTGAATCGGTTTGCGGCGATGACGGTGCCGTAAAAAGTTTCAGCGGTTCCACCGACATTTATATATATCCGGGACACAAATTCAGGGCGGTCGACATGCTGCTGACCAATTTTCATCTGCCAAAAACATCGCTTCTGGTCCTGGTAAGCGCGTTCGGCGGTTATGAAAATATTAAAAAAGCGTATGCGGAGGCTATCAGGGAAAAATACAGGCTGTTTTCATACGGCGACGCCATGCTCATTAAATGACGCCCCAAAAACCCTTTCTGAAAATAATGTTGACTTAGCCCAATAAACCATATAAAATAAAGAAAAATATGAAGATTGAGGTAAAAATGGGCCCAAAGCGGCAAATCATAAAATTTTTCCTTTTGCTATCATTAATTATAACGGCGCCATGCATGATTTACGCCGCGCCGGATATTCCCTCTCCCGCCGCCCAGCAACACTCCTATGTCAAAAAAATCATATATGTTCTCGAAGACAGCCGTTTTTTGTACCAGATAGGTGAAATGGACCTGAACGGCGACAATAAAAAAATGCTCACCCGGGAAGGCAGCAACTGGGCGCCTTCCGTCTCGTCAAACGGGGAAAAGATCGCCTATTTTTCCGACAGGTCGGGATTTACCAACCTGTGGGAAATGGACGCGGACGGGACAAACCAGCAGCAGCTTACCCTTAACAAGGAAAATCTTGATTCCATCGATCTTCAAAACCGCGGCCAGATTGAATGGTCCAAAGATTCCGCGGTAATATATTTTCTGAAAGAAAACGACATATGGCAGATAGACCGCAACGGGGAAACTCCGTCCGCTTTGACCGAATATCACGACGTCACTTCCTTCAAATTATCTCCGGACAAGACAAAGGTGCTTTTTTCGCGCGAGAAGACTAAAAAACACAACGGCCTCTGGACGATGAACCTGGACGAGACAAGCCCCCGCCAGATCACCCAGTCTATAATCGCAATACCCGCCTTTGACTGGGGCGACAACATTTCCCTCGCGTATTTCCACAACCGCGGCATCACCACCACGGAATATATCGGTGTAAACAGGAAATTTATCAAGGAAACATATTATCTCGACAACGACATAGAATGGTCCCGTGCCAATCCCGCCGACAAGATGCAGAATTACATCGCATATATTTCCGACAAGAACCAGGGACCCAATATATGGATAATGAAACCGGACGGGAGTTCCGAAGAGCAGATAACCACGAACGGCGGGTTTTCCCCTTACTGGTTCCCCGACGGATCAAGCCTTGTTTTCGTCGAGGGAAGCGACATATATTCAATCAACCTCCGGACAAAAAGCAAGACAAGGCTTACCTTCAATTTCAGCGCTTATTCCCCTATTGTTGCCGAGATAGCCCCGGCATACCAGGGTTCAAATGACAAATAAAAAATCCCGGGAATTTTTCAAAGCGGCGTGCTGCGCGTTTGCCGCGGTGTTATTATTCACGCTGCTTGCCGGCTGTAACAATAACAAGTCAAAAGCAGCGCCCGCGCCCATTGCGACGAGCACCCCGGTTCCCCACCAGGAAAAAATAATTTTTACCTATAACGGGAACATGTACTGGATGGATCCGGACGGCGGCAACAGGCAGGAAATATTCCCCGACTCGAATTCAAAATGGTTCCCGGCGGTTTCGCCCGACGGGTCCTTTATCGCATACTGGGTGCAGAATAAAAAAAGTTATAACGTGTGGCTTGCCGACCTGAACAAAAAAACAGCCTATCCCGTCACGTTCGACGAGGACACGGTGGACGGCGACCTGCAGAATTTTAATTTCAGGAACGCCCCCTGCTTCAGTCCGGATTCCCAGTATATTTTATACGGAAGAAGGGGCGACATCTGGAGAATGACCAGGGACGGATACGACCAGACCGCCCTTACCTCGACGCACAACTGCATATCGCCGGTTTTATCAAAGGATAACAGGCTCGTTTTTGTCATGAAAGAAAGCGACGACACCTTCAATCTTTATATCCAGGACCTGAACGGACAGCAGCCTGAAAAGCTCACGAGGCAGAGCAGTAAAAAAGTGGGCTCCCCGGCTTTTTCACCGGACGGCAGGAAAGTGATCTATACTGTGCAGGATAACGATTCCGTAAATATATTCATGGTGGACATAGCCGGCAGGAACGAGGACCAGCTCACGTTCGACGGAAAGAGCAATGCTCCGTGTTTTTCCAGCGACGGCGCCAAAATAATATATTCAAGTTTTTTGAACAACAAATACCAGCCCGAAATATGGGAGATGAATTATGACAAGACCGGCAAGGTTAAACTAACAAACGACGGAGGGGTTTCGCCTGTATGGCTTTACCGGGTCCTTGCCGCGCCGGTTGCGGCCAATACCGCGGTGGCTTCGCCTGCGGTAACGCCAAAACAGGAAAATGTTTTTGACATAAAAGAAACCACATCAAACGTCGCGCATTCGCCGGCAACGCCCGTTCCGTCCGCCATGCCAAATAGTGCGGCAAACGCTTCCGGAGGGCTTAAGGTAAGCACCGTACAACAGGGCAATAAGCTGCTTTTCTATCCGGTTATCCATTACGACCCTTCTCTTTCAAACATTAAACCGGAATTCAAGCCTGCTTTGGATGATATGGCAAATATCATGAGATCGAATAATTCGCCCATAATAATAGAAGGGCATACCGACAACACCCCCATAAAAACAAAAAAGTTCCCGTCAAATTACGAGCTCTCGGTCGCCCGGGCGGATGCTGTAAAGGATTATCTTGTCAGGAAAGACGGCATCTCCGCATCGCGCATTACCGTGACCGGCTTCGGTGACACAAAACCGGCCGCGCCCAATGATTCCGAAAGCAATAAATATATAAACAGACGTTCCGAAATAATGGTCATTTCCGTGGTTTCCGAACCAATAACGGAGCCTGCGGTAAAAGTAACGATAAAAACCCTTCAGCCGTCGCGGGATCTTGCTCCTGTAAATACTCCCGCGCCATTTACGGTAAGCGCACCGGCCGCGGAAACCTCCACCGCCGCGGTATCCGCGGTAACTCCCGAAACAGCTTCCCCGGTAAAGGTCCAGATGAAAAGCCCAGGTTCCTCAAAATCAATAAGCTGGTGATATTTTTTAAGAAAAATTTCCCGGGCAGCCCAGGCCGATTTTTTCCTCAACATACCACGCGCGCTCAAATTTAAATTCATTTTTTCTTCAATATCTGATAAAATGCAACTGCTTGATATCTCGTTTAAATTTATTGAGGTGGTCTATGGGAAGCGTAAAGGAAGTAGAGATACTGAAAAAAGCCGGTCCGGATATCGAAGGCGAAGGGGAATTCATATTTTCCGACAGGTATTCAGTGTTCGATTGGGGTGAAATGCCGGACCTTATAGAAAATAAAGGCACTGCCCTGTGCATGCTCTCCTCATATTTTTTTGAACTCCTGGAAAAAAAGGGGATAAAAACGCACTTCCTCGGCCTGGTGGAGGACGGAAAGCTTAAAAAATTTTCGCAGATGAAATCCTCCTCGAATAAAATGCGCGTCAGGGTCGTGCGCGTGCTCAAGCCGGAATATGACCCCGCAAAAAATTCATACGATTATTCGGTGTACAGGGAAAAACAGCTAAATTATCTGATACCTCTCGAGGTTATATACAGGAATTCGCTTACCGAAGGCTCGAGCATATTCAAAAGGGTGCAAAACGGACAGGTAACTTTCAGGGACCTCGGTTATGATCACGACCCAAAGCCCGGTGAGACCCTTAAAAAGCCGATCCTTGACGTCTCGAC
Source organism: uncultured Spirochaetia bacterium (assembly GCA_964443355.1). Taxonomy (GTDB): domain Bacteria; phylum Oederibacteriota; class PGYV01; order PGYV01; family Palsa-1178; genus Bog-1181. The sequence continues at coordinate 22,429 of CAYUDX010000016.1, forward strand.
CAAACTGGAACACACGGACAGGTATATATTATGGCCCGAAGCGCGCTCCATCTCGGGGCTTGACGACGGGGATATGGAAAAATTAAAAGCCGCCGTCCTGTCCGTCGATTCCATAATAACCTCGGCATGTAAAAAAGCGAAGATCGAAAATGCGGACGGAAAATTCGAGTTCGGCGTCGACCTTAACGGGAACATAATGGTCGTCGACGTGCTCGGAACTCCCGATGAATGCAGGTTCCTCTCTGGAAATTTCCACATAAGCAAGGAATTCGCCCGCAGGTGGTACCGCAAGACCCCGTGGTTCGGCGAATTGGAAAACGCGAAAAAAACCGGAGGTGCCGGATGGAAAAAACTCGTAAGCGCCCCGCCGCCGCCACTTCCGCCTGAATTAAAACAGCTGCTGTCGCAAATGTACCTTTCAGTCACAAATGAAATAACCGGCAGGAAAGTTTTCGTTTCTCCACCCCTTAAAAAAGTCATACAGGAACTAAAAAAATATGACTCCTGAGATCCCGGCGAACGTAACGCAATACAGGGAAAGGGTCATAGCCAAGACAAAAAAATATTTCACCGGTTCCAGCCTGCTTGATTCGGGATGCGGCGACGGCGAGGACCTGTTCCTGAGGAAAAAGTATTTCAAAAAAATTACCGGCGTCGACATCGAGGAGAGCCCGCGCTGGAAGCATCTTTCCGGCCAAGGTATTACGTTCAAAAAAAGCGACGCGCAGAAGCTTCCTTTCAAAAGCTCGTCTTTCGACACGGTCCTTGAAAAGGACATGCTGCACCATGCGTCCGATCCTGTAAAGGCGCTTAAAGAAATGGTCCGTGTCGCCAAAAAAAGGGTCATTGTGATCGAAGCCAACAGGTATAATCCGCTGTTCTATATTAATCTCACCCTTATGAACAATCACCAGCATTTCACGCAGAAAAAATTCCGCGAAATAATGGGCTCCACCGGTTTTGACTTCGCCATGGAGCGGTTTTCCGCCAGGGTTTGCTGGATAAACAGCCCGGCCTTAATAAAGGCCTTTGACGCGGCCGAAGACCTCCTTGAAAAGATGCCTTTCTACGCCCCCATAATAGAATACAACCTCGGCATCATCACAAAAAAATGACGCTCAAAAAAAGAATATCAAAACTCGACCCGTCGCTTGCCGCAACCGGGGCTTTTTATATTTCCGATCCCTCCGACGTGTACTATCTCTCCGGGTTCCGGGGAACCTTCGGAAAAATAGTGACCCGTAAGAAAAAGTCCTACTTCATTACCGACCCCAGATATGAGGGGGCTGTCGTAAATTCTCCCATTGCAGAAACATTTGATATCGTGATAACCCGTTCTTTCAGGGAAAGCCTTGACCTTCTGTTGAAAGGGACTTCAGTGGTAAAGGCATCAAAAAATATCTCCCTTCAGGAGTACCTGGCGCTGCTTGACCTCGGGAAAAAAGTGGAGTTTGACGAATCAGTCATGGCGCTTCGCATGATAAAAGACCCGGATGAGATCGGAATAATAAAAAAAGCCGTGGCGATAAATGAAAAAGCCATACTTCACCTTAATTCCATATTAAAACCGGGAATAACAGAACTCGACCTCTCAATTGAATTTGACTATTATATAAGGAAGCACGGCGCCGACTCTTCCAGCTTTTCCTCGATCATCGCCTTCGGCTCCAACGGTGCCGTCCCGCATCACGGAACATCATCGAGAAAACTCAAAGTCAACGACCTTGTACTTATTGACGCCGGGGCAAAATACAAGGGATATTGTTCAGACTTGACAAGGGTTATTGCTTTCGGTATAATAAAACCTCGCCTGTTGACCATACAATTTAACTATAATTTGGTCCAAAAAGCCAAGAAAGAAGCCCTGAAATTTTATAAAGAGGGGGCTCTGATACGCGACGCCGATATTGCGGCTAGGAAATACCTGGATCAATACGGTCTGGGGCGGTTTTTTACCCATTCCCTAGGACACGCCATAGGCCTGGATATTCATGAAGCGCCTTCGGTGAGCGGTAAAGAAACCGGAAGGTTTAAAAAAGGCATGGTTTTTTCATGCGAACCCGGCATTTATCTCGATAAGAAATACGGCATCAGGATAGAGGACGATTACCTGATAACCGGCAATATGCCCGAGAAATTGGGCAAACTTTCCGACTCACTAATTATTAGTGGTTGAAATTTTTCAAGGAGGATCTTGTAATGTCAATTGCCGCGAACGTCAGACCGGGAAATATTTTCAAGCTTGAGAACACGCTCTGGGAAGTGGTGCATTTTCATCATGTCCAGAGGCCGAGGCTGGCCCCGCTTGTAAGGTTAAAAATGAGGAACTTCAAGCTTGGCACCATAGTGGAGAGGACTTTTTCACCCGACGACAAGTTCGAGGACGCCAGGGTCGACGAAAGGAAGCTCCAGTATATGTACAAACAGGGCGACGCGTATCATTTCATGGACACTGAAAACTACGAGCAGTATGAGTTCAACGAGAAACAGGTCGGCGAGCAGTCCCACTTCCTGAAGGAAGAGATGCTCGTCACCATGCTTATATACGAGGGAGAGGTTCTCGGAGTGAACATACCCAACAAAGTCGACTTGGTCGTCAAGTCGGCTCCGCCGGCTTCAAAAGGCGACACTGTGGGAAATGCGACCAAACTTGCAACGCTTGAAACAGGCGCCGAGGTCCAGGTCCCAATGTTCATTAAGGAAGGCGATACGGTAAGGGTGGATACCAGGACAGGGGAATATGTCGAAAGGGTGTAAAAACTTCAGTCGGGCGGTGTAAAATGGAAAAAAAAGCTAACGGCAAGATTCAGGCGGATGTTCTGAACGAAGCGTTAAAGATAATGGAAAAAGGCCACCTCGTCGAGCTCTTATATGAACAGGGCGATCTAAAGATACAGCTGAAAAAAGCCGGGGCCATGCAGGCTGCCGCAAGCGTGCCGCAATACATGCCGGCGGCGCCCGAAGCGGTTCCAGCCCAGGCGGCGGCAGAGGCGAAAAAACCGGTCGATGACGCAAAGACGGGGATAATAAAATCCCCGATGGTCGGTACTTTTTACAAAGCTTCCTCACCCGAAGCCGCGCCTTTCGTGAAAATAGGCGACATGGTAGAACCGGGTAAAACAGTGTGCATAATCGAAGCCATGAAGATAATGAACGAAATCAAATCCGAGGTAAAAGGCAGGGTCAAGGAAGTTCTCGTGGAGAACGCGCAGGCAGTCGAATTCAACCAGCCTTTGATAATCGTAGAAAAAACCTAAATTAATTTTTCCGCGAAAGGGGACAAATTTTGTTCAAAAGAATACTGATCGCAAACAGGGGGGAAATAGCCCTCAGGATCATCCGCGCCTGCAAGGAAATGAAAGTGGAGACGGTCGCAGTTTTTTCCGAGGCCGATGAAAACTCGCTCCATGTCAGATACGCGGACCATGCGGTATGCATCGGCCCGCCGCCTTCAAAAGAAAGCTACCTCAATATACCCGCGATAATCTCCGCGGCGGAAGTAACGGATTCAGAGGCCATTCATCCCGGCTACGGGTTCCTTGCGGAAAACGCCCACTTCGCGGAACTGTGCGCGCAGTGCAACATTAAATTTATCGGACCCTCGCCGGCCTCAATCAGGGCCATGGGAGACAAGGCCCAGGCGATCGCCACCGCCACTGCGAACAAAGTCATCACCGTCCCGGGGTCCGGAAGGATCCTGCGCGATGAGAACGACGCGGTTGAAGTCGCAAAAAAAATAGGACTGCCGGTAATGCTCAAGGCCACGGCCGGCGGAGGCGGAAGGGGAATGCGTATAGCCCATACAGAACTTTCCTTAAGGACCGCCTTTAAGACCGCCAGCCAGGAAGCCCAGACGGCTTTCGGCAACCCCGCCGTATATCTCGAAAAATACATCGAAGAACCCCGTCATATCGAAGTTCAGATAATGTGCGACAACCACGGCAATTACCTCGCCCTTGGCGAAAGGGACTGCTCGGTCCAGAGAAGGCACCAGAAGCTCATCGAAGAATCACCGTCGCCGATGCTCAACGAAAAAACGAGGCACGACATGTGCTCCATGGCGTTAAGGCTCGCACGCGCCGTCAAATACGAGGGTGCCGGAACCATTGAGTTCATCATGGATAAATGGGGCCACTATTATTTCATGGAAATGAACACAAGGATCCAGGTCGAACATACCGTAACCGAAGAAGTCACGGGCTTCGACCTTATAAAGGAACAGATAAAGGTAGCCTCCGGCGGAAGGCTCACCATCCCGAACAAGGATATCAAGCTTCGCGGTCATGCGATCGAATGCAGGATAAACGCCGAGGATCCGGACAATAATTTCTGCCCGTCCCCCGGCACTATCACCGAATACAACGTCCCCGGCGGCCCGGGCATAAGGGTTGACACCCATGTTTACAAAGGCTACAGGATACCTCCCAATTATGATTCCATGGTCGCCAAGCTTATCGCCCACGGAAAAGACAGGGCCGAGGCCATAGCCAGAATGAAAAGGGCCCTTGACGAATTTGTCATAGAAGGTATTAAGACGACCATCCCGCTCCATAAAAGGATACTGGACAACGAGAACTTCGTAAAAAATAATTATTCCACGAGTTTTATCGAAAAACTTGAAAAAGAAAAGTCAATATAGGGGTGCGAAATGGTGGAACAAAAAAGCGACGCCGGCAACATTAAAATATCCGATGACGCCATCGCGGCCATCGCCTGCATCGCCGCAAAGGACGTCGACGGAGTGGTTGATCTGGACGGCGGCACTACTGCCGCTCTTGCGGAAGCCCTTGGCGTGAAGGATTCCATAAAAGGCGTAAAGGTGGAAATGGCCAACGATACGGTTTCCCTCAATATCGACCTGATCGTATCCTTCGGCAGGGAAGTTTCCGACGTTGCCTCCGAGGTACAGGACAAGGTCAGGGAATCCATAGAGACAATGACCGGACTTTCCGTGGACAAGATCCACGTCAATGTGAACAGCGTAAGAAAAAAAACCGACTTAAGGGGAGACACTTACTTTAATATATAAGATCCAAGGAGGCTTTTTATGAAATATTTTAACAGAATAATAATAACGATAAACACCCTTTTATTTTTTTCCGCCGGCGCCCTGTTTATCGCGGTCAGCACCACGCACAGCGCCAATCAGTGGGCGCTCTCGACTTCACAGAGCCTTATCAACGCCCTGGCCAACACGGACACCGCAAAAATAATAGCCATACGCATAGCGGTCCTCATCATGGGCGTCTTCTTCATTTCCGTCGCCCTTTTCACCATATTCGGCAACATTGAAAAAAGGCGCAGCGAGAGGACGGTGGTTCTTGAATCCCCTCTCGGCGAGATAATGGTTTCCCTCGGTGCCATAGAGGATTTTTCAAGGGTGGTGAAGAACCAGGTAAAAGGAGTCAAGGATATCAAGGGCAAGGTCATCTCAACCAGGAAAGGGCTTAAAGTCACGGCACACGTCACACTGTTTTCGGACAGGTCGGTGGCGGAGGTGACCCAGGAGGTCCAGGAAGCGATAATACAGTATATCCAGTATACCCTGGGAATCGCCAATGAAATAAAGCCCACCGTCATAGTCAGCAAAGTCCTCTACAGGTCCAAGGAAGACGAAAAATGAAAGAGATCCTGAAATACCTTATACTCAATTTCTGGAAAATCACGGGGGTTGTCTCCTTTTTTCTTCTCGCCCTATTCCTTGTCATATTCGGTTTCATCAAGACTCTCTTCATAATAGCCATGTGCGCCCTCGGCTTCATATTGGGCAAATGGAAGGATGAGGGAGTGTCGTTCAGGCATATACTGAAAAATTTTTCCTCATACATGCGGATCAACAGATAAATGAAAAGCAAAAGGAACATCTACACCCTGATAGACGCCAATGTCAACAGGACCAAGGAAGGGCTCCGCGTCATAGAGGATGTTTCCAGGTTCATACTTGCGGACAAAAAAACCACCCCGAAACTTAAATCAATAAGGCACACCGTGGATAGCGCGGTTAAAAAAATATCCCCGGACCGTTCCGCGCTTATAAAGAACCGCCTCTCGGAAGACGACATCGGCCGGCGCTCAAGGATCAAAAGCGAGTTCACGCGCTGCGATATTTCCGATATACTTGCGTCGAATTTCAAGCGCGTGCAGGAATCATTGAGGGTCCTCGAAGAAATAACGAAACTTGTAAGCGTCCCGGCCGCGGTGATTTTCAAGGAACTGCGCTATAAAACGTATGAACTCGAAAAGGAACTTCTTGTAAAAATATGAAAAGGAACATCGACCTTTCCGTTTATGTTATTCTCGACATTGATTACATAATCTCCCTGGATAAAAACTGGCGTCAATGCCTTTTAAGCACAATTGCAGGAGGAGCAACCGCCATCCAGCTGCGTTCCAAATCCCTTAACGACCGGATGTTCCATGAGATCGCCCTTGGCGCGCTCAAGATATGCCGCAGAAAACATATCCCGTTCATTATTAACGACAGGGTCGCGGCCGCAATGGCCGCAGGCGCCGACGGAGTTCACGTCGGCAAAAGCGATATGCCTTTTGGCGCCGTGAAAAAACTCGTAAAAGACGACATGATAATCGGGGTTTCGGCATCGAGCTTAAAGGAAGCCGTCGTTTGCGACAGGCTTAAGCCCGCCTATATCGGCGTGGGGCCGGTGTTCGCCACGGGACAAAAATCCACAAAGCCCGTTGGAGCCTCATCCTTAAAAAAAATAGCGGGTAAAATAAATACCCCCATGGTTGCAATCGGCGGCATTAACGGTTATAATATTGCCCGGTTGAAAAAAATCGGAATAAAAAACTATTCCTTCATATCGGCTGTTTTTTCCAGCGATGACATCCGCGGACAAACGCGCCGCTTAAGATCTATCATTACTTCCAAGGAGATATAAATGACACAGCTTGAAATGGCAAAGAAAGGCATTGTTACCCATGAAATGAAAGAGGCGGCAAAAAATGAGAATATGGACGTAAATGTCCTTATGGGTTTTGTCGCCTCGGGCGAGATCGTTATCCCCAAAAATATAAACCATGCAAACTGCAGGCCGACCGCCATAGGCAGGAACACAAAAATAAAGGTCAACGCCAACATAGGCTCTTCCCAGGACTCATGTTCCGCGGGTTGCGAGCTTGACAAGCTGAACGCCGCCATAGAAGCCGGCGCAGACGCGGTTATGGACCTTTCCACGGGCGGGGACCTGCGCGCCATCAGGGATTCCATAATGAAGCATTCGACCGTTCCCGTTGGGACGGTCCCTATATATGACGCGGCCGTAAGGGTCATAGCAGAAAAAGGCGATGTCTCAAGGATGACCGAGGACGAACTCTTCGGCGTCATCGAGGAGCATGGAAAACAGGGCGTCGATTTTATAACGGTTCACTGCGGGATCACGCAGGCCACGGTGGCATCCATGATGTCACAGGGAAGGATACTCGACACCGTAAGCCGCGGCGGCACATTTTTGGCCGTCTGGATATTGAAGAACAAAAAAGAGAACCCGCTATACTCCCAATTCGACAGGCTTCTGGACATAGCTTATAAATATGACATGACGCTGTCTCTCGGCGACGGAATGAGGCCGGGTTGTCTCTCCGACGCCACCGACAGGGCGCAGATACACGAACTGCTTGTCCTGGGCGAACTTGCGAAACGCGCCTATGAAAAAAATGTCCAGGTCATGATAGAAGGCCCTGGCCACATGCCCATAAACCAGATAATAACCAATATGCAGCTGCAGAAGAAACTCTGCAACAACGCCCCTTTTTACGTCCTGGGGCCCCTTGTCACGGATATTGCGCCGGGATATGACCACATAACCGCGGCAATAGGCGGCGCGATAGCGGCGTCTAACGGGGCAGATTTTTTGTGCTATGTCACCGCGGCGGAACATTTGAAGCTCCCTGACATCGATGAGGTTCGGGAAGGCGTCATAGTATCAAGGATAGCCGCACACGCCGCCGACATTGCCCGGGGCATCCCGGGCGCCATAGAATGGGATAACAAGATGGCCAGGGCCAGAAAAAATCTTGACTGGGAAGGCCAGATAAGCCTGGCAATAGACGGTAAAAAAGCGCAAAAAATGCGCGACTCGCTTCCTTTACACGATAAAGAGGTTTGCTCTATGTGCGGAGAATATTGTGCCATAAAAGAGCTTAAAAAAGCTTTCGAAAATAAATAATTTTCCCTGAAACGTTTCATTTTATGTGTTTCATCGTAAAATAATACGCAAAAACCGCAACAAAACAGCTAATTATAAACTTGACAATATAAGTATATTTATGTTATTAATGATGAAACACAGTTTCATGCTATGGAGGACAAATGCAGGTCAGAGGAAGCGCCTTTAAATCAATACTGGGATATGCGGAAAAAAAATATGGCGTCGAAAGGGTAAAAAATTTCTTCATCGATAATCCATGTTTCTGCGTAATAAAAGATTTTATCGAACTGGACTGGTATGACCTGAAACTTTTCCTGGATTATTCGGAAAAAGTCGACAAATATTTCGGTTTCGGGGACGCTTCGATGCTTTTTGAGGCAGGAGAGTTTGCGGCAAAACAGGCTTTTGAATCCTCACACCGGCTTTTTAAGGATATGTCGATACAGAGCGCGCTGACCAATGCCGAATCGGTCTTTTTGTCCTATTTTTCCGCGGCTGTAGTTGAAATAAAATACTTAAAAGATAACAAAGCGAGCATATATATCAGGAACCTTCCGGTCTCGCCTTATTTGGCCAAGAACATATGCGGATGGATAAAATATGCTGTAAAAGCCATAAAGGCAAAAGAAGCTTTCATCACGGAAAATGCCCCCAAAACCTGCCTGTGCTTCACCCTTGAATGGATAAATTACGCCTGATAATTAATCCTTGTATATGAGGGAAATACAGAAACCCGCAGCGACATAACTTACCAGCCCCTGCGCAAGCCATGAAATTATAAGATCAGCCGTGAATTTGCCCGCGACCAGCGACATGATGAGCGGCTGGGATATCAGTATCGCCCACACAACGAAGCCCCAAAAAATTCCCTTGATTATGTTTCCTCCGGGCATACCTTTTGACATCAGCGCGTAAAAAACAGCCATGATGACACCCATGCCGACGTTGAGCATCAGGAGCTTATAGAACCATTTCATCGATATCTCGTCCCTGAAGAGCGCGCTTAAAGACGGGTCCGAAATTCTTCCGGTGTATTTGTAGGAAATCGAAGCCACAAGAAACAGAATAAACCCCGCAAGTATGCCGGCAAGCAACATCTTTATGATCTTGTCCATGTCCATCCCTCCTAAATTATTTATCATGAAAATATTAGCACAAGGGTCCGCATTTTTCAATCTGTTTTGAATATGAAAATTCTCCGCAATTGACAAAATAAAAATCATCTGTTAATATTGTGTTAACAACAGGTAGGGGAAAATCAAAATCTTGCAGAGCGAAGCCTTTTAAATTGTTTTTTGCATAAAAACGAAAGGTGGTGATGCAGGCAAGTCAGTTAAGTGTTTTTCATTTAAAAAAAATCGGGAGGATAATTCTTTATGAAAAAAATGCTTTTAGTTTTAGCCCTGTTTTCTCTGGTTGCATCCGGACTTCTGGCGTCGGAGGCAAGGATAGACGGCCTCGGGCTCGGAAACGCGGCATGGATGGTCCAGGACGACTTTCTGGCATACAAGTATTTTCCCCAGATGGTCTCGCAGTATCCGGATTTGGCCGTCGGCGAAATGACCACGGTCAGTTCCAACGGGTATATTAATCTTCCATTCTCCAGTGGAGTTGTCGGCCTTCTCGCAAATATGCCCACTTTTTCGTTGATAGCGCCGAATATAAACGGTTCAGGGGCCATATACAGCATGGGCAACATGGGTTTCGGCCTGTCTTACGGCTCGGCAAATAGTAAAACACTTGACGGCGCGGTTGTAAATAACACGGACGGAAGCTATACATCAAACCATTCCTATAATATAGGCGTATTCGGCGGCTATACTTTTGACATCAAAAAGAACATGCCTGTTGACATAGGCCTGGACATCAACATACCTTCAAATTATACGCATGACGATGTTACAAAAGACAACACCGGCGCCACAACCGCCATCGGTCAGACCGGAACAAACGGAGTTGAGATAAACCTAAACGGCAGGACTGCCCTTCCGAATGATATGCTTGGTTATGTAAATCTCGGATTTACACAGGAAAACACCCTTGTACTTGCCAAAACATTTACAGGCGGAACGCTTACCACGCATACTGAGGAATCAACGGGCGATTCCATTATTAACATCGCTCTCGGCGGCTCCAAAACAATAAAAGCCGGCGGGTTCAATATTTATTTGGGCGTGCAGCCTTCTTTCAACATGAACAATTCCCTTGAATCAAACCAGAACAAGCTGACAGGAGCTAATCTCGCCGGTAACGGTAATTCAACTGACATCAACACCATCAATCTTCCTGTTTTTGCCGGAGTCGAAGGAAAGATCAACGACACCTGGACAGTAAGGGGCGGTGTAAACAAGGCTGTATGGGGCATCACATCGACAACGACCGTAGTAAAAGCCGCCAACGGCAACGTAACGACAAATACCACCGTTGACAGCACAACGAGCGATGCACCTGTAATGGCGCTTGGAATTACTGGAGTTTTCGGCGGCATAACGATAGATGCTGACGTAAATACGGCCATGCTTACAAACGGGCCATATTTCCTGACCGGCGAACAGACGCCAAATTTTATCTCTGAAATAGCAATAACCTACGGCTGGAAATAAACGTCATAAGTTACCAAAAAAGCCCCCGCGTTCAATACTGCGGGGGCTTTTTCTTTTATGTTGACCTGCATATTAATAAACTTATTGTTGTAAAAAAAGATAGTTTAAGGTATAATAAAATCTAATTAAGGCGTTGTTTTTGCTATTAAATCAATGTTATTAAGTTGTTAACATGTGGTTGTTAATAGCTGTGGATAATGTGTTTTTCTCCTTTAATATAAGGCAATAAACAATTATCCACAATGTCTTAAATAATTGAGTTTTTTGTGGATATCTTTATAAATATTATAAAAGGCTGGTAAAAAATTAAATGTCATTTGATTGGGACCAGATAGTAGGGCAATTAAAAACAAGTTCGCCTTCACTATATATATGGCTCGAAAAATCCACGGCTAGCTGCGATGAAAAGGAAAACAAGTGCATTATCGAGGTCCCCAGCGGCCTTCATAAGAAGAACCTGAATGAAAAATACTCCGAAGCCATCCTTAATATACTTAAAAAGAGCATAAACGATTCGGTCTCTTTTTCAGTCGAAGTAAGCAAGTCCCAGGCTTCGCAAAAAAACGTGGAACCTAAGATAACCATTAAGGAACAACAGATACCGCTTCCTCTGGATTCGCCGGCGGGACACATACCCTATCTTAATACAAAATTCAAATTTGATAATTTTATAGTGGGTGATTCCAACAGGTTCGCGCATGCTGCCTCAAAAGCCGTCGCCGAGGCCCCGGGCCAGACTTACAACCCGCTTTTCATCTATGGCGGGGTAGGGCTCGGGAAAACACACCTGCTTCACGCCATCGGCAATCTTGTCTATGAAAAAAATCCGCAGGCAAAAATACTCATCACCACAGCGGAAAAATTCATATTCGACGTGGTTCAGCATATCGGCAGCGGAAAAATGGCGGATTTCAAGGAAAAATACCGGAGCGTCGACCTGCTGCTGGTGGACGACATAGAGTTCCTGCAAAAAGGCATACAGGCAAGGGAGGAATTTTTCCATACGTTCAACGACCTCTCCAACCTTAACAAACAGATAGTGGCAACATCGGATTCCCCTCCGCAGGAACTGAACCTCGAGGACCGGTTAAAATCACGTTTTGCGGCCGGCATCATAGCGGACATCCAGCCGCCCAATTTCGAGACAAGGGTCGCAATATTAAAACTCAAAGCCAGGGATATGAATAAAATAGTCCCTGATAATGTGCTGGCGTTCCTCGCCGAGCACGTTGACACGAATATCCGCTCGCTCAGCGCCACTTTTTCAACTCTTGTGGCTCTTTCAATGCAGACGGGCAGCGAGATAGACCTGGACCTTGCCAAGCAGGCCCTGAAGGTTACAAACCCTTCTTTTGATTCCAATAAAAAGATCGGTATCGACCTCATACAGCAGATAGTGGCCGATTATTATAATATCAAGGTACAGGATCTCTCCTCGAGAAAAAGGCCGGAAAACATCGCCATGGCGAGACAAACCGCCATGTATATAACCAGGAACCTTACGGATTATTCACTGGTACAGATAGGCCAGTATTTCGGCGGCAAGGACCACACCACGGTAATGCACGCCATCAAAAAAGTGGAACACATGATAAAAGCGGACGATAAATTCAGGCTTGCCATGGACGAACTTGTCGCGCGCATAAAAAAATAATAATGCTGTTGATGGCATGTTAGCATCGTTGTGGATTGATGTTGATAAATAACAGGCAAGAAATTTATTGTGGATAAATGGCATTTATTGTATTAAAATGTAGTTGTTATTCACATTAACAACGCAATAATGAGTTATTTTTCTATGGTTCTTTAAAGTTCTTAAGATTACTAACAGTACAACAGAAGCAACAGTATTATTAATTAATATGTTTTTTTATTGTTATAGACGCCATTAATGTGGAAAATATTATTCAGGAGGCTTTAAATGAAAATAATCACCAAGAAGAATGAAATTCTCGATTCTTTGCAGATCGCCCAGTATTTTATCTCCACAGGCTCCACCCTGCCGCTGCTGTCGAACATACTTTTTGACGCCGAGGATGATTTCCTTTATTTATCGGCGACGGACATGGACATTTCAGTCAGGATAAAATGTAATGTGGAAAAGATAGAACAGCCCGGTAAAACCACTATACCAAAAAAAATAATTCCACTTATAAAGGAATTTACCGACGACAACATAAAGATAGAGACGGATAAGAACGACAACACAAAGGTAGTATGCAAAAAAGCATCATACAAGATAAACGGTCTTCCTGCCGAGGATTTTCCCGTGCTTCAGCTCGACGAGAAAAAACTTGAATCAATAAAGATACCGCAGAAACTTTTAAAAGAAATAATATCAAAGATATATTACGCCGCCTTAAAGGACACCACCAAGAGGAACCTGAACGGCGTATTTTTTAAATTCGAGGGGAACAAGATAGAGGCGGTGGCCACGGACGCGCACAGGCTGGCATATTATCAAGCCGCGCTGAAGACAGGCGTAAAATCAAAATTTGATTATATTATACCACTCAAGACCATCAATGAAATAGTAAAGGTATTGTCCGATGATGAATCAAAGGAAATAACGATAAATTTTTACGACAAGGTAATAGAATTTCATATGGACAACATGGACATTGTTTCAAGGATAATAGATGAAAATTATCCGAACTACAACCAGGTCATACCAAAGGAATTCAATATGGAAGCTTCGGTGAACAAGGAAGAATTCGCCGCGGCGATAAGAAGGGCGTCCACGATCACAAGCGACAAATCAAAAATAGTCATAATCAAGCTCGAAAAGAACAGGCTTGTGATAAACGCGCAGGCGCAGGATGAAGGGGAGGCTTTTGAGGAAATAGATATAAAATATGACGGGGAACCCATAGAAGTTTCCTACAACGCGGCCTACATAATGGACGTTCTCAAGGTAATCGAATCCGACACCATAGAGATAAAGCTTATATCCTCGATGAACCCCGGCATAATCAAGGGAAAAGGCAACGACGATTTCCTTTACATCGTAATGCCGATAAGAAAATAACGGAGAAGATAAAATAAATGGATGAAAAAATATTTGCCCAGGTAAAACAGACTACGATAGAAGACGAGATGCAGACATCCTATCTGGATTATTCGATGTCCGTGATAGTGGGAAGGGCCCTGCCGGACATACGCGACGGGCTGAAACCGGTGCAGAGAAGGATCCTTTACACCACTTATGACATGGGACTTTATTACGGAAAGCCCTACAGGAAGTCGGCGAAGATAGTCGGAGAAGTGATGGGCAATTATCATCCGCACGGAGATTCCGCGATTTACGACACAATGGTCAGGATGGCGCAGACGTTCACGTTCAGGATGCCGCTGATCGACGGGCAGGGAAACTTCGGATCCGTCGACGGGGATCCGCCCGCGGCAATGCGTTACACCGAAGCCAGGATGCACAAGATAACAGAGGAACTTATAAGGGACCTTGACAAGGACACGGTGGATTTTGTGCCGACCTATGACGAATCCAACAAGGAGCCGGTGACTTTCCCCGTGGGGTTCCCGCATCTGCTTGTCAACGGTTCATCAGGTATTGCCGTAGGAATGGCGACAAATATTCCGCCTCACAATCTCGGCGAAGTCATAGACGCCACGATATATATGATAAACAATCGCGGTTCAAAGGTAAAGATAGACGAGATAATTAAGATCATACACGGGCCGGATTTTCCCACCGGCGCGTATATAATAGGCAGGGACGGGATAAAGAAAGCGTACGAGACGGGGCGCGGCTCCGTCGTAATGCAGGCCAAGGCGAAGATAGAGGAAACAAAAAAGGGAAAACAGCAGATAGTCATAACAGAGCTTCCATACATGGTCAACAAGGCGCAACTGCTCGAGACCATATCGGACCTGGTCAGGGACAAGAAGCTCGAGGGAATATCCGACCTACGCGACGAGTCGGACAAGGACGGTGTAAGGGCCGTCATAGAAATTTCAAGGAACGACAATCCCGAAGTGGTCCTGAACCAGCTTTACAAACACACGGTTTTAAGGACGACTTTCGGGGTGAATTTACTCGCGCTCGTGAACGGAAAACCCAGGACACTGAACATTGCCGACTTTTTGACGAATTTTATCGATTACAGGATGGAAGTTATTATAAGAAGGACCAAATTCGAGCTCAATAAGGCCGAGAAGCGCGCACACATACTCGAAGGGCTTCTTATAGCCCTTAAATATCTCGATAAGGTGATAAAGCTAATCCGTTCATCCGAAAATGTCGACGCGGCGCGCACCGGGCTCGTGAACTCTTTCAAGCTTTCGGTGGTCCAGGCGCAGGCCATTCTGGACATGAAACTGCAGCAGTTGACGGCCCTCGAGGTTGAAAAACTGGAAAAGGAACTTGCCGAGCTGAAAAAACTCATCGAAGAGCTGAAATCACTGCTTGCGAGCGAGAAAAAAATACTCGCGCTGATAGTGAAAGAGCTTACCGATATAAAACAGAAATTTGCCGATCCTCGGCGCACCGAAATAATAGCGCGTGAAAAGGAATTGACAGTAGAAGACATGATACAGGAAGAGGACATGGTGATAACCATGACCCACAAGGGTTTTATCAAGAGAACAGCCTCGTCTGCATACAAGGCCCAGAAGCGCGGAGGCCGCGGCATCATAGCGGTCACCACCCAGGACGAGGATTTTGTCCAGGACATTTTCGTGGCCAACACCCACGATTACATGATGTTCTTCACGTCCAAGGGCCGCTGCCACTGGCTCAAGGTTTACGAGATACCCGAGGCCGTAAGGACGGCAAAGGGCAAGGCCATTGTGAACCTCATCAAGCTTGAAGAGGGGGAAAAGATAGCGGCTTATGTGAGCGTGAAAGAATTTAAGGACGACCAGTTCCTTTTGATGGTCACAAAAGACGGCCTCGTAAAAAGGACGAGCCTCTCGCTTTTTTCAAATCCCCGCTCGGGCGGCATCATAGCGATAGGCCTGAATGAAAAAGACGCCCTTATAGAGACGAAACTGTGCGCAATAGGCGACCAGGTATTTATAGCCACATGCGACGGCAAGGCGATACGCTTTGACGCCAAGGATATTCGTGAAATAGGAAGGGCCGGCATGGGAGTCCGGGGGATAAACCTGGATAAATCGGACAGGGTTGTTTCCATGACAGTGCTGCACGCCGAGGACAAGAATATGACCCTGCTTACCGTGACCGACAAAGGGTTCGGCAAGAGGACTCTTGTAAAAGAATACAGGGAGCAGAGCCGCGGCGGAAAAGGGCTCATAAACGTAAAAGTCACGGACAAAACAGGCGGGGTCGTGGACATCAAGCTTGTCAACGACACGGATGAACTGATACTTATCACGACCAAAGGCACGCTAATAAGGACCAAGATAAAGGACATTAAGACGATAGGCAGGAACACTCAGGGAGTAAGGCTTATTAAGATCAAGGAAGGCGAAGCTGTCGGGGCTGTTGCCCGCGTGCTTGAGGAAGAAGATGATGGCACCGGCGGGGAGCAGGAAGCAAAATAATCCCTCATATTTTTAGGAGGAAGTAAATGAATAAAGGTTCATTGACGGTCAAGATCATTATCATAGCGCTTGTCGCTTTCGCCATTCCGGCGGGATTGTTTTATTATTTTGACAGCAAATCCGTGGCGCAGCTGAATGAGACACAATCAAAGATAACATGGGCCGAGAGCCAGAAAGAAATAGACGTGATAAAGGCCCAGGCCGTTAAAAAAATGGACGAGGTTTTTGCACCCATATATTATTTCGCGCCGGAGAACATGGAAAAGAAATACGCCCCAGTCCTGTCTAACCCGGCCTTAAAAAGCGGGCAGTATTCCGCGAAAAGCGCGAAACTCGCCCAGCAGTTCGTAAAAGCTGTAAAACCCTTTACCGCCGATATCGCTCTTGTATCGGCTTCCGGGAACGTGGTCGAGACGAACAACGCGGCGTTGAAGGACCAGCAGTTCAAGACCAACAACCAGTTCCTCCAGACCGTATCGTCTAAAAAGACGAATTTTGAGATAAATTACGCCTCCGGATGCGAGTACTTCATGGCCATTACGGACGCCAGGGGCAAGGTGGTTTCCGTCCTTTATGTCAAGGAGGCGTCATCGGATGCCGCAACGGCTTTCAGGAAGAACACCATGTCGCCCAAGGGGATCAATTTCGTAATAGACCTTTCAGGCAGCATGCTGCTTAACACCGACCAGGCCAGGGAAAATTCGGAGAACATCCTTTCCAATGCGGACGTAAAGGTGATCATAAACGAAGCCGGCGCCGACACCGCGGTCAAGGAAGGGGACTACAATAATCTAAAAGGACTCATTGTATACAGGAAGATCGAGAGCATGGACTCCATAGTGTGCGTTTTTACCCCATACATGGATTATAAATTTGCGCAAAAGAAGATAAAAAATTACGAACTTTCCCTGCTCGATACCTCGAGTTTTTCCGGCATACCCGTTTACGCGTTTTTGATACTTGCGGTGCTGATTGCGGTTTTCGGCGGCATATGGGCGAGCGACGCGCCGTATGAACCGCTCAAAAAAATAGTAAAGGCGCTGACTCACATAGACGAGGAAAGTTTTCAGGAGCTTTTGCCCAGGATAAAAAAGGGCGAATACAAAAAATTGCTCGATTCGCTCATGATATTGCGCGGAAGGGTGAAAGCCTCGGAAGAAAAGGCGGAGAAACTTTCCCAGATGTCAAAGGAGCTTGAAGAAGAGCTTTCCAAGGAAGCGTCCAAATCCGACATGGAAATATCCCAGCTTCGCGACGCCTTAAAGATCGCGGAGAACAACAAAGGTACCCTGGACGATGAAATTTCAAAAATAAAGGCCGACGCGGCAAAAATGAAAAAGGACTCGGACGCAAAGCTTGAGTCGGAAAAAATGCAACTTGGCCTGAAACTTAACAACAGCGAAAAAGAAATAGAGAAATTGAAAGCGGAGGTAAAAAAAGCCGCCGAATCAAAAGTGCCTCTTGAAAAGGAAAATATGAGGATGGATTCGGTGCTTATGATGAACACCGAATTGAAAGGCGTCCTCTCCGTTATAAAAACCTATATTTCCTCCGTCCTCGGAGGTGAAGGAAAAATAACCGACGCCCAGCAGCAATTCCTGGGAGTGGTAATCAATAAATCCGCAAGGCTCGAGAGGCTTATCAACGATTTGACGGAGCTCGCGAGGCTTGAAAAAGGCGAAACAAAGATAGCCAGGCAGCCGGTCGAGGTAAATACGGTGGTCCAGGACGTAATATTCGCGATACAGCCGCAGGCCGACATAAAAAAAGTCGACCTGAAAATAAATTTTTCACCGACGCTCTCTATCGGGACCGGGGATGCTTCAAGGCTCTCGTCGGTCGTAAGCCAGATACTGAACCAGGCCATAAAAGTTTCACCGCGCGGAGGCCAGGTAATTGTCGAGACGAAGGAAAGCGGCAAGGACGTCATTATTAGAATAACCGACTTCGGGATGTCAATGCCCCAGTCAAAATCATCCATACTATTCGTCAATTTTCACGGGCCGGAATCCACGGCCGGACCGGAATTTATCAATTCCGGCCTGCGTTTTCCCATACTGAAGGCCATAATCAACAACATGGACGGAGAAATATGGATAGAATCGGAGATAGGCAAGGGAAAAACATTTGTGATATCCCTGCCAAAATCAAACGCGGATGCGTCAAAGGCGGCGGTTGCGCCGTCCACGCCGGCGGGATTGACCGGACAGCCTCAAAAGAGCGCCGTTATTCCGCCTTCGGCCAGGGAGACGATAATAAAGCCTGCCCCGGCGGCGGCTCCGGCAGCGCAGGCACAACAGCAGCCGGGCGGGGGCAGTTTTAAGATACAGAGGAACAATTTTGACACCGTGCAAAACAAGAACAACGACCTGACAAGCGTGAACGACCTTTTGTCATTTGACAACCTGTCGGTCCATGATACGGAGAGAAAACCGCAGATGCCCGGGAGGGACGTCAAAGTTCCCGAGGACCTGCTTAAAAAAACAGGGACGCAAAAAATTCCGGATAAATCACCGGCGGTACTGGACGAGCTTCCGCCTTTGCCCGATCTTGAGGATGATAAAGGCCTGGTGTAAAGGAAGGCAGGGTGAAATTTTGAAAAAAGCGTTTCTGCTCATTTCAGCTTTACTATTATTATGCGCGGCCTCTCTTGCCGAGACAGATACGCCCGCATCCATCAAGAACGCGGAATCCTGGACACCAAAAAATTCGCCTTATATAATAGACGGGACCGTTACTATAGAAAATACCGGATTCCTGACCATTTATCCCGGAACGGTAGTGAAATTCAAACCCGGGGCGAAAATATTCGTAAAGGGAGCGCTTTATTCAAAGGGCGACCCGAAAAATCCCGTCAGGATGCTGCCTTACGACAATGAAAGTTTTTATGACGGGCTCGTATTCGAATCGCGCTACAAGAGCACCGTCGAATTCACCATCATGATCAGGGGAACAATAGTTTCCAGGGGAAGCCAGTTGAACCTGAACAACAATTATATATTGAATTCCACCGGTGTGGAGCTGTTCCATTTTTCAAACGCCGTCATCAAGGATAATTATTTCTATAACGACACATACGGGGTTTACATAGAGGGAAAAGAGGTCAATTACACCATAGGCCAGAACACATTCAACAACAACAGGTTTGCGATATATATCAAAAACACCCCAAAACCGCTCGGGATAATAACAAAAAACAATTTTTTCAAGAACACGGTAAATCTCACCAATTATTCGGTGGCCGATGTGGACTGCAGGGACAATTACTGGGGTTACAGCGAGGAAGCCGCCGTGCAGGAATTTATTTACGACAAGAAGAACAACGAAAAAGCAGGCAGGGCGGTTTATGCGCCGTTTGAAAAAGCGCCCTACAAGCTATGGGAGCCGACAGACGCTTTTATATCGCTGGTAAAAATTTATCTGAACCTGAAAAGGCCGGATGAGGAACCGCAGCGGATGTCCATAGGAGGAGGGGCCGTCGGGATTTTGCCGGTAACTCCTTCATCCGTCAGTAAACAATACAAATTCGGGCTGGGACTCGACGCCGATTTTTACCTGAACTTGAGGGGTTCCCTGCTCACGGGAGTGGAGTTTCAGTCGGTCACCCTCGATGACAGCAAAGGCGATATTTACGAGCACACTATACAGGCCCAGAATTTCATGGCCAGCTGTATCCAGTACATAGGATATAAAAAGAACGTCTATTTTGTCCCTTACATAAAGCTCGGGGTGGGAGGCTCAATCATATCCGACCAGCTGAAGAATTCCCCGACGGACACAAAAAAATCGAACCAGCTGGCGCTGGCCGCTGACGCAGGGGCCGGGTTCGAGTGGTTCATATTGAAATTTTTCTCCCTGAAATTTGAGGCTTCCTACACTGCGATCACAGCGAACACCGGGCTGCTGTCCTATCCTGTCGCAGGCATTACGGGCAACCTCTATTTTGACACCCCGCTGTTCCTGGACGACAAGGGAACCGGCGGTCCATACTGAACATGGACAGCATAAAGGACCTCCTGGAAAAATTCATTTCAAGGAACAAGCTGGACAAACCGGATGAAGGGGACGTCATCAGGGAAAAATGGACCCAGATGGCGGGGGAACTCGCCGGGACCACAAAGCCGTTCAAATACGCGGGAAAGAAACTCTTTATTTACGCTGAAAATAGTGTTATAATGAGCGAAATAATATATAAAAAGAAGGAATTAAAAAACAGGATCAACGGGTTTTTCGGCAGGGAAGTCGTCAGGGAAATAATAGCAAGGATGAGGCAGTGAAAAATTACCTTCATATAGGCTCGGATATAACGCTGGCATCCGGCGATATCGTCGGGATATTCAGCTCCATCGCGGACAATGAGGGAATAATCGATCTTTTTCGAAGGAATTTCAGGCTTAAAAACATTTCGCAGGAAAATAAAAGTTTCGTGCTTTGCGCGGGCAAGGGCCGGGCATCTATAAATTTTTCCGGGATATCCGCAAAAAGGCTGATAAAACGGACTCAGGCATTCAATACAGGAGGATCACTTTATGGCCAGGAAAGATAAAAAAGGAAAAAAAGACGCGAAGGAAAAGGAAGCCGCGGATCTTTTTGAAACAAAGAAAAAACCCGCCGTTGAGGCGGATAAAGAGGCGGTCAAAGCCGATATGCCGAAGGATACGTCGTATAACGCCGACAAGATAACCGTCCTGGAAGGCCTCGATGCCGTTAGAAAAAGGCCCGCCATGTACATAGGATCCACATCATCGGCAGGTCTGCACCACCTGGTATACGAGATAGTTGACAACTCTATCGACGAGGCCATGGCGGGATTTTGCAACGACATATCGGTCACCATACATTCGGACAATTCCATATCGGTCTCCGACAACGGCAGAGGCATGCCCGTGGACATGCACAAGGGTCAGAAGAAATCGGCTCTTGAGGTAATAATGACCGTGCTTCACGCCGGGGGAAAATTCGACCATAATTCATACAAGGTTTCCGGCGGACTTCACGGAGTGGGCGCTTCGGTCGTGAACGCCCTTTCGGAGTGGCTCGAAGCCGAGGTCAGGCGCGGCGGCAAGGTTTATTTCCAGAGATACGAAAGGGGCAAGCCCGAGGAACCTGTGAAAGAGATCGGCGACGCCAAAAAGACGGGCACAAAGATAATGTTCAAACCGGACAACAAGATATTCGAGGTTACCGAATATAATTACGACATCCTGGCCAACAGGATGAGGGAACTTGCGTTTTTGAACAAAGGCATCAAGATCAGGATAAAAGATGAACGCACCGACGGCAAAGAGGACGTTTTTCAGTACGAGGGCGGAGTGATAGAATTCGTCAAATACCTGAACAAGAACAAGGAGCCCATAAACAAGAAACCAATCTACATAGAGGGCGAGAAGGACAGGATACAGGTGGAAGTCGCCATTCAGTATAACGACGGCTTTTCCGACAACATGCTATCTTTCGTGAATAACATAAGGACCATAGAGGGAGGGACCCATCTTTCCGGGTTTAAGACGGCCCTGACAAAAGCAGCGGCCAGTTTCGCCAAAAAGAACAACCTTATTAAGAACGACAATATATCGCTTCAGGGCGACGACGTGCGCGAAGGATTGAACGCCGTGGTCAGCGTAAAGGTTCCGGACCCGCAGTTTGAGGGGCAGACAAAGGCCAAGCTCGGAAATTCGGAAGTGGAGGGGATAGTTAACTCCCTCGTTTATGAAAAGCTCGCATCCTATTTTGAGGAAAATCCCACGGAAGCCAGGAGGATAATAAGCAAGGCCCTGGGCGCGGCAGAGGCGCGCGAAGCAGCCAGGAAAGCAAGGGACCTTGCCAGGAGAAAAAGCGCCCTTGATTCGGGAGGGTTGCCTGGAAAACTGGCGGACTGTCAGGAAAAGGACGCGGCGTTGTGCGAGCTTTACCTTGTCGAGGGAGATTCAGCCGGCGGTTCCGCAAAGCAGGCGCGCGACAGGCGTTACCAGGCCATCCTGCCGCTTAAAGGCAAGATATTGAACGTGGAAAAGGCCAGGATTGACAAGGTGCTTTCCAACGACGAGATCAGGACAATGATAACCGCGATAGGCGGAGGCATAGGCAAGGATACGTTCAACCTCGAGAACGTGCGTTACCACAAGATAGTAATAATGACCGACGCCGACGTAGACGGCGCGCACATAAGGACGCTGCTGCTAACTTTTTTCTTCAGGCAGATGAAACCTCTCATAGATTCGGGATATGTATACATAGCGCAGCCGCCGCTCTATAAGGTAAAAAAGGGAAAATTTGAGCAGTACATGCTCGACGACAAGGCCATGAACATATATCTTACCGAGGAAGGCACAAGGGAGCTCAAACTTTACCAGCTTTCCAAGAAGGGAAAAGGCAACAAGGAACTCGGAGAAAAGACACTGAGCGAAATATTGAACGACATAATCGAGCTGGAACACCTGATACCCAGGATGAAAAAGGCGAACATCAACATAGAGAATTACATCGCCTCAAGGGGAAAATGGAAAAAGATCCCGATGTTCGAGGTAAATATAAAAGGCAAGATAGAATATGCGGATACCGAAAAGGACCTTCCGGAACTGCTGAAAAAGGCCCTGCCGAAAACAACAAGGAAGTCCACCATTGAGGAAATAATGGAAGAAGCGTCAAAAAAGAAGGACGACCTTCTGATAATCGACCTGCGCGCAAGGGCGGAACTGAGGACCATCGAGGAGATAATGAAAAAGCTTGAAAGCAAGGGGCTTGACGCGGATGAACTGCTCGAGGAAGAGCTCGAAGTCCTGAACGACAGCGGCAAGGACGACAAGGAAGAAAAGAAAAAAGACCTGACGCCGATGTTCAAAGCCGTCGACGACACGGGGGAAACGCTTATTTTCTCGGCGAGGGAGCTTGTGGATTTCATAAAGGCAAGGGGAAAACGGGGGCTGGGGATCCAGCGCTATAAAGGGCTTGGAGAAATGAACCCGATACAGCTGTGGGAGACAACCATGGACCCCGAGAAAAGGTCCATGCTTCAGGTGACCATGGAAGACCAGGCCAAGGCCGACGAAGTTTTCGACGTCCTTATGGGCGACGAAGTTGAGCCGAGGCGCAAGTTCATAGAGGACCACGCGCTGGAAGTAAAGAACCTTGACATATAGGGGAGCTGAATAAATTGAAAAAGGATATAACCTCGTTTCTGAAAGGCATCGGGCTTTTCGGCGAGATATCCCAGAAGGGTATAGCCCTGATAGCGCAGGAATCGCACGAGAACAGATTCAGGAAGGGCGACACGATATTTTCCGAGGGCGACTCGGGAGAGACGCTTCATATAATAAAAAGCGGAATGGTAAAAATTACAAAATACACAAAAGACGGCAAGACAAAAACGCTCGCCATCCTGAGGGAAAAGGATTCATTCGGCGAAATGGCGATCCTGACAAGGGACGCAAGGTCGGCCACCGTGGAAGCTCTCATGGACGTGGTGACCATAAGCCTGTCCAAGGAAAATTTCATCCAGCTAATCAAGCAGGAACCGTCCATACCCATGCAGATAATAAAGACGCTGTCACAGAGGCTGGCCAGGGCAGACAGGGACATCAAGAATATGGCGCTTGGCGACGCACGCTCCAGGGTGGCCTGCGTGCTAATGGACCTGCGCGACGACCTTCAAACTATGAAACTTACACATCAGGACATAGCCGATCTTGCCGGGCTCACGCGCGAGACCACCACCAGGACCCTGACCCAGCTTGAAAGCGACTCCATAATAGCTGTGAAGAACAGGCAGTTCAGGATAATCAACAATGAAAAAATGAAGGAATTGTCGATATAAAACCTTTTCAAAGGAATTACAATGGCGGAAAAAAAACAAAAAAAAGACAAAGGTGTTTTTAAGGGCGCAATTTTTGACGTCGACGGGGTCATAGTCGACACCGCAAGCATACACCACAAATCATGGGAAATTGTCTTCAAAAAATACGGCCTTTGCTTCACATTCAAGGATTTCAAGACAAAGATTGACGGCAAGCCGAGGGCGCAGGGCGCAAGGACTATCCTTCCCGACCTTTCCGAAGCCGAGATAGAGAGCATCTGCGAGGAAAAGCAGAGACATTTCGAGAGAATATTGAAGACAGGCAGCATAAAGGTATTCAGGACCACCGTGGCTTTCATAAAAATGCTCAAAAAAAAGGGAATAAAGGTGGCCATGGCCTCATCGAGCAGGAACGCCAGGCCCATACTCAAAAAGGTCGGGTTGTACCCTCTTTTTGACGCCGAAGTGGAAGGCGCGGCTCTGACGCGCGGAAAGCCTTTTCCAGAGATCTTTTTGACAGCCGCCGAGAAGCTCGGTTTAAAACCATCCGAATGCGTGGTTTTCGAGGACGCGCAGATAGGCATAGACGCGGCCGTCAACGGCGGCATCAGGTGCGTGGCCATCAACAGGGACTCGACGCACAGGATAAAGGGGGCCGACCTGAGGGTGAAAGATTTCAGGGAATTGAGCTTCAAAAAGATAGCGGGACTGTTTTAATAGGACACAAAGGAAAGGATGACCATGACAAAGATGAGGCCGCCTTATAAAAAAACACTTGGATACAGCCTGCTCGCCGGAGCTCTAATCGCACTCGGTTATATCCCGCTCGGAAAATACGCCGTTGAAACCGCAGGAAAATATATAACAATATCCCCATGGCAGGAGGCAGCCGCGTCCGTTGTAATGGGGATTGTTTATTTTGGACTGCTGATATATTTATTTGCAGTGATCATAACGGGGATATTCGCCAAAAACACACTTCAATACATGGCGTCCGAGCTGCGTTCAAGGGAGCTTCTTCCGATAAAATTTAAGACGACAAAATTGGGCTGGTTCGGAGGGACCTACAGGGACATTGCCGCGCTATTCGATTCCTTCATCCGGTCTTTCATGGCATGTAAACTGGAAAAGGACAAGTTTTCAAAGACCATAAACACTTTCCTGGACCCAAATGTGAGAAAAGAGATGGAGGACAGGGGAGCGGACGAGATTTACATAGGCGGCAAGAAGATAAACGCCACCATATTTTTTTCCGACCTGCGTGGTTTTACCGCAATGACGGAGTATTACGACCCGGACAAGGTAATCGCAATACTGAACGATTACCTTTCCATGGCCACGAAAATAACAGTCAAGTACGGCGGCCGGGTCAACAAATATATGGGAGACGCGGTTCTGGCGGTTTTCGAGGAGGCTTCCAAATACAGGAACGTCCTCGATTACGACAACGCCGTTCTGGCTGCGCTGGAGATCCAGCGGGAGTACAGGGCTCTGATGAAAAAATGGAAGGAAGAAATAGACCCCCTTCTGAACCTGGGACTGGGCATAGGATTATCAAGGGGCCGGGTGGTATCCGGGAACATCGGCTCCGAGACAAGGATGGAGCACACGGTCATAGGCGACACGGTAAATCTCGCCAGCAGGCTTTGCAGCAAGGCAAAGGACGGCCAGACAATAATATCCGAGGAAATGTACAGGCTTATGGAGAGCATGCTGGAAGTCGACGTTTTGGAGCCGGTCGAGGTCAAGGGAAAGACGGGATTATATAATATCTATTCAGTGCTGACAAGAAAAATAATAACGGGGTAAAATGGTGGCAAAAATTGGAAAGAACATAAGGCTGGCGTCGACAATAATGCTGATTTTCTGGATTGCGGCCGGGGCTTTCGCATTTTTTGCCTCAGAGAATTTTACACTCGGAAAAAGGAAGATACCTTTCATCATAAAAACCCGCAGGAGCCCGATGATCCAGAACGGATGGAGCATATGGCTCAAAGAGGGGCAGGACGGTTATTCCAACGCCGTCACAAGGGACGTTTCCATTTTTGGGAAAACATTATTACAGAGCGATATTTTTGTGACCGCCGTCCTTAAAAAACCCGTGGAAGCCTTTGTGGTCAGGGGAAGCGCAAAAGGCGGGAACCCCATAATCGCGCCGAAGGAAACATACGCATATTATGCCTACGATATGGTAGCCACGGCCTATGACCCGTCGCCGGAATCCAACAGCGTTGAATGGGCGGGCATAACGGCCCTTGGATGGAGGACGCGCTACGGCATAGTTGCCGTCGACCCAAGGGTCATAGCTCTGAAATCCCTCATATACGTGGACGGTTACGGTTTTGCGTGGGCCGGGGACACGGGCGGGGATATCAAAGGCAAGAGGATAGATCTGTGCTACAACACCACAAGGGAAGCGCTACGGTGGGGCAGAAGGAAAGTAAGGGTATACGTGCTTGGTAACAGGTCATGGAGCGCGCTCAGGGCGAAAAAAAAGACGGTTCCCGGAAGCGACTCCGTGTTGAATGCAGGAGACCAGTGACGGATGTATCTGAGTTTTTCCAATGAATTTTAGCTTTTGAATTATCCATTCTTTAATGATATAATTATCCCTGCCTGAAACGTATTTTTAACTTGAACAGCCTGTTTCACTTCAGGCAGAATTTATTGGTTTTTAATTTTAACTTTATAATGCCATACCATAGGCGGGGAGCTAGCGGTGCCCTGTACCGGCAATCCGCTTCAGCCGGGCCGAGAGGCTTTTCCGAGGGTTCATTTTTCAGTACGAAAGCTTGTTTTCAGGCGTTGAAAGCCGGGTCTCGTGCACTCACGGCGCCTTAAACCCCGTCAGGTCCGGAAGGAAGCAGCGGTAAGGGACTGCCGCGAGGTGTTACAAGAAAACCTGGCCGGAGCCTGATGCAGGCCTTAAATACTGATCATGTATTCGAAGAAGGGCCCGGTATGGCTAAAATTTAGAAGGCCCATCCAGTCAGTTTACTAACAATTCGGGTGTGCGGGCTTTTTTGGTAAGCGACGAATAAAATCGGGAGAAATAAAATTGGACAATGATTACCTCGTATTCACAAGAAAATGGCGGCCTCAGCTTTTCAGCGAGATCATAGGGCAGGAGCAGATAACCGAGCCGCTGCAGAGGGCCATAGAGCTCAAGCGCATAATGCACGCCTATCTTTTTTCCGGACCGCGCGGGGTCGGAAAGACGACCACCGCAAGGGTATTCGCGAAGGCTTTGAACTGCGTTAACGGGCCCACTACCACGCCGTGCAATGTGTGCCCATCGTGCGTCGGCATAACGGACGGCTCCGACATGGACGTCATCGAGATAGACGGAGCCTCCAACAACGGCGTCGAGCAGGTGCGGGAACTGCGAGAGCGCATCGGGCTGTCCACGACAAGGTCAAAATACAAGATATACATAATCGACGAAGTGCACATGCTCTCGGACGCCGCCTTTAACGCCCTGCTTAAGACCCTGGAGGAGCCGCCGAAGCACGTCATATTTATTTTTGCCACGACGGACCCGCAGGATATTCCGCAGACCATCCTTTCGCGCTGCCAGCATTTCAGGTTCAAGAGGATGTCGATAGACAACATAGTAAAGAACCTCATGAAGATAGCGGAACAGGAAAATATAAAATGCGACCCCAAGGCTTTTTATACGATAGCAAGGGGGGCGGACGGCGCTCTGCGCGACGCGCAGAGGATACTCGACCAGTTCGTCACTTATGCCAGGGGGCAGGAACTGACGGATTCTCTGGCAAGCGAAATGCTCGGCGAGATAGATTCCGACCTTCTCAATAACATGCTTATTGCCGTGGTGAAAAAGGACCTTAAAGGAGCCCTGTCGGTGACCCAGGCCGTTATCGAAAAGGGGTTCGACCTCAAGGATTTTCTCGGCGCCCTCATAGAATCATTCAGGAACATGCTTGTGATAAAGACGGTCAAGCAGAGGGAAATGATAGAGACCACCGACGAGCAGTTTGAATTCCTCGGGTCGTTGGGAGGCCAGATAGGCAAGGAGACCATTCTTTTTTACCTGCAGAAGGCCCTTGAAACCGAAGCGCGTGTTTCAAAGTCCAGCATGCCGGCAATAGTGCTCGAAGCTTTCGCCGCGGAGCTTATAATTTCCAACCCTGCAGCGGCTGCGGAAGTTCCGGCTTCTCTGGAGGCTAAGAAACCCGGACAGCCTGAAAAAAAGGAAGCGCCTGCGGTGACGGCGATAGAGGTCCCGGCCGACGAGGTAAAACCTTCCGGAGTGATGCTTATCGACGAGATACAGGAAGAGGAAAAGATAACGGTGCTGACCAAGGACATAATAGAAAAGCACTGGGAAAACATAATGGACAGGATAAGGTCGAGAAAAGAGAACGAGCTGGCCACGGCCATGGAGACCGCGGGAGTTGTGTCATACGAGGAGCCGGTGGTGCTCATAACCGGCGAGAACAAGTTCCTGACAGACAGGCTCAAAAAGAACGAGGCACTGCTGACGGAGATCCTGAAAGAGGAATTTAAAAGGGATCTGAAACCGGCAATTTACGAGAAAAGCGAATATAACGCCAGGCACAAGGCGCAGAGGGACGTCGGCATCGAGGAAGCAAGGAACAACCCCACCGTAAAAGAGCTGGAAAAAATATTCAAGTTCTCGAGCATTGAACTGAAAAAAAACAAACAATAGGTCAGGGAGGTAATTTATGCGCGGCGGCATGGGAAATATGGGCGATATGATGCGCAAGGCCCAGAAAATGCAGGAAGAGCTGGTTAAGATGCAGGAAAAGATAAAGACCATGGAGGTTGAGGCCTCTTCCGGCGGCGGGGCTGTGGTCGTAAAAGCCAGCGGCGCCAAACAGGTGCTGTCCATAAAGATAGAAAAAGAACTGGCCTCGTCGGGCGACGTTGAAATGCTGCAGGATCTTGTGACGGCCGCCGTGAACGAAGCCCTTTCAAAGGCACAGGAAATGTCGGACTCGGAATCAAAAAAGATCGCCGGGAACATGGGGCTGAACCTTCCGGGCATGTTCTAAGGAAAAAAATTGTATAATTACCCGCATAAACTGCAGAAACTCATCAACGAAATATCCAAGCTCCCCGGCATCGGGCCAAAAATGGCCGAGAGGGTGGCGCTTCACATAATGAAAAAGGACCATGAATACCTGGACGCCTTCAAACAAACCCTTGAAGAAATAAAACAGCTTGGTTTCTGCAGCAACTGTTTTAACGTGAGCGAAGGGCCGTTGTGCGCCATATGCGAGGATGACAGGCGGGACACTTCTATTTTTTGCGTGATCGAATCTTCCGAGGACGTGGTAACCATAGAGCGTACCGGAAAATTCACGGGCTATTACCATGTGCTTCAGGGGCTGATCAATCCGCTTAACAACATACTTCCCGACAATCTCCGCATAAAGGAACTGCTGGCAAGGGTCAAAAAAAATCCGGTAAAAGAAATGATACTGGCATTGAACCATACGGTCGAAGGGGACGCCACATCCATGTTCATATCCGCCATGCTGCGGGAAACAGGGAACAATGTCCGTATAACCAGGCTTGCCAAGGGCCTTCCCATGGGCTCCGACATACGTTACGCCGACGAGATAACGCTTGGGCAGGCCATAATGGAGAGAAAAGAAATATAGATGAAAAAACCCGAGACACTTTCACCCGCAGGAAACCCTGAAAAACTCGAATTCGCTCTTGGCTACGGAGCCGATGCCGTTTACCTTGCCGGGGAAAATTTTGGGCTCAGGTCGGGGGCGGGTAATTTTTCCGACCGTGAGCTGGCGAAAGCGGCAGAAAGGGTGAAAGCCTTAAATAAAAAAGTATATGTCACCTCGAATATTTTTCCCCGCAACGCGGACCTTGCACCCATGGCAAAATATTTTGGGTTCCTCAACGAAATAAAAGTGGACGCCGTCATAGTTTCCGACCTGGGTGCCTTCAATATCCTGAAAAAAGAGGCTCCCGGCCTGAAAGCGCACATATCCGTTCAGGCAAATAACACGAATTATGGAGAGGTGCTTATGTGGCAAAAACTCGGGGCGCAGAGGATAATACTGGCAAGGGAGCTTTCCTTTGAGGAGATCCGGGAGATAAGGGAAAAATGTCCCGGCATCGAGCTTGAGATATTCGTCCACGGTGCCATATGCATGTCCTATTCAGGCAGGTGCATGATGTCGAACTACCTCACCGGCAGGGATCCGAACAGGGGCGACTGCAGCCAGCCATGCAGGTGGAGCTATTCCCTTGTCGAGGAAAAAAGGCCCGGGGAGTACATGGACGTCATCGAGGACGAAAGAGGGACATATATATTCAACTCAAAGGACCTGTGTTCCATAAGGGAGCTTAACAGGTTCATCGAAATAGGCATTGACAGTTTTAAGATAGAGGGCAGGATGAAGAGTTCATATTACGCGGCAATAACGGCTTTTGCATACAGTAAAGCCGTTGAAAATTATATTAAAAATCCTGGAAGTTATGAGTTTGACGCCTCCCTTTACGGCGAGCTGGAGAACATATCACACCGGGAATACACGAACGGATTTTATTTTCCCGGGGAGGGGTCTTTCAACCAGAACTACAAGACGTCTAATTATTCGTCACAAAAAAAATATGCCGGGTTTATCAGGGAAGTAAAAGGCAAACAAGTTCTGGTCGAGGTAAAGGCGACACTTAAACTGGGAGACGTTGTGGAAATTTTTTCTCCGGATGGCATAGCGGGCACAATGTCTATAAAAGGCATAACCGATGCGGACAATATAGAGTGGACCCATACGAAGAATTTTGAAGATTATTTGCTGACTGTCGAAACAACGGCCGAACTTTTGCCCCTTTCCATAATAAGGGAATAAATAAAGTTATCCACATTATTTCCACAGTTATCAACATTTTAATATCATAATAAATGCCTTATTTTATTGATGTTAATTATAATGTATTTCTAATTGGCATTTTTAATTCACAAAGATAAACGGTGTTAGATATGTATAACTTTTGATGATATTCCATTTTCTCCTATATCCAGTAGGACCAGAGAATTAAATTTTGAGCCGGCAGTGGCGCTACCGGGATTTAAAAAACGTATTGAATTGTAATTTTCGTCGGCATAAATATGCGTGTGACCATAACATATCATATCCGGCTTAAAAGGAAGAAAAGTTTTGTAGAGTCTTTGTTTGATGTCAAAAGGAGAGCCGCTTCCGTGGCTTATGCACAGTATGAATTTATCGTTTATTGACAAGACTTCCTCCGGGTCCAGGCCCATATCTCCGGGATCCATGTTGCCTTTTACCGCGACCAGCGGGGCAATAGAGGATAATTCGTCAAGGCAGCCTTTGTCGGTAATATCACCGCAGTGGATTATGAGGTCGACGCCTGCGAAAGCTCTGCCAACCGCGGAAGGGAGCGCTGCGGCTCGCGAGGGCACGTGGGTGTCGGATATCAGGCCGATGGACCTTATGTTATTT
This sequence comes from uncultured Spirochaetia bacterium, assembly GCA_964443355.1. Lineage (GTDB taxonomy): Bacteria > Oederibacteriota > PGYV01 > PGYV01 > Palsa-1178 > Bog-1181. The sequence goes on from CAYUDX010000016.1 coordinate 53,993, forward strand.
AGTATCCGCATCTTTTTTTGCCAGGTCGGCAAGTATTTTTGCCAGGTCCTCTGTCTTGAATTTATCGAGGGCCGCTTCAATCTTGTCCCTTTTTGGGTTCGACGGATTTACCTCGCCGGGCCTGTCCAGGCCGGCGGCTTTGACGTATTTTGCCTGCAGATCGCCGAGGAGCCTGAAAACAAGCTTTGTTTCCCCGGGGGTCAGGTTGTTCTTTGTCTTGTCCTTAATGGATTTGAGCATGTTTATCGTCTGCCTGGCGTGCGGAAGGTTAAGGCTTTTTTTTCCTCCGCTGAAACGCGAAGCCTCACCGAGCGAAATAAGGGCGTTCTGGTTGAGCATTAAAACAAGGTTTATCAGGTCGATATTGTCTTCCTGTTTATCCGCCATAGAGCCTCCTTACGATGATATTGTTATAATCCGTTAAAAAACTTTGAACTTTTTTAGTTTCTCCACAAATAGCTTACAGTGGTCGTTGAAATCCCAGTACTTTCCCCCGTATGTCGTCGTGCCGTTCAATATGGACGCCCTGAAATCTTCGGCCGTCGTCCCCTTGAAAAGTGTGTACGCATCGCCGATACCTTCAAGCGAATGGGAATCGGAACCGCCGGTCGCGGGAAGTTTCCAGTAACTGTCGTTGAGTTTTTTTGCCTTGGGGTCGGTTACCCTGCCGGCTATCGCAGGGTTGATAAGCTCGACAGCGTCGAAATAAACATCGTCGCCCTTATGTTCCATTACCTGCCTGAAGGCGCGCTCCCCGACGCTTGTAGTAAGATATGAAAGCGGATGCGGAACTATGCAAATCCCGCCCTGGCCGTGGATCGCCTTTATGGTATCGATGAGGCCGGTGTAACGGCGTATCCGTTGTTTCATAAAAAGTCCGATCAGGTGGCCCTTTAACGTGGAAACCTCCTCGCCGGCGATGACCTGGATGGCGTAATTTTTCTTTTTTGCGTATTCCTGCGCGGCTATTCCGCCCTTTATCTGGTCATGGTCGGTTATGGCGATTACCTTCAGGTCTGTGCTGTTTTCCGCGTAGTCCACTATTTCTTCGGGAGTGCACACCGCGTCGCCCACGGAAGTGTGAAGGTGATAATCGGCCTTTGAGAATCCGGCCGGGATTTTCGTTTCTTTGTCCGCTGTTTTTGTCATTTTTTCCTCATTTTATGTTATTTGAAATCTCGTCGGGCCACATTTTCCTGAACATGTACCATTGCTCCGGGTTTGCCATTATTATCGATTCCGCGGACCTGATTATAGCCTGAGTCACGGTCTTAATATCTTCTTCCTTGTTGCCGGAAAGCGCATAATTTATTATATCACCCGGAGCGCCATAAAAGGAATTATTATCGCGCATCGCGCATCCCACGATTATCGACGCGCCGCTTTTTATGGCGAAACGGGCGGCGGCGGTGCCAACATACGCCTTCCTGCCGAAAAAGTCAACCTCAACCCCGGATTTGTCGCTCCTTGGAAGGGGCCTGTCAACGAGTACGTTCAATATCCCGCCCTTGTTAAGGCACGTATAGGCGTCCTTAAGGTTTTTGTTCGGTAAAACTATTTTTATGCCGTAACGATTCCTTGAATCCTGGATGAATTTTGAATATCCGCCGCCCAGGTCGTCGGCCATGGCCCAGACCTCGCGGGTGTCCTTGTAATATCCGGATACTATCATGCCGGCCACGTCCCAGTTGGAAAAGTGCAGGGTGCAAACTATGAGCCCCTTGCCCGGGGCGAGCGCCCTGTCCACCTTGTCCATGTCATGCAGGGGGGGCAGAGCCGACATCTTTACAAGCTTGTGGATGTAAAGGAACTCGACGTTGAACATGCCGTAGTTTATGAAATTTTCCTCCGCGACTTTTTTTATTTCGTCCGCCGCGGGCTTTCTTCCGAGCTTTTTTTCCAGAACAATGGAATAATTCGCGTAAACGTTCTCCCGTTTTTCCTTCCAGAGCATAAAAACCGTCTTCGTTATGAAGCCCGAGAGTTTATATAACGGGCCAATTGGCAGGGACGATATTATCGCCTGGGCCGCCTTTAATATCCAGTACATCATGCTCCGCGCTCCTTTTTCCAGATGTTTTTGTAATAACCGATGTTCCTGCGTGCAATCATCGACCATGTGAATTTCCGCGCCTTCATTAATCCGTTTTTTCCGAGCTTTTGCCTTAAGCCCTTGTTCGTTATCAACGCTTCGAGTTTTTTGCCGAGGTCCTCGTGGTTTTTTGTCTCGGCCAGCAGGCCGTTCTTGCCGCTGTCGACCACGTCGCGGTAGCCGCTTATGTTGAAAGCAACTACGGGTTTTGAGGCCGCCATAGCCTCGAGCAGAACTATGCCGAACGATTCGCCGAAAAGCGCCGGCGAGCAGAATATATCCGCGGTAGCAAAATAACGCGGCAATATTTCCGTGGAAACAAAACCCTCAAAATGGACCCCGCGCACCCTGTGCTTGATTATATATTTTCTCAAACCGGTCAAAAGAGGGCCCTTTCCGACCACTATGAGCCTTATGGCCGGGTATTTTTTTTTCAGGTTCTGGTAGGCCTTTATAAGGTAGATAAGCCCCTTCCTTTTTTCTATCCTGCCCGTAAAGAGTATATTGAGCTTGCCGTCGGAGAATTTTTCAAGCGGCTTGTTTTTCGGCGAGAAACGCACGGTATCGACGCCGTTGGGTATTATCTCTATGTCATGGCCGTGGAAATATTTGTTTATGGAGCCCCGGGCCGAGGGGGAAACGGCTATCCTTCCGTGGAGCCTTTTCCAGAGCGGCCTTAAAAACGAACTGCCGAGCCTGTACCAGGAGTTCGAATCGAAATTTGCATGGAAGGTGGCTATATTGACCGAACCGGAATTATTTATCACCGCATGGGATAAGAACGGGACAAAGGGTTCCTGCAGGTGTATTATGTCGAAATTTTCCCTGTTGAGGGCCTCGATGACGCGCCCCACGTTCCTGATCATTATTATCTGGCCGGTGGAGCCGTTGACGGTAAAAGGGACGCTCCTTCCGAAGCGCATTATTTCATGTTCATCACTGCTCTGACCTTTTTTTGTGCCGCCGGTGAGCACGCGCACCTTATACCCGAGTTTTTTGTATTCTTCCTTAAGGTGAAAAACATATTCCTGGACGCCGCCGAAAAGGGGATAATAATACGGGGTGACTATGGCGATCTTTTTGAACGATGTTTTTTTTGCCACTAAAAAAACTCCTTAACCTGCGGTTTTATTTTTTCAAGCCGTCCTGTGCCGTAAATACCTGTTGGAGCATGCACCACTGGGCAGGGTCGACATGCACCATTTTTTCCATCGATGCCACAACCTGTTTTGTCAGCGTTTCGCAGTTTTCATCGTTCCTGGGTGCATTTTCCAGGTTTAGAACCTCGGGCACCAGCATTATGCAGTATTCGTCCATGTCGTTGCGCGCGCAAATACCGGTGAATATCGGCGCGCCGGACATAAGGGAAAGCTTTGCCGGGCCGCTGGGTATGTATGCTTTTTCCCCGAGAAAATCCATTTTATACCCGAGTTTGTCGAGGTCCCTGTCTCCAAGGAGTATCAAAACCTCTCCGGATTTTATTATCCTTATCATTGATTTTATGTCGGAAGCGTCGATCACTTTCATGCCGAACCGTTTGCGCGTTTCCGAGAACCATCTGTACATGACCGGCGAAAGCTTCTCGACTACCACGTTCACTTTTCCCGGAAGCAGGCTGGCCGCGTAGGCACCTGCCACGTCCCAGTTGCCGCAGTGCATGGAAATTATTATGCACCCGCGTTTTTGGTCCAGAAAATTGTTGATCGCCGGTATGGTTGTCGATCTGAAATACTCGTCGCCGGTTTTTTCAACATGGGTCAAGAGCTCTTTGCGGTCCCTGAAAAGATCGAAATAATATTTCGCATAGACTACAAAGGCTTTTTTCACCATTTTTTCGTCGAAATTTTTCCCAGCCGCCCGTTTCAGGTTGTACCTGAGGGTTTCCCTGCGCCGTGTATTTGTCATGTATGACAGGGAACCGAACAGGCTAAAAACAAAATATCCCGCTTTACGCGGGATATTTTGTATTATAAACTCTGCAAGTTTTAAGAGTATGTACAACTTAATTTCCTTTGATGAAATCCTCGACCATTTTCTTCGCCGTTGAATCCGAATACTGTTTCGGCGGGGTCTTCATGAAGTAAGCCGAGGGGCCTTCCAGCATTCCGCCGATCTTCCTGTCCAGGGCGATCTTCGCGCAACGGACCGCGTCGATGATGACGCCGGCGCTGTTCGGGGAGTCCCAGACTTCAAGCTTAAGCTCAAGGTTGAGGGGAACTTCGCCAAAATTGGAGCCCTCTATCCTGATATAGCACCATTTTCTGTCCTTGAGCCATGGTATATAATCGCTGGGTCCGACGTGAACGTCTTCCCCCGCGTTTATGACATTCTGCATCTGGCTCAACACCGAATTGGTCTTTGAGATCTTTTTTGAGTAAAGGCGCTCGCGTTCGAGCATGTTCATAAAGTCCATGTTGCCGCCGAAATTTATCTGGTATGTCCTGTATATCTTGCATCCCCTGTCGCCGAAAAGTTTTGTGAGCACCCTGTGGACGATCGTCGCGCCGACCTGAGATTTTATGTCGTCGCCGATTATCGGCACTCCGGCCTGCTTGAATTTTTCCGCCCATGCCGGCGTCGAGGCGATGAATACCGGGATCGCGTTGATGAAAGCGACCTTTGCCTTCAGGGCCTCCAGAGCATAGAACTGAACCGCGTTCTCGGAGCCCACCGGAAGGTAGGACACAAGAACGTCGGCTTTCGTCCTTTTAAGAACGGCTGCCACGTCGACCGGCTTTAATTTGGATTCCTTGATGACAGTCTTGTAATATTTGCCGAGTCCGTCAAGGGTTTTTCCCCGCATGACCTTAATCCCGGTCTTTTTTACCTTAGCAAATTCGATGGTGTTGTTGGGAAAGGATTCAAGAGCATCCTTTACGTCCTTGCCGACTTTGTTAGCGTCGACGTCAAATGCAGCCACAAGTTCAATGTCCTTTATCCGGTACCCGCCGAGGTTTGCGTGCATTAATCCCTGGATCTGCGCGTCATCGCTGACATTTTTGTAGTACTCGAGCCCCTGTATGAGGGACCATGCGCAGTTTCCGACTCCGGCGATCGCCAACTTGATTTTCTTTTCCATTTTCCAAAATCCTCCTTATAAATATTCCTATTTTTTTATATCCAGTTTCTGAGCTTCTTTAAATACAAGCCACATGCGCTGGATGACCGTGATGAATGAAACAACGCTTATCACGGCAAGCATGTACACGACCAAATTCGATAACAAACCAATAATAAGGGCGACAAGGCGTTCCGGCCTGGTAAAGAGCCCGACTTCGCAGTCGATCCTCAAGCCGCCGGCCCTTGCCCTTATGTAACTGATGCAAAACGAAAGGAACATCGTCGAATAACTCAATATGATGCCGTAAAAATTATTTGTCCCGGTATAATATATCAAAAGTCCGAGATACAAAACTCCCTCGGCGAACCTGTCAACGGTTGAATCCAGAAAACCGCCGAATTTTGTTTTTTTATCGGTCATTCTCGCCAGGGCGCCGTCCAGCATGTCGAAAAGCGTCGAAAAGACGATAATGAACGCCGCCACGATAAATTTCCCCTTTATCAGGAAATAAAGAGAAGGAAGCAGCAGTATAAAGCCCAACCAAGTCAAAAAGTTGGGTGTCACGCCTGTTTTATTTAAAAGAGCGATAATAGGAACAAGTATTTTTTGTAAAAAACCCTTCAAACCATCCCGAACTTCTTTATATCCCATTTTATAAAAAAAAAGCTCCTATAAATAATTTCATTATTTTTGTGGATTTTCAATAACCCGATTGTTATACCACTTTACCCTATTGCTTGTCAATATTAAATTAAATTTTGGATAATTTATTGTCCGGGGGGTTCTTTTGCCAAAAACCGACCAAAACAAAATAATGGTCGGATAAAACCGCAAATATCTTCGGGAATCGGAGAGCTTTTCTCTTTATACTTGCGTTTTTGGAGCTTTATCAATACTATATAAGCTGTGATAGGGCGTAAATAAACGAAAGGCCGGAAAAATGGGAAAAGCAGAGGTTGTATTCTGGGCAATATTCATATTTTTTGCGGCAGCGCAGTTTTTGTCGCTATATATATGGAAACTGCCCGGGAATAATCCCTTCAGGGAGTGGATAAAGCCCGGATTTGACGCGCTTCTTATAGCCATTGTCCTGCGCCTGTTCATTGTTCAGGCTTACAGCATACCGAGCCAGTCCATGGAAAACACCCTGTTGATCGGGGATCAGCTGCTGGAAACAAAGTTTTCCTACTCGATTTCACTTCCATGGCGCGACAGCGCATATATAAGGACAGCCTCCCCTAAAATGGGTGATGTAATAATCTTCAAATACCCCGAGGATCCCAGGATATTGTTCGTAAAAAGGTGCCTTGGGGTTCCCGGCGACATAATAAGGATAAAGGACAAGGTCCTTTACGTTAACGGCGCAAAGATAAACGAACCTTATGCCTATTACAAAGACCCCATAATATACGGACAGGACGAATGGGTCAGGGACAATTACGGGCCTGTAACCGTGCCAAAAGACTCCTTTTTTGTCCTGGGGGACAACAGGGACTCCTCGCTTGATTCGCGTTTCTGGGGTTTTGTCCCGTTCAGCTTCATAAAAGGGAGGGCATGGATGGTTTATTGGCCCCCGAAGAGATGGAAGATAATACAGTAAACTAAAAAGTTAAGAGGCAAAACCAATAAGTGCAAGAGTAAAGTTGAAAACTAAGATAAAACGCTTTGTTTTAGTTATCAGGTTAATAAGTTGCACTTATTGGTTTTGAATATTAAATTTTAACTTAAACCAAGGAGTTTCTATGCCGGGGCTTTACATACATCTCCCTTTCTGCATTAAGAAATGCCCATACTGCGATTTTGCATCTTTTGACGATATCGCTTACCTGGCCGACGATTATATTGAGGCGGTTATAAGCGAGTTGGGCGCTGAGGCCGGGAAAGTCAAGGGTCCCTTTGAAACGCTTTTTATAGGAGGCGGGACCCCGACCATGCTCAATGAAAAACAGCTGGACAGGCTGTTTTCGGCGGTATATGCAATTTGTCCAAGGAAAAACTTCAGGGAAATAACCGTGGAGGCCAATCCCGAGACCGTGACTGAAAAGAAAGCGAAGATATTAAGGGCTAATGCAACCAGGGTTTCCATGGGATGCCAGAGTTTTGACGATGGCGAGCTTAAAAAACTGTGCAGGATACACGACAGGAAAGCCATTGACAGGGCATTTTCCATATTAATAGGAGAAGGCATCGGTAACATCAACATCGACCTTATATACGGCCTTGAGGGGCAATCCGCGGAAAGCGCCATTTATTCCGTGCGCGAAGCTATAAAACTTAATCCGGCCCATATTTCTTTTTATATGATGACGCTGTACGGCCACACTGTTTTCGGCGAAATGTCCGAAAAAGGGGAGCTTTCCCTGCCGGAGGACGCCGAGATAGAGAAGATGTACATGGAAGGCTGCGCAGCCCTTGAAAGCTCTGGCTATATTCAGTACGAGATATCCAATTTTTCCAAAAAAAACATGGAATGCCTCCATAATTTGAATTACTGGAGGCAGGGGGAATATCTCGGCGTCGGGTCTGCGGCGGCTTCATACATCGACTCCATCAGGAAGGTGAACACGCTTTCGCCCGGGGCTTATATAAAAAAGATAAGGTCCGGGACAGGTCCGGTGGAAACTTCCGAGGAAATAACGCCGGAGCTGCTGCTTAAGGAGCACATAATGCTGCGTTTAAGGACGGTGAAGGGGATCGATTACGCTTTGTTTAAAAAGGTTTTTAACTTTGATTTTGAAGCAAAGTATAGTAATATTATTGAAAACCTGTCCGGGCAGGGACTTGCCGCGGCGGGTCCGGGATATTTTTCCCTTACGCGAAAAGGTTTTTTGCTCTCAAATGAAATAATAGGAAATTTTTTTTAAAACCGGAAGGAGGACGCATGGACGCCATGGAACAGGTGATTGAACTGGCAAAAAAGGCCAAGGCAGCCTCATATGTCCTTATGAACACTTCCGCCGAATTAAAGAACAGCGGCTTAAAAGCCGTCGCCGCGTCCCTTGACAAAAACAGGGAGGCGATAATAGCCGGCAACAAAAAGGACATTATGGAGGGGCAAAGCAACGGCCTCACAAAAGCATTTCTCGACAGGCTCGCCCTGGATGATTCCCGTATAGACGCAATGATAAAATCATTGAACGACGTTATAGCGCTTCCGGACCCGGTGGGAGAGATCACCTCCAGGGTTAAAAGGCCAAACGGCATGGAAGTGATAAAAATGAGGATGCCGCTTGGCGTCATCGGCATAATATTTGAATCCCGTCCCAACGTAAGCGTGGAGGCTTCCTCGCTCACCCTTAAATCCGGCAATAGCGTGATACTCCGAGGCGGATCCGACGCCATTAATTCCAACAGGTGCCTTGGCGCCATCATCAGGGACGCCCTGAAATCAACCGGCCTGCCCGAGGATGCCGTCTGCGTTGTGCAAACCACGGACAGGGAAGCGGTCGGGCGGATGCTAAAACTGAAGGAATACATAGACGTGATAATACCGCGCGGCGGAAAGGGGCTTGTGGATTTTGTCTCGGAGAACTCAAGCATCCCGGTCATATATCATGACGCCGGCATATGCCACACGTACGTCGATGAAAAAGCCGACCTCGGTATGGCCGTCAAAGTGGCCCTTAACGCTAAAGTGCAGAGGCCCTCTACGTGCAACGCCATGGAGACCCTGCTGGTGCACTCCGCCATAGCGGAAAAATTCCTTCCGGCTATGGAAAAAGAACTTATGAACGCGAAAGTGGAGATCAGGGCGGACGAGGCATCGATGAAATATCTGAAGTCGGCAAAACGCGTTGTCGACCGGGATTATTACACCGAATACAACGACCTGATACTGAACATAAAGACGGTCGGCTCAATATCAGAGGCCATAAGCCACATAAACAAATACGGTTCGCGCCATTCGGACGCCATAATGACCATGGACGCGGCCGCCGCGGCTCGCTTCGAAAAAGAGGTGGATTCGGCCGCGGTGTTCGTGAACGCCTCGACCAGGCTGCACGACGGGTTTGAATTCGGGCTCGGCGCGGAAATGGGCATCTCGAACCAGAAACTGCACGTCAGGGGCCCGATGGCGCTAAAAGAGCTAACTTCGGAAAAATACGTCGTAAGGGGAAGCGGGCAGGTCCGTGGCTGAACAAAATCCAGGCACGCAGAACATAGGCCTTTTCGGCGGGACCTTCAATCCTCCGCACGTGGGGCACCTTGCGCTTGCCAAGGAAGCGCAGAAAGAATTCTCGCTGGACAGGATATTCTTCATCCCGGCTTTTATGCCGCCGCACAAGGAACCGCGAAACGTCATAGACGCGGAGCACAGGCTTGCCATGGTAAAACTGCTGATAAACGGCGACAGCGGCCTCATACTTTCGGACTACGAGATAAAAAAAAGGTCGGTTTCCTATTCCATCGAGACGATACGCCATTTCAAGGAAGAATTTCCAGCATCGAAGATTCACTTCCTGATAGGCTCGGACGCTTTTTACCACATAGACACATGGAAGGAAAGCCAGGAGCTTTTGAGGCTTATTGATTTTATAATTTTTCCCAGAGCCGGCAACACAAAGGAAATGATAACAAAGAAATACGGCAACCTTTCCAACGTGGTTTACTGGGCACATACGAGCCTGGTCCACATATCCTCTACCGACATCCGCTACAGGCTGCGCAGCGGGGAGGATTGCACTGTGGAGCTCGGCGCCAGGGTAGGGGAATATATAAAGGAAAACAAGCTGTATATATGAAATCCCGCCCTGTCAGCAATGCAGTAACCGCACTTTTTTTAATCCTTTATTTTTCCTCGTTCTTAAACGCACTTTCCATAGTCTCAATCGGCGACAATTCCCCGGTCCTTAAATACTCGAAATTCGAGATAACAATGAGCCTCGATACCACGTACACAAACCCTTTCGATCCAGCGCAGATAGACATAACCGCAAATTTCACCTCCCCGACCGGAGTAACGCACAGCGTGGAAGGGTTTTATTTCCAGGATTATATCCGCGGAGGGGATTTCAATACGCAGTCGCTTATCGTGAACGGCCCGCCATGCTGGAAAGCAAGGTTCGCCCCGGATGAAACAGGGACGTGGTCTTATTATGTGGCGGCCGTGGACGCGCAGGGCACGACTTCGACGCAGTCCGCAAATTTTACCGTAAATCCTTCGCCATCCGACGGGTTTGTCAGGGTGTCGGGGAACGACCCGGATTATTTCGCTTTTGATTCAAAAAAATCTTTTTTTCCGGTCGGCGAGAACATGGGATGGGCGGGCGCCGGGCGCACTTACCAGTACGACGCGTGGTTAAGTTCGCTGTCTTCGCAGGGGGGGAATTTTATCCGAATTTGGCAGGCGCCGTGGGATATGGAAATCGAATGGGCCGACTCTTACAGCGCCGGAACGACGCTGCCCGGGAATTACATGACAAGGATGCAGCAGGCATGGGAGCTTGATTACGTCCTCAATGAATGCGCGCAGAAGAATATTTACGTAATGCTAATGCTCATCAATCACGGGAATTTTTCCACAATAACGGACGCGGACTGGTCGTCAAACCCGTATAACTCGGCGGCAAATCCCTACGGCGGGTTTATGGCCACGCCAGACCTGTTGTGGACGGACATCAATGCGCAAAAATTTCTGCAGCGTAACTGGCGCTATATGATATCCCGCTACGGCCATTATACATCGCTGATGGCTTGGGAAATATTGAACGAAATGGAATGGATAGACTTATATTCCTCGGACGTTTCCAAGTCGGCCGCCTTCCACCAGGTAATGGGCGATTATTTAAAATCAACCGACCCTTACAGGCACCTGGTGACGACAAGCTACGCAAACGCCCTTGCATGGCCATCCGACGTATGGAACGCCGGCATGCAGATAGTGCAGCAGCATAATTACGGGGGCGTGGACATGGCTGGGCTTTCCGCCTCGCTTACGGCGGCGTTAAAGGCGCAAAATCCCGGAAAACCTTTTTATATAGGCGAGATGGGAATATCGTCAGGTACTTCGGAAAACAGCGTTGACCCAACTGGAATATTCATACACAACACAAACTGGGGATCTTTTACAGCAAAGGCCGCCGGCGGCGGGTTCCCCTGGTGGTGGGATGTATATGTGCATCCGTTGAACCTTTATTATAGGTGGAAAGGGATATCCTCCTTTGTGGCTGGCGAGGATCTTGACATGCACGGGTATAAACCGGTGACTTTTACCGTTTCCTGTTCCGTTATGGCTGACGCCGTTATTTCACCCGCGCTGACGCAGTGGGGCATGAAAAGCCCGCAGAACAATTTTACGGCCAACAACGACGGCACAATAACTCCGGACCCGACGACCCTTTCGGGTTACCTTTACAGCTACACCGGCAAGCCGCAGTACTGGAATCCTCCGATATTTAACGTGAACATGCCGCGGCCCGGAAAATTCGGGGTGAGCACGGGGAGCGTTTCCACGTGGGGCCCTAATACGCTTTCAATAACCCTGGACGGCGGTACACCGGTAAATTTTACTTCCGTCACCACCAACTCATATTACGAAATAGCCGTACCCGCGGGAAGCCATTCCATATATGTCGACTCGACGGGACAGGATTGGTTCCAGGTGTTCTCATATACCCTTACAGGATATGTCGGAGCCTTAAGATGCGCGGCTTTATCCGGGACCGATAGGGTGTTGGGCAACGTCCAGTCGCGCTATTTTAATTATGCTTCCACAAGCAACCCGGTTATAAACAACGGCGTGATGACCGTAACAGGGCTGAACAAAAACGGAACGTGGATGTGCGATTTCTGGGACACCGTCCTTGGAACGCCTTTTGCCAGCGCGACCGCCGTGGTAAGCTCGGGTTCGGCTTCAATAAACCTGCCGGCTATTTCAAAGGACGCGGCCTTCAAGCTTTATTACACCGGCGGGGCTGCCACGGCAACTCCCGCGGTAACAGCAGCGATAACACAGACACCTACACCGGTGGCTACGCTGAACACAAACGGCGACGGCAGTTATTATAATTTCGAGGACGGCACATCAATGGGATGGAACGTTGATGTTGGAGTGATGTCAAATACAACGGTTGACGCATACGCGGGGCTCCATTCAATCGCTGTAAATGTTAACGAAGCAGCCTCAGCCCAGTCGTCGTTTTTTATTTCCAACAGGGTGCTTTTGCAGGGAACAAACAGCATAACGGCCCATGTTTATTTCCCGACGGCGGCCTCTAATATTTCGGCAAAAATATACATCCAGGACAGCGCGTGGACATGGTTTGACGGCGGCAACAACCAGATAACCCCGGGAGCATGGAACACAATCACGTGGAACATATCAAGCGTTCCGTTTGTAAATGCGTGCAATGATGTGGGGATAATGTTCACATACGGTTCTGCCTTCAATGGCACCTACCAGGTGGACGCAATTGATTTCAAACAGACGATCCCCGGGGCAACGCCTGCCGCCACCGCAATCACGCCTCCGGCGCAGAATTTTTACATTTATCCGTCGCTTATAAAAAAAGGGGACGCATCCCTGTGCTTCGGCAACCTGCCGGGTAACAATAAAATAATGATATTCAACCTTAACGGAGAGCTCATTAAAAACATCGACGCCGGCCCGACACCGGGCAAATACTGCTGGAACGTGCCGGCAAACATGGCGTCAGGGTTATATGTTTATATAATAACAGTAGACAAGAATGTCTTTGCACGCGGTAAATTCGCGGTGGCAAGGTAACTATTACGGCCTCTCAATATATCTTTAATAGTTCGTGGGATATTAATTTGATATAATTATAGGGAATAAAATTTAATTAATGCAGGGGGATTACCTATGGTATTGGATAAGGAATCGAAAGAGATCGTCAATCCCGCGAAGACCGCGTTGCTGGTTTGGGACGTGCAAAACAGGCGGGTCAGCAATATTTTTGCCTTATGAACACTTACAATAGATTGTTCGGCTCCGGGCCCGTTGGACTGGCGATTAGCATAGCCCTCCTTTTTCCGGCACGTTATTTTAAAAACGCATTCAATATTCCGGATATTTTTATTGGGCAGAAGCTGTTGCGCTGGACGATTTTTATTGCGCTTTCTGTCGCGGCCATTATGATCTTTATCGCAAGCAACAAGGCGCTGGGCATAAAGACAAGGGGAAAAACCCTAATAACTACGGGTATTTTTAAATATTTTCGCCATCCTTTATACGCGGCTTTTCTCACATTTTTTGATTTTGGTCTGGCAATCCTGCTTAATAACTGGGTATTAATTGCCTGGGCTATGCTCCTGCACCCGATATGGCACATTGTTGTATCCGGCGAGGAGAGCATGATGAAAGAGGCTTTCCCCGGGGAATATGAAGCATACTGCAGGCACACAGGAAGATTTTTTCCAAGGATTGAAATGATAAAGAACCGGGAAAATTATCAAAAATAGCGTAAACCTTTTGCAGGCTTTATTCGTCTAATTTTAATAGGGAACATAAATTGATTCAAATAATTTAGTTAATGCCATGTGCGTATGTTTAAGGCCGGGTTTCCGGTAAAACAACAAAGGAGAAAGTGGAATGAAAAAAGCACTGTTTTTTGTAGCGGCTTTTGCTCTTGCTCTTGTTTTTGCATCATGCAGGGTGGTTGTTGTGGAAGGGCATGAACATCCGGCATATCTTCACGCTTTATCGGACCTCAGGACGGCAAGGGCCTATATCGACAAGATGACGGATTCCGACACCATTGCCCAGGAAGAAATTGATGCGACAGCCTCGATCGACAAGGCGATAGGTGAGATCAAAAAAGCCGCCATCGAGGACGGCAAGAACGTTAACGCACGCGCTTCAGTTGACGCAAACCTCGACAGGCAGGGGCGATTCCAGAAAGCCATCGAATTGCTCAAGTCGGCAAGAAGGGACGTAAACAAGGAAGAAGACAATGCCGGCGCGGAAGGTTTGAAAAAGCGCGCCTTGAACCATATAAACAACGCAATAAACATACTGGCGCAGCATTTCAGGGTGCTTTATCCCACGATAAAACTGGATATTGAACTGTAAATATCCCGGATGAAGGCAATCGGCTTTAAGTTTCATAAAAAAACAAAAGGAGAAAAGAATGAAAAAGATCATCATCGCAGTGGCAGTACTCGCAGTAATGCTTTCCGGCATCTCGTTGTTCGCGGCAAACGTAGGCATGAAACACCCCAACCTGCATGCGGCGCAGCTTCTTATTGAAAAAGCCGTGGCAAAAGTTTCCAAGGCGCAGGTAGCCAACGAATTCGACATGGACGGCCACGCCGCAAAGGCGAAGGACCTCCTGGACCAGGCATACACGGAGATAAAGCTCGCGGCTGAAGCGGCCAACCAGAACGCAAAATAAAAGGCGGTTTAAATAGAAAACCCCGGGCCATCCCCGGGGTTTTTTATTTGTTAAATATCATCAGGTTATTATGCGGGCCGGCAGGATATTGGTTTGACTTGAAGATGAATATATCTTATCATATACATTATGGATTAATGCGGGTTAAACATTCATCATTACAGGAAGGAGGCTCAATGAAAACTTTCCGATTGAAAGCGGCAATTATGCTTCTCCTGTTCCTGCTTGCCCCTGTCATTGCATCTGCTGATGATACCATCTGGAACAGGCTGTTTTTTGAGGATTTCGTTTCCATTTATGACATCACCGTGCAGAACCCGGTTGAATCATCCCTTGTGGCCGCCGGGTTTGCCGGCTCCACATATCTAATAATGAAAAACGACGCATGGCTGGCCTCCTTTATTACAAAAAACAGGAGCAAAACAGCGGACAATTTTTACGATGTTTTCAACGACGCGGGTGACGGGATATATGTGCTTGCGGGCGACGCTATCCTTTTCGCTCTCGGCGGTGAAAAGGAAAGAATGGCGGCGCAGAGGATAGTGGAAGGGATGGCTGTTTCAGGGACGATCGCCTACGCCGGCAAGGTTGTATTCGGAAGGGAAAGGCCCGGCGCCGGCAACGGTCCTTACAAGTTCTCTTTTTTCAATTTCGGAGACAATTCATACCCGTCGGGGCACACAACGGTCGCTTTCATGTGGGCAACAATAATAGCGGATACATACGCCTCCGACAGTTACGGCATATCATATCTGGCTTATCCCGTCGCGGCGCTTTGCGGCGCGGCCAGGATATATAAGAGCATGCACTGGCCCAGCGACGTTCTGGCAGGCGCGCTTATCGGCGTTGTTACAGGTAAGGCGGTCTGCCTTTCCGACGTCGAGAATAGTTTTTCATACGACCCTTCCGTCAACGGGATAAAATACGCGGTAAAATTTTAAAAATGGTGATACGGTGAAAAAAATGATATTTTTTGCCGCACTTGCGTTTCTGCTGCTTTTTTCATTTTGCGCCGCCGGGGAGCAAAAAAATGGCGACGATGACGAGGTAACAACGATATATGACAGGCCGACGACACTGGTTTACCCGTCGTTCTGGCACACACCATTCGGCATACACAAGGGGACCCCTTTTTACCTTAAGATGTTCCTCGGAGGCAGGACTTATTTCGACAACCCGCAGGACCTTGCTTGCACCAAACTGCTTGTGGAATACGGGGCCATAAACAAGGACAAGGATGACTGGCAGCTGACGGTTTACGGCGTCAATTCCGGAAGGGGCGAGATAATATACAATTCATCAATGCATTCGCTGTCCACCTTCGGCAGCCGCGGCTCCAAAGACGGCGAACTTCTTGACCCCGTCGGCATTGCCTGCAACGAATACGGCGACGTTTACGTGGCCGACACAGGGAACGACAGGATCGCGAGGTTCTTTAACAACGGAAAAAAGGTGAAGTTCATAAGGAACATAGGAAGCACGGGTTCGGAGCCGGGGAAATTGAACAAGCCTTCATACATTGCCCTTGATTCTTCCGGAAAGATATACGTATCCGACACAGGCAACAACAGGATAGAGATATTCTCAAGGTCGGGCGGCTATCTTTCAATGATAGGCCAGGACAGGGGGGTTTTTAATCCCCGGGGAATTTGTGTGTGCGACGACACAGAGAGGTATACAGGATTCAAGGAAAATTTCATCTACCTCATAGACGGCAACAACGACAGGCTCCAGAAATTCGACATGTCCGGGAACCTGGCGCAGTCAATAAGGGTCAACGAGGTCCTGGGCAGGAACGTTTTTTTGACGACCCTCGAGCAGGATTATTACGGGAATATTTACATCGTGGACAACCTTAACTCGATGATATACAAGTTCACGCCGGACCTTAGGTTCATAACGGAGTTCGGCGGGTTCGGCACGAACGATTACCAGTTCGAGAAACCCACGGGCATCGCGATATACAAGCATTACGGACAGATATTCGTATCGGACAGGGAATCGGCGCAGTATTTTTGGCTGGGCAGCGACGCATCTGATTTCAATGTTTCACAGCTGAAAAACGACGCGGCGTGCAGGCTCCAGTTCGATTTCAAGCTGACCGAAAAAAGTTTCATCACCATACAGGTGGTTGACGCCGGAGGCAATACCGTGGAGGTGTGCCGCCAGATCGGGGCGGAGATGGGGAAAAATTCCGTGGACTGGGACGTTCCGGAAAAGTTCAGGGCAATAATAAAGCCGGGGGGCGCCTACAGCGTGCTTCTCCGGATAATGGCAACCTATTCATCATATCCGCACATTGAGAAGGTTGTAAAAACCGCGATCACGCTTGAGTGACCGGGAAAACCGGCAAAGCCAACTTGTTAGCATAAACAAACTTTGTTTATGCAAGGAAATGATGCAGTATAAAAAGCTTTAAAAATATAGGAAAAAGCAGCACTATTCCGCATGAAGAAACTTTTTGTGACCGTATACCAAACATCGTAAAAAACATCTGAATAATATATAAAAATCTTGACTTTTTAAATGATAATATATATACTTTATTATAGTGAAAGGTCTGTTAAGCATCTTTTTAACGTTTAATACGTCTAAAACAGTGCTTGACAGACTACTTTTTTATTTCTGGGCAAATACGCAAGCCCGCTTTTTAAGCGGGATATTTTATAAAAGAAAGACGGGTGATTTTTAAATGACGGAAATTCTCATCAAAGAGAACGAGTCACTGGATGAGGCAATGAAGCGCTTCAAGAAAAAGGTCCAGGACGCGGGAATTTTGCAGGAAATGAAAAAGAGGGAATTTTATGAACCGCCTTCGGTAAAAAGGAAACAGAAGATGTGGGCGGCGAGCAAGAAGAGAAAAAAAATCAAAAGAAGGCCGTAAAATGACATTAATCGAAAAGATCAACAGCGATCTCAAAGAGGCCATGAAGGCAAAGGACCAGGTAAAGATGGACTGCCTGCGCCAGATCAAGACCGAGGTAATGAAAAAAGAGGTTGCCGGAAGGAAAACTTTGTCCGACGACGAGGTGCTCGGCGTCATATCCTCTCTGACAAAATCGCACGTTGATTCAATCGAGAGCTTTAAAAAGGGCGGCAGGGAAGACCTTGTCCCGAAGGAAGAGCAGGAGCTTGCAATCCTGAAAGCTTTCCTTCCGGAACAGCTGTCCGATGAAGAGCTTAAAAAAATAGTCGGGGAGGCGGTACAAACTGCCGCCGCCTCGACTGCAAAAGACACGGGCAAGGTCATGGCGCTCGTCATGCCAAAGGTAAAGGGAAAGGCCGACGGCTCCAGGGTTAACGCTATCCTGAGGGAAATTTTAAAATAACAGGGGAAGACCTTACGCCATTCAAATTCAAAAGGCTGGAACGCGATTTTTTCATAAGGGGCACGGTCAATGCCGCAAGGCGGCTTCTTGGAAAATACCTGGTGAGGAATTATAAGGGTGAAATTTTGGCGGCCAGGATAGTCGAAACCGAAGCTTACACGGGGAGCCGCGATCCGGGAAGCCACGCTTACTCAAACAGGACCCCGAGGAACGAAGTCATGTTCGAAGCCCCGGGCCGCGCGTATGTTTACTTCTGTTACGGAAATCATTTCCTTTTAAATATTGTCACTGAAAAAGAAGGCACTGCCGGGGCTGTCCTCATAAGGGCGGCAGAGCCGGTGTCGGGCATAAAGACAATGATGAAACTGCGGCGGACCGGCGAAATAAAAAAACTTACAAACGGGCCGGGGAAATTGACAGCGGCTTTGGCCGTCGATAAAAAATTCAACAGGGCCGACATGGTCGGCGGCATGGAATTATATGTTGCGTCCTCAGGCGAGAAAAAATTCAGGGTAACAAAAGGGCCCAGGATAGGGATCAAAAAAGGGCTCGACCTTTACCGGAGATTTTGCGTCAAAGGCAGCGGATTCTTGTCCGCAAAATGACAAAAGCCAAACGGAGGTATTATGAAGATTAGGGACCTTTATAAGGCGGCTTATGAGATAGGGATGCAGATGGACCCCAGAGGAGCGGCGGCAGCAAAGGAATATATTGCCACGCAGAAAAAAAAATATGAAAAACTTTCCGACAGGGAAAAAAAATACTTCGACGAGGAAAACCTGGCAAATCCCTATTGTGACACAAGGATAAACCACGATTCGGGACGCGAAATAAAAACTGTGATTGTCGGCATAGACATGGAAGCACCCGAGATACTTCTCACCGACAGGCTCAACGAAAAAGGCGGTAAGATAGACGCGATCATAGCCCACCACCCAAACGGCCTGGCTTCGTCTGGTTTTACGGACGTGATGGGCATGCAGGCCGATATTTTCAACATGTTCGGGGTCACCATTTCCACGGCCGAGGCCTTGCTCGGAAAAAGGATGAAAGAAGTCGGCGAGCGCTTCATGCCGGCGAACCATTTCAGGGCATCCGACGCGGCAAGGCTTCTTGATATTTCCATGATGAATATGCATACGCCGACCGACAACTGCGTCGCGACTTTCCTGCAAAAGAGGTTCGACGGGGAAAAGCCAAAAAGGGTCGGAGACGTGATGGATATGCTCTATGAGGAGCCGGAATACGCGGCCGCGGCGAAGCGTAGTTCTCCGCCGGTCATACTTGTAGGCGACAAACAGCGCAGGGTAAACAGGATATTCGTCGACATGACGGGCGGCACCGAAGGCCCTTCGGATATTTATAAGAAGCTCGTCGACAAGGGCGTCGATACGGTCGTTGGAATGCATTTTTCCGGGGACCACAAAAAGGCCATTGAAGAGGCGCAGATGAACGCCGTTATCGCGGGACACATATCCTCGGACTCGCTCGGTATAAACATCATGCTGGACGCCATGATGAAGAAGATGGGAAATTTCAGGGTCGTTGAAGCGTCGGGTTTCACCCGGTTTTCAAGGACAAAGGCAAAAAAATAAGGATGAAAATAATAGTGGACGCGGACGCGCAGCCGGCAAAGGAAGCAATCCTTTCGGCCGCGAAAAAGCATTCCATCAGGACGGTTTTTGTG
Source organism: uncultured Spirochaetia bacterium (assembly GCA_964443355.1). Lineage (GTDB taxonomy): Bacteria > Oederibacteriota > PGYV01 > PGYV01 > Palsa-1178 > Bog-1181. The sequence continues at coordinate 73,515 of CAYUDX010000016.1, forward strand.
ATGTCTAACGCCCATTACTCGGAGAAAAACGAAGAAGCCGACGAAGTTATACTTGTGGACAACAGGAAACAGGAAGCGGACATTAAAATAATGAACATAGCCGCAAAAGGCGACATAGCCGTGACAGGCGACACCGGACTGGGGCTGTTCCTGGCGGCAAAAGGGCTTGCGGTAATAAGCCCGCGCGGAAGGCTCTTAAGCGAGGATGATCTTGTCGTAAAGAACGGCATAGCCGCCATCGAAAAAAAAAGTTTGCGGGCGAAAAAAGGAAAAATAAAGCTCCGCGGCCCGTCAAAATATACGGCGGAAGACAGGACAAGGCTGGAAGCGGCAATTGAAAAAGTCATTTTAAACGGCGGGGCGCCGAAATGATATCCCCGGATAAGATAGAGCAGGTAAAGGGCGCAAGCGACATTGTCGAGGTCATCGGCGGATACGTGACCCTTAAAAAAGCAGGGGCCAATTACAAGGCCAACTGCCCTTTTCACCAGGAAAAGACGCCTTCTTTTGTGGTGAGCCCCGAGAAGCAGATATACCGGTGCTTCGGTTGCGGCGAAGGCGGGAACGTTTTTACCTTCCTTCAGCGCCTCGAGAATTTTTCTTTCGTGGAGTCGGTGAAGTTCCTGGCCAAACGCTCCGGCATAGAGATCGACGAAGAAAGGTCCAACGTAAATTACAGCGAAAAAGAAAAACTGATATCGGCCAACAAAGAGGCACTTGAATATTACAGGGAGACGTTCTTACACAGCGAAAAGGCGAAAAAATACGCGGCGGAGCGCCTTATAGACGCGGCAACCGCCGAGGATTTTAAGATAGGGTACTCGCCGTCCGAAGGCGGTCTCGCCGCGAGGCTTAAGTCAAAGGGATTTTCAGAGGACGAGATGCTCAAGTCGTGGCTTGCCGCGAAGGGCAATTACGGCCTGTATGATGTTTTCCGCGACAGGCTGATGTTCCCGATATTGAATACCTACGGAGAAGTGATCGGGTTCGGGGGAAGGGTATTTGACGACTCCAACCCGAAATACATAAACTCCAGGGAAACGGCGGTATACATAAAGGGCAGGAACCTTTATAACCTGAACAACGCCAGAAAGTACGCCACGGGCGGGGACATAATAATCGTCGAAGGATATATGGATTGTATAACGGTCTACGCGGCCGGGATAAAGAACACCGTCGCAACGCTCGGCACCGCAATGACCATCGACCAGGCAAAGCTGTTAAAAAGATACGCGGACCGGGCAATAATAATGTACGACATGGACGACGCCGGAAGACAGGGCTCCATAAGGGCCGGCGACAACCTTTTCACCGAGGGGCTCGACGCCCTGGTGGTGAGTTTTGACGGGGTAAAGGATCCCGATGATTACATAAAAAAGAACGGGGCCGCCGCGCTGACAGAAAGGATAAAGGCCGCGACGCCGTTTCTGGAATACCGCATAGAATGGATGAAGAAGCAGGGAGACATCAAGAGTCCTTATTACAAGGAAAAGGTAATAAAGGAGCTTGCTTCACTTGTGGAAAAAGCAGCTTCCGGAGTCGTATTGGAGAGCGCGGTAAAGCTCATCGCGGACAAACTGCAGGTTTCCCGAGATGTAGCGGCCAGGTATTTCCGTGGATCTTCTTCGGCCGTAAAGCCGGACGAGCCTGGCCACAGCTTTGAAGATTCACTCGCCCTTAAGAACAAAGGGGCGGACATGGCAGAGAAGATAATAATAGAGACGGCGCTGCGCTACCTTGGCACAGAGGACCAGGACGTGGTGCTAAGGCACATAGCCGAGCACAGGGAAAATCTTGGGCTTAAATACGAGGATTTTAAGAACTCCATTTACAGCCAGCTGATGGAAAAGATAAAGTCGTATTTCAGGGCCGGAGAAAAGGACATCCTGGCGAAGGTGGAAATGGATTATGTCGACAACGCCGAGATTTCCTCGGTATTGTCCGGGCTGCTGGTGGAAAAGCAGGAAATAAAGAACAAGAAGGGGCACGTTGCGGACGCGATCCAGATAGTCTCCGACTGTTTTTTAAGAATACTAAAGGAAAAGGCCGCGGAAAAAATGGAAGAAATAAAAGGGCGGATCACTGAAGCTGAAACGTCAAAAGATATGGATAAGCTGACCGCGCTTTTGAAGGAAAAGGAAAGTCTTCAGAAAATATTAAAGCAAAGAGGTGGCGATATTGAGCAAGAATCTTAAGAGCCTT
>CAYUDX010000017.1:0-68832 GCA_964443355.1 uncultured Spirochaetia bacterium
CCGGAATTATCCGGTAAATCCGAAAGGGGCAGTAAATGAGCGATGACAGGAAAAAGGCACTTGAACTTGCTATATCACAGATAGAAAAGCAGTTTGGAAAGGGGTCCATCATGAAGCTCGGCAAATCCATGGTAACAAAAGTGGACACCATAACAACCGGCGCACTTTCACTCGACCTTGCGCTTGGAGGCGGCATACCGCGCGGCAGGATAGTGGAAATATTCGGGCCGGAATCATCGGGCAAATCGACCCTTGCCATGTCAATAGTCGCAAAATGCCAGCAGAACGGCGGCAATGCCGCGTATGTCGACGCCGAGAACGCCATGGACGTTGAATATTCCAAAAAAGTCGGCATTGATGTCGACAACCTCCTCATATCACAGCCGGATACAGGCGAGCAGGCCCTTGACATAGTGGAGACGCTTGTCAGATCGGGCGCGGTTGATGTTATTGTTGTCGATTCTGTCGCGGCGCTGGTGCCTAAGGCAGAGATAGAAGGGGATATGGGCGACTCTCACATGGGCCTTCAGGCAAGGCTCATGTCGCAGGCGATGAGGAAATTGACCGCCATTATCAGCAAGTCAAAAACCATAGTAATTTTTATAAACCAGATCAGGGAAAAAATCGGCGTCATGTTCGGAAGCCCGGAGACAACGCCGGGCGGCAGGGCCCTGAAGTTTTACTCATCGGTCAGGATTGACATACGCAGGGTCGAGGCCATCAAAAAAGGCGAGGTCGTGATCGGCAACAGGGTGAAGGGCAAGATCGTTAAAAACAAAGTGGCGCCGCCTTTCAGGGAGGCAATATTCGAGATAATATTCGGCAAGGGCATCGTCGCGGAAACAGCCATGCTCGACGTCGCGGTTGACAACGGCGTCATTGAAAAATCAGGGACATGGTACATATACAAGGGGATAAAAATAGGCCAGGGAAGGGAATCGGCCATAAATTATCTCACTGAAAATCCGCAGACAGCGCAGGAGATCGACAAAAAAACACGGGAAAATTATTTCCTGAAGGAAACCGGAGCTGTAAAGCCGGTTGATGAGCCGGACGATCCGGGCGAAATGCCCGAAGAGGACGAGGATGCGGTGGAACCGGTTTCCGAAACCACGAAGGAAGTTGTTAAAGAAGAGATAAAGGAAGCAGTTAAAGAGACGGCTAAGAAAGCGTCAAAGAAAAAATAGCGGATCAGGATAAAAAAGCCGGCTGAAAAGCCGGCTTTTTTTTTGCTTTTATGGGATATTTGTTATAAAATTGTATGGAAGTCGGGACATTATTCGGCGTGGAGGTTTTAATGAAACGTTTTTTCACCATACTTGCCATTATAGCATCACTGGCGGCCGTTTCCATAATCGGGGCAATTGCATTGATTCCGCTGTGGCTGCCCGCGGAGAACCTGAAAGTTATGATAATAAAAAAAATATCCTCGGGAATCGGAAGGGAAGTCGGGATAGGATCCCTGAAATACGACATAATAAGGGGCATTGAGCTCAAGGATGTTTCCATAAGCGAACCGGAAGGAAAAGAGATCTTTATAAAGGATTCCGATATGGAACTGAGCTACAATCTGTTCGCCCTTCTGGGAGGCAGCCTTGTCGTAAATAAACTGGAGCTTGATTCCCCTTATTGTAAAATTATCAGGGGGAAAGACGGCAAATTTAATTTTTCCGGCATGATGGGTAAAAGCCAGGCTCCGCCTGAAACGGGCGGAACAAACAGGGTGTTCCTGAAAAATATCATCATAACAGGCGTGTTCATCAAGAACGGCAGGATCGTATACGACGATAGTTCAAAAGAAAAATCCGGAGAAGCTGTGATTGACGGCATTGATTTGTCGGTTGAGGACATAGTAATGGGCGCTGTAAAGCCTGTCAGCGTGAAAATGGACTGCACGGTATCATACGGCAGGAACAGGCTCCCTCTTTCCTTCAGGTCAAAAATAAAAGCCGATGTGGCGGCAATGTCTGCTGAAATTGAAATAGAGCGTTTATCCGCGGCCGGGACCCTTTCAACCGGGAAAATAAGCGTGAAAAACGCCGGCGATATAAGCGGAAACCTTGAAACAACGGCGGACCCGGCGCGTCCCAATAAAGGGACAACGGGCAGAATAATGTCATCCGTCAAACTTGCCGGAAAAAAACTGGCTCTCAGGTCTTCGATGCGCGCATACGGCGGCGATTCGGCACTGGACATAAGTGTGGATCTCGGCAAAGAAAGTTACGCCATGGATGTGTCCGTAAAAAACGTCAACATACACGATCTCGCAGAAGAGCTGTCGGCGTTCGCGCCTCAAAATGGAACCGCTGACAGGACCATACTCGACGAGATAAGGGAAAAGGTCTACGGCACCCTTGACCTTAACGCCGTGTTCTCCGGGGAAACGTTCGGCGATACGGCTCACACCATGAAAGGCGGCGGATATTTTGGAGTGACCAACGGTAAATTAATGGCGTTGGATGACGCAAAAAAAATCGGAGCCGCTCTACAGATCGATACGCTGAAAAACGACATTGTTTTCGACATTTTGTCCGCGCATTTCCTGGCGTCCGGAGGCAGGATATCCACTAACGACCTGAAAATGCAGAGCGGCCCGGACGGCAAATCCGGCGACATAAAATTATCCGGCGCGGGTTACACGACGCTGGACGGCCCGGTAGATCTCAAGCTGCAGATGGACTTCAACCCCAGGGTGGCAAAAAACATCGGGCAGGCCTTTTTACGGCTTTTCGGGATAAGTGACGCGGGTTACGCTTGCGACAGCGACGGCTGGATACCGGTCGATGCAAGGATCTATAACACGGTAAATGACCAGAAATACGACCTGAAACAGCCGAGGATGATGGAGAACATAAAAAGGAACCTCGGAAAGAAACTCAAAGAAAGCGGGATAGAGGACGCGGCAAAAAAGCTTTTAAAGAACATCTTCAATTAATTAATAATGGAGGGAAAAATGTTTAAATTAATATTGCCGGTTTTGTTCCTGCTCCTGATGCACGCGCAGTCGTTCGCCGTCGGAAAGGTCGACGAGGCGCTAAAGGACATCACATGGATAGAGCACGCATCTTTCAGGATAATGCTTGAGGGAAAAGTCATATACATAGACCCGTGGAACGTCAAGAACGCAGTGCCGGCGGATTTTATCCTTATAACCCACGACCATTACGACCATCTGTCCAAAAAAGACATCGATAAGATAAAAAAAGATGACACCGTGATATTCTGCCCAAAAATAGTCGCGGACAAGCTTCCGGGCTATAAGACCGTGGTGTTCAGGCCTGGAGATAAAAAACAGATAGGAAAATTAATATTCGAGGCCGTCGCCATGTATAACGTAAAAAAACCATTTCACCCCAAAGAGAACCTTTACGTCGGATTTATCATAGAGGGAAACGGCATCAGGATATATAACGCCGGAGACACCGACCTCATCCCAGAAATGGAAAAGATAAAAAATATTACCGTGGCAATACTGCCGTGCGGCGGGACATACACAATGGACGCGAAGGATTGCGTCAGGTGCGCGGAGCTGATAAAGCCGCTCGCGGCCATACCGGCCCATTTCGGCACCATAGTGGGAGACCCTAAAGAAGTGGAAGCAACGGTTGCAAAATCAAAGGTTAGGTTTATAATAATGAAGGCGGAGAACAAAATGTAGGAAGGGAGGCGGTACGCCGCGATAGTCGCGATAGTTTTGTCTCCTATCTACTATCACCTTTTTACTTTCTAAAATTTTCAGCGTAACTGAAAATTTGGTGGGCCCTGAAGGACTCGAACCTTCGACCAACAGATTATGAGTCTGCTGCTCTAACCGACTGAGCTAAGGGCCCACGCATAAGGTAGATATCAATTATATTTTTAATGGTGGATTTGTCAAGTAAAATATGGGTTTTTGAAATTTAATTAAAGGAGAACCTTTTATGGTCAATGCGGAACAAAAGCAAGAACTTCTCAAGCTGGCCAGGAACACCGTGGAATTATATGTGGAAAAGTCCCTCATATACAAATATAAGACGCAGGACGGGGTTCTGCTGTCGGAAAGCGGAGCTTTTGTCACCATACACAATAACGGAAAGCTTCGCGGATGCATAGGCATGATCGAGGGCAGGGGGCCTCTTTATGAAACCGTGATTGAAATGGCAGTTGAGGCTTGCTCCGGCGATCCCAGATTCGCACCGGTCATGTTATCCGAGCTCAAGGAAATAGACATTGAGATATCGGTGCTGACCCCAAAAAAACGGGTAAAATCCATTGATGACATAATACTCGGCAGGCACGGCGTGATAGTAAGGCAGGGGTATTCGAGCGGGGTTTTCCTTCCGCAGGTGGCGCAGGAAACCGGATGGTCAAAAGAGGAGTTCATGCGCAACCTTTGCGAGGGAAAGGCCGGGCTCGCTCCGGACGCCTACAAGGATCCCGGAACGGAAATTTTTACCTTTGAGGCCGATGTTTTCGGCGAGAAAGAAAAATAGAAACGGAGGGCGGTTATCATGGAAGCGCCAGAATTATGGAAGCAGAAATATGAGATAAAGGTTTATGAATCGGACGCGCTCGGAAGGTCGTCCTTTCCGGCGTTGTGCGATTATATACAGGACATGGCCTGGCGCCATTACAACAATGTGGAGAAAGCTCTCGGAAGCCTCCTTCCGGCCGGGCAGGTCTGGCTCATGACAAGGCTTGAAGTCGAGGTTATCAATCTGCCGAAATGGCAGGATATCATTGAAGTTGAGACATGGTCAAGGGGGATCGAAAAGTTCTACGCTTACAGGGATTTCATCATTACCGGCAATGACGGGAAAGAAGCCGCAAAGGGGACGACCACCTGGGTCGTTCTTGATACGGCCGCAAATAAAATCGCAAGACTGACGGAACTGGCGTCAAAATGGCCGTCGCGTGCGGAGGTATCGTCGCTTAACCGCAACGCCGAAAAAGTCGACCAGCTAAAGGAACCTTTGTTTGGCCCGGATTACACCGTCCAATACAGCGATATGGACGTGAACCGTCATGTCAACAACGTAAAATACGTCAAGTGGATGTTCGATTCTGCTGGCATGGAGTATCTTGAAAAGCACAGGGTGAAAAAGGGGATCATTAATTTCATCGACGAAACAAGGGCGGGGGATGTGATAAGGACCGGAATTGAACGTGTGGATGAGCAGGAGATACACTGCAGTGTCCTGAAAAACGGCGTAAATAAGGACGCCAGCCGGGCGAGATTTTATTTTGAGTAAAAAAGAAAGCGTGAAAATCCATGGAGATAATTGAAACAAGGGACAAAGGGCTTCTCAATGATTTTCTGGTAAAGGACCCTTATCTTCATATCTACGAACTGGGCGACCTCCAGGAAAAGCTTTTTATCAATACGCGCTGGTTTGCCTTGGTCGACGGGGGGGCGGTTGTTTCATCGGCAATGATATACAGGGCCAGGGACATCAATATTTTTTATCTGGTCGAGGATACGAACCCGGAATCGGCCGCATTATTGCTGCGGGGCATAATGGACAGGCTGCCTGAGAAAATGTACTGCCTTGTCTCTGAAAATCTTGTCGGCGTCATATCGGAAAAATACGGTTTTGACAGGGCTGTTTGTTACGAAAAAATGAAGCTCACCGGCGACATATTCCTTTCAAAGAACATAAAATACCCTGAATTTACCTACAGGATAAATTCAAACGATTCAGAAGCTCTTGAGGAGTTTTTAAGGTCGATCAATCCCGGGGCGTTCTTTAACGGCGGGATGCTCAAGACAGGCAAATATTTCTGCATAAGGAAGAACGCCTCGCTTATAGCCACCGCCGGGGTCCACCTTTACTCTAAGGAATATTCCGTTGCCGCCGTAGGAAATGTCGTTACCGCTGAAAACGAGCGGGGCAAGGGCTATGCCGCCTCGGTCACAGCAAGCCTGTGCGCAGACCTGTGGAACGACGTAAGGATAATAGGATTGAACGTCAGGGAGGACAATATTGCCGCAAAGAGGGTTTATGAAAAGCTGGGGTTTATTAAGCACACCAGCCATTTTGAACTAACGGCTAAAAAAAAGTAAAAATTTAAAACCAAAAATTACATCTAAAAATTTATCAATTAACAACAAACACGAGGTTGTTGCTCTTTATTTGTTAATTTGCATTTTTTAATTGTAATTCTTGGTTTTGAATTTTAACTATTAAATTTATTTCGCAGTTGCCGTCACCGGTGAGGCCCCCACCGGAGGCGTTCCCGCGTTGACCTTAACGTGCTTAATTATTTTTATCTTGTTCAGCGGCCAGTATACCAGCACCGCTTTCCCGCGGAGCTTGTTATAAGGCAGGAACCCGAAAAACCTGCTGTCGTACGACTCGTCACGGTTGTCTCCCATCATGAACAAAGTCCCGGCGGGAATTGTGGTGGGAGGAAAATTATCCCTGTTAGTGCGCCACGCCGGGTAAACGGTCATGTCCTTGTGCACCACATAAGGTTCGTCCTGTTTGACGCCGTTGATGAAAAGCACCTTGTCCTTCATCTCAACTACATCCCCGGGAAGGGCCATGCACCTTTTTATCCACATCGCGTTTGTCTTGCCCGTGGGATCCCTGAATATCACGACATCGCCGCGTTTCGGCTTGTTGAAGTCAAAATACATCTTATGGTCGAGAGGGTTATAAAGACCGTAAGCGAATTTTATGGCCATCGGGTGCTCGCCTACCATCAATGTATCCTCCATGGACGGCGTCGGTATCGCGAACGCCTGTATCACAAAAATGCGGAGAATGGTCGCGATTATCATGGCCTCGAACGCCGGTTCCACCCAGTCGCGGACGACGTGTTTTTTGTCGAGCTTGAAAACAAAAGCCACGAGTATCTCTCCTATGATAAGCAGCGCAAAAAGGGACCAGTAAATTATTTCCATCCAGTCGATATAGTGCATATTATTTCTCCTTGTTTGATTTTCAGATATTGTACCAGAAAGACCCGGCGTTTTAAAGTCCATTATGAAGCCGAGCCGGCCTGAAAAAGTCCCTCCAACGACCTGACAGCCTCCGCCACACCGTCTTCTTTTTTCATCATGACCGACAATTCGACCGTCCTATCCTTCATTTTCACGCTGTTAATGACTTCCTTCATGTTATCAGCCAGCTGCTGGGACGAAAATTTGGCATAGTCAAGGGGTTTTGAGGCGGCGCCCAGTTTGAAAAGCCTGTCGGCCCATGATTTTTGCTCGTCGGTAAAATATACCGGGATTGACGGCACCCCGAGCCTTGTGGCAGTCTGTGCCGTTCCGGCGCCGCAATGGTGGACGGCGGCAAGGCAAAAAGGCATTATTTCCTTGTGCGGCATCCTGGCAGAAAAATAGATATTATGAAGGAATGTGTTTTCGGGGTATTTTTTCGAGGCGGTCTGTATGATCACTTTTTTCTTGTAAAGTTTTGCGGCCTCCACCAGCATATCCATTCCCCTTTCCGGATCCATCTGTATGGAAGATCCCAGGGTTATGAATACGGGGTGTTCTCCGCGCCTGGTCAAAAAGTCCTTGAGCTCGGGGGTAAATTCGCAGAACTCGGCGGCTTCGGGGACATTTAAAAAACCTGTGATTTTTGTCCTGCCGGAAGAGATCCAGTCCTTTGGCTCGGTAAAAAACAGGCGGGAACAGGCCACCAGGTTTAGCCTGTCAGACATCCATGCGTCCGTCATTACGTGGTCGATATCGGGAAGGCCCTCGTCGGCGAAAAGCTTATTCACTTGTTTTTTAAGCATCATGTCCATGGCGGTCAGATAAGCCGCCCAGAGGACTTTTGAAACGCCGGAGGCTATATTAAGCGAGCCTATGGGCGGGTCGACATCGGATGGTATAAAACCTGGCCAGTAATGGACGGCAGCGTAGGGTTTGTTGTGTTTTTTTGCCGCTATTTTAAGGTAGTAGCAGGAGAAATGTCCTATCACGGCGTCGCTGCGCTCGCAAAGGTAATTGGCGCCGGCGTAGAGTTCGGCGATGTAAGGATAAAGTGTTTTTTCAAGGAGGTTTAGCATCATGGCCGGGGTGCGCGCTATCCTGCCGTTTTTTCCCGCCAGACCGTCAAGCACGGCCTCTATTTTATCCGGTTTTTTCAGCATTGTGATGCCGGCCCTCGCGCAAAGGCCCGCGTATGATTTGTTGTCGACGCTGGCTATGCATATTGTCACCTGGTGCCCGGACGATTTTAATCCCGCGCCCAGGGCTATCATCGGCCTTATGTCGCCGTCGGAGCCCCATACCTGCAAGCCTATTTTCATCAAACGCTCCTGAATTATTTTCGCCGCATTAATCGCGGTCTATTTGACTATCAATAATTATACTATAAAAAAAGGCAAAATTGATTTAAAATATCACAAATAAACAAAGAGACCCAAAGGAGACATTGATGAACATATGTGTGTTTTGTTCCTCGTCGGACGCCGCGTCCCTCAAATATTTCAGCTCGGCAAAAAAGCTCGGGGAGGAAATGGTAAGGTCGGGATTTAACCTTGTCTATGGCGGCGCCAACCGGGGGCTGATGGGGGCCGTTGCCGATTCCGTGAAATCAAAAGGAGGCAAGGTCACGGGAGTGATACCAAGGGCGCTGAAGGATTACGGCATAGCAAAGGAAGGCCTTGACGAGCTTATAGTGACGGACGACCTGCGTCAGCGCAAGAGCATCATGGAGTTCAAGTCGGACGGTTTCATTTTCCTGCCCGGAGGCGTGGGAACGCTTGAGGAGGCCATGGAGATACTCACGTTAAAACAGCTCCAGTACCACAACAAGCCTCTGGTGTTCCTAAATACGGATAATTTTTACTCCCTGCTGTTGAAATTCTTCAGGAGGATGGAAAAAGAAAAATTCATCAAAAAAGATCTTTACTCGATGTTCTATGTCGCCAAAAACGAAAAGGATGCCGTCAGATATATAAAAAAATACAAGCCGTCGGAAACGGACGGCAACAAGTGGTTCTGATGTTATTTTAAGGGCAGGTCAAGCTGTCCCTTTTTTTCGGGCGGATCCCCGAAGTTGTGGACCGAAACGCCCAGCAGTCTTATCTTTTTTTTGCCGGCAAGGGTCTTATCCAGCAGTTTGAGTATGTGGCCGTAAATGGTGGCGCCCGACTGCACGGCCCTGCCTATTGTGACACTGCGGGTTATCTGCTTGAAATCCAGGTATTTTATCTTCAGGGTTAGGGTCCTGCCTTTTAAATCCTCGTTTCTCAGGTCTTTTTCCACATCAAAGCAGAGCTGTTCGAGATATTTTTTTATATCATTCATATCCAGTATGTCTTCGGGATAGGTTTCCTCGCGGCCCATGGACTTCCTGTCCCAGTTTGATACGACCGGAGAATCGTCGATTCCACGCGCAAGATCGTAGAACCACGCGCCTGATTTACCGAAATGTTCCTCAAGGAAATCCGGGGATTTTTTGCGAAGGTCGAGGCCGTTCCTTATCCCCAGCGAGTGCATCTTTTTTTCGGTCACTTTTCCAACGCCGTTGAACGATCCGACAGGCAATTTATCTATAAATGATATTGCTTTTTCCGGGGTAACGACGGTCAGGCCGTCCGGCTTTTTAAAACCCGACGCTATCTTCGCCAGGAATTTGCAGTAGGAAACGCCCGCCGAGGCTGTGAGGCCGGTCTTTTCATATATTTTTTCTTTTATCTCACGGGCTATCTGAGTCGCCGAACTTATTTCCAGCTTGTTGTCAGTCACGTCGAGATAGGCTTCGTCCAGTGAAAGGGGTTCTACGAGGTCGGTGTACTGGCGGAATATTTCGTGTATCTCGGACGAGGCTTTCGTGTACTTTTTAAAATCGGGGACCACCAGGACCGCCTGGGGGCACAGGCGCAAAGCAGTGGCCGTGGCCATTGCGGAATGAATGGCGAATTTGCGCGCCTCGTATGAGCACGCGGCGACGACGCCGCGCTGCTTCGGAGTGCCGCCCACTATGACGGGTTTGCCGCGAAGATCCGGGTTGTCGCGCTGTTCGACGGAGGCGTAAAATGCGTCCATGTCTATGTGGATTATTTTTCTGGTTGCCATGGCCATATTAGATATCTTCCCTGATGTTTTGCACCCTGTTGTGCCAGCTTATGAATTGCATGGAATTTTCGATGGACCTGTGCCGAGGGCAGTGTGTTTTTTATCGGCGAGGCAGGATAAAATTTTTTACAGCCGAAGGAAAGTATCAGGAGCATAAGATCAATGACGCCGCAGGAAAATTTTCTCATGGAAACCTCATTTACAGTATTACAAACCCCGCCGTTGAAACATCAAATATTACCACAGGAGTGGATAAAATGACAATAATTTTCAGGCAAGTCCGATTAATCTCGCCGGAAAACACCAAAAAATGGTTAAAGACCTCTAAATTGGCAACATTGCAACACCTTTTACCTGGTCGTTTTAAGGGCGGCAGATGCGCATTTACCCATTGACGCCCCGCGCCATTGTGGTATCCTGTTAAAACGCTGTAGAACATGTTCTACAAGATCTTAAAATTTTTGGAGGTTTTAGTTATGCCGAAGGGAAAAGTGAAGTGGTTCAATGACAAGAAAGGTTACGGATTTATCGAAATGGAAGGCGGGAAGGACGTATTTGTTCACTACCAGTCCATCCAGGGGGACGGATTCAAGACCTTAAAAGAGGGCGATGAAGTCAACTTTGACGTAACTGAAGGCGCAAAAGGGCCGCAGGCTGCAAACGTAACTAAAATTTAAGAAGCAGGTTAATCCAATAAAACCCGGCGGATACCGTCCGCCGGGTTTTTTTTATTTCAGCTGCAATTGTATTATCCGGGCCAAATCTTCAGGTCCATCATTTTTGTCGATAATCAACATTAATAGTGGTAAAATCCATTGTTACGCAGATCTGATATTATAATTTAAGGAGACTACTTTGCCGCGAGCTCTGCTTGTCAATCCCTGGGTCTATGATTTCAAGTTCCATGATTTCTGGGTCAAACCTTACGGGCTCCTGAAAATAGCCACGCTTCTCAAGTCCCTCGGGTTTGAACTGGATTTCATCGACTGCATGGACAGGTTCTCGCCGGAGTCGCCGGAAGAATTCAGGAAATCCGACGGATACGGCAAGGGCGCCTATTATTCCGAGGAAGTGGAAAAGCCCGAGCAGTACAAAAGGGTGCCCAGGAAATACAAACGCTACGGCATTCCCGTGGAAAACTTTTGCAAAAAACTTGATGCGTTAAAAAAACCGGACATAATTCTCGTGACGTCCGGCATTACCTACACATATGAAGGGACCCGCCATGCCATCGGCATGTTAAAGGAAAAATTCTCTTCGCCTCTTGTGCTGGGTGGAATTTACGCGACCCTGTGCGCCGAACACGCACGGAAAAACTCGGGGGCGGACCATGTCTGGCAGGGGGCCGTGAACGACACATTTATAATGACGCTCGGGAAATTTATGCGCACGCGCATTGAGCCGAAGCATGCGGTGGATTATAACGAGCTTATCCCGGATTATTCCATGTATGACGACCTGCGTTCCGTTGCCGTGAAATTCACGAACGGATGCCCGTTTTCATGTTCATATTGCGCCGCAAAATCCCTTTACGACGGTTTTTACCAGCGCGACCCGGCAAAAGTGCTCGAAGAGATCGATTCATACCACAGGCGGGGGATAAAAAATATCGCTTTTTACGACGACGCCCTTCTTTATAAGAACCATTACATCAAGGCAATATTGAAAGAAATAATAAAAAGAAACTATGGTTTTGTCTTCCAGGCCTCAAACGGCCTGCACGCAGCCTATATAGACGAAGAGACGGCGGCGCTTATGAAGCGCTCGGGGTTCACCGACATACGCGTCTCCCTTGAAACCACCGATTATTCGATGCAGAAATCCACCGGCGGCAAGGTGGATAATGATATATTCAAAAAGGCCGTCGAAAACCTGAAGAAAGCGGGGTTCAAAGGAAGCGAGATCGGGGTTTACATACTGGCCGGTCTTCCCGGCCAGACGGCCGGGTCTGTGATGAACGACGTGGCTTACGTGGAAAAGCTCGGCATAAAAATAAAGCCTGCCATATATTCCCCGATCCCGGGGACAGTGGATTTTATGAGGATAAAGCCGGAATTCAGGGCCGACCTGAACAGGGAACCATTGCTCCAGAACGAATTTTATTTCATGGCAATAAACCCGGATTACAGCTGGGACGCAAACATGAAGGTAAAGGCCGAGATCGACAGGATAAACGGGGAGATAACGGAATAAGGGAAAAAACGTTGTATTTGCCGTGAAAATGCTATATAATTTTCAATGGTTTTGTCATTTTTTTAATGTCAAAAATCCGCGGGAAGAGGTGTACAAGTGTCCAATTATAACCAGTATTTCATCAGGATGCAGGACGGCACCATAAAGCAGATCAACCCTTTCACGGGAACGGAAGTATGGACGGTCCCGGGCAGGGCAAGCAAGCCCCTTACCAACGCCATTCCGGATACCGCCAAAAAAATAGAAAAAAAGAAAAAAGAGGATTATTGCAATTTTTGCGAGGGAAAATACCCCAACACGCCGCCGGAAAAGGAAAGGCTCGTAAAGGTGGCCGGGAAATATGTTTCAATGAAGGACCTAAAACCCGGCATACTGAGCCAGACCACGGCCGAGTTTCGCAGGGTGCCGAACCTTTTTGAGATCGTAACCATGGATTACTGGAAGAAAAATTTCGGTTACCAGTTCCCCGAGGACATAAGGAAACGCAAGGAAGACTATCTGGCGGACAAGGCCGGATACGAGCACGTTATGCACATAGTGGACATGAAATTAAAACTTCTTGGAAGGGATCCTTCAACCGTGCCGGAACAGGAGAAGATAGAAATATCCGACGCGTTCTTCGCGGGCGGCCACGAGCTTATCGTCGGCAGGAGCCATTATACAAAGGACGCGGAATTCGACACCCAGCTGTGCAACTCCGGCGAGCTCACCCCTGAAGAGCATTACCAGTACATCAAGTTCACGATCAAGGGCATGAAGGATATTTACGACAACAACAAACACGTGCGCTACGTTTCCGTATTCCAGAATTGGCTCAAGGCGGCGGGCGCGTCTTTCGACCACCTGCACAAACAGCTGGTGGCCATCGACGAATGGGGCGTCTCCATTGAAAGGGAGATAAACCTGATAAGAAAGAACCCGAACATTTACAACGAGATGGGGGCGAACCTCGCGGTATACTTCAACCTGGTGGTTGCGGAAAACGATTACGCAATAGCGTTTTCCGACATAGGGCACAGGTTCCCGACCATATGCATTTTTTCCAAGAGCCCGGCCATATACCCCTATGAAATGTCGGACAAGGAAGTGCGCGGTTTTTCCGACATGGTGCAGGCCATACACCATGCCCTGACCGGACAGATAGCCACGAACGAGGAGTGGTATTACGCTCCCAAGGATTCCATCGACGTTATACCGCTTCACCTGCTAATAAAGCTAAGGGTAAATACTCCCGCCGGATTTGAGGGCGGCACGAAAATATACATAAACCCGATGAACCCTTACGACCTGCGCGACAAGGTCATCACCAGGCTGCAGGAGGCAAGGAAAGAGGACAGGATAGGGAAGCTCGACATCGGCGCGGAATGCAACACAAAACCGAACCCGCTGATGTATTACACAAAATATTACAAATCGTAATTTTTAATAAACAGCAGAGGTGTTCAAATGAAAAAAATTATCGTGACGATTTGCGCGCTTGCCGCGGCTTTTATTTACGCGGCATGCGACACCACCGAACAGGAAGTAAAACATGATGATACGGTGCTGGCGCCGCCCGCAGCATCCCAGCAGGCTTCTCCGGTAAAATCCTCGGCACAGGAAAGCGGAGCGGGCGAGAAGACCGGGCAATCCGCTGAAAAAACCCCCTCCGACGAACAGCCGGCCGCGCAGCCGCAGGGATCCTCCGAGTTCGAATCCAAAAAACTCGACAAGGGGATAATCGCGATAATAGGCGAGTATGTCCTTACAAAGGAAAAATACAGGACCATAACCGAATACATGAACCAGAAATACGACTACAAGCTGACCCCGGAGCAGGAAAAAGAGTTCATACAGTTCATAGTGAACAAAAAGCTCATGGCCATGGAAGCCAGGAGCCAGGGTTACGCGGACAGGCCCGATATAAAGGCGAAGTATGAATGGGATTTTGACGACATACTTTCCCACGTTTATTTTGCCGAGAACGTGGAGAAAAAATCCGCCGTATCCGACAAGGACGCAAAGGCCTATTTTGACGCGCACACCGGTGATTTTGTCGAGATAAAGGCGATGCACATTCTCGTAAAGAGCAAACAGCTCGCTGAATCGCTTTATAAACGAATAAACGACGGAGAGGATTTTTCCGACCTCGCCAAAAAATATTCCGAGGACGCCACGACAAAGGAAAAAGGCGGCGATCTCGGCAGTTTCGGCAAGGGTGTAATGGTGCAGGAATTCGAGGACGCCGCGTTCGGCCTTTCGGACAACGAGGTATCGGAGCCGGTTAAAAGCGTTTACGGATGGCACATAATAAAGGTATTGAGCAGGAAAAAATTCACTTATGACGAATCAAAGGACAAGATAATAAACATGATAAAGGACAAGAAGCAGCAGCAGGTTTTTGACGGCGTGCTTTCATCGCTGAAAAAGAAATACAAGGTGACGGTCAACGAGGACGTCATCGGAAAATAATAAGGGCATATAAGGGGAGAGGGAAAGGCAAAATGAAAAAAAACTCCATGATCGCATGCGTGTTCGTCGCGGCATTCCTGGCATATATGGCCGCCGGCTGCGTGACGCCAAGGGCCGTAAAAACGGCCGACACTGCGGCAAAGAACGGGAACATACAGGTAAGCGATGATGAATTCCAGTACTGGAAAAAATTCGCCAAGGAAGGCAAGGACGCAGTGGAAAGAAGCAGCGGAGCTTTCTGGTGCGGGCAATACCATTTCTCCAGGAAAAATTACGCCGACGCCCTTCAATATTTCGGGTTCAACGAAAAATATTATTCCGACACGGACTGGGGATACCTTTCCATGGAAAAGATATTCGACATAGCCGTTGCAAAAGGCGATGTCGACGGGGCCTCGGCCGAGATCAAGACACTGCTGGAGAAGCGCCACCAGTTCGCCCAGTTCGAAGCTTCCGCGGTCGAGCGGCTGGATTCCTTCGTTTCAAAGATGAAACGCGACCAGTTGAAGGCCCTTTACGCAAAACACGTCCATAAAATGGCGGACGAATACGCGCTTTATTATTTGTGCAAGCTGGATTTAAGCGAGACAAATTACGACGAGTTTTTCGCGCACGCGAACGCATTCCTCATCGATTTTAGGGACAGCATATTTTATCCGGAGATAACCGCCAAATTCAAGGAGTCGGCGAAATATAAGCCCGTGGCCGCGGGAAAAATAGGCGTAATAATACCAATGACGGGCAAAGCCATGGACATAGGAGCCGACGTGAAGAGCGGCATCGAGCTCGCCCTCGGGGAATACAACGCCGGAAAAACACCGGAGACAAAAGCGGCGGTCGTTTATCTCGACGAGGAGGCACCCGGGCTTGAGGCGATGGTGGTAAAAGCGATAGAGCAGGACGGCATACTGGCTTTTATCGGGCCGCTTTATTCCAAAACGGTGAAAAACCTGCAGCCCGTCATGGACAAATACACGACGGTGCTTTTTTCATCGACCGCGGCGCAGCCGGACCTTGCGGGCAAGTCGCCTTATTTCTTCAGGAACTGCGCGACCGCCAGGGGGCAGGCTTACGCGGCGGCCAAATACATATTCAGCGACACAAAATTCAGGAACATCGCGACCATATTTTCCGACAACACCTACGGAAGGCTTTTGAACGATAATTTTTCCGATAAATTCAAGGCCATGGGCGGGTCCATAGTAAGGCAGGTTTCATACGACCCGGCCATAAACGATTTCCAGGACCAGATGGTTCTCCTGGGAGGGATCAACACGATACTGCTCAAGGAAAAACGCTCCAACGAAAAGACAAAGCTCGACGACGAAACAGAGGCCGCGGGGAAGAAAATATTGGCGAAGATATTCGACTTTTTGACCATAGTGCCCCCCGATGAGACCGCGGTGCCAAAACCCACCCCGGACCCGAACATGAAAAAGGCGTCGATCTGCATAGTACACCTTTCACCGAGGGGGGACGATGTAAGAAAGCTTACCATCGACGACGACATGACGAAAAAATTAAGCTACACGCTCGCCAAATCCGAGGCGTCCAGCGTAATAAAACAAAAGTCCGTGGATGACGTCATGAGCGGCCTCGGGGTCGACCCGGAGGATATGGACAGGGAGATAGCGCTGAACATAGGCTCCAAGCTGAACGCCGACGTGGTCGTATGGGGAAAGATCACCGAGGAAAAGACGGACACACCGACGGCCAACTTCATGCCCGAGCAGGTCGTGGATTCAAAGGGAGTGACGACAGTCGTGTATAATTTTACCGAGGACGATTATTTCAGGTTCAAGATAACCCTTTACGCGGTATCAGTGGCGGATGAAACGCCAATAGACGAGATAAGCCTGGATTATAAGAAGGTCAAGGACCCGCGCAGGAACCCGATCACAATCGACGCGCTCTATATACCTGCGACCGACCGGAAAATGGTCCTTATAAAAGACCAGTTGAAATTCTATGATTTCGACCTTCCGGTGTTCGGAAGTTCGGCGCTGGCTTCAAGTTATCTTGCTTCCTACGGGGAGAACGTTGAAGGGGTGGTTTACCCGGCGGAATTTTATCCGGAAGACCCCGGGCCGGCCGTGCAGGAATTCGTCAGGGCCTATAAGGACAAATACGCGGGCGCGCCCGACGTCATTGCGGCGGCCTCATACGACGCCATGAAAATATCCTGCTCTGTGCTGGACCGCGGCGTGACTTCAAGGGAAAATTTCAGGTCGATTTTGGCGCTTATCAGGAATTATGACGGGGCCACGGGCATGTTCTCCTTTGACAATACCGGGGATTCGGTAAAGGATTATTACATGATGCAGATAGGCAAAGACGGCGTAAAATTCATAAAAAAAGTGACGGGTGAATGATGAAATACCAGAGGCTCCGCGGCGTAAAGGACATTTTTTCCCCGGACAACATCACCTGGGAAAAAATAATAGGCGCGGCTTATTCAACCCTTAAGCTGTACAATTATTCCCTTATAATCACACCGACCATAGAGGAAATCTCCCTTTTTTCCCGAGGGATCGGCGAGGCATCGGACATAGTAATGAAGGAGATGTACGACTTTAACGATAAAAAAGGGCGGCATATAGTCTTAAGGCCCGAAGGAACGGCTTCCGTGGTGCGCGCCTTCATCGAAAATTCACTTCCGGAAAAAAGCGACCTGTTCTATATTGGACAGATGTTCAGGTATGAGAGGCCACAGACCGGGCGCTACAGGGAATTTTACCAGATAGGCGTCGAATCCTTCGGAGATGCCACGCCATACAAGGACGCGGAAGTTATAACACTCGCGTCCGATATCCTGGGGGCAATCGGGATAAAGGACGCCGTGCTGAACATGAACTGCCTGGCCGCGGCCGAAGGCTATTATGATAAATTGAAAAAGTTCCTGGAGGAAAATAAAGCTTCCCTTTGCGAGGATTGCGTCAACAAGATATCCCGGGCTCCGATCCGAGTGCTTGACTGCAAAAAAGAGGGGTGCGCAAGGGCAACCGCGGGTGCGCCTCTTATCACAGAGCATCTTACGCCGGAAGCGGATAAAAATTTTACAACAATAAAATCCCTGCTTGCAGATTCAGGGATAAAATTTACAATAAATCCGCACATGGTCAGGGGGCTGGATTATTACACGGCCGCTGTTTTTGAATTCACCACGGACAGGCTGGGGCCGCAGCAAAACACGGTGCTGGCCGGCGGCAGGTATGACAATCTTGTCGGGGAGCTCGGCGGCAAAAAAACCCCGGCCACGGGTTTTGCCATGGGAATTGAAAGGCTCTTCGAGGTCCTGAAGGCGGCGGGAACCCCTGAAGCGTCGGCCGGACTTGACGCTTTCGTCGTTGTTGATAAGGCGTTGATCAATGACGGCTACAAACTTGTTTCGCAATTAAGGGCGCTCGGGATAAAATGTTCGATGGGACACGAGGAGCGCAGTTTTAAGTCGCAGTTCAGGGAAGCCGAATCAAGGAATGCGAAGTTTTGCGTCATTATAGGGGAGAACGAGGAGAAATCGGGAAAATATTCGGTGAAGGACATGTCCGGCGGGGAACAGAAAGAGATAGAGGCGGCCGACATAGCCTCTTTCATAAAAGGCCGGCTGTGAAGCGCCAAAGAATAGCGATTACCATGGGGGATGCCTCGGGCGTGGGGCCGGAAATAATAGCCAAATTATTCCTCAGGGAAGATATCGATTCACTCGCGGACATATTCGTCATAGGGGATCTTTTTCCCATGCTTTCGGCCCAGCGCAGGACTTCAAAAAAACTTTCAATAAAACCGGTGGAAGACGTTAAAAAAAGCGGGCATGAAAAAAACGTCATACCACTGCTCGACATGAAGGCGCTTCACATGGATGATTACACAGTGGGTGAAGCCGGGGCAAGGGCCGGAAAGGCTTCTTTCATATACCTTAAAAAAGCCATTGAGCTCGCGCTATCAGGAAAAATCGACGCAATAGTCACCGCCCCGATAAACAAGCACGCCCTTCACATGGCCGGACTTTCCTATCCGGGCCACACTGAAATACTGGCGAAATTTACCGGCACTAAAAATTACGCGATGATGCTATTAAGCGACAGGCTAAAGGTTGTGCTTGCGACCATTCATACCTCGATTAAAAGTGTGCCGGGAAAATTGAGCGCGGCCGGGATAACAAAACTGCTCCGCCTGATGGATTTTTCCCTCAAACGCGATTTTGGAATTGAAAAACCTTCCATTGCCGTGTGCGCGCTAAATCCGCATGCAGGAGAGAACGGGGCCTTTGGCCGCGAAGAAGAGGATATTATAGCCCCGGGGATAAAAAAAGCGAGAGCGGCAGGGGTGAGAGCAGACGGGCCTTACCCCGCAGATACGATATTCGACAGGGTGGTGAACCATTCCAGCCATGACGCGGTGCTTGCCATGTACCATGACCAGGGGCTAATTCCGCTGAAATTATTGTCGTTTGACACGGGCGTGAACGTAACACTGGGGCTTCCGATTATAAGGACCTCTCCGGACCACGGCACGGCGTATGACATTGCGGGAACAGGGGCGGCAAAAGATGGTTCTCTCTATGAAGCGCTAAAAACCGCCATGATCATGGCAAAAAACAGGGACAAATGACGGATAAAAAATTTTACTATAAAAAAGGGCTCGGACAAAATTTCCTTCACAACACCTCAAAACTCGGACAGATGGCATCCATCATAGACCCGCAGAAGAACGAAGCAATAATCGAGATAGGCCCCGGGGCCGGCGCGCTGACGCAGAGGCTTCTGCAATCGGCCGGGAAAGTAATAGCCGTGGAGATCGACAACGAGGCCATTTCAAAATTAAAGGGCAAGATCGGAACGCCGGCCAACCTTCAGCTGATAAACGCGGATTTTATGGAACTCGACCTTTCCACGATAATACCGGAGGCATCACCGCGCATAAAAATCGTCGGCAACATTCCTTATTATATAACCACCCCAATAATAGAGAAGCTCATTGACAACAAGAAAATGATAAGCAGGGCGTTTTTGACCGTGCAGAGGGAAGTCGGCGACCGGATGGCCGCGCCGGAAGGGTCGAAAACATACGGCTCGCTTTCGATATTCTGCCAGTATCACGCGCAGGTAAAAATGCTCCTTAAGATAGACAGGTCGTCGTTTTTTCCCGTGCCTGACGTGGACTCAGCGTTTGTCATGATGGATTTTGAAAAGGCGCCGGAGCTCGGCGTCGTGGACGAGGAGCTGTTTTTCAGGATAACAAGGGCGGGTTTCAACCAGCGCAGGAAAATGCTGGCCAACAACGTAAAAAGGGTGACTGAACTTGACGCCGGCGCGGTCAGAGAGGCCTTTGCGGCCGCGGGTATAGACGAAAAAGCAAGGGCAGAGGAAGTGCCCTTATTAGCTTTTGCAAAACTATCCAACGTATTGTATAATTACACCCGTAAATAATATTTTTTTGGAGGACCAACATGTGCGGCATCATCGGTTACATAGGAGAAGAGAACGCCACTGAAAGGATAATATACGGGCTTCATAAGCTCGAGTACAGGGGATACGATTCCGCGGGCATAGCGGTTATAGACGGCGGCAGGCTTGTGCGCTTTCGTTCAAAGGGCAGGCTGGACAACCTTGAGGAAAAGATCAGGGGGAAAAAAATCTGCGGCACCATAGGTATAGGCCATACGCGATGGGCCACGCACGGCAAGCCTTCCGAAGAGAACGCGCACCCGCACATCGACTGCAGCGGAAAGATAACCATAATCCACAACGGCATCATAGAAAATTATTTTGAGCTCAAGGAAGAACTGAAAAAGAAAAAACACAGGTTCGCCTCGGAAACGGACACCGAGATTTTTGCGCACCTGATTGAGGAAAATATTTCCATGGGGTTCCAGAAAGCGGTGTTTGCGGCGCTAAAGAGGATACGAGGAATGTACGCCATGGTCATCCTTTATTCCGGGGAACCCGACAGGATAATCGCGGCAAAGTTGGGCTCTCCGCTGGTAATAGGGCTCGGCAAAGGCGAAAATTTTATAGCATCCGACGTGCCGTCGTTTTTGAAGTTCACCAAGAACGCGATGTTTTTGGAGGACGGCGACGCGGCTGTAATAACAAAGGACGGGGTCGACATATTTAACGGCGGGAAAAAGGTGACGCGCCGGGTAAAAGAGATAAAATGGACCGCGGAACAGGCGGAAAAATCAGGGTTCCAGCATTTCATGCTCAAGGAGATATGCGAACAGCCGCAGGCCTTCGAGGACACTATAATAGACAGGATATCGGATTCTTCCATAAAGTTCGAGAATATCGACCCGGAAAAACTCAAGGGGATAAACGACATAAGGATAATAGCCTGCGGCACCTCGTATCACGCCGCTTATACCGCAAAATATATAATTGAAAAATACGCCGGAGTGAACACAAGCGTTGAAGTGGCCTCGGAAATACGCTACGGCAACCCCGCCATCGGAAAATCGACCCTGCTGATCGCGGTATCCCAGTCCGGAGAGACCATTGACACCATAGAGGCGTTCAGGAACATACAGAAAAAAGCGGGATATTCCATAGCGATAGTGAATGTAGTCGGCTCCACGCTGAGCAGGATGCTGGACGGCGTGATCTACACGCACGCCGGGCCCGAGATAGGCGTGGCGTCCACCAAGACTTTCATAGGACAGCTGGCAGTGCTTTATATGTTCGCCCTCTACTTTGCGCGCATAAAGGGCAGGGCGGGCGTTAAATTCATGAAGAACGGCATTAAAAACCTCAGGCTGGTACCGGGATTCATCAAGAACATATTAAAGGACAGGGCAAAACTGGAAAAAATAGCGGAAAAATACGGCGGCTTCAGGGATTTTCTTTATTACGGAAGGAACGTGAATTATCCCATGGCGCTCGAAGGCGCCCTGAAGCTCAAGGAAATTTCATACATACACGCGGAAGGATACGCCGCGGGAGAGATGAAGCACGGGCCCATCGCGCTTGTCGACGACAGGACGCCAAACGTTTTCATAGCCCCTGAAAACGCGCTTTATGAAAAGATAATCAGCAACATGCAGGAGATAAAGGCGCGCTCCGGGACGATAATCGCCATAACGAACAAATCCAACGCGACCATGAAAAGGTTCGCCGACGATATTTTTTGCGTTCCGGACATTGAAGAGGATTATTACCCGCTGCTTGCCGCAATCCCCATGCAGCTGCTTGCCTATTACATAGGGGTGAAAAAAGGTATAGACGTGGACAAGCCGAGGAACCTGGCAAAAAGCGTAACAGTTGAATGACCCGCCTAAAAGCGGAGCGAGAGGTAAAATGAAAAGCCTTCCCGAGATAGTCCTTAAACCCGGCGAGGAGCAGAGGCTCTTTTCCGGACATCCGTGGATATTCGACAACGAAATATCATCTTTTCCCGAGGCGTTCACCGAAGGCTCGCTGGCCTTCGTGAAGACGTCCGACGGTTTTTATGCCGGAATGTGCTACGCAAACACAAATTCAAAGATAACAGCGCGCATGCTCGACACTCTGAAGGAGCCGGCGGAGATTTACAGCGGGCCTGAGTCCATAGAAGCACTGCTTGAGTCCAGGATACTGGCCGCAATAAAAAGGCGGGAAAAGATAACTGGAACCAACGCCAAAAGGGTTATATTTTCCGAATCGGATCTTCTGCCGGGGCTCATCGTCGACATGTACGCCTCGACGATGGTGATGCAGATCAATACTCTGGGCATGGAAAAATTAAAGGGAGTCCTGGTGCCGCTGCTTGAAAAAGCACTGAACCCGGAGGTTATATATGAAAAATCGCTTTCAGGGTCGAGGGAAAAGGAAGGGTTAAAACGTTTCGAAGGCAACATAAAGGGCAAGGCAGGCCCGGTAATGATAGAGGAGAACGGACTTAAGTTCGAAGTCAATCCGGTATCGGGTTCAAAAACCGGTTTTTACCTTGACCAGCGGGACAACAGGGCGCGCATCAAGGATTACTGCGCCGGCGAGGACGTGTTCGACCTTTTCTGCTACACGGGAAGTTTTTCCGCATTTGCCCTTAAGTTCGGCGCAAAATCCGCAAGGGGCGTTGATTCCTCGGACGCCGCCGTCATGGCCGCGGGAAAGAATATGGAAATAAACGGGCTCGACAATTACTGCCTTGTAAAATCCGACGTGTTCGATGAATTAAAGAGGGCCGCGGCCGCGGGCGAAAAATACGGGCTCGTCATACTCGATCCGCCGCCTTTCTCAAAGTCCGGCGCGGAAAAGGCCGGAGGCATAAAAGGCTACAAGGACCTCCACCGCAAGGCATTCAAGGTATTAAAAGACAACGGCGTGCTTTTCACTTTTTCCTGCTCCAATAACATTTCCATGGCGGAGCTGATAAAATCGGCGAAAGACGCTGCCAGGAACCTTAAAATGAGGATAGAGATACTTGGGCAGCTGTTCCAGGCGAAGGACCATCCATATAATACTGCGATACCCGAGACATTTTATCTAAAAGGGGCTATAATAAGAAAGAAATAAGCGCGCGGGGAAAAGATGAAAAATCCTGATATAAAAAAAGTGCTTTTGGTCCGGCCGTCTCCTTCAAGCGAACAATTCGGCGACGAGTCGTTCATGCCGCTCGGGATTGCCTATATTGCGGCCGCCCTTAAAAAAGAGGGGTATGAAGTAAGGGTAAAAGACCTTCTGATTGAGCGGGAAAGCGACGAAGAGTTCATGAAAAATACCCTTGTTTTCTCCCCGGACGTGGTCGGGTTCACCGCGGTCACCCCTGTGGTCAAAAGCGCATTCAGGCTTTCCCGGCTGATAAAAAAATCAATGCCGAAAACCGTCACTATTATAGGAGGGCCGCACGCCACCGCCATGCCCGACGAATGCCTTGATAATTCCTTTGATTTTGTCGTCTCCGGCGAGGGGGAACGCACAATAACCGACCTTCTTGAAAATATAAAAAACCCTGAAAGGGTGAATTCCATTCTTTATAAAAAGGACGGGCGGACCGTAAGGGCGCCTGAGAGGGGTTATATAGAAAACCTGGACACTCTGCCTTTTCCGGCAAGGGAACTTTTTCCGCCGCTGTCAAAATATAAGGGTCAGGAGGCGCTCGGCAGCCTTAACCCCGTGGGCTCCATCATGACCTCGCGCGGCTGTCCCTACGCATGCAAGTTCTGCTTCAAGGCGGTATTCGGCAACAAGTTCAGGATGCGCTCCGCCGAGAACGTGCTTGAGGAATGGATGGAACTTGTGAACGTCCATAAGGTGAGGGAGATAGCCGTTGTGGACGACTCTTTCACGACGGATGTCGGCCGTGTCCATAAAATATGCGACGGACTCATAAAGGCGAAAGTTAAGGCACGGTGGAGCTGTCCTAACGGCATCAGGGTGGACCTCGGCGGATTTGAGATGCTTAAAAAAATGTCGGACGCCGGATGCCGCAGGGTTGCGCTCGGCATCGAGTCCGGATCCCAGAGAGTGCTGGATTCCATCGGAAAAAAAATAAGCCTGGCGCAGATAGAGGAAACCGTAAATAATTGCCGCAGGGCCAATATAAAGACCATGGGGTTTTACATGCTGGGGAACCTGGGGGAAACCGAGGAGACCATAAACGAAACGATTGATTTCGCGAAAAAGGTAAGGACCGATTACGCGCAGTTCCTTATGGCCATCCCTTACCCGGGAACGGCGCTTTATGAGGAAATAAAAAAGAACGGGAAATTGTTCATAAACGACTGGGACCAGTACGGCCAGTATGAGGAGAGCGCATGCTTTGAATACGGCGGTATTACGCCGGGGCTGCTCACGAAAATGTCGGCGAAGGCGCGGAGGGAGTACTATCTTGCCCCTTCGTATATTATCGGACAGTTGCTGAATCCGGAGACATACAGGTTCGCGCCGCAGAGGATAAAGGCCGCGCTGAGGGTCATCGCGGGCGGCAAATGACGGATAATGCAGACAATATGATTTTGACATCAGCGCGCCGTTATAATAAAATAACCGTATCAAAATTGTAAAAAGGAGTTTCTCATGAAAAAAACAGCTGTGGTCGCGGGAGGCGCCGGGTTTATAGGGTCGCACCTGTGTGAAGCTCTAATAAACCTGGAGATGAAAGTATTATGCATCGACAACCTTGGCACCGGGAAAACCGCCAACCTTGCCGGGTTAAAGGGAAAAAGGGATTTTAAATTCATAAAAAAAGACATACGCGGGAAACTTGCCGTAAAGGGAAATGTTGATTTTGTTTTCCACCTCGCCTCATACGCTTCGCCGCCGTATTACCAGGCAAAATCCGTCGAGACGCTTATGACCAATTCACTCGGGACGTTCAACATACTTGAGCTGGCAAGGAACAAAAAAGCAAGGTATCTTATAACCTCGACGTCCGAGACTTACGGCGATCCGAAAGAGCACCCGCAGAAGGAAACATACTGGGGCAACGTTAACCCGGTGGGCATACGCAGCTGTTATGACGAGGCAAAGAGGTTTGCCGAGGCGCTAACCATGGAATACTTCAGGAAATATAAACTTGACGCGCGCATCATCAGGATATTCAACACTTACGGCCCCAGGCTTCAAAAGGACGACGGCAGGGTGATCTCAAATTTCATCTGGCAGGCCATTCACAACAATGACATCACCATATACGGCGACGGGAGCCAGACCAGGAGTTTTTGCTACGTTTCGGACCAGGTTAAGGGACTCATCGCGGCCATGCTTAAACCCGGGATCGGCGGGGAAGTCATAAACATCGGCAACCCCGGGGAATTCACGGTGAAACAGGCCGCAATGCTCATAAAGAAAATGACGGCTTCGGGTTCAAAGATCGTATACAAGACGCTTCCCAACGACGACCCCACAAGAAGGAAGCCGGACATTGCAAAGGCAAAAAGACTGCTTGGATGGGAGCCCGCAATAAGCCTTAAGGAAGGGCTGGAAAAGACCATTGAATGGTTTAAAGATGGAAAATAAATGGAAGTTGTTTTCAAAATTATTCACCGTGGCGGCGCTCCTGCTTGTCGCCGCCGCCCTTTATATTTTTTTTAACGGCGTATTCCAGCCCGGCAAGATACTTTTTGGTTCGGATTTCCTGACCATATACCTGCCTTTCAGGATATTTGCGGACAGCATGTTCCATAACTTCCACCAGCTGCCGCTGTGGATGCCGCATTTGTTTTTCGGGTTTCCCCTCATAGCCTCCTCGAGCCTGCTGTATTATTATCCAACCGACCTTATTTTCATGCTGTTGAACCTGCCGCCGCAGTTTATGGGGACCTTTGACGTGGCCCTGCACATGGCTGTAGCGTTTTTCGGGATGTTCCTGTTCCTGAGGCAGCTGGGCATAAGGAAGGAAGCGGCCTTTTTCTCGTCATTCGCATTCATGCTGAGCGGCTTCATGGTTTCATACATAAATGTCGGTCACTGGAACAACATAAAAGCCGGCGCCCTCATACCTTTTGTTTTTTATTTTGTATTGCGAGGCGCCGACAACAAAAAGCTGCTGCCTTTCCTGAACGCCGCCATATTCCTGGCGCTGCAGATACTTGCCACAGGAATGCAGATAATGGCATACACCCTTTTTGGGGCGCTGTTGCTTGCGGTGTACAGGATTTTTTCGGAAAAAGAAGCCTCTTACAGGGGCAGGCTCATAATTTACATAGCAACGGCGCTCCTGTTCACATTTCTTTTTTCGGCGCTTCAGCTGGTGGAGTCGATACCTTATACTGATTTCTCGTGGAGGGGCGATTTTAATTACCAGGCTTTTATCTCATGGTCATTGCATCCGCTGGAAAGTCTGACCCTCATACTTCCCAACCTCTTCGGGTTTACGGGCGACACATATTACGGAGCCATGAACTTTAACATGACAACTTATTATTTCGGGGGCTTGAGCCTTATCACGGCTTCATTCGCTTTTTTCCGCGGAAAGTCGAGAGGGACGGCAATATTTGCCGCATGCGCCGCGGCTTTATTCCTTATACTCTCGTGGGGAGGATTTACACCGGTTTACGGGATTTTTTACCATGTGCCGGTCTTCAAACAGTTCAGGACGCCCTCGAGGTTCATGTATATTTTCACGTTTTTCATGTGCATGCTCTCGGCAATCGGGCTGGAGAACATCATGGCCGCAGCCGAACAAAAGCAAAAGGAACTTCCACCCTATTTCAAGATTGCCGCCGCAGCTTTCGCCGTTTTTTCCGTAATCCTCATTATAATATCGGTGACCGGGCTCGAACCCCTGGTTTCGTCCATTTACCGCGGTTTCAAGAACGCCACTGCGCCAGCCCGGGTCATAAGCCTGGTTGAGCCGTTGTTAACGCAGGATATAATATTTTTTGCCGCGGCGGCCGCGCTGTTTTTTGCGACCGCATTCCTGCTCTTAAAAGGAAAAGTTAAAAATTTCGCGGCGGCCGCGCTTGTGCTGGCGGCTTTTAATCTTGTCGACATGCACAGGATAGACAAGAAATTCATATTTTTCGTGGATTACGGCAACTTTGTCCCGGCGGTTGACCCTATGGTTTCCGCAATTAAAAATGACAACGACCTTGTCCGCAGCACCGATTTTGCGTTCGACTGGGGCGCCCCCAACAGGAACATATATTATGACATGGAGGGGCTCAACGGTATGCACGGCCTCATGCCCGGGAAATTTGTAAAAATGAAAAACGACGGCGTATTCAACTTTCTGGGCAACGACAGGTATTTCAACGTGAAATATTATATTACCAAACAGGAGCTCAACGTAAAAGGGCTTGCGAAAATATACGACGACGGCAGGAAGGTTTTTATGGACTCCGCCTGCGCGCCGCGTTTTGATTTTAACGACAGGGTGATAAAGCTTCCCGGCGATGCCGAGATATACAACCTGATGAAGTCCGGAACATTTGATTACAAAACCGTGCTGGTAAAAGACGATGTGGCGCTTACCCCGTCGGACGCTTTGCTGTCGTATAAGATCGGCCTTACCATGTATTCCCCGAACAGGATAAAAATGAGGCTTACGTGCTCCAAAGACGGCATTCTTGTGATAAAGAACGGTTATTATCCAGCCTGGAAAGTAAAAGTTGATAAAAGGCCGGAAAGAATTTATAATGTGGACTACTGCTTCATGGGAATACCGGTAAAAGCTGGCGAGCACGACCTTGACATTTATTACGGATCGGGCGGTTTTTATGCCGGGCTTATGCTTACCCTGCTCGGGCTGGCCGGATACGTCGCGGTATTTATCCTGGAGAGGCGAAAAAAGGAGAAAGTTGTAAAAAAATGAGGACACTTATAGTCATCCCGACATACAACGAAAAAGAAAATATTTTGAAAATAATACCGGCCATCAAGAGATGCATGAAAGGCGCGCACATCCTGGTGGTGGACGATAAATCCCCCGACGGGACGGGAGCGGCGGTAAAAGCCCTGGCGCGCGCGGACAAATCCGTCAGGCTCATCGAACGCGCGGGTAAATTCGGCCTCGGGACCGCGTATGTCGAGGGGTTCAGGTACGCGCTGAAGAACAAATATGATTATATTTTCGAGATGGATGCGGATTTTTCACACAACCCGCAATACATACCTGATTTTATGGAAGCCATGAAGGGATGCGACCTTGCCATAGGATCAAGGTATATGAACGGCATATCTGTGGTTAACTGGCCCATAAGGCGGCTTGTACTTTCGAAATTCGCCAATTTATACGCCAGGACCATAACCGGGATGCCGCTCACCGACTGCACAAGCGGTTTTAAATGTTACAAACGCTCCGTGCTTGAATCGCTGGACCTGGACAACGTCAATTCGGACGGGTATGCCTTCCAGATTGAAATGCATTTTAAGGCCTGGAAAAAAGGTTTCAGGATAAGGGAACTTCCGATAATATTCGTCGACCGGCACGCGGGCTCTTCCAAAATGTCGAGAAAAGTAATGATGGAAGCCGCGTGGATCGTCTGGAAGCTGAAGCTTGGAATGATAAAATAATCGGAGGATAAAATGCCAAAAAGGGTCATTGTAACCGGCGGCGCCGGGTTCATAGGTTCAAATATCGCCGATGAGCTTATTCGCAGGGGGAACGAGGTTGTGATAATAGACAGCCTTGTCACCGGAGAAAAGAAGAACATCAACCCGAAGGCTAAGTTCGTAAAGGGAGACGTGAGAAAACCCGCGGATATCGAGAAATGTTTCGGCAAAAAAATTGACGCTGTTTTCCACATAGCGGGATGCGCCTCCACCATAAAATCATTCGACGACCCGGCCGCGGACCTTTTTACCAACGTCCTGGGGACCATAAATATAATAAACGCCGCGATAAAGCACAGGGTGACAAGGCTGCTATATGCCTCATCCATGACATCATACGGCGTGCCGGAAAAGATACCGGTTAAGGAGACATTTGCCACCAGGCCGATAGCCTATTACGGAATAACAAAATACGCAGGCGAGCGCTACGTTATGGCGACCGGCCTCAGGGAGGACCTGGGCTACAGGCTCAATACGACGGCATTCAGGATGTTCAACGTGTACGGACGCCGCCAGTCCCTGAACAACCCGTATCAGGGTGTGGTATCGATATTCATAGGCAACGCCGCGCGCGGCGAGGAGATAAAAATATTCGGCGACGGGGAACAGTCAAGGGATTACGTGCACATAAGCGACGTCGCAAACGCCTGGGTAGGGGCCATGTCCAATGCCGGTTCATATAACGAGGTTTTCAACCTGGGATCCGGGACAAGGGTGTCGGTCAACGACCTTGTGGATATTACCCTAAAAAGTTTCGGCAAGAGCAGGAAAACCCACAGGGTAAAATATTTTCCGGCAAGGCCGGGTGACCAGCGCCATATGCAGGCGGATATTTCAAAGGCAAAAAAGATACTGAAATGGGAGCCGGCCATGGATTTTGAAGAAGGGCTCAAGGACGTCATTAACTGGGCGAAGGAACTTTATAAAGGGGAATAAATGGCCGTAGAACGCGATTCAATAACGCTTTATGAGAGATGGTTCCTTACTCCGTCCGGCATGTATGTGGACGACAAGGAAAAAGAACTGCTCATTAATTCCATGCGTTTCAAAAGGGACGAGCGTGTCCTGGAGATAGGGTGCGGTTCCGGAAGGTACCTGGAATATCTGGGCGACATAGGCCTGAAGGCGACGGGCGTCGAGCCTGTGGACGAGCTTGTCAGGCGCGCGCGCTTAAAATCCTCCATAGCCCCGGACCAGGTTATCAGGGCCCCCTATGAAAGCATACCCATGGCGGACGGCACATTTGAAAATGTGATTTTTATGAATTCATTCGCCTTCTCGGCCGACAAGGGCGCGGCTTTGAAGGAGGCATACCGGATCGCCTCTAAAAAAATAGCGGTCGGTTTCCTTAACAGGAATTCCATAACCGCCGTTTTTAAGGTGAAGGAAAGGGCCTCGGTTTATTACGACGCCACCCCGCTTTCGGGAAAGGACATTTCGGACATCGCCGCAAAAAATCTTCCCGCAGGCGAATATTCGCTGAAATTACATTACACCCTCTATCTTCCGATAAAGTGGGGGTACCTCGTGCCATGGGCCGACAGCATGCTGGAAAAGGTGAACCTGCCGGCCGGTGATTTCGGGATCGCCGTAATAACAAAAACGCCGGTTTAAACGACCGGGAAAAAGGGGAAAAATGGCCGTAATAGGATACATGTTCACGGCAGCCGGGTATCAGTACGTCAATCTTGGGAAAAAAGCCTATGATTCCGCGTGGGCTATGAGGCAATACTACGACAAGGTGGAAAAAAAATACCCGGATTTCAGGATAAACAAACTCTCGTTCATAGGCCCGGAAGAGGAGCTTTTAAGGGAGGACAACGGTATTATAATAAACGCCGTTTACCAGAGGGGCATTTTCGACATCCTCAGGGATTACAAGGTCAACCCGGAGCAGATGTTCGGGTATAAATCCGGCGAGCTCATGGCGCTGGTTTGCTCGCAGGCCATGGGTTTTGACGACGCTATGGACTTTCTTTTCAAGAAAAGGGCCATGGTGGCCGAGGATGTGGGGCGTGATTTTTTCAGCCATATGCTCATTAATTCCGTGGCAATAACCCAGGTGGAGAAAATTGTCGCAGAGCTCAAACCGTCGGTCAACGCCGAAATAACCGCTTTCAACGGCAAGGATTCGTCCATAATAGTTTGCGAACACAGGGTGAAGGGAAAAATGGCGGAAGTTTTTAAAAAACTCGGAGGGGCGGTCATCGACCTTCCGCACGAGGAATTCGCGGGCTTCCCGCTTTTAAAGCCCATAGCCGAGAAATTAAGGGCTGAGTTCCTTAAGATCCCCATGGACAAGCCGGTCAACAGGATATTGTGCCAGACCACGGGGGAATATTACGAAAACGTCCAGGACATAAAGGAAAAATTCATCGACCATATATTCAAGCCTTCCAGGATAGACCTGTGCCTGGAGACCATGCTTAAAAACGGGGTCAATACTTTCATTGAAGTGGGGCCCGGGACGTTCCTGTCGCGCATGTCGCGAAAACGGGACAGCGGCAAGCGCTCCCTGAACACCAACGACCTTGGAGAGCTCACCAAGACGGTAAAGCTGGCAAATTAAATTTTTCTAAAGATTTATCGGAATTTTTCCGATATAATATTAAGCGGTTAATCATCACGGCAGTAGAAAGGACGACAAACATGGCGGACGACGAGAAAAAATTAAGAAGCTTTCTGGATTCGGACAATATAAATGATTTTAAAAAAGTAAAGGCGCATCTTGAAAAATTCCCGATGGCATCCGTCATGGACGTCATGAGGGCGACAGGGGTGACATCCGCGCGCATAATGGGTTTTGTGAACGCCGGCGCCCTGAAGATAAAGAACAAGTCCAAGAAATAATTTTTTTTCCCGCGTATCCTTTCCTTGACAAAAAAACATTAGCTTATATAATCAATGGAACTTTTCATGTATTTTTCCCGAAATGACATTTCGCTTAAAGGAGCATTTCTTGGACATATCCGGAATGATGAACGAAAGGCAGCTTGAAGCCGTAAAGCACAGGGACGGCCCCATCCTGATACTTGCCGGGGCGGGCAGCGGAAAGACAAGGGTCATAACCTACAGGATCGCCTACCTTATTTCCGAATACGGGGTGTCGCCGGAAAACATACTTGCCGTGACATTCACGAACAAGGCCGCGGAAGAGATGAAAAGCCGCATAAAAAAGGTCGTCGGGAAAAAAGCGTCCGCAATCACCATGTCCACCTTCCATTCGCTTGGCTGCAGGATATTGAGGGCCTACCCGGAAAAACTGGGTTACACGAAGGCTTTTTCCATATATGACGAGGATTACAGGGAAAGGCTCATAAAGGAGTGCATGCACGACGCCAAGGTGTCCGACAAGGAGATCAAGCCCTATGAAATAATAAAACGCATCTCCTCGGTAAAGAACCAGCTTTTGACCCCGGCCCAGTTCGAGGACCTTTACGCGGTGGATTACGAATCAAAAGGCATATCGCGCGTCTATTCCATAAGCGAGGAAAGGCTCAAGCGCAACAACGCCGTTGATTTTGACGACCTTATATCAAAGCCCATAGAGCTTCTCAAAAACAACCCGGAGATACTCGACGCCTACAGGGAAAAATTCAAATACATCCTTATCGACGAGTACCAGGACATAAACAATTCCCAGTACACGCTGATATCCATGCTCGCCGAGAAATACCGGAACATCTGCGTTGTGGGAGACGACGACCAGTCCATATACAGGTTCCGCGGCGCGGATATTTCCAACATACTTGATTTTGAAAAGGACTATACGAACGCGAAAGTGATCAGGCTGGAGCAGAACTACCGCTCGACAAAGACCATCCTGCAGGCCGCGCACGCGGTAATAAAGAACAACCAGGACAGGAAAGGCAAGGAACTCTGGACCGAGAACGACACGGGGGAGAAGATAACTTTTTATTACACCGACGACGAGACGGCCGAATCGGAGGCTGTGATAACCGAAGTATTCAAGATACTGAACACAAAGGACGTCCATCTGAAGGACATGGCGGTTTTTTACAGGACAAACGCCCAGTCGCGCGTCGTCGAGGACAGGTTCCGCAGGGCCGGCGTCAAATACAAGCTCGTCGGCGGCCTGTCGTTTTATTCCAGGATGGAAATAAAGGACATGCTTTCGTACCTGCGCCTGATATCCAACACGCGCGATATGATGTCTTTCAAGCGCGTGATAAACGTCCCGCCGCGCGGCATAGGGGAAAGCTCCGTGGACAAGCTCGAGCAATTCGCTTTCGGCAACAACCTTTCATTCCTGGAGGCGCTCGGGAGGTCGGCCGAAGTGCCGGACATAAAGGACGCCACAAAGGACACCCTGCTAAAATTCCACGATTTCGTGAAATTCATGAACGAGAACGCCGCGGCGATGTCGCTTAAGGACATCACGGCAAAGATACTCACGGGCACCGGATACATAGATTACTGGCAGAGCGACCCTTCGCCAAAGGCTAAAGAAAGGGTCGAGAACGTAAAAGAACTGGTTTCCGCCATGGCAGAATATGAGGAGGCCAACCCGGGCGCAAAGCTTGAGGATTTTTTGAACCAGGTGGCGCTGATGTCCGAGGTGGACAAGCTCGACGAGAACGCGGAAGCTGTGACGCTCATGACCATCCACAGCGCCAAGGGGCTTGAATTCGACGTTGTGTTCCTCACGGGAATGGACGAGGGGATATTCCCCCATAAAAACTGTATCGACGAGCCGGGCGGCATCGAAGAGGAGAGAAGGCTGGCATACGTGGCCATAACCCGCGCCAGGAAAAAACTTTTTATATTCAGCGCCCTTTCCCGCAGGCAGTTCGGGACGAAGAAAATGGGGATGATATCGAGGTTCGTCCATGAGATACCCGAGGAGCTTTTTGAACACAAAGGAAGGCTCCCTGTGAACCAGACAAGGGAAAGATATTACGGCAGCGGACCCGACGAGGAGCCGGCGGATTCGTGCCCGGCGCCGGGCAACGACATAGTTTACAATGACGAACCGCAGGAGCAGGTTTACTTGCCCGGGCAGAAGGTCAAGCACACAAAAATGGGTACCGGGACGATATTGAAGGCCGAGCCCTACGGAGACGACGTCAGGATAACCGTGATGTTCAGGAATCACGGCAAAAAAGTGCTCTCGGGAAAATTTGCGGGGCTGATGAAAATATAGGCCGGGATGCAAAATAAATGCAATAATTGCATTGACGCCAGGCGTTATTGTGTTATCCTGTAAGGACGTTGTAGAACATGTTCTACAAGATTTTAAAATTTTTGGAGGTTTTAGTTATGGCAAAAGGAAAAGTAAAGTGGTTCAATGACAAGAAGGGCTACGGATTTATCGAGCAGGAAGGCGGGAAGGACGTATTTGTTCACTATCAGGCCGTCCAGGGAGAAGGATTCAAGTCGTTAAAAGAGGGCGAAGAAGTAAGTTTTGACATAACTGAAGGCGCAAAAGGGCCGCAGGCTGCCAACGTAGTCAAAATCTAAAAAAAGGTCAATACAATAAAACCCGGCGGACATCATCCGCCGGGTTTTTTTTATTTCGCCCGGCGCCGTGGCCGCGGGGGAAGTTGTGGTATAATCCTTCAGGAATAAAATCCGCGGGAGGAAATTGCCGGTGAGAACAAAAATAAATCTTTCCATAATGCTGTTGATCCTGGTTCTTGCGTTTTTCTCGCCTGAGCTTTTTTTCGGCAGGTCGTTCTCGGGCTCCGATACTGTAAATTACACCGAACCCATGACCTCATTTGTCCATGAATCCTTAAAAAAAGGGGAATTTCCCCTGTGGAACCCATATCTCTACGGCGGATTTCCGGTCTTCGCGGAGTCAAATACCGGCACCGCCTATCCTTTGAATCTTTTATTCTCGGTGTTTCCGGCATTTAAGGCGATAACATACTCGGCCGCGCTTCATTTTTTCCTCGCCGGCATATTCATGATGTTTTACGCCTTTTGTTTTACGCAGGACGCGGCCGCCGTTTTCCTTGCCATGGCGGTATGGGTATTTTCCGGGATGTTCTCCTACAGGATAGACCACATGACGGTATTGCAGGCAATGGCATATATACCCCTGTTCCTTTTTTCAATAGAAAAATATTCGCTGTCCTCTAACCGCCTCTGGCTTTTTTTGACGGCTGTTTCAGTGACTTTGACGATATTAATAGGCCACGGCCAGACAGCATTTTATATGCTTGCCGCGGGCTGTGTATATT
The DNA here is from genome assembly GCA_964443355.1 of uncultured Spirochaetia bacterium. Taxonomy (GTDB): domain Bacteria; phylum Oederibacteriota; class PGYV01; order PGYV01; family Palsa-1178; genus Bog-1181. The sequence goes on from CAYUDX010000017.1 coordinate 34,842, forward strand.
ATCCGGCGCGTGTGTTAATGCGGAAAAAAAAGATAGTATCCCCCGACACCCTGTTTTTTGGGGCGTCCATGCTCCTGGGCGTCGCGATGGCGGCCCTGCAGGCCATTCCAACGTATGAAATGATATCGTTCACTGCAAGGAACAGCGGAATGCCGCAGGACGCGATTTTGGGGTCGGAAACCATCACATGGATGAATATCCTTAACATGGCTTTCCCGTTCCTTTTCGGCAGCGTAAACAACAACACCTATATAGGAATATACATTTTCAAGTCGTGGTTCATTTCCTATATCATGCTTTATACGGGAGCGGCATCGCTGTTCCTGTCTTTTTTGGCGGCGCGCAGGCTGAAAAAGGAACCCGTGGCGGCCCTTTTTGCGTCGTTCATGGCGTTCGCGTTCCTCTTCGCGATGGGCAAAAATTTCCCCCTGAATTATTTTGCGGTAAAACTTCCGGTGCTGAATAAATTCAGGAATCCGGCCATGATGCTGGAATACTATGTTTTTTTTACGGCCGCGCTCAGCGCTTATATGGCCGGATCGTTAAGAAAAGAGGACGTTTCCGTCAGGTTCATGAAGGCGTCAGTGATCATTTCGGGCGCAATGACGGCCTCGGCAGGTCTTATATTTATTTTTAAGGGGCGGATCCTCGGGATATTTTCAGGAAGGGTGGGCGCATTCATAAACAGGAGCGTAGTGAACTCCATGTTCCACCATTACCCGGCGGAATATTACACGGATAAATTCGTCAATACCGTGTCCTTCATTTCAGGGGGAGTTCTGGTACAGGCTGTTTTTATAACGCTGCTCTGCCTGCTTTTTCTGGCCTTTGCCGCGGGAAGTATATCAAAACAAAAATTCTCGGCGTTACTGGTGTTTTTGGCCTGCACCGAACTTTTTGCAAATATGGCGGGTTATCAGCCTGTGCAGAAGGACGCGTTTTATGCCGCGACTCCGTCAAGCGCGGCCGAGCTTGTGAAGGACGGCAGCCACAGGATCCTGCAGTGGCGATATTTTGAAAATGAAAGCCTTGTTTTCAAAAAAGGCGAGGCGCGCGGGGGCCTTGAAGAACACCTCAGGAACAGGGAGGCGTTGAGGCCAAACCAGAATGTCCGTTACGGTGTTTTTTCGATCGCGGGATACAGCCCCATTGCCACAAAAAAATATTACGATTACTGCAGCCCGTTTGAAAAAGCTTCCATAGAGGGCGGCGGCGACAAGGATCCTGTCATATCCCAAGGGAAAAACGTGCTTGACGCCGGGGCGGTAAAATATATATTGAGCCCTTACGAGATAACCGGCGTAAAGGGGCTGAAGAAAACAGGAAAATGCGGCAACCTGACCATTTTTGAGAGGGAAGGCGCGCCCGGAATGGCGAGCTTTGTCCCGAACGCGGTTTTCATAAATGACGATAAAAAAATATTCGAAACGCTGGGCGATCCTTCGTTTGACATGAAAAACCTGTGCATAATAAGCTCTGAAAAGAACGGAGTTGAGAACAACGGCGGTGCATCGGCCCCGGCAAATATAACAAAATGGGAAGGCGGCCACATAAGCTTTGAATTGAAGGCCCCTTCGAACGGTTACGCCGTCATATCAAGCGCCTATTATCCCGGGTGGACCGCAAGCGTGGACAAAAAACCGGCAAAGATACTGAACGCAAATTACGTTTTCTCGGCGGTAAAGCTTGCGCCAGGCATACATGTGGTGGAGATGGATTTCAAGCCGGCATCATTCAGGCTGGGGATGCTGGTTTCGGCGATATCGTTTCTTATATTTTTCGTCGCGCTGTGCGCCGAGATAATTACAGGAAAGAAAAGACGGGCTGAAAGTATTGTTTCTTGAAAAAACAGCCCCTTTGTTGTATCTTTAATGTGGATATAAACATTTTGTAAGGCGCAGGTGATAAAATGGACAATGACGCGTACCTGTTAAGCAGGCAGAAACTTGAAGAGCTCGAGGAGGCCACGCTGGCCCCTTTCGCAATGAAGAGCCGCGAAACGCGCGGGAGAAAATACAGGGAAACGGAGCACCCTTTCCGCTCAGTTTACCAGCGCGACAGGGACAGGATAATACACTCGACGGCATTCAGGAGGCTGGAATACAAGACGCAGGTATTTGTGAACCTCGAGGGGGATTATTTCCGCACAAGGCTCACCCACACGAATGAAGTCGCCCAGATAGCAAGGACCATAGCCAGAACATTGAGGCTCAACGAGGAACTCACCGAATCAGTCGCGCTTGCCCACGATATAGGCCATACCCCGTTCGGACACTCAGGCGAGACGGTGTTGAACCGCCTTATGAAGGAAGAAGGCGGGTTCGAGCACAACGCGCAGAGCTTAAGGGTTCTCGACGAGCTTGAACAAAAATACCCCGACTTTGACGGCATCAATTTGTGCTGGGAAACGCGGGAGGGCATCATAAAGCACACCACAGATTACGACAGTCCCGCCTGCAAGGATTACGATCCGGCGCTGTCGCCCACGCTCGAGGCGCAGACCGTAAATGTGGCCGACGAGATAGCATATAACTCGCACGACATTGACGACGGCATAACTTCCGGGATACTCAACGTTGGGATGCTAAAGGACACCGCGATCTGGGAGGACATGGAAAAGGCCATCGACATGAAAAAATTCGACAGCCTTCCCCTTGAGATGAAAAAATACAACATATGCAGGGCGCTAATTAATATTCAGGTCACAAACCTTATGGAAACTTCAATAGAAAATATCAGGAAACATTCCGTTGATTCCGTGGAAAAGGTAAGGAACCACAAAAAACTCCTCATTGAATTCGGCGACGAGATGAAAAAAAAGCATAAGAACCTGAAAGAGTTCTTGTACCGCAGTTTTTACAAACATTACAAGGTCATACGCATGGAATACAAGGCCGAGAAGATAATAGAGGACCTTTTTAACATTTATGAAAAACGCGGTGATGTTAAGGACAAAAGAGGGGTATCGTCGTCGATACTTCCGCCCGAGGCAAGAAAAAGGCTCGGCAGGGACTCGCTGAAACGCGTTATATGCGATTACATCGCGGGAATGACCGACAGGTTCATACTTGAAGAATACAAAAAACTTTTCGACCCGTATGAGAAGGTCTGAAGCCGGGCTGGATGGCTGCAAATAATTACACCCCCAAGGGAATAGTCCTGATACCAACCTACGACTGCACGGCCATGTGCCGACACTGCAACAACGATTTTTCCAGCCACGACCTTTCCATAAAAATGGACCCGGCAAGGGCCGTTGAAATACTCGACGAGGCAAAAAAAGAGGGGCTGAACTCGCTGCAATTTACCGGAGGGGAGCTCACACTTTATCCGGAATTTATGCCACCCGTTGTGGCGCACGCCAGGAAACTCGGCATGAGGATAAACAGGCCGCCCACCAATTGTTATATAGGCGGGGAGCCGCAACAGGCGCGGGAATTTTTCAGCGCGCTAAAAAAATCAGGATTCTCGTCGGGCTTCAGGATATCCATCGACTTTTACCACCAGGAAAGGATCCCGCTGGAAAGCGTAGTTGAATTTGTCCATATTTATTCAGGATATTTCCCGCTGAATTCGCTCACCATAGGCTCATGCTGCCGGGATTTTGAAGAGGTTAAACCTCTTTATGAAAAATTTGCGGCGGGACTTCAAAAAAAAGGCATGAGCGCCGTAATAGACACGGAGAAAAAATCAATATTTATAGAGGGTAAAAGGGTGAAATACGGGACCTGGAGGCCGACGAGGCCGTCGTGGAAAGCCATTGCCGACGACGAAGCGCACATGGCGGCAATTGAAAAAACAATCCATTGCCTTGGGCCGGAGGGGCTCGCCTACCTCTGGGTCGAGCCGGACCTGAAGGTAAGGGTCTGCTCGTGCAACGGCAACGGATTTACGGACTATCTTGTGATTGGCGATCTTTCAAGGCAAAGCGTGGCAGGCGTAATTTCAAACGCAAGAAAAGACAAAATATTTGGCATCCTGGCCGACTACGGCCCCGCGGGGTTGAGGGACGTTATTAATAAGGAAAAAGAAGTCCTTGATACTGCAAAAAAATATTCTTTCATGTGCGAACTCTGCTGGGAGATACTGTCGAACCCGGAACTGCTGGAAAAGGTGAGATAAGGACTGCTTATTGACTTTATCCAGGGTTTGATTGATAATAAATATTTATCGGGTCAAAACCGTGATAAATAGTCCTAATAATGCAAAACAAGCAGGAGGAATAATGAACCTGATCGATATTTTGTTCAGGGCCGGAAAGGAAGCCGGCGGCAAGGTCTTTATGGCCGAGCAGAAAAAGAAAATGACCTACGCGAAAACCTGCTCCGAAGTCGTGAGGTTCGCGTCCGGGCTTGCGCGCCTGGGGATAAAAAAGGGCGACAGGGTCGCCATTCTTTTGAACAATTGCACCGAGTTCGTCGTGGCCTATTTCGCCGTAATATACGCCGGGGCCGAAGCCGTCCCGGTGAACACTTTTTTACGTTACGAGGAGATAGATTACATATTAAAGGACTGCGGCGCGAAATGCATTGTCACCTCCTCCGATTTTAAGGGGATAATAAAGGAACTCGGGACACTTCCGGAGCTGAAAAATTACATATCCATAGGCGAGATACCGGCGGCTTACACCCCTTATGAGGCTGTATTCAACGATGAAAAAATCGCCTCGGGTGAAATAAAAGACGAAGGGACGGCGGTAATAATATACACATCCGGGACCACCGGATACCCCAAAGGCGCCCTGCTCACACACCGCAACCTCATATCAAACGTCGACGCGGCGACGCGCGCAATAAAAGTGCTTAACAAAGACAGGTTCATTCTTTTTCTTCCCATGTTCCACGCCCTGACATTCACGGTCTGCATATTGCTTCCCATATACAGGCTGAATTTCGTCAGGATAATGAAGTCCGTGCTCCCTTTTTCCAACATAATAAAATCCCTGGTCTTCGACAGGATATCGGTTTTTGTGGCCATACCGCAGGTATTTAACGTGCTGTCCATGAGGAAGATTCCCCGGATCGCCATGTGGCTTTTGAACGTAAGGGTGTGCGTTTCCGGAGCCGCGCCGCTGCCGGGCGAAGTACTAACTCGTTTCGAAAAAAGGTTCCATATACCCCTGCTGGAAGGCTACGGACTCTCCGAGGCCTCCCCCGTGGTTTCCGTAAATCCGCTCGACGCGGAAAGAAAACCCGGTTCCGTCGGGATCGCTCTTCCCGGAGTCCACGCCGCCATAATGGACGAAAACGGGGTCAGGATGAAAACCGGCGAAGAGGGTGAGATCGCCGTCAGCGGGCCCAACGTCATGAAGGGGTATCTGAACAAGCCCGACGACACCGCCTCGGCCATCAAGGACGGATGGCTTTATACCGGAGACATCGGGAGGATCGACGCCGACGGGTATATTTACATACTCGACAGGAAAAAAGACCTTATAATAGTCAACGGCATGAACCTTTATCCAAGGGAAGTCGAGGACGTGCTTTACAAAAACCCTGCGGTGGAGGACGCGGCTGTCGTGGGAATAAAGGACGAGACGCACGGCGAGATCCCGATAGGCGTGATAAAATTAAAGGAAGGCAGGACATCCACGGACCTTGAAATGAGGCAGTTCTGTAAAAAGCACCTCGCGAACTTCAAGGTGCCGCACAGGTTCGAATTCTGGCAGGAGCTTCCAAGGACCGGAACGGGAAAAATATTAAAAAGGGAAATAAAGAGAATATTAAATGAAAAAAAATAATAAAAAAATAAGGTTCCATATAGCGCAGATAAATACGACCGTCGGCGACATTTTCGGAAACACCGGGCTTATCATCGGCAAGATAAAAGAGGCGCAGAAAAACAACGCGCACTGTGTGCTTTTTCCCGAAATGGCGGTTACGGGATATCCTCCCGAGGACCTGCTTTACAAAAAACGTTTTGTGGACGGAAATCTGGCCGCTCTAAAACAGATAGCGCGGGAGGCAACGTCCACGACCGCGGTCGTGGGGTTCGTCGACAGGGTCAAAGGAAAACTTTACAACGCGGCGGCCGTGCTCTCCGGCGGCAGGGTCGTAAAAGTTTACCACAAGATCAACCTCCCCAACTACGGGGTCTTTGACGAAAAAAGATATTTTACGGCCGGGGAAAAAGCCGTGGTCTTCGAGGCCTCCGGCTTCAGGATATGCCTTTCCATTTGCGAGGACCTCTGGGTCGACTGCCCGGCAATACATAAAGCGGCCAGGGGATCCGATTTTCTTGTCAACATAAGCGCCTCTCCTTATCATATGCTCAAGTGGAAAGAAAGGGTGGGCCAGTTCTCGGGGCGCGCCAGGCAGTACGGCACAAAGATAGTATACTGCAACCTTACCGGAGGCCAGGATGAGCTTGTTTTTGACGGACACAGCCTTGTTTTCGACGAAAAGGGAAAAGTGCTCTGCCAGGGCAGGCAATTCGGGGAACAGGACATGCTGGTGGATTTTCCTTTCAAACCCGCAAAAAAGACCACGCCTTTTTCCGTCGAAGAGGAGGTCTATGAGGCCCTGAAAACGGCAACCCGCGATTACATACTGAAGAACGGCTTCAAAAAAGCGGTCCTTGGCTTGAGCGGCGGCGTCGACTCGGCGCTTGTGGCGGTTCTTGCCGCGGACGCCCTCGGAAAAGAGAACGTTAACCTCATATTCATGCCGTCAAAATTTTCATCAAAGGAATCATACGACGACGCAAAAGAACTTTCCGGCAACCTCGGGATAGATTTAATGGTCATACCCATACAAAAGACCTTCGACACCATGCTTGCCGAGCTTGCGCAGGGGTTTGCCGGGACAAAAAGCGGAACCACCGAAGAGAACCTCCAGGCGAGGATCAGGGGAAACATCAATATGGCTTTTTCCAACAAGTTCAACTGGCTGGTATTGACCACCGGCAACAAGAGCGAAATGTCCACAGGCTACGCCACGCTTTACGGCGACATGGCCGGCGGTTTCGCCGTCATAAAGGATTTGCCAAAGACCCTGGTTTACCGCGTGGCCAGGATGAGGAACGAAAAAGCTGGATTCGACCTGATACCGGATAACATAATGACGAAGGCACCCACTGCCGAGCTAAGGTTCAACCAGAAGGACACAGACTCCTTGCCAGAGTATGAAATACTTGATAAAATAATAGAGGACTACATAGAAAAAGATTTGACTTACGGCGACCTGAAGGGTAAATATGACGACGAAGTATTGAGGCGCGTGATAAGGCTCATAGACATAAATGAATACAAGAGACGGCAGGCGCCTCCCGGGGTAAAGATAACTCCAAAGGCTTTCGGCAGGGATCGCAGGATGCCCATTACGAACAAATATAAGGAATAAGGGCGATGAAAAAATGGCCCGAAGAGGGATTAATATGATCCTTGTAAGCGCGTGCCTGGCAGGGGTAAAGACCAGGTATGACGGGGAAGACAGGCTCAACGAAAAGATAAGGGCGCTGGTGTCCTCCGGAGAGGCCATCCCGCTTTGCCCCGAAGTAATGGGCGGCAGGGGCATCCCGCGTGAGAGCGTGGAGATAACCGGCGGCTCGGGCGAGCAGGTTCTGACGGGATCCGCGCGGGTCGTTGACAAAAAAGGCGGGGATCACACCGGTGAAATACTGCTGGGAGTCGGGGAATTTGTCGGGGCCGCAAAAACCATGGGCGTGACAAAAGTGATATTAAAGACAAAAAGCCCGGCGTGCGGGTACAAAAAAATATATGACGGGACTTTTTCCGGCAGGATGACGGACGGCAACGGCGTGCTGTCAGCCGCGCTTATCAAGGAAGGCATAAAGATATATACCGAGGACGATTTTGAGGAAATATTCAAATAAAAGCACATTGACGGAGGTATCATGAAAAAAATCATCCTGACCTCGATGCTCCTGCTGGCCGCGGCATTTGCCGCCGCCGCCCCGAACCTTTACGTCGGCCATGAAAAATTAAAAAAAATAACGGTCATTGACACGGCCACCAACGAGATTTTGAGCGAAATCCCCCTTGCGTCCGCTGTTTCCGGCATCAGGCTCGACCCGGAGGAGAAGTATTTATATTACGTAAGCGCAGATTCCAACGCGCTTTACAGGATAAGGTGCAAGAACCTTACGCCGGACACGGATTTTGTCAGCGCCGGTCTCTCTCCGGCCGGCCTTGCGGTAAAGAACGACAACAAACTTGTATATGTGATAAACGGAAAATCCAATAATGTGACCGTGGTCAACACATCCACGTTTGACGCCGCGCTCGACCCCATAAAGCTTCCGGGCAGTCCGAGGGCGATAATAATAACCGACGACGACAGGAAAGCCTATATAGCCCTTGCCGATATGGGGGGAGTGGCTCTGCTCGACCTTGCCACAAATAAAATAACAGGGGTCATACCGACAGGCGCGGACCCGTGGACGCTGGCCACTTACAACAACAGGCTGCTTTTTGTGTCCAACGAGGGGACGGCCAGCGTTTCCGTCATAGACATGAGGAAGAACAGCGTCATAAACGAGATAGTGACCACCGACAACCCGCGAGGCATGGCCGCTTTCAATAATATGCTTTATGTTTCCGTCATGAACGGTGCCGACATTTTTGAGCTTAAGGGATTCACAAAGCCATCTTCGGTTACGCTCGACTATCCGGTTTACGACTGCGTGGCCGGCAGGGCCGCCTCGGGCCCGGAAATATTTGTGGCCGGTTTCGAGCAGGGGGCCAAAACAGGAAAAGTGGCGGTCATCGACCCTTATAAAGGCGAGGTGATAAACGAGATAGAGGTGGCCGGCGCCCCGAAATACCTTGACATTAACAGGATAAAACCGGCGCCGACTGCAACATCAATACCTACAAAGGTACCGACGGTAATTCCGCCGACGGCACAGCCTACTTATACTTTTACGGCCGTCCCTCCGGCGGCGACTTTTACCCCGGTCCCGACCAAAACACCCATACCAAAAAAGAAAAAGAAAAAAGCAACACCGACGCCGACTCCCGCGCCGACCCTGGACCCGATGCTGCACACCGACCTGCCGGTAAGGGTATTCTCGGAGGGCTCGCCCATAGAGGCCGGGATCAAGATCAAGGCGGTAAACAAACACACGGATAAAATATACACCGGATACACCGATGCCACAGGCAGGTACGTTTTTAAGGCGCTGACCATCGGCGGTTACATGATATCCGTGGAGTCCACCAACATCGTGGAAAACGCGGCCGCAGTCACCGCAAACAAGGGTGTAAACGCGGAGCTCATAATTAATGTGAAGCGCAGATGAGCGCGACAACGGAAATAGACAATTCAGGGCTCTCGGAAAAGATAAAAAAGGAAAAGGAAAGGGTGATAATCCTTTCCATAGCCTCAAATGCGGCGCTTGTGGCCATGAAACTCGTGATAGGCATAATGTCCGGGCTCATCAGCATAGTGGCGGAGGCCCTTCATTCCGGCAACGACCTCATGGCGTCGCTTATAGCATACGTAGGGGTGAAGAATTCGCTTAAACCGCCGGACAAGGACCACCAGTACGGCCACGGCAAGATCGAGATCATTTCAGGATGGCTCGAGAATCTGCTTATCCTGGCCGTGGGCGCCGGGATAATATACGAAGGCATAAGAAAATTCACCGCAAGGACTTCCCCAAAATTTGTGGATACGGCCATAATCATCATGATAATTTCCGGCATAGTCAACTGGCTTGTCTCGTATTATCTTATAAAAAAAGGGAAGGAATTAAGGTCCGTCGGCATAGAGGTCGACGGCGCGCATTTGCGCGCGGATGTGGTCACATCTTTCGGCATAGCCGCGGCGCTTATTGTCATGCGCGTTTCAGGCCTATGGTGGATCGATCCCATGGGAGCGGTTTTTGTCGGATGCTGGGTCATAGGGATATTCATAAGGCTCTCCTTCAAACTGACCCAGCAGATGATCGACAGGGGGCTTTCCGACAACGAGATGGAGGCCATAGAGCGGATGCTCAGGTCGATGAAGGACGTAAAGGATTTTCACAAGATCAGGTCCCGTCAGAGCGGATCGACTATATTCGTGGACATGCATGTAAAAGTGGACAAGGATATGACAGTTGAATGTTCGCACGAGCTCACGCGGGACATAGACAATAAATTAAAGGGGATGTTCGGCGATTGCAACACCCTGGTGCACATCGAGCCGTATTACAGCGGCGAAACGCTCGAATGATCCATTAATACTTTTTCTCCCTGACATTCTTAAGAAAATAAAACACATCCTTCCTGTCCAGAAAACACGAACCCAGGTGGCTTAAATTCGCCGCAGCGGCCGCCACGCCAAGCCTGCACGCCCGGAGAATGTCATATCCCTTTGAAAGGCCGTAGGCGAGCCCAGCTGAATAAGCGTCTCCGCATCCGACCGGGGAAATATTGTTTTTTACCGGCAATGCAGGAAAAAAAACAAAAGCGCCTCCGCTGTAAAGAAGGGAACCCTTTTCGTCAAGTGTGGTTATAATGACGGGGATATTGTTTTTCGCGGAAAGTTTTTTTATAAAGGCCTTCAACGCCGACGGGGAGGACAAGTTTTCCCCGAATGCTCCCTCAAGCTCGTGTATGTTCTGCTTGATGACGTGAGGCGACGCTTTTACCCCGTGATAAAGGTATTTTGAAGAAGTATCAAGGATGACGTTCGTATCTGCCCTGACCGCGCGGACGGCTTTTTCATAAAAATCAGCGGGAAGCCCAAGCGGAAGGCTACCTGAAAAAACCATCTGGGAGCATTTTCTGGACAGTGCGCCAAGTTTTTTCATGAGGACGGTTGTTTCTTTTTTTGAAATATCGATGTCGGATTCGCTGTTTATGACGGTCTCCCGGCCGGATTTCGACGTTTCGGTGATCAGAAGGCATATCCTGTTGGAGCCGGTGCAGGGGACAAGGTCGGCCTTCACGCCGTGGTGGCGTAAAAAATGTTCGGTCTCACGCGCGTCCCTTATCCCGACAAAACCGGTTGCACACGTATCCCCGCCAAGCGAGGCGACGGCGCGCGCCACATTCGTCCCTTTGCCGCCCGGATAGGCGTATATTGTTTTTGTGCGCAGCACAGAGCCGTTGTTGAGGCTTTTTACGGGCGCGACGATGTCGACGGTGGGGTTTAAGGTTACGGTTGCTATCATTTTACGAAATAAACTATTATTACGCAGGAAATTATATAAAGGACGATGTTGATTATCATGGGGATGTCCTTTAAGAACACGGCCTCCGGGGAACCCCCGAGGTTTTTCTTGTGGACCAGGTAAAGGTAACGGAAGATGCCGTAAAGCACGAACGGCACGGTGAGCATCAGGTAATTGTGTTTTTCCGCCGTCGGTGATGTGAACGCATAAAGGCTGTAGGCAACGACAGTCGAGGCGGTGACCACGGATATCATCTGGTCCAGAAGAGGTATGGAATAATCCTGGAGAACTTTCCTGTGCCTGTGCGCGTCCGGAAGCGAAAGCTCGTGGCGCCTTTTTGAAAGGGCCACGAAAAGCGCGACCAGGGTCGTGCATATCAAAAGCCACGGCGATATGAAAACCGATATGACAAGCGCTCCGGCCGCGGCGCGTATCACAAACCCGGCCGCCACCTCAAAAACGTCGAGTATAACCATGTGCTTGAGCTTGAGTGTGTAAAAGACGGTCATCGCTACATAGACCAGGGTTATTATGAAGAACGGCACGGAGAGGAAAAAAGATCCGGCAAGCGATACCGCCATAAGGACCGCGCTCAAAGACAGGGCAAAATCTTTTTTGACCGCGCCCGATGCTATGGGCCTTTTCTTTTTCTCGGGGTGCAGCCTGTCCTCCCTGTAATCGGAGATGTCGTTGAATATGTAAAGAGAGCTGGCTGCGAATGACAGCAGGAAAAACCCGACCAGGACTTTTATGAAATAAGGGAGGTTGAAAAGGTTTCCGGTGAAGACGAGGGCGCCGAAAATGAGCATGTTTTTCGCCCATTGCCTTACCCTCAGCAGGTCAAATATTACCGATGCCTGCATTTTCATTTGGCTACAGCGCCAGCCGGATGTTGTCCAGGTAAAGAATTATGTCTTTGGGCTGGCCCTTCGTATCCATTGATATGGAGAATGAGGTGATGCTTGCCGTGTCTATCCTCGCGGTTTTTACGTCGTCAAGGACTATTTCAAGCTTGTTCCTTCCGTTCTTGATGGGCCTCGGCGTCGTGTATTCATTGCCGTGGGAGTCGACCAGCTTTATGTTAAGGTCCGGAGCCTGGGGGTCGGCAAGATAAACGTCTATATCGAATTTTTTGTAAACGGACCAGTCCGTGACCTTAAGGGGCGTCAGGGTGTTTATGCTCATCGTGACCGAATCGATCCATTTGTCCGCTTTGGCGGCCTGGGTGGTGGTCAAAAAATCGACCGGGACGGAAAAGGTGGCCTTTGCGGAATATTTTCCCTGCGAGGAATACTTTTTGATCTGCTCGAGGCTGACATAACCGTTGGTCTCAAGCTCAAAATCGCCTATGGCCGAATCCGAGGCCGTCGTTTCAAATGAATTAATGAGGCCCGCGGCTTTTCTCTGGGCTTTTATGTCGGGACCGCATCCCGATATGAATAATGAAGAGATCAATAATAAAGCGCCAACGGCTTGTATTCGGCTGTATTTCACAGTTTTCCTCCGGGAAATGTTGTTATTAATATACGCCATTTTAACAATTAAGAAAAGGGTTGTCAATATGTAAAGGGAGGCAACCTGAAACTGCCGTCTTTACAAACACGCCGCTTTTTGTTATTGTATTGTCATATACAAATGTGGGTTTTTACGGCCCGCACCGGAAAAAATAATCGGCGTTCAGGAGCCAACAAACATGCCAGCTATAAGCCCGGAGTTCAGGGAATTTCTGAAAAAATACAGGATAGAGTTCATCATAGCCGCTGTTTTTTCAATAATCGCCATGGAAATGGCATTTACATTCTCCCACGGGGCAATGATAGATTTTATAAAGAACGAGACGGTCAGGAACGTGTACAACTGGGTCCTTTTCATCCTTACCGCCATAATGTTCCTGCTTGCGCTCATATCCTACCCGAAAATATACAAGTTCAAGATACTGCTGTCGGCCTACGCGCTGGCCGCTTTTTTCATCATTTACCTGGGCATATCCGTGGTCCGGCCCGAGGCGCTTAACATAATGGGGTTCACAATGGATTTCTGGAGGGACGGCAACCGTTTTTCCATGAAGTTCCTCTCGACACTGCTGGATTTGAACCTGCTCATAGTGGTGCTGTCCAGGTCGACCATAAATTACAACAAGGGAAAAAACATCGCAATAACAGCTTTTTTTGTGAACGTGCTGCTGTGCTTTGTGGCGCTGATACTAATAGAGGGGAACTACTACATCGCCTGGCAGGAAAAGACAGGGTTCCTTAAATTCACCGGGGCGTTCGTTTACCTGTTCAACAAATACGCGCTGGCCGGAAACTTTATCATATTCGCGGTGATGGCGGTCCTTTCGGTCTTTAATATCGAAGAGGAGCATAACTACGGCTCCATAATAATGGCGATAGCAGTCATGAATTTTTACATACTGCTGACGATAATGTCGCAGCCCAACGGCGACGGTTACTACAAATACAAGTACATGCTTATCCTGATGGACCTGCTTATCATAGTGGGGATATTTGTCCACTGGATGAGCTGCCTGAACCATAAGGCCCATTACGACCCGCTCCTCAAAATATACAACCGCCAGCACATGGACGCCATTATCAGCGGCCTTGCGGACATAAAGCTCGGCAATAATTTTTCGGTTTTTATGTGCGACATCGACCATTTTAAGAACGTGAACGACACTTACGGCCACGCGGCCGGGGATGACGTCCTTTTCAAGGTCGCCCAGGTGATAAGGGACACGTCTCTTCCCGAGGGAGTGGTTTGCAGGTACGGCGGCGAGGAGATCATTGTGTTCGTAAAGGACCGCATAGACGAGGAAGCCTTTATGAAGGCCGAAAAGATAAGAAAAGCCGTAAAAAAAGAGGCCATAAAGTCAAAGAGCAAATCAATAAAAGTGACGATGTCAATAGGGGTCGCATCCACCAAAAAAGGGCTGGACGACATCGGGAAAATGATAAAAACAGCGGATGATAACGTGTATAAGGCCAAAAAAAGGGGCAGGGACAGGGTCGTGGCTGAATAGGCCGGGTTTAAAAAAAACAAAAAAAAGACTTGATTAATAATTAAAAGGTGGTAAGATTTACCTAACCAATTGAACTTATGACATATATTGGCCGTCTAACTATTATAAGGCTAAGGTAAAACAGGAGGATGTGGATGAAAAAGCTCGCATTGTTGACAGCAGCGCTCGTTATAACGGCTGTATTTGTCTGCGCGCAGCTCGATGCGTACACAGACCTCTATAACATCAAGTCCCTGAAATTCACCGAAAACACGTCGATCCCTTCCATATATAAGCATTCAATATACTCCCTGCATAAGAAACACACCCATAAGAACAGCGAAAGGGTCAAACAGGGAATTGTTTTTGTTTCCGAGGAATACAAAAAGATAATCCAGGCCGGATCGACCGGCACCGGCACCGCAAACCTGCCTGTTGTTTCCGGTTTTTACCCCGGGGACTCCTATTCATCCACTGAAGTAATGGGGCTCGGAAGCACCCCAATCCTCAAGTCCCGCAAATAAGTCTCCTTTTTCCTGTTTATTCCGTTCCGTATTCCCATGTCCGGTTTATATCCGGATAAATAAAAAAAAGGAGCACCACCATGAAAAAAATACTCGCATCATTAATAGTACTCGCGTTCGCTTCTACCATGATCCTTGCCGCGGAAAAAACACCGCCCACGGGCGGGCCGGCGGCGGTATCGGCGACGGTCAAGGCTGAAAAGAAGATAACTCCGTTAAAACCGGCAAAGAAGGCAAAGAAAGCCTCAAAGACAAGCGCGGCGGCCGCGTCAACACCTGCGGCGCTGACAAAGACGGCAAAGTAAAAAAAATTATTGATGTTAAAATAATAGAAGAAGGAGGATCAAAAATGAAAAAAATCATCGTTATGCTTATGGCGCTTGTGTTCGCGGCTTCAATGGCTTTTGCGGCAGATACAAAGACAACGGCCGACACGACCAAGGATACTACAAAGGTAGAGAAAAAGGCCCCGGTCAAGAAAGTAAAGAAGTCGAAAAAGGTTAAGGCGGCAAAGAAAGCTCCGGCAAAGGCAGCGGCAACACCGGAGGCAAAGTAAATAAAAAAATCCGTGAATGCGCGTAAATTAAGGCGGGGCGCGCGACGGTTAAACTGCGCTTTACAAAACCCGCCAAAAAAAACAATGGAGGATTTAGCATGAAAAAAGTTATCGTAGTTCTGATGGCATTAATGTTCGCAGTTTCAATGGCATTCGCAGCCGACAAGACAATGGCAGCGGCAACAACGACCACAGTGGCCCCGGCAGCAGCCGACGGTGTAACACCGGCAGCCAAACCGGCCGCAAAGAAAAAGAAAGCCAAAAAAGCCAAAAAGGCAGTCGTAGCACCGGCAGCAACAACAGAAACAGCAGCACCGGCAGCGGCAGCAAAGTAATTAAAGCAATATAATTTCAAGGCCATGGAGGCGCGTCGGACGCAATAAAATGCGTGCCATAGCGCAGGACGTGTCTCCATGGCTTTTTTTTTAACGGGAAAATTATTTGCGTTGGTTTACCACAATATTATATCAAGGAGGTGAATATGATGAAGAAATTAATCGTTATCCTGCTCGCGGTCGCTTTTATGGCGGCATCTCTCTACGCGGCAGAGGCAAAAAAAGCGGCACCCGCGGCTTCTAAAGCGGCGGCGGCATCGGTAGTTCCGGCAACGGTTACGGCGGCTCCTGTCACAATGGAAGCGGCGCCGGCACCGGTAGTCAAGGAGTCTTTCCTTAAAAGACTCTGGCACAAACTCTTCCCGAAGAAGAGCGCGGCTCCAGTAGAAGCGGCAGGCAACACAATGGCCCCCGCGGCGACAACAGCCACGGCAAAGTAACTTTATTAAATTTAAAGCAAAAAGGGGACGGATATTCCGTCCCCTTTTTTATTTGTTATGATATAATCAGGAAAACGGCAAAAGGCGGGATGAATGAAAAAAACAAAAATAGTGGCCACACTCGGGCCCGCGGCATGTGATTACGGCTCCATAAGGCGGTTTATTTCCGCGGGCGTGAACGTATTCAGGCTGAATTTTTCACACGGGGACCCGGATTTTTTTATAAAAGCCATTTCCTCCATAAAACGCGCCAGGGACTCTTCGGGGGCGAGCGCGGCCATACTCCAGGACCTTCAGGGTCCCAAGATAAGGGTGGAAAAATTCGAAGGATCCTTTTCGGTAAAAAAAGGGGAAACACTTGTTATAAAAAATATTGCGCCGTTTGACGCGGCCGCCTCGAAGGAGATCGGCGTTGATTTTCCGGACCTTTATAAATACCTGAAGCCGGCCATGAAAATACTCATTAATGACGGACTTGTACAGCTCATAGTGAAGGCCGTAAAAAGGACCGACATCATTTGTTACGTCACCGCGGGCGGGACAATCGAGCCGCGCAAGGGAGTAAACCTGCCGGGCGCGGAATTGCCGCTGTCATCCATGACAAAGAAGGACAAAAAAGATCTTTTGTTCGGTTTAAAACAGGGTGTTGACATTATTTCGCTGTCGTTCGTTCGCAGCGCCGGGGATATCAGGGAGCTTAAAAGCCTCATAAAAGGGAAAAAGAAGCCGCTGATAATAGCCAAGATCGAAAAACCCGAGGCGGTGAAAGACATCGCCGCGATACTTGACGAGAGCGACGGAATCATGGTGGCAAGGGGCGACCTTGCCGTTGAGGCCGGATTCGACAGGATACCGGAGATGCAAAAGACACTCATAAGAAAGGCGAATGAAAAAGGGAAAATAGTCATAGTGGCCACCCAGATGCTGGAATCCATGATAAACAACCCGTTCCCGGAGCGCGCCGAGATAACCGATGTGTATAACGCCGTGCTCGACGGGGCCGGAGCTTTGATGTTATCCGGAGAGACGTCCGTTGGGAAATATCCGGTAAAAACCGCGGGAGTAATGGCGGACCTGATAAAAAAAGCCGAGGCCGAGTTGCGGCGCTCGCCCGGGCCCGCCGTCGAGGCCGTTACCATGGAAAATATTTACGAGAACTCGGCCGCGTACGCCGGCGCCGCCATGCAAAAAATGGTGCCAGCCTGCGAGCTGGCGGCGAAGATCAAAAACGTATCAGACGTGCGATATCTTTCCGGTTACAGGCCGGAAAAAGCCGTGATAGCCTGTGTCAACGACAGGGCGCTTTTCCAGAAACTCGCAATATACCGCGGCATGCACCCGGTGTTTATGAAAAACGCGGGCGAGGCGTCCGCCGCGCGGTTCGTCAGGCTTAATATCAGGAACGCTCGCAACCTGGTCTTCGTGGACCTTCACGCCGTCAGCGGGCAGGCCGCAAGGGTATCGGTAATGAAAATATGATGCAAGATCAATATATTGGGGAGGCCGTATGAAAAAAAATATTTTTGCGGCGGTTTTTATACTTGCCCTGTTCCAGGCGGCGTCCGTATCCGGGGCCGCGGGAGATAAGGCGGCAGGCAGGGAAGGAAAGGCTGACACGGATTATTCCATAGCGTATATAAACGATTTTCACGGCGAATGCGAGTTAAGGCGCAAAGGCGCGGATTTTGCAGACGCCGTTCAGGACCTTTATGTGCCGCTTTACGAGGGAGACACTATAGCAACCGACAACGACGCCACCCTCGAGGTGGTATTTGACGACGCGACCGTCGTAAAACTGGATCCGGACAGCAGGCTTCTTATCAGGAACCTGAACCGGAAGGACTCCGCAAAGACAGGGCTTGAGCTCTTAAAGGGAAAGCTCATGGCCATCGTAAAAAAGCTTGTCGAGAACGAGGAGTTTACCGTCAGGACAAAGATGGCAATGGCCGCCGTAAAAGGCACGGAATTCATAGTAGCCTCGGGCGACGACAGCTCTGTGGGAGTTTACGACGGCGCGGTGGAGGTTTCCGGACTCGACATGAGCGGCAATGTCCTGCATAAGGTTGTCGTAAAAAAAGACCAGGAAACCACCATAATAAAATACATGCACGACCCGGGAAAGATATCGGGATTGAGGAAGGATTTTTTCCGCAGGTATTCCGAGATAGGAGACCTGAGGGACAAAATAAAATATATGCGCGAACTCAGGCGTTCCGGGAAAATAAAGAGATACAAGCTGGAGCGCAGGCTTAAGAGGATAGAAACCCTGAGGAAAATGCAAAAGATGGACCCTGAAAAGTTCAACGCCCTCTCCGGCGGTGAAAAGGCCCTTGTGAACGAGATAATGAAGGAGGAGCCCTACCTTAACGCCCAGGAGCAGTCCGAAGAAAAGGACGAAAAATCCGGCGACAGGGACGAAAGGCTCAAGGCCATTCTTGAGAAGAAGAAGCAGGAATCCGCACGGGAAGACGGGGAAGAATGACAGGCTTCTAATATCCCCTTGTGCGGCGGGGTAAATAGTAGTATAATAAAAACAGCTAAAAAATCCGGGAATTTGAATTGCATCTATAAAATTTTATTCTGGCCATGCCGTTAATTGCAAACAGCCACAGCTGAAAATTTTTTTTTGCTTTTCAAAGCCGTTTGATCCGGCTGGAGATGATATATGGTAAAGCAGCAAAAAGAATTTGTTGAAAGCCTTAATTACCCCGCAAAGAAATTGAGGCCGCTGGCAAAGTGGCCGATTTCCGTTCCAAAAGACCCATTAATCACGGACTATACCCCTTTTAAGGGAAAGCCTATCGCAATAAAAAATTATTATTATTCCATGTTTTTTACGGCTTTTGACGTACGCGATTACGGCCCGTCAATAGTGAAATTCATGAAAATATTCGCGCCGCTATCCGTAAAAAAAGTCTATCTTGAAAGCTACCGCGACGGGTACACCGTGGACGAGGCCGTCTTAAGGGCCGCAAAAGAGGCCCTTGTAAAGGAAAAATACGAGGTTTCCGGGGCCGTGACCCCGACGCATTTTTCCGACAGCGAGAAGAACCCGTATCCTTCGGCTTCCGGATGCTTTACCGACAGGGAAGCCAACCGCAGGATGAAAAAAGTGTTCGAGTTGACCGCGTCGATATTCGACGAGATAATAATAGACGACTGGTTCTTTACGGTGTGCGAATGCTCCGCCTGCAAAAAGGCGAAGGGGAAAAAGAGCTGGCAGGAATACAGGTCAAAACTGCTTTTTGACGTGTCGAAAAAATACATAATCGAGCCGGCGAAAAAAGCAAACAAGAACGTGAATATCATCCTGAAAATACCGCAGTGGTATGAGAGCTTTTATGACAGGGGATACGACCTGGAAAAGCTCGTCCCCATATACGACGAGATCGCGGTTGGGACGGAGACGCGCGATTTCAGGCAGGCGCGTTTTATGCCGGTTTACGGCTCGATGTTCTACATCTACATAAAGAACATAGCTCCCGGCAAGGTGAAAAAAGCCTGGTTCGACATTTACCAGTGCGACAGGGAAATATACACGGAGCAGGCGTACCAGTCGGTGCTGGGAGGGGCGGAGGAAATAATACTTTTCTGCGCCGGAATTTTGCCTCAGCCGCTCATGAGGCCGCTGGTCCAGGAGCTCATCGAGAAAAGCGAAAAAATAGACAGGCTCCAGTCTTTCAGCAGGATATTTTCAATACCAATGATAAGGCAGCTTAATACCTACGGCGACGAACTCCTGCCGCAGTACCTTCTCATGGCCGGAATACCGGCGTATATCACGGATAAAAAGAATTTGAGGGAAAAGATAGTAATACTCACGGCCCAGTCGGCGAAACCCGCGGACTTTCCCTCGCTGTTTAACTCCCTCATAAAAATGGGGAAGAACGTGGTGCTGACGGTGGATGCCGCCGGATACCTCAGGAAACATTTCGAGGTCGAGGAGCTTAAAGAAGACGTAAAGGTGGACACCGTATCTTTCCGCGGCGCGGAAGACATGGTGGACGACAACATATACATTTCAAAAGAGATACAGAACGGGAAGAGGATAGCCCTTGTCAACAACGCCTATTCGCTGGTGACCGGTTATAAGATAAAAAAAAGCACGGTCTGGGTACTGAACCTTCCGCACACCACCGACGAGCTTGCCGGCCATACCGGGGCGGCTTTTTCAGCCAATTTCAGGTATATTCTTCACAATCCGATAATAACAAAGGTTTTCAAAGCGCCATTCGAACCCTACTCCAACCTTCAGCTATATGACGCGATGAGGACGTTCTACAAGTACCAAATTTGATAAATTTTAGGAAGTAAACGGGGATGGAAAAATACAGGACATACGGGCAAAGGCCATTCACAGCGGCTTTTATCCACGGCGGGCCGGGCGCCGCGGGGGAATTAAAAAATATCGCGGAGCGCGCAGCGCAGTATTGCGGCGTGATTGAACCCATGCAGACCGGGGACACCGTGGCCGGACAGGTGGAGGAACTCCGGCGCATACTGGAAAAAGAGGCGCCGCAGGGCGCCGTCCTGGTAGGATATTCCTGGGGAGCGTGGCTCTCATGGATATTCACATCAAGATACCAGAAACTTGTGAAAAAAATAATACTTGTATCCAGCCCGCCTTTCACCGAAGAATTCGCCGGGGCCGTAATGCCCACCAGGCTCTCCAGGCTTAGCAGGCCTATGGGGCAGGAGCTGGAATTTTTATTGTCCAACGTTGAGAACAAGGCAGTCCGCGACAGGAAAAGGCTGCTGGAAAGGGTCGAGTTCATAACTTCAAAATCCGACCTCTGCAAACCCGACATGACGCTCTACTCCAAAGCGGAATACAATCCCGATATTTTTTCCGGCGTCTGGAACGAGGCGGCGGCGATGAGAAAAAGCGGCGAGCTCCTGAAGCTTTCAAAGAACATAAAGTGCCATGTTACGGTAATACACGGGGATTATGACCCGCACCCAGCCGAGGGCGTGAGGGGGCCGGTCTCCGGAGTAAAAAGAAAATTCAATTTTCACCTCCTAAAGAATTGCGGCCACACCCCGTGGCTGGAAAAAGATGCGGCTGAAATATTTTTCAGCACGCTCAAGGAAGAAATACTCAAAGACACTCTTTCATAATGTTTGTCCTGCAGGATAAACCCCAAAATAAACCCTGTTGAATTTTTGCGTCAATGTTGTAGTATTTTAAAAAGCGGCATCGAATTGACGACAAGGAGCGGTTTATTTGAAAAAAGAGCGTTATTTCAGGAACATGAAAATGGCTGTGGATTACATCGAAAACAACATCCATAAGACCATAACGGTGGACCAGGCGGCAAAAGCCGCGTGCATTTCAAAGGACCATTTCTGGAGGCTTTTTAAGGACCTCTTCAATGAAACCGTGGGATGCTATATAAGGAAAAGGAAACTGACCCTTATTTCCGCGGCGCTCGTATCCTCAAAAAGGGACATAGGGACCCTGGCCGCTGAATACGGCTTCGAGTCCAGGGAGGCATTTTCAAGGGCGTTCAAAAGGCAGTTTGGCACCACCCCGGCGGTTTACCGCCGCAATTCCCGGAACGTATCAGGCCTGCAGAGGAAAAAACTCACCGCCGCCGACATCCGCGGCATTTTAATGTCGGAAAAAAAATCAGCCGGATAAAAATCCGCCTTTTCCCGCCGCAACCCGGAAGTCCGTCCTGCGTTATCCATATGTAAGCAAGGCATAATATATTTCCATTGCGGAGGGAAAATGAAAAAGAAACTGTTACTCCTGGTATTTTCCATGGCCATTTGCCGGACTGTTTTCGGCCTGGACGTGGTCGTAGACACATCAAAGGAAAGATCCGCCATAAGCCCTTATATTTACGGCACCAATCAGGACCTGGCCTCCGACCTTAAAATTACCGCGAGGCGCCTTGGCGGCAACAGGATGACCGGTTACAATTGGGAAAACAACGCCTCGAACGCGGGTAGCGATTATCAGCAGGCATCTGACAATTACATGGTCGACAACACCGGAATGGAAGGGCCGGCCGACAAAACAGCCGGAGTCATCGAGGCGTTCCACGACAAGTCAATAGCCCTCAACGCATATTCGCTGGTGACCGTCCAGCTAGCCGGGTATGTGGCAAAAGACAAGTCCGGTCCGGTTCCGGCCTCGGAAAAAGCGCCATCGGGAAGGTGGGCGAAAGTGGTATTCAAAAAACCCGCCCCGTTTTCGGACGAGCCGGACAAGGGCGATTCTTTTGTCTACCTGGACGAGGAGATAAGCTATCTGGTAAAAAAATACGGGCTCTCGACCGGGGCCACGGGAATCAGGGGCTATTCGCTGGACAACGAACCCGATCTCTGGTCGACGACGCATCCGGTGCTCCATCCCGACAAGACCGGCGCCGCGGAATATATAAGCCAGTCGATAGGCGCCTCGATAGCAATAAAATCCATCGACCCGCACGCCGAGGTTTTCGGGCCGGCATCATACGGCTTCAACGGATACAAGACTTTCCAGAACGCCACGGATTACACAAAACAGCAGTGGACCTACGGATGGTTCCTGGCTTATTACCTGGCCATGATGAAAAAAGCCGGCGATGAAAACGGAAAGAGGCTCCTTGACGTGCTTGACGTCCATTATTACCCCGAGGCCACGGGCGCGGGAAGAAGGATCGTTTTTTCCCAGGGTTCCGCCGACCTGAACGCTGAGGCCAGGGTCGAGGCCCCGCGCTCGCTGTGGGACCCGGATTATTCCGAATCAAGCTGGATATGCTCGTCGGGCAACTGCCCGCTGATGCTCATACCAAAATTAAAGGAAATGATAAACAAATATTATCCCGGCACAAAACTGGCGTTCACCGAGTATGAATTCGGGGCTGGATACCATCCCTCCGGCGGGATCGCCGAGGCGGACGTCCTGGGAATCTTCGGGAAATACGGGGTCTACATGGCGGATTACTGGATGGTGGAGTGGGGCGCTTATTCCCTGGCCGCATTCAGGCTTTACCGCAATTATGACGGCGCGGGGTCGCAGTTCGGCACGACTTCGGTTTTCGCATCCTCTTCGGACAATGAAAAAATATCATGTTACGCTTCCATAAACGGGAAAGACGATTCAAAACTTGACATCATACTGCTCAACAAGGACACGGGGAACACGGTCACCGCAAGGGTCACGGTAAGGTCTAAAAAACATTACGCATCTTCCGGAGTTTTCGGGTTTGACAGGGCGGGCGGGCCGCAGATAACGCGGCGCTCCGGCGCCGCAGTAAAGAACAACGTAATGACCGTCGAGATGCCGCCGCTTGCAGGCTACCATGTGGTACTGACGGCCAAATAAAAAACATGCAGGAAACTCCCTTATCGTTTGTTTTTTGTTACGGGATGATTGCATTGGCATCGGCCCTGAGCCGTCATCCTGAAATAAAAAACAGTTGACAAAACACCCCCGCGGATATAATCTGGCGCCATAAGGGACGGCATTAATCATGAAAGGAGGGGGTGTTGAAATGGCTGAAAACAACAACAAAACTTCATCGGGGCTCACCGAAAACTTCGCGGGCATGCTGTGCTATTTGTTCGGATGGCTTTCGGGACTGGTCTTTTTCCTCACGGAAAAAGAGAACAAGTTCGTCAGGTTCCACGCCATGCAGTCAATCATAGTTTCCGCGGCTCTGCTGGTGGCCTTTATCGTGCTGGGAATGATACCGGTGCTGGGCTGGGTAGTCGCCATTGTGCTGTGGCCGGTTTCCATAATATTGTGGATACTGCTCATGTACAAGGCTTACAGGGGCGAACGGTTCAAACTGCCGGTCGCCGGGGACATGGCCGAAAAACAGGTCGGGTAAAATACGAACGACAGGACGGCGGGTGTAAAATCCCGCCGTTTTTGTTTTAATTAATATGATATAATAATTTTCAAATATCCGGGACAATTTCAGGAGGGACCATGGAAAAAATAACCGTAAAGGTAAAACTCACGGAAGAAGACTACAGGAACTGGCACTTATCAAGGGTCTTCTCGCTAAGGTTCAGGATAATAAACGTTTTCATAATCCTGATAATGGCCGGCACGCTGGCTGCGGCGCTTTTCACGGGCCGCGGTTTCTGGAGCTTCCTCAAAAGCTTCCTTCCCGTGATAATTTTTTACGGGGTTTACCTTATATTGATGCCTTTGCTCGTATATTACAATGTGAAAAAGATATTCGAGAGCGACAAGCTCATCCAGGAGGAGCAGACTTTTGAATTCGACGAGGGAGGTTTTACCATATACGCTTCCTACGGGAACTCATGGATAGCCTGGGACAAGATATTCAGGGCCGCCGCCAATAAAAAATACGTCTCGTTTTTCACCTCCAGGGTAAAGGCATTCCTTCTGCCGAGGAAATATTTCACTTCGGAAGAGCAGGCTAAAGCCGTCATTAATCTCATGAAAGAAAAGATAGAAAAGAAAAAATTGAAAATTTCAATTTGAAGCGGCGTTTTTCGGTGTGTACAAGGCGGGCGGAACTTTTTTAAGGCACTGCCGTCCGGAGTTTTTTCTTGAGGCAGACTGGAAGGATAAACCTGAAAATAATAGTTTTACCTTTGCTTGATTTACTCGCTTGTTTTTGTTGGACGTCAGGCCTTAAAAAAGTCCCGCCTGCCTTGTTTTTTTGTTTCGTTCGGATTCGTGTGCACACTGAAAACCATGTATGCTATTTGGGGGATTTTTTAGGGCCCATTCGTCCCATCACATTTATATGTCAATTAAACCCGGCGAAGCCACACGACACTCTTTCTAAGTCATCCTGCACAGCCTGAAGCTTGACGAGGGGTCCTAAAAAATCCCACAAATGGCATAACAGAGGGCAGTCCTGTCGTTATTTAGACTTCATCCCGAACGTCACCTTTACCTTCATGTTCCTTCCCGCGGGCAGGGTAACATATCCTTCGTCCGCCTTAAAATCCGCCCATTCCTTGCCGTCGATTTCCACCGATTTTATCATTACGGAAGGATCCTCAAGCAAGTTTACATAATGCTTTTCGCCTGCCGCGTCGGCCGAGAGGCTGAAGTAAAGAGCGGCCTCGCCGCGGTCCTTGTAGAGGCTCAGATAGAGATAGTTAATAAGGGCGTGTTCCATTGAATGGTAGGCGGATTTATATACATCCGCCTTTGTCCTGATATCAGGTTTGCCGTTCCTTTTGAGCCTGTCGTAAACCTCGCCGTATTTTTTGTCCACAAAATTTTTATCCCAGAATTTTGCGCCGGCCGTGAACTTGTCGAGGAATTTTTTATCGCCCGTGGCGTGGTAAAGGGACATCATGAGGTTGTCGCCCTCTTCCTGGGTCCACCAGTCTTTTTCATCGTCTATCTCGGCCGGATTTTTTGAGTTGAAGTGGAAGAACCATCCGGTATATTTTTTGTCCCATGTGTATTTTATCTGGCCCGCCGCTATTTTTTCCGCGGCGGCCAGGTATTTTTCGGCGCCCGTCAGGTAATATATCCTTGTCAGCACCCAGCCGGTCTTAAGATTATGGCCGGCCCACAGGTTCTCGTCGCGGGGAGTCCAGTCCCTGTCGAAGGATTCGCCGACAAAGCCGTTTTCTTCCATCATGCGGGAGATTATCATGTCTCCTATGGTTGTAAGTTCCTTTAAAAGCGACGGGTCCCTTGTGGCCATGTAATAATATATAAGGTAGGCGGTGCATGTGTCGAGCTCCGC
This sequence comes from uncultured Spirochaetia bacterium, assembly GCA_964443355.1. Taxonomy (GTDB): domain Bacteria; phylum Oederibacteriota; class PGYV01; order PGYV01; family Palsa-1178; genus Bog-1181. Next base: position 60,499 of record CAYUDX010000017.1, read on the forward strand.
GTTGAAGGATTTCACCGCCGTATTTTTTTCCCATTTGGGCCCGACCGAAGCGTAATAGCCGGTGTATTCCGCGTCCCAGGCATTCGAGCGCATCATGGCATGGGTCTTTTCCACCATGGATACGGCGCTCCTGTCGCCGGTTGTGAAATAATAAAACACCGGTCCCAGGTTGCCGTATGTTTCGTCGAAAAGGTTTTTGTCGGCATTGTCCGGTTCGTTAGTTTCGTCTATGGTCGTGTACCAGCCGCCGTTGTCCCTGTCAAAACAGTACTGTGAGAGGTAATCCATGCCGTGTTTCGCAAATTTCAGGTATTGGCCGTCGCCGGACATGAGGTAGGCCGCGCAGAAGCCGAAGACGACGCGCGATATCATGCGCGAATATTTGTTTGCGGGCGCGCCCTGTGTGCCGTCCTCGTTTATGTTGGTGAAAAACCCTCCGTTATCCGTGTCAATGGTATTTTCCCAGAAAGGTATGAGGTTTGTTATGGCCTGGTTTTTCCAGTGGTCCGGGTTTAACACGCTGTCGGCCGGGCAGGCGGCGGACAGGGAAAGGATGAAAGCTGCAAGAAATGACAGGGTCAGGATGCGTCTTTTCATATTGGCTCCTTGTTGGTTTATGTGGCAGTACTTTAACATAACGGTGGAGATAACAGAATAGTTGCGTTATTGGGGGTAGAAAAAAGGCAGAAAAAAGCGGAACAAGGACTTTGCATCGGGACGGCTATTTTTATAGAATTAACCTGATATTTGGGGGATCTGTTGTGCGTTTAAAGTTTTTTTAAGGGGTGTTCCATGTATAAAAAACTGTCGTCATTTTTTATCCTTATTTTTACCGCGGTCATCATGGTTTCGTCGTGTAGGCAGAATGCATCATGCCTTATGTGCCCGGCAAAGATAAGGCTTACTCCCACACAGACCGCCACGCCGGACGCCTCCTACAGCGTTTACATCCACCAGGCTGCAACCCCGGCGGCAAGCGTTTCAGTAACGCTTTATTCCGAGGAGAGGGCCATTACGCTTACGGCTACAACTAACGGCAGCGGTGTTGCGGGGTTCAAGGTAAACAACGGGGGAAAGTGGACCCTGACAATCAATTCATTCAACGGCTTCGACAGCAATGAATTCGCAGTGGACCCTGTGGGCACGACGAATTTTGCGGTGGATTACGGCATTCCGAGCCTGGATTTACAGCTGGTGAGCGGGAGTGAGACAATACCGATAAACGCGAGTAAGATAGGATACAGGTTGACATACCATACGAAATATCCGAGGTTTGAAGGGGTTGTTGTTAATGTTCCAGAAGGAATCAACTGTTCGTTAGATTTATCTGCAAATATGCGAAAAGAAGGGGATTATTTGGATTTTACATTTACTATAAAAAATAGTTTTGAAAATTATCAAACAATATCACCTACAGCAAGTTCCTTGACATTTACAGCTACAGGAAAATCATCAGGAACCGTGGATATAAATTCAAATGTAAGGACACTTACAAAAGACTGGATATTTAATGTCGACGTGGATTTTCATTACATGGCAGTTTATGATTACAACGACAATGGACATCACACATCTTTTTATGCAGGTATCAGGAATATTGATGTGAGCCGCTCAACTAATTGCAAGTTCGCCGGCGCGCTTCAATATGAGGCAACGGATGCGGCAAACGAGGGGAGTGCGGGAATGAACACCCCGGTGTTAAATACAACAAATGCCCTGTTAAAGACACTTGGCTTTGGAGAATTTAATGTAGAGGCCAAGATCCCCACAAGCGCGGGATGGAATTATGCCGCTTCGGCAAATCTTGACAATAACGGCTGGATGACTGTTAGGTTTCATGACGGCGCAAGCCTTGATGTAAACAGGACCTTTTCCACAAACAACGGCTGGGGAATTTCATGTTCCTATTATGACTGTTTGTATTTCGGGGATCCCTCGGGCAACACTTATCACTGCGGCACGATCCCGCCGGGCGGCGCGTGCAATGGGGGAGAACATTTTGAACCTCGCTATGTTTACAGGGAACGAACGGGAAGTATTAATGTAACGTATTAAATAAAAAGGGGGAAATATGAAAAGAAATTTTATTTGTTTGTCGGTTATTTTTCTCACAGTTTTGCTTGTTTCTTGCACAGGAAAACAGGGGGCGACAGGACCGGCAGGACCACAAAAAGCAGGTGTTTATTATGAGTGGGCTTATCAGCAAGGAGTTCAGCCAAGTTCATATAATGGCCAAGTAGAAACTTCAATTTATGGGAATTACACAGGAGTAACTTATACCAGCAATGTTAATCCTCTAAGTATAGGTGATTTAAGTTCAGTTGGAGATTACAGATCAATTATTAAATTTGACATAAGCAATTTGCCATCATCAAAGATAATCGTTGATAAGGCGCAAATAATAATTAATACTGATGAAAAAAGTGATTCCGGAGGTGCAAAAAACGTTTCAATTTATAAGGTAACAAACACATGGGTGGTTAATAAAACTGGATGGAAAGAAAACGATGATAATTATCCTATAGCATTTACAAATTGGAACAACAGTGGAGGGGATTTTGATCCTATAACAATTACCGCCACCGGCGCTGGAGTTGACCTGCCTCCCAACAGCAAGATAACAATAGACCTTGATCCGGCGATGGTTCTTTACTGGATGGAAAACCCCGCAAAGAATTACGGCATGATATTTATTGCCGCGGACGAATACAATCCCAATTATTCCGAGATATATTCCTCGGGAGCCGTAACACCCACATCAAGGCCGCTGCTTAAGATATGGTATTACACGACGGAATGACCAAAGGCCGGTTCAAAAGGGCATTCAAAACCAGTGTGGAGGGTACGGTTGGAAAAAACAGGAAAGTTTTTCGAAATAAACAAAAATGACGCGCCGGCATTCTGTTCGGCAGCAATTATCGTATTTTCGGCGGTTATTATCTTCAGCAAAATAAGCCTGAACGCCCTTAATTATTTTGACGACGCGTATTATGCTGAAAAGGCAAAGGAGATCTTGACCACGGGTGATATGTGGCTTGTCCATTTTGCGGGAAATGTTACTTATGACAATCCGCCCCTTCACTTCTGGATAACCGCCCTTTTCCTGAAAATCTTCGGAATAAACGAGTTCGGCGTGCGTTTTCCTTCGGCGATCTTCGTCCTTATGACCATGATCTTATGTTACAGGATGGCTGTGTTTGTTTTTAATGACAGATGGGCGGGATTTTTTTCGGTTTTCACAATTTCAACGACTTATTTTTTTGTCGGTTACGCCTTCCGGGGGATGCTTGATGTTCAGCTTGTTTTTTTTGAAATGCTTTCAATATATCTATTCATGCTTGCAATGGAAAAACGCAGCCTGTTTTTTTACGCGATTGCCGGTGTTTTTACCGGCTTTGCAATACTCACAAAATCCGTCCTGGGCGCCTATCCGATAGCGGTGCTGGGGCTTTACTTTCTGGCGGCGGGAAAATGGCGCAGATTGTTTTCACCGGGATTTTTATTGTACGTATTTGCCGCGCTGGCTGCGGCTTCCCCGTGGTATATATTCAACTTCATGCACGGACGGGGAGAATTTTTGCGCGTCCATTTCGGGGACATTATAGGCGGTATGGCCGGAAATATCAGCGGGGGCACCAGGTTTAAGCCCGGATATATTCTGGCTCTTTTTTCATACGGGCTGCCATGGATGCCCGTGGCCATTTACGGAAGTTATGAGATGGCAAGGCGGGAATGGAATAAAAACCCGGATAATTTTTTTCTCATCATCATTATATGGGCGTGGCTTATAATTATCGGGCTTTCCTTTACGGACATTATCAAGACCTGGTATATAATGCCGGCTTTTGTCGCCTGCGCCCTTATAAGCGGGTACTTATTATCAGTCATTTTAAAAAACAACGAGAAGTTCGTAAAAACAGCCATGATTACATACGCCTTAACCGCGTTTGTCATAGTTATGCTTCCTATCGATCTGAACGGGCACAGGTCAAATGATGTGAAAACGCTGGCGCCTTTTGTAAAAGCCCTTGTACCGCCCGGCTGCAATGTCATAAATTACAAAATGGGATACTGGCAGGTCCAAAATCCGCTTATATTCTATTCCGGCGTCAGCTTCAGCGATTCCATAGAAGATCCGGATATGCTGATTGCCGAATTGCAGAAAGGAGGCATAGCAATGGCTGAAACGGAAGAACTTGAAGGCGGTTTAAAGCCTTACAGGGATAAAATATATGTGATAGCGGTTGCCGACAACAAGGCGTTGCTCTGTCTGAAAAGCGGCGATATTTTTTTGAAACAGTTATATAATATTAAATTGCCGGATAAATTGTTTGTAAAATACGATTGATCCGCCTCCTGACAGAAGAAGGGGGATCGTTTAAATACCCTTGAACAAGGCCCGCAATAAGGCTATAATCATTAAAATAATACGTTCAGGGGGACCGCAGATTATGAAAAAAACCGCGATATTTTGTCTTATAATGACCTCGTTTATTTCTCTGCTTTACGCCTTTGACCTGAAACCCGGCGATGTTTTTCCCCCATTCACCGCGCGCAGCCTGAATGACAGCATGACAACCGTTCCGAACAGCGTCACGCCCAAGGTCACGCTCATTATTTTTTCTTTCAGCAGGAAGGATGTTTCGGCCGTGGAGGCATGGACTGACACCTTTACCGCAAAATACAAGAACACCCCGGCAGTAAGTTACATCCAGGCCGCCGTCATTCCGGACATGCCATTCATCAGCGGCATTATCGCAAACGCAATGAAAGGGGCAATTTCGAAAGAGCGTCAGGGCGATTTCCTCATATATTCCGGGGACAAGGATTCCATGATGAAACTACTGTCAATCGGCGACCAGTCCCTGTTTTATGTTTATCTTACCGGCAAAGACGGGAAAATAATAAAAATGTTCAGTACGGCTGTCCTGTCAAGGGAATATCTGGACGCCGTATTCGTGGCCATTGATAAAGAAATAAAATAAGGTTATAATGCGGATACTTTAGCAACAGGAGGGGATAATGGACGAACAAAAGACAGCCACAAGGCAATTGCAGGCCATTTGGATAACCATGGCCGCGCCTCTTATGTACCTGGCGGTCTGTGAGATGATATTGCGCCTGGGGGTCCACGGGACGGCTTATAAGGGATTTGCGCCGCTTGACCCGCAGACCTATAACATGGTCAAAATAGGGGCGTATGTATTGTCGGCATTTACGACCGCCATACTTATCCGCAGCAGGATGGCCATAAACGAGGGCAGCGTTTCCGGCCTTGCCGCTATATTTTTGAAAAGGGTGGAAAATTCAGGCGACAGGGCTTATACGGTGGCGATGCAGTCCCTGATATCCCTGGTGGCAACGTGCAATACCGTCGCCGTATTCGGGGTCCTGCTTTTCCTGCTCAACGGCATACGCATGGATTCATATCCGCTTATGGCGGCCGCGTTCCTGCTCATGTTCCTTTATCCGCCGAAAAAAGAACTGTTGGACAAGATAGCGGCGCTCAAAAAAAACTGAAAAATTAATGGGGGTGGGGGGAATGAAGAAAAAACAGGCAATAATCGTTCTCGGCGCCATAATCGAAAAAGAGGGGAAAATACTGCTTGCAAGGCGTCACACCGGCCAGAGTATGGCAGGATTGTGGGAGTTCCCGGGCGGCAAGCTCGGGGCCGGTGAGACGGAAAAGCAATGTCTGAAGCGCGAGGTAAACGAAGAGCTCAAGGCCGACATCGAGGTTCTTGATTTCTTCGCGGAAAGCCAGTGGGACAGGGGGGACAAGATAGTCGCCCTTAAATGTTATAAGGCAAAGTTGTTATCCGACAACGTGGAATTGAACAGCCATGATATCATAGCGTGGGTGGCATCGGATGAGCTCATGAAATACCAGATGCCCCCGGCGGATGAGGAAATAGCAAAGAAGATGAGGTATGAGGGAAAATAGTAAATAAACAATGAAGAATGAAAATATAATAAAACTAAAAACAAAAAGTATAATATATAAATGTAGATGGTGATTGAAATGGGAAAAAATTTTGGCTGACATTTTTTCTAAAATAAAACGTTCTAAAATAATGTCATCTATTCATGGAACTGGAAATAAATCCACAGAAATTGTGTTAGCAAAATTACTTTCTAAAAACCATATTATAGGGTGGAGACGCAAACAAAAAGTTTTTGGAAGTCCTGATTTTGTAATCAAAAAGAAGAAAATTGCAATTTTTGTCGATGGTTGTTTTTGGCATGGCTGTCCTTACCATGGGACAATACCAAAAACAAATAAATCTTTTTGGAAGAATAAGATTATTAAAAACAAGAAAAGAGACAAAAAAGTTAACAGGTTATTGCGCAAAAATGGTTGGAAGGTTATACGAATATGGAATCATGAACTTATAAAATTATCTAAAAAATCAAAGCTTCGACGTTTAATTTATTCTAAAAGAGATAAGTCATAAACTTATATATTGAAAATAACATGTATTTGTTTGATAATTAATAAAATTTGAATAATGGAAGGTAAAAACATGTCTAATGTAATATCATTATTTTCGGGTGCAATGGGAATGGATATTGGGATTGAAAATGCTGGATTCCACATCTCTGTTTGTGTTGAATTCGACAAGCTGGCATGTGAAACCATAAAATTGAATACGAAAACCCCGTTAATACCAACAGATATAAATAAGGTTACAACCAAAGAAATTCTTAATGCAGCAGGGCTTAAAAAAAATGAAGTTGATTTGATTGTCGGAGGCCCGCCATGCCAGGCTTTTAGTACCGCAGGAGCAAGGAGATCAATGAATGATTTTCGCGGGAACGTGATAATTAATTATTTGAGGGTTGTAAATGAGATTAGACCGAAATTTTTTGTATTGGAAAATGTAAGGGGGATTTACTCATCTGCAATTCATTTTGTGCCTGGAGAATATGGTAATGAATATGATAATGTGAAAAATTTAAAAGGTAGTGTCCTTTGGTTCTTAAATAATGAATTTAAAAAAATGGGATATTCGATAAATTTCACATTATTTAATAGCGCGAATTACGGTGTTCCTCAAATAAGAGAGCGTTTAGTCATGTTCGGGCATCGAGGGGAAAGAATACCGTTACCTACACCGACTCATACAGAATCCGGTATAGAAACTGGTCACAAATGGGTCACGATAAAGGACGCATTTAAAGGATTGAATGAATCAGAAATGGATTATATCGAATTGTCCGATAAACATAAATTTTATTTAAAAGAATTAAGTGCCGGACAGAATTGGAAAAACTTGCCAAAAAGCGACCAAAAAAAGGCCATGGGGAAATCTTACGGTTTGCAGGGAGGAAAGACGGGTTTTTACAGAAGACTTTCTTTTAATAAACCATCCCCGACATTGGTAACCAGCCCTTCCATGCCTGCAACTATGTTAGCTCACCCCACAAAACTTAGGCCCTTATCAATACAGGAATATGCCAGAATCCAACAATTTCCTGATACATGGAAATTTGCTGGTAAGATAAGGGATATTTATAAGCAAATAGGCAATGCCGTTCCGGTTGGACTTGGTGAAATGATTGGCAATACGATCAAACGTTTTTCAAATAATCAATTGCCCGAAACAGAAGAATCAAACAATCATATTCCTTATTCAAGATATAATGATTGTGAATACGGCATTTTTATTGAAAAATTCATGGGAGAAGCTAAAAAACAGGCAAGCTAAAGGGGTGCAATATGAAAAAAATGCTTTTGAACAAGGTAATTGCATTTATTGAGCCAAATATTCAGGAGTTTCATAAAAAGAGATTAGAAAATTTGCTCAAGTTAAAATTAGGCATGGTATTAACAAGAAAAAATCCGTATTTGTTTAAGGCCAAAAACCTTAATACAGCACAAGATTTGGTAAAATCATTGCTTGATGCCCATTTGTCTTCCCAGGAAGAAGGGATTTTTGGTGGATTCCTTGAGCAATTGGCTATTTTTATTTGCAGTGAAGTTTATGGCGGGAGAAAATCAACGGCTGAAGGAATTGACCTGGAGTTTGAGAAAGAAGGCAAAAAATATATAGTATCAGTAAAATCAGGACCTAATTGGGGAAATAGCCAGCAAATTGAACGAATGAAGGAAAATTTTAAAAAAGCCAGAAGAATAGGTGGAACTAATGCAAAAGAGATGCCTATAATTGCCATTAATGGATGTTGTTATGGCAAAGATAATACTCCAAATAAGGGTGATTATTTTAAACTATGTGGCCAGGAATTTTGGTTTGCTATTTCCGGGGATATGAATTTTTATACCGACATCATAGAACCGCTGGGTTATAAAGCCAAGGAAAAAAATGAAAATTT
>CAYUDX010000018.1:0-66320 GCA_964443355.1 uncultured Spirochaetia bacterium
AAACCATCATGTCATAAAACCTGACTAAACTCTATCCTTCGCTGACTTTGAACAAATTATGGAACAGAGGTGTCAAAACTCGTAAAACAAAGAAAAGGGGTGGCGTCTTCCTAAACAAAGGCAGGGTTTATCACCTACTTCGCAACCCCTTCTATTATGGTTGGTTTCAATGGAAAGGCGATATCATAAAAGGCTCTCATGAACCAATAATAGATAAAACCCTATTCGATAAAGCACAGGAAGCGCTTGGATGCAAACCAATAGTCCAATATAAGCGCAATTACCCTTTTGGTGGTTTAATTAAATGTGGAACCTGTGGGTGCACCGTAGGTGGTGGTCTTTATAAGAAAGGCAAATATGTATACTACCGCTGCAACAATTCAAGGGTTCAACATAAACCCCATTACTTTGAAGAAAATGTCTTATTTGATTTGTTTAAAGAAAAGTTAAAGACTATAGAACTAACTAATGCAGATTACGATACTATCAAAGAAGGTCTAATGGCCTATAATTCAGAACAGACTATAACTTATGCAGAACAAATTAAGGTTCTCGAAAAGCAGAAGTCCGATCTATTAAAAAAGATTGATAATTCCTATGATGCCTTTATATCTCATGATTCAGATAACAATATATCTAAAGAATATTGGCAGCGCCGAGATACTGAATTTAGGCAAAAGATATCTACTATAGATTCCGATTTAGACAGGTTAAAGGGCGAAAAGCCCTATTATCTCAATGAAGGACTCGCAAGTCTTGAACTGCTGAAAAGCATAGTAAACAAATATGAAAATGCGAATCGTGAACAAAAGGGTGCCATTATCCATTTTGTAGTCTTGAACTGCGAGGCGATCGAGAAAAGCCTTGTCATTAAATTAAAAAAGCCCTTCTCCTTGTTAGAAGAAGGGCTTCTGGATCGTTGGCGGGAGTGACGAGGCTCGAACTCGCGGCCTCCTGCGTGACAGGCAGGCGCTCTAACCAACTGAGCTACACCCCCACCGATTATATGTGGGTTAATAGATTCGGGTGTGCGGCAAACAACCACCGCCACTGTTCAAACCCGTAATCTACTCTCTGCTTTCGACTTGTTTTTAACCAAAGAACGTTTAAAACCTAATAATATTACTATTTTTACCTGGTTTATACAAGGACAAAATTGTTGTGTTCATATGTTTTTGCCGTATCTACTTTCACCTATCTACTCTCGACTATCTCCATTTTTGCGCAAGCAAAAATGGTGGACGTTGAGGGGCTCGAACCCCCGACCCCCTGCTTGTAAGGCAGGTGCTCTAAGATGCCCTTGCGAGCTTTAGCGAGCAAATATTAAATCAAGTTTTACCTTCATCTCATCTCGTCCGCTTTGCGGACACCAACTGAACTAAACACATTGGTGTGAATATGGTGGGCGTTGAGGGGCTCGAACCCCCGACCCCCTGCTTGTAAGGCAGGTGCTCTAACCAACTGAGCTAAACGCCCACTAATATTAATTATCCTGTTATTCCTTCATCCTCTGCATCATGACCTGGTAAAAAACAATTGCCGCGGCGTTGGAAACGTTCAGCGAATCCAGCGTTCCGGCCTGGCGTATCTTCACCAAAAAGTCGCAGTTCTTTTTCACAAGCTGCCTTATGCCGCTCCCCTCGTTGCCGAGGACTATCGCGCTCTTTTTGTCGAACTCTACCTCGTCCACAAACTTCTCGGCCTTAAGATCAAGGCCGTATGTCCAGAAGCCCTCTTTTTTCAGAGTTTCAAGGGCGTTGTTTATGTTCGTCACCTGTATCACGGGCACTTTGTCAAGGGCGCCGCTTGAAACCTTAAAAACCGTGTCATTCACCGGCGCGCTCCGTCTTGAAGCGATGATTATACCACAGACCCCCAAAACTTCGCAACTCCTAAGTATTGCGCCGAAATTATGCGGGTCCTCCACCTCGTCGAGAACTGCCAGGGTCATTTTTTCCGATGTTTTCTTCGCGAGGAACTCTTCCAGCGAATAAAGCTGTATGTCGTCTATTACGGCGGCTATGCCCTGGTTCTTTTCAGTTCCCGTGTATTTATTCAGAAGCTCCCGGGTCTCGATGACCGTCTTTACCCCTTTTTGGCGGCAATAGGCCAGAATGTCGTCCGCGTCCTTGATGTTGATTATGGCGTGAAGTTCGCGTATCTTGCGGTTTTTTGAGGCTATTATCTCGCGTATCACGTTCCTGCCGTATATAAGCAATTATTTCAGCTCCTTAATGATGAAAGCCCCGGCTTTTGTGAATTCCAGCAGAAGCCCCTGCGATGCGGCCTCTTTTTTGAGCGCGTCGGCCTTTTCATATTCTTTCGCGCTCCTCAAAGCCTCTATTTTTTTTACAAGCTCGACGGCCCCTTCGTCCGGGGATTTTATTTCAGGCAGGATCTTGAGCACACCCGCCATTTCAATTATGTCGGATTCCAGCATTTTCAGGCTGGTTGTGTTGTCGCCCGTATATTTCTCAAGTTTTTTCCCGAGTATGAGGTTTTTCGCGTCGTTCACGGCGTCATAGAGAAGGGCCGATGCTTTTGCAGTGTTAAAATCCTCGTCAAGTGCTGCCTTGAAGGCCTCGATATACTGGGATTTTGCCGATGGCTTTCCGCCTTTTATCTGGGCGAGCCTCTGCAGTGTGTAATATATCTCCTTATACCCGGTCTTAACGGCGTCTATGTTGCCCCTTGAAAAATCTATCGGCCCGCGGTATTGCGCTGACAAAATGAACATCCTTATAACCTCGGCCGGATAATCCTTCAGTATGTCACGGACAAAAACAAAATTGCCCTTTGACTTGGACATCTTTATCCCGTCGATGTTCATGTATCCCACGTGCATCCAGTAATTTACGAATTTCACCCCGTTTGCCGCCTCGGACTGGGCCCTCTCGTTCTCATGGTGCGGGAATATCAGGTCCGCCCCGCCGCCGTGGATGTCAAAGGTGTCGCTTAGGTATTTGGATGACATCGCCGAGCATTCGATGTGCCAGCCCGGACGGCCGGCGCCCCACGGCGACTCCCATGACGGCTCGCCGGGTTTGGAAAATTTCCACAGGGCAAAATCAAGGCCGTTCTTTTTCTCGTCATCGACCTCCACCCTTGCCCCTTCGACGAGCTGTTCCATGTCCTGGTGCGAAAGCTCCCCGTACGGCCTGAATTTCTCGACGGAAAAATAAACGCCGTTCTTTGAGACATATGCCGCGCCCTTGTCCACAAGGGTCCTTATTATTTCCAGCATCTTTGGTATTTCCTGCGTCGCCCTGGGGGAAATATCCGGCGGGTCTATGTTCAGTTTCTTTATGTCCTCAAGGTATGCGTCGGTGTATTTTTTGGATATCTCGCTCCATGCGACGTTCTCAAGGTTTGCCTTGTTTATTATCTTGTCGTCTATATCCGTGATGTTCTGAACGAAGGTAACCTTATAGCCCCTGTATTTAAGGTAATTCCTGAAAGTGTCAAAAAGCACGAACACTCGCGAATTTCCTATGTGAAAATAATTGTATACGGTGGGGCCGCATGCGTATATCTTAACTTCGCCCGGAGTTACCGGTACAAATTCTTCCATTTTCTGCGTAAGGGTATTGTAAAGTTTCATGTGAACTCCTGTTATTATTTTTCAAAAACCGTTTTGCGGGCTATTTGTCTTTCAGCAGCACAGAGGCGTGCGCGGCCACGCCTTCTTTTCTTCCGGTAAATCCCAGTCCTTCTTCGGTGGTGGCCTTGACGCCGACCTGCTTTTCGCTTACCCCGAGAATCTTCGCCAGGACAGCCTTTATTTCGGCTGTTTTGGGTGAAAGCCTTGGATATTCCGCCACCAGAATGGTGTCGATATTTTCCACAATAAATCCTTCCCTGTTTATAAGTTCATTTACCTTCTTTAAAAGCTCCGTTGACCTTATACCGCGGTATTTTTCGTCACTGTCCGGGAAGTACGTCCCTATATCGCAAAGTCCCGCGGCGCCCAGCATGGCGTCCATTACGGCGTGTATAAGAACATCCGCGTCGGAGTGGCCCTCCAATCCGAATTCAGCGCCCGCAAATTCAACCCCGCCTATAAATAATTTTCCGCCCTTTACCAGCCTGTGTACGTCATAACCCGTGCCAATCCTCATTTGTGCTCACCGTGCCTTATTTTTGCCATATCCCTTTTTACGGTAACCTTGATATTTTCCACTTCATCTTCAATACAGCGCACGTTATAACCCGCGGCCTCAAATACAGCCGCGTCGTCGGTTGGCCTTAATTTTTCAAGGTGTCTTATGTCGTATAACTTCAGCATGTCGCGGTATGCGAATCCCTGCGGTGTGTGCGACGTCCTTAAAGCTTCCCTGTCAATGGTCCTCTTTATGACCCCGTTTTTTACCTCTTTTACCGTGCCGTATATCCTGTTTACCGGCACGACCGCCTCCGATGTCTTCAGCGCCTTTATTATCCCTTTAATTAGCTTTATGCCAGCGCACGGCCTTGCGCCGTCGTGGACAAGGACGTTGTCGGGCATGTACCTTTTCAGGTATTGTACGGCATTATAAACGGAGGAGAACCTGTGTTCTCCCCCGCTTATAACGGCCGTTACCTTGCGGTAGCCGTATTTTTTTACTATCGCGGCGGCGCGTTTTATATATCCGGGCGCGGCAACGAGTATTATCGCGTTTATCTCTTTTGAACGCTCGAAATCATCGAGCGCGCGCGCGAATATTTCCCTGCCGTCCACCTTTATATACTGCTTGGGGATCCTGCTTTTGAACCTTTTGCCGGACCCCGCCGCGACTATTACGGCCACATTCATCATTTTCTGAAATCTCTCCTGTTGTTGCTGTTGTTATTGTTGTTGTTCTGGTGTCCGTTGTGGCCCTCGTGCCCGTTATGCCCCTCATACCTCGTAAATATCATCCTGCCGGCATCCGTCTGCAGCACGTTGGTGACCACGACGTCGATCCTCTTGTTGGTCATCTTCCTGGCGCCGTCGACTACTATCATCGTGCCGTCGTTCAGATAGGCTATGCCCTGTTCCTTTTCCTTGCCTTCCTTGATGATCTTTACGTTGATCTTTTCTCCCGGAAGGTAAGTGGGTTTGATGGCGTTGGAAAGATCGTTGATGTTGAGCACCTGGACCCCCTGTATCTCGGCCACTTTGTTCAAATTAAAATCATTGGTAAGTATCTTGGCCCCCAGGTCCTTTGCCATGGCCACAAGTTTTTCGTCGACTCCCCTGATATCCTTGTAGTCCCTGTCCACTATCTCCACCGCCACGCCCGGGCATTTTTTAAGGGCGTTTAAAAGGTCAAGGCCCCTTCTGCCTTTGTTCCTTTTCATGTGGTCCGATGAATCTGCGATGAACTGCAGTTCCTGCAGCACGAACCTGGGCACCATAAGAACGCCCTCCATGAATCCGGAGCCGCAGATGTCGTTGATCCTGCCGTCGATGATAACACTGGTGTCCACAAGCTTCCTGGAAAGGTTCATTTTCTTAATTTTTCCGCTATAAATAATATTCTGGAAAATGATAATTATTAAGAAAATCAAGGCGACCGCTCCGAGCGATAAAATAATTATGTTCTGCATGTTTTTTCACCTCCTTTCCATAATGGTTTAACCCGGCCAAAAGGCCGGGCCTTCCTTCGTGCTAAAATAATTTTTTCAGCATATTAATGTTATTAATCCTTCTTATCTCAATGGATGCCTTCACCTGCGGCGTGCGCTCCGGCACGAAGCACGTCTCGAACCCGAGCCGCTGGGCCTCGGCTATGCGCAGCTCCGCGAACTTGACGGGCCTCACCTCTCCGTCGAGGGAAAGCTCCCCGATGAAGACTGATTTCGTCGACATCGGCCTTTCAGTAAAACTCGAATATATGGCGGCCGCCAGCCCCATGTCCGCGCCAGTGTCGTCTATTTTGATGCCGCCGGCCACATTGACGAAAATATCATGGTTGTCCATGTGCACGTCGAGGGCCTTTTCCAGTATTGCCAGCACTATAAGGAACCTGTTGTAATCCACCCCGGTCACTGTCCTCTGCGGTATGCCGAAGCTGCGCCGCGAAGTGAGCGCCTGCACCTCAAGAAGCAGGGGCCTTGTGCCTTCCATGACGGTCACTATGGCCGAGCCGGTCTTGCTGTCCTTTAACCCGTCGAGCAGGACGCTTGAAGGGCTCTTAAGCTCCCTGATGCCCTCGTTGCCCATCTCAAATATCCCTATCTCGTTGGTGGACCCGAACCTGTTCTTGACCGCCCTTAATATCTTGAACTGGTAATATTTTTCCGCCTCGAAATACATGACGGCGTCCACCATGTGCTCGAGTATCTTGGGGCCGGCTATCATGCCGTCCTTGGTGACATGGCCGATGATCATAACGGCCACGCCTGTCTTTTTTGCGGCGTACATAAGCTGGGCGCACGATTCCTTTATCTGCGTCACGGTCCCGGCCGCGGCGTCGATGTCTTCCTTGAACACGGTCTGGATGGAATCTATTATCGCCAGCACGGGCATTTCCTTTTCTATCATTGCGGTTATCTTTTCGACGCCGGTTTCCGAGGCCAGCATTATGTTCTTGGATGCCACCTTTGTCCTCATGGCCCTCAGTTTTATCTGCTCAAGGGACTCTTCCCCGGAAATGTAAAGCACTTTTCCCGCGGCCGCGATCAAGTCCGCGGTCTTTAAGGCCAGCGTCGATTTTCCGGCGCCCGGCTCCCCGCCGAGAAGCACCATTGACCCTTTTACTATGCCGCCGCCGAATACCCGGTCCAGCTCTTCCATGCCGGTTTTGAGCCGCTCGCTGTCCAGGATGTCTATGTCTTCAAGGCGCGTCAGGGCGCCGTTGTCAAAACCTCGGTATTCAGCTGATTTTTTCTTTTCAACGAGCGTTTCCTCGGCGTAAGTGTTGAATTCCCCGCATGCCGGGCATTTTCCCAGCCATTTGGGCGACGTCGCCCCGCAGGAAGTGCAACTGAACAAGGTCTTGTTTTTTGCCATTTATTTATTTTTCCAGCTTCATATCGTCAGGTCTTTCGTCGCTATTTTTTCCTTTACAACGGCGATAAAATCCTCCAGCCGGACGTCCTTTGTCTCTTCGCCGCTCCTTTTCCTCACGGACACAAGGCCGCTTTCCGCCTCTTTATCCCCCAGTATCAGCATGTAAGGTATCTTTTCCATGGTGGCTTTCCTGATCTTCGCGCCGATCTTCTCGTTGTCGTCGTCTAGCTTCACCCTGATGCCGGCCATGCGCAATTTTTCCACTATGCCGGAGGCGGCCCGCGAGCTTCTTTCGGTTATCGTGAGCACCGAGACCTGGGACGGAGAGAGCCACACGGGAAATGCGCCTTTGTAATGCTCGATGAGCACGCCGAAGAACCTCTCAAGTGATCCGAACAGGGCGCGGTGTATCATTACGGCCCTGTGTGCTTTCCCGTCATTGCCGATATAATTGATGTCGAAACGTTCGGGCTCGTTGAAATCCACCTGCACCGTGGAGCACTGCCATGTCCTGTTCAGGGCGTCCTTGATCTTGATGTCTATCTTGGGGCCGTAAAATGCGCCGCCCCCCTCGTCCACGCCGTATTTTATCCCGGCTTTCTCGAGGGCCTTCCTTAGCGCCGCCTCTGATATCTCCCACACTTTCGGGTCGCCTATGAATTCCTTCGGCCTGGTGCTTAAATACGTCTCAAATTCCGTGAACCCGAAGGTCTTCAGGATAAAACGGATGATGTCGATGAGCTTGTCGAGTTCTTCGTCAAGCTGGTCCTCGCGCATGAATATGTGCGCGTCGTCCTGGGTGAATCCCCTGACCCTCATGAGGCCGTGGAGCGTGCCGGATTTTTCATACCTGTAAACAGTGCCGAGCTCGGCCCAGCGCAGCGGCAGGTCGCGGTAACTTTTCATGGAATTGTTGTATATGAGTATGTGGAAAGGGCAATTCATCGGTTTTACCAGGTACTCGGTCTCGTCCATCACCATGGAAGGGTACATCGAATCCTTATAAAATCCCGTGTGCCCCGAAGTGTTCCACAGGTCCAGCTTGGCCACATGCGGGGTAAAAAGCAGGTCGTAGCCGCGCTTTAAATGCTCTTCCCTCCAGAAATCCTCGATCTCCTTCCTTATAAGGCCGCCCTTGGGGTGCCAGTAAATAAGCCCCGGCCCGTACTCCTCGTGAGTCGAGAAAAGGTCGAGCTCCTTTCCCAGTTTCCTGTGGTCGCGCAGTTTGGCCTCCTCCTGCACCCTGAAATACTCTTCCATCATTTTCGGGTCCGGAAAGGATATTCCGTATATCCTCTGGAGCATCTTGTTCTTCTCGTCCCCGCGCCAGTAGGCTCCCGCCACCCTGGTGAGCTTGAACGCCTTTATTTTCTTGACGAGCCCGATGTGCGGCCCGCGGCAGAGATCCGTAAATTTATCAAGTGCGTAAAGGGTCAAAACAGGGTCCTTGATCGAATCAAGTATCTCGATCTTGTAATTTTCCCCCATGTCCGTGAACATTTTTACGGCGTCTGCCCTTGATATCTCGGAGCGCTTTAAGGCCGGGTTTTCCTTAATAATATTCCCCATCTCCTGCTCTATTTTGGCAAGGTCCTCTTCGGTGAAGGACTTTTCCCTGTCGAAATCATAATAGAACCCCTCTTCAATGGCCGGCCCTATGGTCACCTTTGTCTCGGGATATAGTCTCTTTACGGCCGCAGCCATCAGATGCGACGTGGAATGCCAGAAAACCTGCTTGCCTTCGGCGTCGGCGAAGGTCAGCACCTTAAGCTCCCCGTCGGAATCCAGCGGCGCCCCCATATCAAGGAGTTTGCCGTTGAATTTCACGGCAAGCGCGCCCGCAGTGTCCGCTCCCGATTCCTTTATTATTTCCGAAGCCCTCTTTCCGGGCTGCGCCTCTATTTCCACACCGTTAAACAGTATCTTCATGATAGGTCCTCCGTATATTATCCGGCTTTTGCGCGGTTTATTTATTCCTTGCTTTCCTTGTTCGTCAAAAAGAAGGTCAGCTGCTCGAGCTCGAGCGCCACGTCCACGTTCCTTATTATGATGTTATGGTCCATCAAAAGGTGCTTTCCCGCGAAGTTCAGCACTCCCTTGATGTCGGTCCCGCGCAGCCTGGTCATTACCGCGTCCAGGGAATCCCTGGGAGTGGTTATTATCACGATGTCTATCTTTTCTTTTTTGATCACTTTTTCAAGGTCGTCAAAATTATATATCCTGACCCCGTCGAGTTCCCAGCCCACCTTTGCCGGGTCGACGTCGAAACCCGCCACTATCTTGAAGCCCCTTGCCTGGAACCCGGGATACATCAAAAGGGCGCGGCCAAGATTTCCGGTCCCCACTACCGCAAGTTTCCACTGGCGGTGTGTCCCGAGTATTTTGGATATCTGCTCTTTTAGCTGTCCGACGTGGTATCCGAAACCCCTGCGCCCGAACTTCCCGAAATAGGCAAGGTCCTTCCTTACCTGGGCCGGGTTCAACCCGATGGAAGTTGCCACCTGGTCCGACGAGACGTATTCAACGTCCGAAGCCGCAAGGTCGTAAAAATATTTAAGATAAAGCGACAGCCTGTTGATGGTGGGCAGCGGTATTTTTTTATTTGCCATTTTCGCCCTCTTTGTTACCGCCGTCAAAATTTATTATGTCATTGAGCTTGAAGCTCGAATGGTCGTGCGATTTCATGTAATCGTCCAGCTGTTTTTGCTCTTCCGTGGCCTCGAGGTCCTTGGCGGATACGGAAACTTTTTTCGCCTCTTTTTCTATCTTGTTTATCTTGACCTTGATCACGTCGCCCTTGTTGTTCCTTAGTTTCGCCCTGTTCTTTATGGCTATCCTGCCTGTTATGCCTTCCGGAAGCATGACCGTGACCCCGGTGTCGTCTATCTCGGTTATTTTAGCGTCAAGATACGCCCCTTCCTTGTATTTCGAGGCGAATATCGACCACGGCGAGGCGTGCAGCTGTTTTAATCCGAGCATTATCGAATACCTGGATTTGTCCACATCCACTATCTTGAATTCCTTTTTCTCGCCCGGTTTCAGGGCCTCGGCCACCGTAGCAGGCTGGTTCCAGAATATGTTCGATATGTGGACGAACGCGTCTATGTTCTCCTCAAGCTCTACCTCCGCGCCCTCGCCCTCGATTATGCTCCTGACCGTGCCGAACACCCTTGCGCCGACCGGGTAACGCTCTTCCATGTTGTTCCAGGGGTTCTTCTCAAGCCGTTTGATGCTCAATATCACCCTGTTCCTGGACTCGTCGATCTTGAGCACGCATGTCTTTACCATGTCCCCGGTCCTGTAAATTTCCGCCGGGTCCTTTATCCTCCTGAAATAGGAAAGCTCTCCCGCCGGAATGAACCCCTCCAGCCCCTCTTTCACCGACACTATAATGCCCTCGGGCAGTATCTCCCCGACCTTTGCGTCGAGCCTGTCGCCGGGTTTGTTGCTCTCGATGAAGGACTTGAATGGATTGTCGCGCAGCCTCTTCGGGCTAAGTATGACCTTTCCCTTTTCGTTGCTCATTACCAGCACTTCTATGGCGTCGCCTTCCTTGTAACCCTCGTCCTCGGGCTTTGATATGAGTCTCCAGGAAAGCTCGCTTATGGGTATAAACGCCTTGACGCCCTCTTTTTCCACTTCTATGCCGTCGGGCAGTACCTGCAGAATCTTTACCGACGCTTTTTCATTAAGCGGAAAATTGCGGGTTATGGTCTCCGTCTCGGTCTTTTCCTTTTCATTGACATATTCCTTGTAGGAAACCACAACGTTCCTTTTTTCCTCGTCGAGCTGTATTATCTTTAACGGGAGCTTCTTGCCCACTATGTCCTCTCCGTATGATTTCGAATGCGACATGGGCAAAAAAGCCGTGACATTCGCGCCAAAATCTATTATAAACCCGCCTTTCACGGCCTTTATGACCTCGCCCTCGATGAATCCAGCATCCTTGAAGGCCGCCTTGACCCTTGAAAAGACCAGCTTTTTATCGGCTATGATCTTGGAAAGTGAAACAAATCCCTCCGGGGTCTCGACCCTTTTTACGTGAACGTCGATCTCGTCGCCTTCCTTTAATACGTCGTAATAGGCGTATTTGGCCGTCTCGTCTTTCGGGATGACGCCCTCGCTTTTATACCCGATATCGACAAAAACGTCGCCCTCGGACTTGCGGACCACTTTTCCCTTTATGATCATGCCGTCTCTTATCATCCATTTTCTCCAATCAATTTTATTCTTTTTACAGCCGCAATTATCGCCCTCTCGGGCGTTGAGGCTCCCGCCGAAACTCCCGCGGCCTTTTTTCCTCCGAACCATTCCTTTTTTATCTCGCCGGCCCCCTCGACGTGGTAAACATCCGACAGGACCGTTTTTCCAAGTTCAAAGAGCCTCTTGGTGTTGGCGCTGTTCCTGCCGCCAACAATTATGAGCACATCGACCTTTTTGGCCAGCGCAAGGGTCGCGGCCTGCCTGTTCTTGGTCGCGTCGCATATTGTATTGAAGGAACGCACCTCCGAATACCTGTTCACGAACGCTTTTTTCTGGACCTCGTTTATAAGGCCGAGGTAAGCATCCATGTTCTGCGTCGTCTGCGACACTATGCCGACCTTTTCCTTCAATTTCAGGGCCGGAACATCCTGCGCTTTAGCCACGACAACCGCGTCCGCCCCGGCATATCCCAAAATCGACCTTACTTCGAGGTGGTCCGCATCTCCGGCTATTATCACCTGGTACTTTTCATCCGCGAGCTTCTTCACTATATTATGTATCTTCCTGACATACGGACAGGTCGTATCAAGCACCGCCGCGCATTTTTCCTTGAGGGCTTCCTCTTCCTGTTTCGTAACTCCGTGCGTCGATATTATGGCGGCTGCGCCTTTTGCTATGCCGCTTATTTTCTCCGCGTGCCTGGCCCCGGCTTTTTCCAGCCGTTTTACTTCCTGCGGGTTGTGTATTATTTCATGCAGGGAATAAACCTTTTTGTCCCTGTTGTCGCGCGCATATTTGAACGCGAGGTCCATGGCCCTTTTTACGCCGAAACAAAAACCCGAGCCTTCGGCGACGTATACTTTCATTTCCCTCGCGCCGCTTTCATTGCCGCGAAGTTGTCGCGTAATTTCCTTATCTCCGCCATTATCCTGTCCGTTATTTCCTGGTAAACTTCCTTTGATTCGGGTTTGGCGAACTGTTCCGCAAATGTCATGGGAACTCCGTAAACCACCTCCACCGGCGTAAAAACCCGCGGCAGAGCCCTGCCCTTCGGCCATGCGGCATAAGAATTATGTATATAAACCGGTATTACCCCGCATCCGGCCTTGTAAACCATCATCCCCACCCCCGCCCGACCCTCTTTCATTTCACCGTCGGGCGTCCGGGTCCCTTCCGGGAACATCCCCACTATCCAGCCCTGCTTCAGGCAGTTTATCACCTTGTCCCAGGCATCCCTGTTGACTACGCCGCGCTTCAGCGGGATGGCCCCCATTTTTTCGAGCATCCATCCCCATACGGGCAGTTTAAAGAGCGTGTCCCGAGCCATGTACCTGAATATCCTGCGAAAAGTGGCTATGCCTATGAGCGGCGGGTCCAGAAAACTCGCATGGTTGGAGGCCGCCACAAAACCGCCTTTTGAAGGAATATTTTCCACATTGTACGCCCTGTAAAAGTGGAAAATATGCAGGTAAAGCCATGAGAGCATCTTGTAAAAATTGTGGACCGCGTATATGAGCGCCCTGCCTGCCGACGCGGAAAACTTATCCATGCCTCACCTTAACGAGCCTATAATTTCATAAAATTTCGGGAAAGAAGTGTCAACGCATTCTATGTCTTTTATGAGCATCCCGTTCTCTCCGGAGAGGGCCGCAACCGAGAAGGCCATGGCTATCCTGTGGTCGCCGAACGAATCTATCGAAGCGTATTTGAAAGGGGTGCCGTTGTTGCCCTCAATGACCATCCCGTCGGAGGTCGCCGACGCCCTGACGCCTATGAGTTTCAGGTTCTTTACGACGGTCTCGATCCTGTCGGTTTCCTTGTATCTCAACTCTTCCGCGTTCATTATGACCGTCTTTCCCTTTGCGAAAGCCGCGGCCACGGCAATGACAGGTATCTCGTCGATGAGTTTCGGTATCATGCCGCCCTTTATCACGGTGCCCTTGAGCTTCGACGTCTTTACCACGATATCTCCCACGGGCTCGCCGTTTTTTACCTTGAGGTTCCTTATGTCAATTTTTGCCCCCATTTTTTTCATAACTTCTATAAGGCCTACCCTGGTCGGGTTCAGCCCTATGTCCTTCACCGATATCCTTGAATTCTTCACCATCAGCCCGGCGATGATGAAATATGCGGCCGACGAAATATCGCCGGGAACGAACACGGGTTTTGCGGAAAGCTCTTTTCCCGGCTTTATCGTGACGGTCTTGTCCTTGACCGAGATGCGCGCCCCGAAATATTCCAGCATCCTCTCGGTATGGTCCCGGGATTTCACCGGCTCCGTGATCACCGTTTCCCCGTTGGCGTGAAGCGCCGCCAGTATTATCGCGGATTTGACCTGAGCGCTTGCCATGGGAAGCCTGTATTTGATCCCCTTCAGGGTCTGCCCGTGGACCGTTATGGGCGCCTTGCCGCCCCTGCTTTCGAATTTAGCGCCCATTGCCGAAAGGGGTTCCATTACCCTGGCCATAGGCCTTTTTACTATCTGGTTGTCGCCCGTTATGACCGAGGTGAAATGCTGCGCCGCGAGCACGCCCAGGGAAAGCCTTATGTCGGTTCCGGAATTTCCCACGTAAAGCTGGCCCGCGGGCTGGTTGAGCGAGTAAAGCCCGTTCCCGTATATCAGGTATTCATCCTTCTTCTTCTCGATCTTTACCCCGAGGGCCGTGTAAACCTTGACGGTGTTCAGCGTGTCCGAAGCCTCGAGAAAATTCGAGACCCTTGTGACCCCTTTGGCGATGGAGCCGATTATCACGGCCCTGTGGGAAATGGATTTATCACCCTGAACATTCACGCTTGCGCGGCATTTTCCCAGCGGTGCTACATGTATTTTTTTCATTTATTCAACGACTCCCTCAGTTTTCTGGCATTTCTGATGTACTTTTGAAGCTTTTTTTCGTCCGACGCCCCGATAATCTTCCTTATTTTTTTCAGTTCGGCCGTAGTCCTGTCTATATCCCCGATGACGGCCTTTTTATTTTCCAGAAAGATGCCGCTCCATATTTTTTCATTGGAAGCCCCTATCCTGGTCGTGTCCTTAAAACCGTTGCCTATGATAACGCTGTTCTTTCTTATTGTCTGCTCCTGCATGTTTGAGAGCATAAAAGCCAGCAGGTGCGGCAGATGGCTTATCCCCGATATCTTTTCATCATGGGCCTCCGGCGTCATGGATACCACCTTCATCCCGGCCGATTCCCAGAAATCCCTCACATATGCCGCTCTCTTTTTATCGGTCCTGGCGGTCGGGGTCACAATGCAGGTCCCGCCGTAATAGAGGCCCGGGCTGCTGTTTGCAATGCCCGTCTTTTCCGAGCCTACCATAGGATGCGACCCGACAAAAAGATTCATATCGCGGCCCGCTCCATTTTCTATCTTCTCTATCTCGGAAACTATGGTTTCCTTTACGCTTCCCATATCGGTAACCGCCCTGCACGACCCCATTAACCCGTAATTCCTGCGGAAGAGTTCCGGTATATCGCGCACCGGCACGCCGAACACGATCAGGTCCGCGTTCAAAAAACCTTCCTTATAATCCGTGGTCACTCCGGTGGCAGCACCGGCCTCGAGCGCCAGCGCCAGTTTTTTGGGGTTCCTGCCAATGCCCATGACCTCTTTGGCTGTTTTTCCTTTAAGCAGGGCGCGGCCCAGGCTTCCGCCCATGAGCCCCATACCCACTATCGCCACTTTCCCGAATCTTGAGTTCATGTTTATATTGCCCTGTCTATCGCCTTTGCTACCCTGGCGCATTCTTTTACAAGTTCCTTGTATTCCGATGGCACAAGCGACTGGTCCCCGTCGGAGAGCGCCTCTTCCGGTTTCGGGTGCACTTCTATCAATATTGCATCCGCTCCGGCGGCCACTGCCGCCCTGGACATCGGCGTTATAAGCGGTTTTTTACCCGTGCCGTGCGAAGGGTCGACGGCCACGGGAAGATGCGTCAGGCTCTTAACGAGCGGGACCGCAGACAGGTCCAGGGTGTTCCTGGTCGCCGTCTCAAATGTCCTTATGCCCCTCTCGCATAAAATCACGTTCATGTTGCCGTTGGCGAGTATGTATTCCGCCGACATGAGCCATTCTGAAACGGTCGACATCATGCCGCGTTTCAACAACACCGGTTTCTGCGTCTTTCCGACTTCCTTTAACAGCTCAAAATTCTGCATGTTCCTTGCGCCGACCTGGAACATGTCGGCGTATTTATTGATGAGCGCCACGTGCCTTGTGTCGAGCACCTCGGTCACTATGGGAAGGCCGTACATGTCCCTGGCTTCGGCCAGGAGCTTGAGCCCCTCTTCGCCCAGCCCCTGAAAAGCGTAAGGCGACGTCCTCGGCTTGAAGGCCCCTCCGCGCAATATATGCGCGCCGGCTTCCTTTATAGCTTTTGCCGTTGCAAGTATCTGTTTCCTGCTTTCCACGGAACACGGCCCCGCAACCATCACTATTTTATTGCCGCCTATCTCGACGTTTCCGCACTTTACAATGGAATTTTCCTTTTTGAAATCACGGCTGGCCAGCTTGTAGGGTTTTAATATCTGCATGACCTTGTCCACCCCGGAAAATCCCTCGAAAGGCACCCCCTGGAGCACGCGTTCGTCGCCGATGACGCCTATTATGGTTGTTTCCTTGCCCTTTGAAATATGCGGCAGGAGCTTGAACTCCTTTATCTTGTTCGTGATATGTTCCACCTGTTTTTTTGAAGCCCTTGGTTTCATGACAATGATCATTTCATTCCTCCGGTTGATTTTGTAGGGGCAACAACAGGGCCCCTTTTTTTATAATACCGCCTTCAGAGCCTTTACAAGCTTCATGTTCTCTTCCATTGTTCCTATGGTTATCCTTGCGTAATTATCGAACTGCGGCCTGATAATGACCCCGCGCTTTAAAAGCCCCTCAAAGACCACCCTGCAGTTGGAGCTGAATTTAACGAATATAAAATTTGCCTGGGTTGGGACGCATTCGACGCCCAGTTTGCCCAGCTCGGCGTAGAGATATTTCTTCCCCTCGTTGTTTGTCTTCAGCGTTTTTTTCAGGTGAACCCTGTCCGATATGGCCGCCTGAGCCCCGGCCTGCGCCAGCGTATTGGCGTTAAACGGTGGTCTTATCCTTTCTATTATTTCAATGATATCGGGGTCCGCGATCGCGTAGCCGATCCTTGCCCCCGCCAGCCCGTATATTTTGGAGAATGTGCGCAGCACGATAAGGTTGGGGTATTTTGAAAGATACTTTGTCCCGTCGGGAAAATTCCTATCCTGCACATATTCAAAATAGGCCTCGTCAAGGGCCACTATGGTCTTCGGGCTCACCGCGGCCATTAATTTTTCGAAGGCCTCTTTTGATATCGAAGTCCCGGTCGGGTTGTTCGGGTTGCAAATGTAGACAAGCTTCGTCCTGTCGCCGAGCCTTTTGATGAACCCGTCGATGTCGTGGCTGAAATTCTTGTGCGGTATCTGGACCGCTACGCCGCCGGCCAGGTCCGTGGCTATGGGGTAAACAACAAATGACAGTGCCGAGAAGATGACCTCTTCGCCCGGCGAGACGAAAGCCTCGGCTATGAGATGAAGCAGTTCATTAGATCCGTTGCCGAAAACAAGGGTGTTTTCTTTTATTTTAATTTGTTTTGCCAGAGCCCGTCTCAGGTAAAAAGCCCCGCTTTCGGGGTAGAGATTTAGCGAAGCGAGCTTCTTTGACATGGCTTTTACGGCAAGCCTGGACGGCCCCAGAGGGTTCTCATTGGATGCGAGCTTGACCACTTCCCTGATGCCGTATTCGCGCTGGACTTCCTCGATTGGTTTTCCCGGGATATATGGCTTGATGTTCATTACGCTCTTTTTCGCCGAATCAGAAAACTTGTTCATCTTTATACTCCTGACATTCATGGTCTCAAGTTTTTATGTGCCTTGAGGGAAAAACCGTAAAAATACCGATCTTTACGGCTTTTCAATATCCTTGTGAAATGATTTCACAAGGATATTTATTATAACTTATATTTGGCTCTTATACAATTAAAAAGTTAAAAGTAATAACCAGTAAGCGCAAGGTTTGGCCTCGCTTTTTGGTTTTGAATTTTGACTTTTAACTTTCTAATATACCCTGATGGGCAGGATCACGAAAGTTATCCCCTGGTGGTAAAAGGACTGCTGCATCTGAAATACTATATAGTTATGAAGCAGGTTGTTCATAAAGGTGTCTTCCTTGAAGACCAGCTGGCCACCGAAAAATATCGGGTCCGAGAACTTGTCGCGTATCTTTGGCACGAGTTTGTTCGCCTCTTCGACGGCTTCCGTCCCTATGGCCGTTATGCCTTCCGCGTAATATCCGTTCTCACGGAAGAACTCCACGTAAGCCTCCACCTCTTCATCGATATACTTCTGTAGCTTGTCAACCTCTTCCTTTCCCTTGAAATTTCCGGTGTCAATTATGCCTATCTGGACAAAAACAAAATTTTTAAAGGAATTTCCGAACAGCCTTATTATAGACATGGCCGTATGCATGCCAAGCCCGTTAAAACCGTTCACGAACACGACCGCGGTTTTTGCCCCGGAATTATATGCGGGAGCCGGTGTTTTTTGTTTGTGCTCGTCGTCGATCACGTCCGGAGAATAGGTGGCCGCGGCTTCCACAAGGGAGTCGAGTTTTAAAAGCTGCTTCCCGGTCTCATCGTAATGGCGTTTTATATAAAAACAGAAGAAAACAAGGCCCGATGTGATAACCACGGTTATCCAGCCGCCTTCCTTCAGCTTGACGGCCGTTACCACAATAAGAATAAAAGCCGTCATGACAAAACCCACTGCGTTTACTATAAGCTTCCGTTTCCATCTTTCGCCGCTCTTCCTTGCCTGCCACCAGTGTATTACCATGCCCAGCTGCGAAAGGGTGAACGTTATAAAAACGTTTATGGAATACAGCACGACCAGGAACGCGACGGAGCCCTTAGAAATGAAAAGGATTAATATAGCGGCCGCACTCATTATCATAATGCCGTTCTTTGCCACAAGCCTGTCGGATAACAGCGCGAACCTGGATGGCATCCAGCGGTCCTTTGCCATGTTCGCTATTACCCTCGGGCCGTCTATGAACCCCGCCTGCGCCGCCACAAAAAGCAGTGCGGCCTCGGATATCAGGGTTATCTGGACGAATATCATGCCGAATTTACCCCATCCCCTTGCAACGTTTTCGAAAAGGACCGCGTTTAGGGTCTTGCCGGTCTGCGGGGTTACCTTGAAGAGCACATATGCCAGCGTTATTCCAACCACCAGAAAAGAAAGCGACGCCGCCATATAAAGCATGGTTTTTTTCGCGTTCTTTATCCTGGGCTCCGCGAATATGTTCAACCCGTTGGATACGGCCTCGATCCCGGTAAATGTCCCGGCTCCCATCGAGTAGGCCTTAAGGACCAGCACAACCATGCCCACCACTCCAAGTGCCGCCCCCGTGTTTTTTATGTCGGTGACGGTCTGGGTGGCGACGGAGTGTGCGCTTCCCGAATTCATTATAAACGCATAAACTATGATTATGATATGCGTCACCACAAAGACCCCGAATATGGGTGAAATCACGGCTATGGATTCCTTGACTCCCCTCAAATTCATGATCATAAGAAGCACCACCCCCGCTATGGCGACCCAGAATTTATATGCCTGCATATGCACGGGCAAGAAAGAAAACAGGGCGTCCGCTCCGGAAGCGATGGAAAGGCTTATTGTAAGGACATAATCTATTATAAGCGCCGAGCCCGACACCACGCCCGCCGCCGGCGACAGCAGTTTGCTGGCCACGAGATATCCGCCGCCTCCCGCAGGAAACAGCTCGATCAATTGCGAATAACTGGCGCTGATTATTATTATGGTGAGCATGGACGCAAGGGCAACGAAGATACCGAGGCTGAAGTGCTGGCCCAGGGTTAGGAATGATTCCTCGGGGCCGTAACATGAAGAGGTCATGCCGTCCGCGCCAAGCCCAATCCATGCCAGAAGGGCTATCAATGAAACCTTGTGAAAAATATTGGGGTCGCGGACGCTCCTGGCAGTGCCTATCAAAACCTCTTTGGTCTGCTGGAATATATTCTTTTTCTCTTCCATTTTATCTCCTGTTTTATATGCACGTAGCCCGAATCGTGAATTTTATTGGGATTTGTTCAATACCGGATGGGACCTAAAAACCGTCTAAAGTCTGCGGCTTACACTGCCCGCAAAACTTATCTTTGATGCGTCGATGTATTTTCCTTATACGAAGCCGTTTATATATACCGGCCGTATGTCTTAAAATAATGAAGTAATTATACATTTTAATTATGGGAAATCAAGGGGAAAATGATTACCTGCAGTAAAATAAGGCGGTTTTTGGCGCGTGCTGCTGTTAGGCCATCAATTTAGCGCATTTTTCCGCCGAAATTGCGGCAAAATCCGCTATGGCCGTGATAAAATACTTGTCCTGGGGCAGTACCTGTGCGTAATCCGTCTTCAGGGCTATAACTCCTACCGTTCCGTTTCGCGTGGTCATTGGAAGGAATACAAATTCCGATGATACCAGGGTCATTGTCCCCCGGCCTGCAATATCGCCTTTTTCATAGACCCAGTTCGCAATGCCCATGTCGTTTTTTGATATTGCAGCCGTATTATCCGAGCGCGCCCAGACTTTTATCTTCTTGTCCCTGTCCTTGAATATTATCATGTTGGGGGCTTTAAGCACCTTCGACATATATCCCGATATTATGCCGGCCACCTGCTCCATTATGTCGATATTAATAAGCTGTATCGTCTCCATGAGTTCAGGGTTCTTGTTCTCAACGGTTGATTCCATTACCTGCTCGATGGTGGGGACCCCGAGGAGTTCCCTTCCCATCTGTTCAAGTATCCTGATATTTTCCAGCCTCATCCTGAGGGCTTCCTTCTGCCTGCGGAAGAGCCTGGTTATCTCGCCCACCACCACCGACGTTATGAAAAATATTATCAACTCGACCGCGTATTCGGACCTTCCTATTGTGAAGCTGAAATATGGCGGCACAAAAAAGAAATCGTAAAACAATATGCTCATTATTGAAACGAATATCGACGGGTAGGTCCCGAAAAGATATGCGCTTGCCACCACCGAAATTATGAAGATAACCGCGAAGTTCTCTATCCTGAAGACGGAATGGAGCAGGGCCCCGAGCCCTACCACCGGAAGCAGAAGAATGAAACTGTATAAATAATCCATAAATTTGAATCCGGGATTTATGCGTTTGCGCTTTTCGCCGCCGGCTTTTTCCTGTCCCTCGACATTCGGCTCGATCAGGTAAATGTCGATCTCCTTGCTGGAGCTTATCAGTTTCCTGACGGGAGACGGATTGAACATTTCAAAAACCTGCCGTGACGGCTTGCCTATCATTATCCTGGTGATCTTTTCCTGCGAGGAAAAACGGAGCAGTTCCTCGGCCACGTCATTGCCGGAGAGCGTCCTTACCTTGGCCCCCAGCTCTTCGGCGAATTCAAGCGTTGAGGCGAGCTTCGCCCTGTCGTTGTCGTCCATCTGGAGCTGTGATATGGACTCGACATACACGGCGTACCATTCGGCCTTTATCTCGCTGGCCAGGTGGTATGCCTTGCGTATTAGCTGTTTTGCATAAGGAGAAGGAGCCACGCAAACCAGCAGCCGCTCTGATACCGGCCAGGGCCCCATTATGGCCTTTGCTTTCATGTAATTGACCAGCTCCGAGTCCAGTTTTGTGGCGACCCTTCTCAGGGTTATTTCGCGCAATGCAAGCAGGTTCGACCTTTTAAAGAACTTGTCCACGGCGATCTTTGCCTGCTCGGGAATGTATACCTTTCCTTCCTTCAGCCTCTGGTGCAGTTCCTCGATCGGGATGTCCTTTACCTCTATCTCGTCGGCCTGGTCAAGCACCGAATCCGGCACTGTTTCCTGGACCTTCACGCCCGTCACGCCGGCCACTATGTCGTTCACGCTTTCAAAATGCTGTATGTTTACGGTAGTATAGACGTCTATGTTGTTCCCTGATAGCTCCAGCACGTCCTGGTATCTTTTAAGGTGTGTCGATCCCGGCGCGTTGGTGTGGGCAAGCTCGTCCACGAGCACTACCTTCGGCCTGCGCCTGATGATAGCCTGCGTATCCATTTCTTTCAACAACACATTCTTATAATTTATCCCGGCCATCGGGATGACCTCGAGCCCTTCCATCAGGGCCTCTGTTTCCTTTCTCCTGTGAGTCTCCACAACGCCCACAACGACGTCGACACCCCTGTTTTTCAGCGCGCGCGCCTGTTCAAGCATGGAATAAGTCTTGCCCACGCCCGGCGCGTAACCTATAAAAAGTTTAATCAGCCCTTTTATTCCATCCGCGGCCGATTTTTCAAGTTCATCCAGAAGAGCCTGTGAGTCCGGCTTTAATGTGTTATCTTCCATTTTTTACTCCTCAAAGAGTCTGTAACCCACGCCGGGCTCGGTCAAAATATGCTCCGGCCTGTTCGGGTCAGGCTCGATCTTGTTCCTTATATTGCTTATGGTAACCCTCAGCAGGTGAAGCGCGTCCTCGGGTTCCCCTGTTTTTCCCCATATTTCCTTCAGTATCTTCTTGTGGGTCAATACCTTGCCGTAGTTCATCACCAGAATCTTGATCACATCAAATTCCACGGGCGTCAGTTTTACCGGCCTGCCTTTCACCGTCACCGCATGCTTTGTTATGTCGACCTCAAGGCCGCCGGACCTGTAAACCGAACCTTCCTGCCTCGGGGCGAGCCTGCGCATTATTGTCCTTATCCTGGCCAGCAGCTCGCCGGCGTTGAAAGGCTTTGTCAGGTAATCGTCCGCTCCCGCGTCCAGCGCCGCTATCTTGTCGGACTCGTCGTCCCTTACGGAAAGGATGATGATGGGCACCACCGACCTTTCCCTGATCTTTTTTACGACTCCGATGCCGTCCATGTCGGGAAGCCCGAGGTCCAGTATGACCGCATCAGGATGTGAATTCAGCGCCATTTCCGCCCCCTGCTCCCCGTCAGGCGCCTCGATGACGGATATGCCCTTTGAATTTAACGCGGCCTTTAAAAAGCGGCGTATGGTCTTTTCATCGTCCACCACAAGAATGCGCATGCCGCCGTTTTCCATGTCAGTCCCGCCTCTTCCCGGAGTTAAAAGGCAGCCTGATAAAAAAAACAGCGCCCCTGTCCGGATCGTTCTGGGCCCATATTTTTCCGCCGTGAGCCTCTACTATGCCCCTGCAAATTGAAAGTCCAAGTCCCGTTCCGGATACCTGCCTGGGTTTTTGCGCCCTGAAAAACTTGTCGAATATGTGCTCAAGGTCCTGTTCGGGTATGCCGAACCCCGAGTCCTTTACCTGGATGAGCGCCTCATCACCCAACGCTTCCGCTTTTATGGAAATCCCTGACCCGGCCGGCGAATATTTTGCCGCGTTATCCAGCAGATTTATGAATACCCTTGTCAATAGCGCAAAATCCACCGGCAGCTCAAATATTTCCCCCGGCAGATCGACCGTTATTGCCCTGTCCTCAAGCTTGTCCTTTAGAGATTTTAAAGACACACCGATGAGGTCCCTAAGGTCGCATTGCTTTATGTTAAGCCTTAAATTCCCCGATTCCACCCTTGTCATGTCCAGGAGGTTTCCCACTATCTCGTTCAGGTGCAGAGAATCTTCGTACGCGGCGAGCAAAAGCTCTTTTCTATCCACGGCATCTACCGCCTCAAAATCCTGTGATAGCGTGCTTAAGGCTCCGGTGATGGAAACCAGCGGCGTCCTAAGGTCGTGCGATATGGAACTCAACAGCGCGGCCTGAAGTGCCTGCGTCTTTTTCGCCAGCTCCATTTCCCTGGACCTCTCCTCCAGAATGGCGCGTTTTATGGCCACCGACGACTGGTTGGCAAGCGCAGTCACAAGCTCCATTTCCGGCGTGTTAAATATGACGCGTCCGTCCGCGGTCCTCATCCCCAGAACGCCGACTGCCTCCTGCGGTGTTCCGAGCGGCACATAAAAAGCCTTTGCCGCGCTCAGCGTTGTCGTCCCGGCGCCGGCGGGTTTTTTATTGGACAGGACCCATTGCGCCACGGCGTTCTCATGCGCGTCGAGCGGAAAATCCGCATCGCTTCCCGCCGGAGAAATCCCGTCCGCATTCTGGATAAAAACAGCGGCCGAGCATCCGAGTAATTCGCCTATATTTTTCCTGACCGCTCCGATGACCTGCGCCGTCGTCTCGCACGCGGCCGTCTCATTGCTGAACCTGTAAAGGGCCGAAGTACGTGCCTCGCGCTGCCTGGTCTCGATGGACTGCCTCCTGGAGCGTGAGGCGACAAGGCTCACAATTACACCGGTGATCAGGAACCCCACAAAGGCATATATGTATTTAAGATCGCTTACTGAAAAGGAATTATACGGCGGCACAAGAAAAAAATCAAAGGCCAGAACCCCGAAAAAGGCGGTAAATACGGATGCCGTCATTCCCCATGAGAGTGCGCTTATCACAACCGCAAGAAGGTAAAAGACCGTAAAATTTGAGGCGTCTATCAGCCCCCGGAAAAAACAGCCCGTAAACGTAACCAGCGCCACCAGCAGTGCGCTGAATATAAATTCCTTCCCTTTTATCCTGTTAAAAGCATTATTTTTCATGCGCATCCTTTACCCCGTTAAATAAGGGGGCTTTTGCCCATATTATATCAACTTTTTCCCCCTGGAACGAGGATTTTTAAGCCGGGAGGCGTGATGGAATCAAGGTAAATGTTCAACTCCAGGACATTCACCATTTCAGGGCCGATGAAACCCAATAACGGCCCTTGTGCGTATTTATCAACTGCCGCCGCTATGATTTTTTCATCCATTTTTCTCGCGGCTGCCACGCGTTTCACCTGCCATACGGCGGCTTCTTTTGTCACTTGAGGGTCAAGACCGCTTGATGACGCGCAAACCAGCTCTGCGGGCACTTTGTCAGCCTGACCGGGATTTGCCTTGATCTGGCTGTCGGCGTTCTTTGTCACCTGTGTCAAAAGGTCGGGGTTTGTCGGAGCCAGGTTTGACCCGCCGGAGCCCGTCCCGTTGAAATCCACGGCTGAAGGCCGCGGCTGGAAGTACCGGGGGTTTGTGAATTTCTGGCCGATGAGCGAACTGCCTACCACGGCTCCGTCTTTCACGACAAGACTGCCGCTTGCCTGTCCGGGGAACGCAAGCTTTGCCGTGGCCCATATTAAGGCCGGATAAATTATCCCCAAAAGGAGGGTGGAACAAAAGAGCATCATGACCGAAGCATACAATATTTTTTTCATTTGTTTTACTCCTTTTCCTAAACTACGTGCAGCAGCGCAAGCAGAATATCTATGGCCTTTATGCCGATGAACGGGAGTATCACGCCGCCAAGGCCGTATATGAGGATATTTACCCTTAAAAGGCTGGCGGCCGACTGCGGCTTATACGGCACTCCGCGAAGGGCAAGCGGTATGAGCGACGGAATTATTACCGCGTTGAATATTATCGCCGAAAGAATGGCCGACGACGGCGAGGCAAGTCTCATTATGTTCAGCGGGGCCATCGACGGGAACATGCCCATGAGCATGGCCGGGACTATGGCAAAATACTTTGCAACGTCGTTGGCGATGGAAAAAGTTGTAAGCGAACCCCGCGTTATGAGTATCTGCTTTCCGATCTCGACGACCTCGATCACCTTCGTCGGGTTCGAGTCCAGGTCAAGCATGTTGCCCGCCTCCCTGGCCGCGGCGGTGCCTGTGTTCATTGCGATGCCGACGTCGGCCTGAGCAAGGGCCGGCGCGTCGTTGGTGCCGTCTCCTATCATGGCCACCATGTGCCCGTCCGCCTGATATTTCTTTATAAGCGCGAGCTTTGTTTCCGGTTTGGCGTTGGATAAGAAATCATTGACGCCCGCCTCCGCCGCAATCGATGCCGCGGTTACCGGATTGTCGCCGGTTATCATCACGCTTTTTATCCCCATAAGGTTGAGCTGGAGCAGCCTTTCCTTAATGCCGCCTTTCAATATGTCCTTTAAATAAATGACGCCGAGTATCCTGGCGTCCTTTACCACCACAAGCGGGGTCCCTCCTTTTACGGCTATGGATTCAACTATGGCCTGAAGATCGTCGGGTATTGACGCGTTCTTATCCTTTGATTTAACGTATTCAATTATGGATTCAGAGGCGCCTTTCATTATCATCACGCCGTTAAGGTCCACCCCGCTCATGCGCGTCTCGGCCTTAAAAGGGATGAAATTGACTTTATCCGTCGACCCGAATTCATGCTCCCTTATGTTAAATTTGCGCTTGGCCAGCACGACTATGGACCTTCCTTCCGGAGTGTCGTCTGAAAGCGATGAATACTGCGCTGCAAGCGCCAGTTCCTGTTCGCCCACACCCTTGACCGGCAGGAACGCGTCCGCCTGCCGGTTGCCCAGCGTTATTGTCCCGGTCTTGTCAAGCAGCACCGCGTCGACATCGCCCGCGGCCTCGACCGACCTGCCGGAGAAGGCCAGAACATTTATTTTCAACAGCCTGTTCATGCCGGCAATGCCTATGGCGGAAAGAAGGGCTCCTATTGTTGTGGGCGCCAGCGCCACGAACAGAGATACGAGCTGGGTTACCGTGAATGTCGACTTTAAAAAATTAGCGTAAGGCTGGAGCGTTGAAACCGCAAGCAAAAATATGAAAGTCAGCGCTATCAAAAGAATGTTCAGCGCTATTTCATTGGGTGTCCTTTTCCGGACCGCGCCTTCCACCAGGGCTATCATCTTGTCGAGAAAACTCTCTCCGGGATTCGATGTGATCCGGTAAACTATAAAGTCGGAAAGCACCTTTGTTCCGCCTATGACGCTGGAACGGTCGCCGCCTGCCTCCCTTATCACGGGAGCGGATTCGCCGGTGACGGCGGATTCGTCTATGCTGGCAATGCCGGAAATTATCTCCCCGTCAAGGGCGATCACATCGGAGGGTTCCGCCATTATGAGGTCGCCTTTGACAAGCGTGGAAGCCGCAACCAGCTCAAATTTCCGCGAAGAGGAGTCCTCCACTTTTTTTGCCATAAGGTCCCGCTTTGTCTTTTTCAGGGAATCCGCGGTTGCCTTGCCCCTTGATTCGGCAAGAGCCTCGGCAAAATTGGCGAATATCACGGTGAGCCACAGCCATACCGATATGTGCAGAGTCAGCATGACACCCGCGTGGCCGGCTTTGGTGAAAATGCCGAAGAACATGCTGACAGTGGTCAAAATTGCGCCGATTTCCACGGTGAACATGACAGGTATGGACCACATCTTGTCCGGCGAGAGCTTTATTATCGAATTTCCAGCCGCTTCCAGCATCATCTTTGGGCTTATCCTGTTCAGTTGTTTGTTATCCATTTTTTTCTCTCCTCTATTTTAATGCGGCAAAAAGGTTCATATGTTCGGCTATGGGTCCCATTGAAAGCGCCGGCAAAAAAGTAAGTCCTCCAACAAGCAGTATGACCATTACAAGCATGACAGCGAACAATGCGTCGTTGGTGGGCAAAGTGCCCAGAGATGCTGGCGTGGCGTTTTTTATTACAAGGCGGCCGGCGAGCGCGAGCACAAGGATTATGGGCACAAACCTTCCGAAGAACATTTCAACGGAAAGCGAAATGTTCCAGAAATCCATGTTCGCGTTCAGGCCCGCAAAGGCAGAGCCGTTGTTTGCCGCGGCGGATGTGGCCGCGTAAAGTATCTCCGAAAAACCGTGCGGCCCCGGATTTGCCACGGATTTTACCGCGTCGGGCACGTACACGGCGATTGCCGAGTTTAAAAGCATCAGTATGGAGGAAAAAATCGCGGCCGCAATGGTAAGCTGTATCTCCGTGGGACCGATCTTTTTGCCCAGGTATTCGGGAGTCCTTCCCACCATCAGCCCGGCTATAAATACGGTTATGACGGCGAAAAGCAGGAGCGTGTATAACCCGGTGCCGACCCCGCCGAATATTAGCTCGCCGAGCTGCATGTCGAACATTTCCACGAGGCCCGTCAGCGGCATATTCGAATCATGCATGTTATTCACGGCGCCGCATGATGTCACTGTGGTCAGCACGGAAAAGAGCGGCGACGCGGCCCCGAAAAACCTCGTTTCCTTCCCCTCGGTGTTGCCGTTTTCAAACGAAACTTTAGCCCCGGCGTTCTTAACAAGCAGGGGGTTTACCGTTGTCTCGGACCAGGCCGCGCACATAACAAGCAAAACCAGGGTTACAAAAACACCGTAAAAAAGCGTCCTGCCCTGCTTTATATCCCCGGCAAACCTCCCGAATGTAAAGATAAGCCCGGAAGAAATCAATACTATTAAGAACATCTCAAAAACATTGGAAAGCGGCGTCGGGTTCTCGTAAGGGTGGCTGGAATTTGCGTTAACAAAACCGCCGCCGTTGGTGCCGAGCTCTTTAATGACCTCCTGTGAGGCGATGGGGCCCTGGGCTATTACCTGTTGCGCCCCTTCAATTGTCTTTGCGCTGGTATACGGAGAAAAATTCTGCGGCACTCCCTGTGAAACAAGGAATGTGGCGCCAAAGACCGATATCGGCAAAAGTATATAAAGCGTTGCGCGGGTAATGTCGACCCAAAAGGACCCTATATTCCTGGTCTCTTTGCGCGTAAACCCCCTGGTAAGTGCGATGGCCACGGTAATGCCCGTGGCAGCCGACAGGAAATTCTGCACCGCGAGCCCGGCCATCTGGGTAAAATAACTTACCGTGGTCTCGGGAGTGTACGCCTGCCAGTTGGTGTTGGTGACGAAAGATACGGCCGTATTGATTGCAAGCCAGAAATTCGGCGCACCCAATTTTTGCGGGTTTAACGGCAAAAATCCCTGCAGCATGATCAAGGCAAAAAGCAGAAGTATTCCCGCCATATTAAAGGCCATTAGCGAGACGGCATAGTCTATCCAGGTCTGCTCGTCCTCTTTTTTGACCCCGCAAAGCCTGTAAATGATATTTTCCACGGGTGTAAATACCGGCGTTAAAATATTCTTTTTACCGGAAAAAACCAGGTACATATATTCGCCAAGCGGCCTTGCCGCAATGAGCACCAGCGCAAAAAAGAAGGATATTTCCATTATGATCTTAAGGTTCATCTTGTGCCTCCTATTCTTTGTTGTTGAAAAAAGCGAAAATCAGGTACACGAACAAAAAAATCGCGGCGAAAAAAGTTATGATCCACATATGGCATCTCCTTCACGGTTTCTTATAAGCAAAGTATACCCGCGGCCGGTGAAAAGCCAAGTCAATTTTCCGTCAAAAAAAAAGCGGCCCTTTTAAGGGCCGCTTTTGGTCTGTCCCGTTCCGGTTTATGTATGTGCTTTCAGCACTTTCCTTTTGTCTCGAACATCAGTTTTGTCTGATCCTCGTTGAACGCCACGGGATAATCCCCGTCAAAGCACGCCATACAGTACTTTTCTTTCTTGCCGCCAACGGCCTTTATGAGCCCTTCCATGCTCAGGTACGCGAGACTGTCAACCCGCAGGTACTTTTTTATCTCCTCCATATTATGGCTGTTCGCGATGAGCTCCGTCTTTGTCGGGAAATCCATCCCGTAAAAACACGGGTTGTATATGGGCGGCGACGATATCCTGTAATGGATCTCTTTGGCGCCGGCGTTCCTTATCATCTTTATTATTTTCCTGCTGGTGGTGCCGCGCACTATGGAATCATCCACTACTACCACTCTTTTGTCCTTTATGATCCCTTTGACCGGGTTAAGCTTGATCTTAACGCCGAAATCGCGTATCGACTGCGACGGCTCGATGAAGGTCCTTCCTATATAATGGTTCCTGATGAGCCCCATGTCGTATTTCACGCCGGCCCCTTCGGCATAACCTATGGCCGCGGAAACCCCGGAGTCCGGAACCGGAATGACGACATCGGCGTCAACATGGGATTCTTCCGCGAGCTGTTTTCCCAGCCCGCGCCTTATCTCATTGACCGTCCTGCCGAAGATGTAGCTGTCCGGCCTTGCAAAATATATGAACTCAAAAACGCACATGGCGCTGCGTTCGCGTCTGGAAAACTGTATCCTGTCGAGTTTTACCTCTCCGGAAAGTTTGTCCCTTGAGAGCACCGCCATTTCGCCGGGCTCCACCGTGCCCACGTGCTCCGCATTAATAAGGTCGAAAGCGCAGGTTTCCGAAGCGAACACGTAAGCGCCATCCAGCTTCCCTATCTCGAGCGGCCTGAAACCGTTCGGGTCGCGCGCAGCTATTAGATAATCCCTGTTCATTATCATGAAGGAAAATGCCCCCTTGAGCTTTGTCAGCGATTCCCTGACCGCGTCCAGAAAATCCATCTTGTTATACATCGCGATAAGGTGAACCAGCACCTCGGAATCAATCGTGGATTTAAAAATCGATCCGCGTTCCTCAAGCGTTCGCTTTATTTCGTCGGCGTTGACCAGGTTGCCGTTGTGAGCCACGGCCAGGTCGCCGTTTATGTAATTTATCCTTACGGGCTGGGCGTTCTGCAAATTCGAAGAACCCGTTGTGGAATAGCGGACGTGCCCGATGGCCGCCCTGCCTTCCAGCAGCGCCAGTTTTTTTTCGTCAAAAATATCAGCCACTATGCCCATATCCACCCTGTCATGCATGCGGCCCTGGTCGTCCAGTGAAACTATGCCTGCGCTCTCCTGCCCCCTGTGCTGAAGGGCATACAATCCCAGGTATGTCATGGTCGACGCCTCGGGATGGCCGTATATGCCGAATACCCCGCAGGCTTCCTTTATCTTGTCGTTTTCGTTAAACATATTTATTCACTCCTTTGGACCATATTTCGGTTATTTCATCAATGCCCAGGTTTATTTTCTTCGGGTTCTTCCTCGAGGCCCAGTCGACATTAATTATGAGCCTTGACCCGCCCACTTTGCCTATTTCCGATATTATCACCCTGTTCTTCACCGCGAGTTTCTTAAGCGCGGCAACCTTTTCCCTTTGCGCCGTGACTATTATCCTGGACTGCGTCTCGCCGAATAGCAGCGCGTCCTGCCTCAGGTCGGACTGCAGTTCTACAAATGCTCCCACGGCTTTTTCCCCGTGAAGGGTCCCGGTCACGCAGCATTCGGAGAGCGCCACGGCTAGCCCGCCTTTGGAGACGTCATGGGCCGATTTTATGAGCCCTTTCTTCACGGCGTCCCTGCAGGTCTTCTGCACAAGGGCCTCTTTTTTCATATTGATATCCGGCACCGGCCCTTTTATGAGGCCGTGCACTTCCTTTAAATACTCGGAGGCCCCGATCTCCTCGAGCGTCTCCCCGATCAAAAGTATCACGTCGTTGTTGTCCCTGAAGAACTGCTTGCAGTACCTTTTTTCGCTGCCGGTTATGTATCCCACCATGCCCACGGTCGGCGTGGGATATATGGCGCCTTTCGGACCTTCGTTGTAAAACGATACGTTGCCGGATATCACCGGCGTCTTTAACGCTTTTGCGGCGTCCGACATTCCTTCGACCGATTTTTCGAACTGCCAGAATATTTCCGGGTCCTCGGGGTTGCCGAAATTAAGGCAGTTTGTGAAGGCCACGGGTTCCGCGCCGGAGCACGACACGTTCCTGGCCGACTCGGCCATTGCTATCTGCCCTCCCCTGAAAGGATCAAGGTAAACATACCTGCCGTTGCAGTCCACGGAAGTGGCTATCATGAAATCCCTGTCCTTTACGTCTATTACCGCGGCGTCGGAGCCCGGCAGCGTCACGGTATTTGTCTGGACCATGTGGTCGTATTGCTCCCAGATATTTGATTTCGAAGCGATATTAGGGGATCCCATGAGTTTTTTCAGCACGGCTTCGAGGTCTTCCGGCTCTTTTATCTCGCTTTTCTTTATGTTTATGTCCTTAAGATACGCCGGCTTTACGCCTTTCTGGTGTTTTAAGGGGAAAAACGGGTGTCCCGAGTCCGCAAGCGGCTCAATGGGAATATCGGCGACTATCTCGCCTTTTTCCCTTACTATCACGTTCTGCTTTTTTATTATCTTCCCTATAACAACGGCGTGGAGCCCCCATTTATTCAATATTTTCTCCACCTGTTTTTCTTTGCCTTTTTTTGCCACAAGCAGCATTCGTTCCTGGGATTCCGAGAGCATTATTTCATAGGCGTTCATGCCTTTTTCGCGTTGCGGCACTTTGTCCATGTCAATTTCCATTCCCACGTTGCCGCGGAACGCCATTTCCGTCGACGAGGATGTAAGCCCGGCCGCTCCCATATCCTGTATGCCCACCATAACTTTTTCATCAATGAGTTCCAGCGTCGCCTCAAGAAGCAGTTTCTCCATGAACGGGTCCGCCACCTGGACGGAAGAACGGTTCTCCGCCGTCTCCTCCGAAAGTTCGGCCGAGGCGAATGTCGCGCCGTGTATGCCGTCGCGCCCGGTCATGGCGCCTATGTACATTACCGAGTTGCCCAGCCCTGACGCCCTGGCCTTTATTATTTTTTTCTTTTCCACTATCCCTATCGTCATCGCGTTGACCAGGCAGTTGTCCTCGTAAGCGTCCTCGAAGACCGTTTCGCCGGCCACGGTCGGCACGCCTATGCAGTTTCCGTAAAAAGCAATCCCCGATACCACGCCGGGAAGCAGCCTGTGGGTGTTCGCAGATTCAAGGGAGCCGAACCTGAGCGAATTAAGCGATGCGATCGGCCTTGCGCCCATGGTAAAAACGTCCCTTAATATCCCGCCGACCCCGGTCGCGGCGCCCTGAAAAGGCTCCACCGCAGAAGGATGGTTGTGCGATTCTATCTTGAAAGCCACGGCCATGTCGGTTCCCGTATCTATGATGCCGGCGTTCTCGCCCGGCCCCTGTATTACATATTTGCCCTTGTGCGGGAATTTTTTAAGCGTGGGCTTGGAATGTTTATAAGAGCAGTGCTCGGACCACATCGCCGAGAATATTCCCAGCTCGACGTACGTCGGCCTGCGCTTCAATATCTTGAGTATGTTGCCGTATTCTTCCTGTTTGAAGCCGTGCTCCTTTATTATCTCGGGGGTTATTTCAAGGTCGTTGGCTTTATTGTATTTTGACATTTAAGCGCTCCTTTTAGAGATACTTTTTTACGTGGGTAACTATCGATTCAAAAATGAAATTCCCGTCGGTCGAGCCGAGCTCCTTTTTCATTGCCCTTTCGGGGTGCGGCATGAGTCCCATCACATTTCCCTTTTTGTTCATGATCCCGGCTATGTTGTAAAGGGCCCCGTTGGGATTGGAAACCTCGTTTACCCCGCCCTTTTCATCGCAGTACCTGAAAACGACCTGGTCGTTCTCAATGAGGGAATTGAGCGTCTTTTCGTCGCAAAAATAATTGCCTTCGCCGTGGGCTATGGGTATCCTTATAACCTGCCCTTTTGTGCACTCTCCCGTAAAAGGGGTGTTGTTATTCTCCACCCTCATATTAATATACTTGCAGATGAATTTCAGGTTCTTGTTGTGCAGCATCGCGCCCGGCAGCAATCCGGCCTCGAGCAGTATCTGGAAGCCGTTGCATATGCCTATGACCAGCTTGTTCTTTTTTACCGCGAATTTCTGGACGGAATCCATGACTTTCGAGAACCTGGCAATGGCGCCGGAACGCAGGTAATCGCCGTATGAAAACCCTCCCGGAAGGATAATTACGTCGTATTTGTTTATGTCTTTGGATTCATGCCAGATAAAATCCGCCTTTTCGCCCATCACATCCCCGGCCGCCCAGAGACAGTCCTTGTCGCAGTTAGAGCCCGGAAAAACAACAACTCCGAATTTTACCATTTTTTGCTCCTGGTTAAAGTTTAGGTTAAGTTTCCTTTTATTCTATAGTAAAACTGTATTTTTCCGTATTGGGGTTGGCAAGGAGCTTGTCGCATATCTCGTCGACCTCCTTGTCGAGCATCCTTCCCGCGCCTTTTGTCTCTATCTCTATATATTTGCCTATCCTGACGCCTTCGACATTTTTATAACCCATTTTGTCGAGGGCCGCTGCCACGGTCTTTCCCTGAGGGTCCAGAACCCCGTCCTTAAAAGTGACGTGTATCCTTACTTTTGCCATTGAATATCACCTCGGTGTGATTTTGAGATTGCTTTTTAATTATATATTAAACGGCGATTTTTACAAGGATATTTTAGGGCGACGATAGCGGATGCCTTTGTTGTTGCCGGGCGGACATATAAGTCCGCCCCTACAGGGGTGGCAACCAGGACGGAGCAAAGAAGGACCGAACCATGGCGAGCGGGACTTTTTTATGGCCGTCTGTCCCGATACATTTATACGTAAATTAATCTGCGTAAAGCTTTATTAAACTTTTCCGTGTCATTCTGCACTGTGTGAAGCTTTATTACACTTTTCCCGTGTCATCCTGCACGGCGTGAAGCCTGACAGACGGCCGAAAAAAAGTCCCGACTGCCACGGTGACATTACCCCGGTAGAGCCGCAGCGAGCAGCGACTCTACGTTTATCCCGCATATCCCGACAGACGGAATCGTAATATAATTATTTATCTGCGGCTGGTTTTATGTTATTATTATTGCAATATCATACAAGGGAGAACCGATGAATTACATAGACATTATCCTTATAATAACGGCGATGTTCGGGTTTTTCCTGGGATGGAAAATGCGCGGGGTTCTAGTTGTCATAATACCCGTGGCGTTCATAGCCGGGATCATTACCGCCAATATCTTCTACCATCCGCTGTCCGCGCTTTTTACCACCGCAGTCAGGGAAGAATCGAAACGGATACTGCTTTCATACACCCTCATATTCGCCGTGGCGTGCGGCATAATTATTTCGCTGGGCTTCGCCCTTTCGCGTGTATTTGATTTTTTCAACATGGCGTTCGTCGACAGGATATTCGGTGCGGCCATACTCATCACGCTCCTGGCCATACCGGCCTACCTTCTGCTGCAGAAGCTCAACGGGCCGGAAAATTTGCAGATGCACAGGGACCTTGCGAAATCGGCGCTCTTCCCTTATATGAAAAATTACGTTGAATTTATCTTTAAAATACCGTTCCTGAAAAATTTTTCGGTGATTGACAGGCTTATAAGGTAGTTTTTCCCCCGGCCCTGAACTCATCAAGTATTTTTTCGAGCCCTTCCGCTTCTTTCTTTAGGGACGAGGCTCTTCGCCTCCTGAGCAACGCAACCGCGCCCGCGCTGGCAAAAAGGAAAACCGCGCATATCGCCGCAAAAACAATCAAATTAACCTTGAAAAAATAGGCCATGGCCACCCCGGCAAGGAGCATAAGGCTTACTATGGAAAGGACTATGTTCAGGATGATGTAGCGTTTGAACCCTTTTACCGCCGCCTTTATAATGCCCGGGCCCTGAGCCTTAACCGCGCCGACCGCAATTGCGGGAGGGTTTGCCCTGAAATCCAGTATGGAATCTATTTTTTTCGCCTGCTTATCCGCGAACGACTTGTCCGGTCCGCCGCTTCTTTCATACCATTCTTTCAGCTCGGCGAGCCTGTTATGTCCGTCATAAAACGCGATCAGCAGGTCATGGGCGCGATCATTATGAAAATCCAGCGATATGGCCTTAAGGTACATCCCCGCGGCCAGGCGGTCTTTCTTTTTATCGAGTGCGTTCCCGTATTTTATATAGAACGCGGCGTCCGGCGGGTAAGATGTGTCGAGCGCGCTCTTATAGGACAAAACCGCCCTGCCGTAATCTCCCATTGATAAAAAAGAGTCCCCTTTGGCGGAAAATTCCCTGTAAAGCCGCCCCTTATCGATGTCGGTTCCGCACAGCGGGCATTTATCAGCCCCGTTCTCCATTTGCGCTCCGCAATTGGGACAAACCACGGTTTATTTATATGGGCTCGGGAATACCGAGAACCTTAAATTGTAATATCCTATCCAGGCGAATCCTCCGGCGTAATGCAGGTAAGCGACGTCAAAATTAAAGAGCTTGTCTATGTGCGAGTTTATAATGTACGTATCCGGCAAATAAGCCCTCTGGTTCATCTGCACGGGCACCACAAGTTCCATCTTAAAATAAGCCTTGCTGAATATTTCCCTTGAGAACCCCAGATAGTACACGTCCTTGCTGTCGTAATTCGTATTTGAATCCCCTGATATCGAGGGGTCGTTGCTGCCGAGGATGGAACTGACAAGATATGGTATGTACCCTGCCACGCCTTCACCCTGGTCGCCTTTATAGAGTTTAAACCCGAAAACATATCCGGCGTCCGCGGTGACATCCCACCATGCTTTTTTTGTGGCCGCCAGGTAAAGTCCCTGCAGGCCAAGGACCGATTCCTTCGACCCGAATGTGGCTCCTGTTCCCAGCTCGGGATTTGTCGTCGATCCGCCGATGGAATCCTGCAGCAGCAGGGAATACATAACCCCTGCTCCCAGGGCGGGCCACCACCCTTCCAGCCCCGAAAAATATGTGTACTTGGCGTCCACGGAAAGGAGCCATATCCCGTTCTTTTTAAAAGTATCCGTTTCCTCACCGAGCACATTTGTGTTGTGATCCCCGTAAATCGTGCCGATATAATAGGCAAATCCGCAGTCAACGTTAAAACCCACGTTGTTAAATATGTCGTTCCTGTATGCCGTGGGCATTAGGCAGACGTTCGTCCTCGGCGGAGGGAACGGCATCACTCCCGGGGCGGAAGAGGCCTTTGACTCAAGGCCTTTTTCATCCACGGCGGTTATCTTGTAGTAATATCTTATTGCCGGCTCGACATTGTCGTCGGTAAAAAGAAGTTTCCTGGCCGGAATAAATTTGTAAAAATCAAGCTTGTCCGAAAGTTTTCCCCTGTAAAGGTTGTATCCCGACACCGTAAAAGATCCCTGGCCGGCCGCCGACCACCTTAGTGACACCGCGACAACATCCTGGAACGCCTTGAAATCCCCCGGTGGCTGCGGCGGCACAACAGCCGGCGTTGTCACCGTAAAAGAAAGCGAAATGTATGAATTGCCCGCTTCATCAAGGGATTCTATCCTGTAGGCGTATGATGTCAGGCTCAATATTTTTGAATCGGCATACACGGTTTGCGTTATCTTTTCATAGTTTATCTTTTCGAATTTATCGTCGGTCGCCCTGTAGATATTATAAGTAAACTCGCCATCTTTTTTCGGCTTCCAGAATATCTTTACCCTGTCCGCAAAATTTGTGTTAAAAGCGTAAAGGACGGTGCCTCCGTCCTTTGCCGTAATGCTTAAACCCGTCGGCGTCTC
Source organism: uncultured Spirochaetia bacterium (assembly GCA_964443355.1). Taxonomy (GTDB): domain Bacteria; phylum Oederibacteriota; class PGYV01; order PGYV01; family Palsa-1178; genus Bog-1181. The sequence continues at coordinate 36,296 of CAYUDX010000018.1, forward strand.
GCCTGTCTGGTTTGCATCTGATGATGTCGCGGTAACTCCCGTCGCCCCGGTTGCAGTGGCTGTAACACCCGTGGCGGTCCCTGTAACCCCCTGCGCCGTGCCGGAAACTCCCATGGCCGTCCCCGTAACCCCTGCTGCCGTGCCGGAAACTCCGGCCGCCGCACCTGTTGCGGCAATCGGCGCCGCCGCGTACATCATTGAGGCGGCCAGGTCCGCCGAATAGGGGACCCAAATATAAAACACTTCCTGCGGAGCTTTTGCCGTCGGCGTCACCGAGGTTGACGCGGTCCCGCTTACGCTAATGGCCGCCGTCCCTGTCACGCTCAAGGCGGTGCCTGTCATGCCCATGGCGGAGGTAATTGTAACTCCTGCCGCCTGCATTGTATAGGAAGTTAAAGTTACGCTTGTTGCCGCGGAAAAAGTCAAAGACGCCGCGGCCGAAGTCGGTATGGCCGTTTGTGTAGTGACGGATAACGGCGTGCCAGTCAGGGGCATGGCCGAAGCCGGCGCAGTTGCCGTCAATGTGACAGGCGCCTGCGTTGACTGCGGCGTCGGGAGCGCGGGGCTTTCAATGGTTATGCCGTAGCATGAAAATCCGAAAAACATTAAAAGTGTCGCAAGCGCATTTTTTTTCATTTTTTCACAAAATTCCCTATTATTTTTTTTCCATCCTCGGTAAGTATGGATTCCGGATGGAATTGGACGCCTTCAAGCGGATATTTTTTATGCCTTAAACCCATTATTTCCCCTTCCTTTGTCCAGGAACTCACGATAAGCTCTTTCGGCAGACTTTTCTTATCAGCGACCAGCGAATGGTATCTTGTGGCGGTAAAAGGATTTTTCATGCCCGAGTAGAGCCCCTTCCCGTCATGGAAAACAAGGGATGTCTTTCCGTGCATTATCCTGTAGTTGCGTTTGACGACCCCGCCGAGCGCCTCGGCTATGCACTGGTGCCCCAGGCAAACCCCGAGTATCGGCATCTCTTTCATGAATGTGGTGATGACTTCCTTTGATATGCCGGCGTTTTTCGGCCACGACGGCCCGGGCGATATCACTATCCTGTCCGGGGAGATGTCCCTGATGCCCTCCACGGTTATGGAATCGTTCTTGTAGACCTCTATCTCTTTTGTGAATTCCCCCAGGTATTGGACGATATTATACGTGAAGGAATCGTAGTTGTCGATTACAAGCACCATTTCTATTCCTCCAGGCTGTTTACGCGCTTTATCGCCTCAAAAACAGCCATACCTTTGCTGAGTGTTTCCCTGTACTCAAAATCGGGTTTTGAATCGGCCACAATTCCCGCGCCCGCCTGCATGTAGAGTTTCCCGCCGCTGTAATAGATGGTCCTTATGGAAATGCACGTCTCCATGTTCCCCGAAAAGTTTATTATGCCGACCGCCCCCGCGTAGGGCCCTCTTTTATACCTTTCCATATCGTCGATTATCTGCATGGCGCGGACTTTCGGCGCCCCCGAGACCGTACCCGCCGGGAATGTCGAGACAAACGCATCGAACGCGTTGTTGCCGTTTTTAAGTTTTCCCGTCACCCCCGAAACTATATGCATTACGTGCGAGTAGCGCTCCACAACCATCATGTCGTTCACTTTCACCGTTCCCGATTCGCAAACGCGGCCGAGGTCGTTGCGGCCGAGGTCGACAAGCATGACATGCTCGGCGCGTTCCTTTACGTCGGAAAGGAGCTCCTTTTCAAGGGCGTCGTCCTCTTCCTGTGTCTTTCCCCTTTTGCGGGTCCCGGCAATAGGCCTTACCTCCGCGGTCCGGCCCACCACCCGCACCATCAGCTCCGGGGATGCCCCTATTATATACCTTCCGCCCATTCTCAAAAAATGCATGTAAGGCGAGGGGTTTACCGTCCTTAAACTGCGGTACATATTGATGGGGTCGCCCTTGAAATCCGCCGTGAACCTCTGCGACAGAACCACCTGGATGGCTTCCCCGTCATTTAAAAGCCCGACGGTCTTTTTGACCGCGCTCCTGTAATCAGCCGGCCTGGTCATATGTTTTATGGAACCGATTTTAACGGGCTTCATCCGGGAAGCTTTCAGCGGCTTTTTCAGCCCGGCGATTATTTTTTTTATTTTTGCCGCGGCGCTGGCGTATTTTGCCTTTATCGAGGCAGCACTCTCGCCTTCCTCGGTAAAAATGGAGTTCACGACCTGTATCTTATGGTAAACGTGGTCGAATATCATGAGCACATCGTTGAACATAAGGTAAATGTCCGGCCAGCCCATAGGATCGAGCTTGTTCTCATGCGGCACTTTCTCGTAAAGTTTTATAACATCATAGCCGATATAGCCCACGGCCCCGCCCGTGAAATCGGGCAGCCCTCTTACGGGCGCCGGCTTGAACCCGCCGAAGATATTTTTTAATTCAGCAAAAGGGTCGTTGGTCCTGGCAGTTGTCTTTTTATCGCGGCCCTGCCTTGTGATCTCCCCGTTGGCGTAGGAAAATATCTCATAGGGCTCCCTGCCAAGGAAGGAATACCTTGCTGTTTTTTCCCCGCCTTCTATGGACTCCAGCAGAAAGGAATTTTCCGGGTCGTCTATCTTCATATATGCCGAAAGAGGGGTTTCAAGGTCGGCAAGCGTCTCGCCGTAAACCGGGATTATATTGTGGTTTTTCGCCAGCTGTAGGACTTCCTTAAGTTCGGGTTTTATCATGCGTCACCTTTTGGCCGCTACTTTTTCTTATACACCTTTTCCGGGTCGAAAAGCTTTTCTCCGCCGACATTTTTGAGCGTGCCGTCCTTTTCTATCTCAGTGAAAAAACACGACCTGTATCCTGTATGGCATGCGGCCCCGCCTATCTGGGCCACTTTCATCAATATGGCATCATTGTCGCAGTCTATGTAGATGTTTCTTACTTCCTGGACGTTGCCCGACTCTTCGCCCTTGAACCAGAGCTTATTTCGCGAGCGCGACCAGTAATGTGCCTTTCCTGTGGCAAGTGTCTTTTCAAGGGCCTCTTTATTCATCCACGCTATCATTAATATGTCGCCTGTTTGGGCATCCTGGGCAATGGCGGCGAGGAGCCCTTTTTCGTCCAGTTTTACCTTATTAATATCGAATTTTTCCATGTCAGCCTCACTTTTCGCGTTTGCAATAATCATAAACTAAAAAGGGTAAAAGTAAAGGCAAAAATATGACATAGATTAGACGGCCGCGGCCGCATAAAGGATTTTGGAAATTATGGAAAATTACGGTCTTTTTTTCCTTATATTACAGTTTCTCCAGGTCTTTAAGGGCGTTTTCAACATGTAAAGTTGCGTCCTTTAACGACTCATAGACGTACTTTATCACCCCTTTTTTATCGATAACAAATGTGACCCTGTCCGAGAAACCCATTTTGCTGGATACTCCGTACTCTTTTCCCAGAACGCCTTTGGTGTCGGAGATGAGCGAAAACGGAAGGTGGTATGCCCGGGAGAATTTGACGTGCGAGGCGTCGTTGTCGAAGCTCACGCCGATGACGACGGCGCCATTTTTCTGGAAAACCTCGTAATTGTCCCTGAACGAACACGCCTCGGCCGTGCAGCCTTTTGTAAAATCCTTAGGGTAAAAATAAAGTATCACGTTGCTTTTACCCGCGTATTGCGAAAGAGTGACGGTCTTGCCGTTCTGGTCCTTCAGAGTAAAATCCGGCGCCTTATCTCCTGTCTTCAACAGCGCCGCAAAAGCCAGCGACCAGGCGAACATTAACATTGTGACGAACGTTGCAACAGCCATAACCCTCATTTTCGAACCTCCATGAAAAGATTTTTATGCAAGATCAAATAGTAAGCTGATAAGCCAGGTAACCGCTGTAATCCGACTCGGTCGTCATTGACGTTCCGACCGAGACCAGGACATGGTTGTTCTGGTCCAGGTCTATGGTTACGCCGATATCGGCCCCGTTGTCGGCGTTGCCCGACCTCTCCTGGGCGGTGTTATAATTTATCTCAAGCCCCGGCTTTATCTTGTCCCATACCGCGTACTGGGCGACGATGCCGAGGTAAACCCAGTTGAGGTTTCCCGGCCCGGGATTTATCCAGTATCCGCCTCCGGCGTATGTCGTGAGCCTGCCCACGGTCTTTTGGAGCCATAACGGTATGAACGCGCGCGTGTAACCGGTCCCCAGGTTGCTGTTGCTTAGTCCCGTGGGCGCCTCAATGAGCGGAAATGTGCCCACCTGCGGCATAAAATCGCTCTCCCTGATGAACCTGCATTTAATTCCCGCCTCGATGTCCTCCCTGCCGTAGTTCCACTTTTTGCCGTCGCTGCTGTAAAAACCGGCGGGGACTATCAGGTGGGCCTGGAAATCCCCGAGGAAACCGTAATTTACCTCCACGCCCGGAAGTATCCCGTCTGTCTTCGGGTTGTTTTGCTCAACTGATGAAAAAAGATAGAACTCCCAGCCGCCGGATGCCACCGGCTCCGGGTCGTCGGTCTTGAACGGGGGTCCGGCAAAAACGCAGGCTGCCGACAGTAACGCAAGTAACGCCAAAAATATTGTTTTCTTTACGCGCATGATCCGCCCTCCCTGAAATTTTTATCGCAGGATTATTATATATTATAATTTTTTGAAATCAAGCGGCTGAGGGGGATTTTGGATAAAAAGTAAAGAAAAGTCCATATTATATGGAATCCGGAACGTTTACGACCCGGGATTGTTTACTGCACGTCGGTGTAAAAGGGCTGCACGCAGGCCTGCTTTTACAGCCTTATTGCCACTCCGTGTTTCTTTAGGTACTGTTTGACGGACTTTACCGTATATTCCTTGTAATGGAATATCGATGCCGCAAGCACGGCGTCGGCTTTGCCTTCTTTCAGCACGTGGAGCATGTGCTCGGGTGAGCCCGCCCCGCCGGACGCTATGACCGGCACGTTTACGGCCCCTGATACGGCCCTGTTGAGTTCGATGTCATATCCCGCTTTTGTGCCGTCGGCATCCATGGAAGTCAGCAATATTTCCCCGGCGCCAAGGGCAACCGCTTTCTTTATCCAGCCGACAGCATCAAACCCGGTGGCCGTCCTTCCGCCGTGCGTGTAAACTTCCCAGGAGCCCGCGCCGTTCTTCTTGGCATCCACCGCCAGCACAATGCACTGGCTCCCGAATTTTTTGGCGCCGTCCTTTATGAGTCCGGGGTTGAGAACCGCGGCTGTGTTTACCGAAATCTTGTCCGCGCCGTTCTTTAGAATGAGTTCCATGTCCGCCGTTGTCCTGATGCCGCCGCCGACCGTCAGGGGAATGAAAACTTTTTCGGCGGTCCTTCGCACCACGTCCACTATTGTCTTTCTTTTTTCATGGGATGCGGTGATGTCCAGGAATACCACCTCGTCCGCGCCCGCAATGTTGTATTCATAAGCGGCCTCGACCGGGTCGCCGGCGTCCATAAGGTTGAGGAATTTCACCCCTTTTACCACGCGCCCGTTGTTCACGTCCAGGCATGGGATGATGCGCTTGGTGAGCATTTTGACTAGTTGTCCTTGGCTATCTTAATTGCTTCTTTAAGATCCATGCTTCCGGTGTAAAGGGCCTTTCCTATTATAATGCCCTCTATGTTGCCGTATTTTTTGTCAAGCTCCATGATCTTCTCTATGTTTTTTAGGCTTGTTATGCCGCCGGATACAATGACGCGCATCCTCGTGTGCTTTAAAACCTTCACTATTCCTTTTATGTTGGGGCCTTTAAGAACGCCGTCCCTGTTTATATCGGTGTAGATTATGGTCTTTACTCCCTTTTTCTCGAGCTCCTTGATGAAATCGATGGTCTTTATCTGGGTGACGTCCTTCCACCCCTTTACGGCTATGAAGCCGTCCTTTGCGTCCACGCCGACCACTATCTTGTCCTTGTATTTTTCTATCATCTCTTCAAGGAACCCGTCCTTGGATATGGCCGAAGTTGAAAGAATGACCCTTTTCACATCCGCCTTTATATATTTTTTAATGTCTTCCTCGTCGCGAAGGCCTCCTCCGACCTCTATCTTTATCCTCAGCGCCTTGACTATCTTCATTATTATATCCATGTTCTTGGGGGTGCCGGTAAGGGCGCCGTCGAGGTCCACCACGTGAATTAGCCTTGCGCCCTGCACCTGCCAGAGCTTCGCCACATCCACGGGTTCCTTGGAATATACCGTCTCGTCTCGCACATCTCCCTGGATGAGCCTGACACATTTGCCTTTCCTGATATCTATTGCGGGGATTATCTGCATTAATGTCTCCTTTAAAAATTTCTTGAAAAATTTTCCACCCTTATATCGGCATTCCCGGATTTTTCCGCCGTTTTATCGTCCGGCTTTCAGGCATATGTCATAAAAATTCCTGTATATCCTGAGCCCCTTTTCGCTCGACTTTTCCGGGTGGAACTGGAAGCCGTACACGTTCCCTTCCCCGACCGCCGAGGTAAAAATAGTATTACCATAGCGCGTTTTTGTCAATACCACATTTTTATTTTCGGCCGTCGCGTAATATGAATGGACGAAATAAAAGAACGACCCGTCCTTTATGCCTTTCATTATCGGGCTCTTCTTTTTTTCGATCTTCACGGAATTCCAGCCTATATGCGGGACCTTCATGCCTTTCCTGAATTTCCGCACTTTGCCCTTTATGAAATCAAAGCCGGCATGCTCCCCGAACTCGAAGGAGCTGGAAAAAAGCAGCTGCATGCCCAGGCAGATTCCCATTATCGGCTTCCCGTTTTTCACCTCTTCCTTTATGACGGAAAATATCTTCCTTTTTTTTATTTCCCTGACGGCGTCGTAGAACGCCCCCACGCCCGGAAGTATTATGCCCGCGCATGACCTTATGATATCCGGTTTGTCGGTTAAAACCACCGGGATCTTCTCGTGCTGGAGGGCTTTTATCACGCTGTGAAGGTTCCCCATCCCGTAATCTATGACGGCCAGCTTTTTATTGTTCTTTTTCATTTACAGTTTCCCTTTCGTGCTGGGAAGGGACCTGCCTTCGACTTTTACCGCTTCCTTGAGCGCCAGCGCCAGCCCCTTGAATGCCGCCTCGAGAATGTGATGAGTGTTCTTTCCCTTCAGCTGGTCCACGTGCAAAGTCAGCAGGCCGCCCCGGGTGAAACCGTTGAAAAATTCCTCGGCCAGCTCGGTGTCGAAGGTGCCTATCTTTTTTGTCGCGAGCTTCAGCCCGTATCCAAGGTGCGTCCTGCCGGAAATATCCAGCACGACCCTGCACAGCGCCTCGTCGAGAACGCCCGCCGAGCCGAACCTTTTAATCCCTTTTTTATCGCCCAGGGCCTTTAAAATGGCCTGGCCCAGGACAATGCCGAGATCCTCGGTCAGATGATGCGCGTCGATGGCCACATCGCCTTCGGCTTTCACGGAAATATCTATGGAACTGTGCTTTGAGAGCTGCTCCAGCATGTGCGTCAGGAAAGGCTCGTTCGTGTTGATTGAATATTTGCCCCTGCCGTCAAGATTGACGGTCATTGAAATATCGGTTTCTTTTGTCTTTCTGATTATCGTTGCCGTGCGCTTCTTCCCCGATTTCATCATACACCTCTCCGCATTATCTTAAGTGCAGCCCTGTTCTCTTCCGGCATGCCTATGGTAAGCCTTAAAAAATCCTTCAGGGCCCCGTCCCTGAAAATCCTTATCGAAATTCCGCTCTTTTCAAATAATTTCCTGGCTTTTGCGCCGTCCTTCACCTTGATGAGCAGGAAGTTGGCGTCGCTTTTTATCACAGGATAATCGTCCTTGAGCAAATCGTATATTATCTCCCTCTCGGCAAGGATGGTCTCCACCGCGGCGGACTTTTCCTTAAGCATCACGCGCGCGCACGCCTGCGAAAGGGCGTTGACGTTATAAGGCAGCCTGACCTTGTTTATTATTTCCGTCACATCCCTGTGCGCGAGCATGTAACCTAGCCTGGCTCCGGCCATGGAAAACGCCTTTGAAAAGGTCCTTAATATGACGAGATTGTTGCGGCCGCGCATCAGATTTATGAACGTCTTTTTGGAAAACTCAAAATAAGCCTCATCGACAACCACAAGGCATCCGGCGTTTCTTATAACATATTCCATCTTTTCCCTGGAGAAACAGTTGCCTGTGGGATTATTGGGGTATGCCAGGAATATTATCCCGGCCCCCCGCGATTTTTTCAGCAGTTCCTTTTCATAGATGTCAAAGCGTTCGTCCAGGCCGACCGCCACAGGCTCCGCGCCATTGGCCATTGCAAGTATCCTGTACATCTCAAATGTCGGCGAAGGGAATACTATTTTATCGCCCTGGTCGGTGAAAGCCTGTATTAGGTAATGTATCAGTTCGTCCGAACCGTTGCCGATCACCACATTTTCCGGCTTTACCCCGTTTTTCTTCGCAAGTGCCGCCCTGATATCGCCTGTCGCCGGGTCCGGATAACGGTTAAAATGGACCGCGGAAATTTCCCTAAGTATCTTTTTCCTGGCTTTTGGCGTTATGTCAAATCCGTTCTCGTTGGCGTCAAGCTTGTATTTATAATCAACAAGAAGCCCGGGGTCGTAAGCAGCCAGGTTTTTAACGCTCTTGCGCTGAAGCCGGCCTATGTTCACAGTTCCCTCCTGGCCATCATGGATTTCTTGTGATTCAGGAGGGTCTCTATCTCGGCCAACATCTCCGCGTCCGGCCCGAAGTTGTCCATGGCTTCCCTGGTGGCCTTTACTATGTGCGTGTGCTTTAGGAAATCCAGGACGGAGAGCCCCGAAAAAAACCTCGCGGTGCCGTTGGTAGGCAGTATGTGGTTCGAGCCGGCCATGTAATCCCCGAAGGCCACAGGCGTGTAATTGCCCTCGAATATGGCCGGGCAGTTCCTTACGCGTGAAATGAACGCCGCGCTGTTCTTCACCGCCACGGTGAGGTGCTCGGGAGCCTTGTAATTCACAAGTCTTAATGCCTCGTCCAGGTCCCGCGTCAGGACCGCGGTTATGTCGTATTTTATCCCCTTAAGCTTTTCCTCCATGGCAGAAAGGAATTTTTTCGAGCTGGTGATCAAAAGGGCGTGGCCGTTGACGTGCTCGGCCTGGGCCAGGAGATCGTATTTCACGAATTCCGGGTTAGCGGAATCGTCGGCGACTATTGTCACCTCGGATGGCCCGTTGATCGATTCAATGCCTATTTTCCCGAAAAGATATTTTTTGGCCATGGTGGAATAAATGTTTCCCGGCCCCACTATCTTGTCGACTTTGCCTATGGTTTTTGTGCCCAGCGACAGCGCCGCCACTGCCTGCGCCCCGCCTATCCGGTATATCTCATTAATACCGAGCATGTCGGCTGCCACCATTATATAAGGGTTCACATCGCCGTTAAAACGCGGCGGCGATACCAGGGCTATCCTTTTTACGCCTGCAACGCGCGCCGGAATGCCGGCCATCAATACCGTTGAAAAAAGCGGGGCCTGGCCGCCCGGGATGTACAATGCCGCGGAATCCACAGGGATATATTTGTGTTCAATGGTATAACCCCTGTTCCTGAAAACGAAACCTTTGATGTTCTTCATCTGCATGGCGTGGAATTTCTCTATGTTCCTGGCAGCCTTAAGCATCGGCTTAAATAGCCGGGCGTCCACCCGCGCCCACGCCTTTTTAATGTTTTGCTCGGGGACCTTAAGCGACGAAAGCCTGACGCCGTCGAATTTCAGTGTGTATTTTTTCACAGCGGCGTCGCCGTTTTCCGCCACATCCCTGATTATTCCGGTCACACCCGCGCCCGCATCCAGGTCAAAACGGTTCATGTCATCCATGGCGACGTACGCGCTTTTTCCGTATTTCAGCACCTTAAGCATCGCAATCTCCTATTTTTTTCTCTCGCTTACATACTGTATGCGCTGCTGCGTTTTCAGCAGGTTTATCCTTTTCAGTTCGTTCGTTATGAGTTTTTCCGTTATCTCCATGGCGAATCTCGCCGAGAGCTCCGAGGCGTATTCATGAGGCTGCTTCTCCGGGAACTCCATTATCATGGCCGAAAGCGCCTTCTTGTGCTCGAAGGCCAGGAATTTCATCTCGTCGCCTTCCACAATTTTCGATCCTTCGGACTTGAGGTTCTTGACCATGTCCATGTCTATGCCCAACTCTTTCTCTATCTCCTTTGTCGTAAACCTCTTTTTCCGCAGGGCCGCGATCTGCTTGTCCAGCTTGCGCAGCATTTCCGCGCCGCTCTTCTTTTCCTTGATGGCCACTATGGTTATATCGTCGTTCTGCGGGTATTCCTGGGTGAATTCCTTCAGCTCCAGTGAAAGCTTGTCGATGAAATCCCTTGGCGCCATTTTCCCGTTGGCCTTTATGAACTCCACAAAACGCTTTTCCCCCCACTGCTCGCGCCTCCCGTTCATTGCCTCGGTGACGCCGTCGGTATACACCACTATGAGGTCGTCTTTTTGCAGTTTCAGGTTCTCCTCCACCATTATCTTCTTGAACAATTCATCGTCGGGCAGGGATATCCCCAGCGGGAAGCCTTTGGGCTTTATATAATAGCATTTGTCCTCTTTGGCCCTGTAAAGTATCAGCGGGTCGTGTCCGGCGCTGGCAAAGTTTATTTTACGGTTCACCGAGTTGAGCACCAGGTAGAAAGCCGTCACGAACATGCCTTTTTTCATGTCTTCCTTCACGAAAGAGTTGACCTTCGTGAGGACGCTTTTGGCCGACCTGTTCTTCAATGCCACCAGCCTTGCAACGGTCCTTGTTATTGTCATGACCAGCGAGCCCGGGACTCCCTTGCCCGAAACGTCGGCCACGACCACGCCGATAAGATGCGGCGCTACTTTTATGATGTCGTAATAATCGCCGCCGACTTCCTTGGCGGAACGATACAGCGAGGCTATGTCGAAACCTTCCGCGTCGGGCACGTTCTTGGGAAGAAGGGTCTGCTGGATCTCCTTTGCCACGGCGATCTCTTTTTGCATTTTTTCCTGTTCGACCAGGGATTCCTGCGCGCCCTTGAACTTGTTGGCCATTTCGTTGAAGGCGTGGGCTATCTGCGAGAATTCATCCTCGCCCTCGAGCTCTATCCTGTGGTCGAGCCTTCCCTCGCCGATGGCAATGGCCCCGTTCTTTAACCTCTCAAGGGGCCTTGTTATGAGCCCCAACAGCAGGTAAATACCCAGGGCCGCTATGGCAAAGATGAGCATTATGGCGATAACGAGGTTGAAACCTTTTGCCGACATTACCCTTTCTATCCCCGACTTGTCGAGAAAAATGTGCACCTCTCCCATGTCGATCCCGCGGAAATCTATGGAATAAGCCACGTCATACCTGTAACCGCCGTTTTCCCGGTATTTCATGACAATGGCGCCGTTCATCCTGCGCGTTTCCATAACGTCGCTGTCCTTGCGCGAATATTCCGTGTATAATTTCGCGGAGTCGTTGTGGGCGATTATCCTTCCGTCGGTGTTTATTACAAAGGCCTCGCTTATGTTCTCGTTGTTGCTCTTTATTTCCTTCAACAGCTGTATGAGCGACAGGTAGTTGTCCTTGATTATCCTTTCCCTGCTGGAATCCGAAAGGCTTTTGGCAAGATCCACCGTATAGCGCAAATACTTGTCCTTCAGGTTGTTCCGTTCGTGGTATACAAAATAGCCGTAAGTGCACGCGACTATGACCAGTATGAATATCGTGGTAGCCAGGACAAAACGCTCTTTTGTGTTCCTGGCTGAAGTAAGGGTGTTAAGGGCCCATTCCATCGGGGACTGTTTCGAATGGCGTTTTTCGAGCCGCAGCTCATTGCCCCTTTCGGTGACTACGTAATCGCTTTTGTCGGTCAGCTTCCTTATTATCCATACTCCCAGGCCTCCTTTTTTTCCAATGTCGACGTAATGGTTAAGGTCGGGGGTCCTGAAATTTTTCCAGTTGAATGTTGTGCCCTGGTCGATAAGGGTTATGCATATTGATTTTTCCTTGACTTTTATGTCCAGGGTTATGTCCCCGCCTCCGGGCTTGTCCTTATAGGCGTGGCGGATGATGTTGGAAGCGGCCTCGTCGATTACTATCATTATGTTGTTGACGTCTTTATAATTGAAGTTATATTCCCTGCATATCTTTGTTATCCTGTCCTTTATCTCTGAAACATACTGCTTCTGGGCGGGCAGGGTAAATGTGACCTCTTTTAGAACCTTGTTGGTGAACAGTCCCAATTTATTTGGTCTCCTTCATGTTGTCAACCTCGCGTATGAGCGGGTTTACTTCCTTCAGGTTCTCTATGGCCAGCCTGTTGTAAGGGTCTATCTTCAGTATCTTTTCCCAGCTCTCCTTGGCCCCTTTGTAATCCTGGGCAAGGTATTTATTCACGCCGTCGCGGTAGAGCGCGACTATTTCGTCGCTGTAATTCGACTGTTTCTTGCTTGCGATGAGGCCTGCAATGAACCCCCTGTAATAAGCGACGCTCATATATTCCCTGTCCATGTCGTATACCGTGTTGAATTCGAGCAGGGAGCCTTTCAGGTCGCCGTCAAAATAGGCCTCGAGCCCGCGTGAATAATGGGTGGCCTTGAAACGTTCCTTTTCCTTGACCTTGCCGGCCAGCTGGTCTATCTGGACGCGCAGCTGCGCAAGTTCCTTCGCGCCGATCTCCCTGGCTTTCCTTTCGATGCGCTGTTCATCAAGCTCGGCCTTGCGTTTGCGCATGTCGGGGATATTTTCCCCGAAAGCGGCCGAGAGCGAGAACCTGTTCTGGGTCCCGATGTCCGAAAAAAAGAGGCCGTAATCAACCATAACCGTCCCGAATAATTTTATGCCCGCGCCTATGGAACCGATGCCGTCGGTCGAAAAACCAGCCCTCAAATCCACGGTGTTGAAAAATCCAAGCTCCGCCCCGGCCTTAAAATCGAACGGGGAGTTCATGGGCGGGGAAATATCCGCCATAAGCCCCGCGCTTATGGAATCGGTCACGGGCCTTTTGTAATACACACCTGCTATAATCTGCCTGGGAAGTTTGTCCGATGTGGCCGAAAGTTTTATATCGGGTTCTATGATATTTTTCACCACAAGTCCCGCGTCAAGCTCCTGGGATGTCTCCGATATGGCCATGTAATGAACGCCGAAATCCATCCCGAAAGAGAGGTTGTCGGTCAGGTTGGCGATGTCGTTGTAATCGAGCTTTATGCTGAACCCCGCCGAGAGATTGTCGATGACAAGTTCCTTAGACCAGGCGGCGATTATTTCCATCAATGACTGGTTTGTCTCGTTGATTATAATACCGTCGTCATCCCTTAAAAATATCTTGCCCGTGTTTATCATGGCGATGGACGCGCCGAAAGACCCGATGTCCACGGTGGGAATTGCGGCCGCGGCGTAATCATAAGAGGTGTCGTAAAAGAGGGGCATATATGCGGTCTCCACCTGGACCCTGTCAAGGGTGTTGAGCGCTGCTGGATTGTAATATACCGAGGCGGCATCGTCCGGTACGGCCGTAAAAGCCCCGCCCAGGGACTGCGCCCTGACCGATGTGCCTATGTCAAAAACGCTGGTCACGCCTGCCGCCGCCGAAAAACATAGCGCCGGCGCAAGAAGGCATACAAGCGCCGCAATAATTTTTTTCATTATCAGGGCTCCAGTTCGAGTTTGAGTGATTCAAGATCTATGCGCACTATTATAACAGAAAAATCCATGCCTGTTTTAATTATTTTCTTGGAGCGCCTGCCCTTTGCCGTCTGTGAATACTGGTCGAAAACGTATTCATCGCCGGGCATGACGTCGAAATTCACGAACCCTTCGACCGGATACCGCTTGAGCTCTATCACAAGGCCGTTCTTCGTCACCCTGCTGACCACTCCTTCCATCTCCTCGCCCACTTTGTCCTTGAGGAAATCAAGGCAGTAAAGCCGGAACGTGTCGTTTTCCGCCTTTTCCGCCCGAACTTCGCATGAGGAAATATTCTCGGCCGCCGTCCTCAAATACGCCCTGTCCGCGTCCTTCATCGTCTCGACCCCGGAAAAATGCTTGATGAGCCTGTGCGCAAGCACGTCGGCGTAACGCCTTATGGGCGAGGTAAAGTGGGAATAGTGCGCAAGGCCAAGGCCGAAATGTCCCAGGTTCTTTTCGGAATACCTGGCCAGCTTCATGGATCTCAGCAGTTTTTTCTCTATGAGGTCGCTCTGCGGTGTCCCTTTTACCTTGTCCAGGACCTCCTGGAATTCCCTGTTGGACCCGGTCTTCAGTTTTACCTCCAGCCCCATTCCGCGCATGTAGCGGTTGAACTCCTCGATGTCTTTCATGAAGGGCTTTTCATGGACCCTGTATATGCCCGCCTTCCTCGAGTTTTTTTCTATGAAATCCGCGGCGCAGACGTTGGCCGATACCATAAAATATTCTATGAGCTTGTGCGAGTCCGTCGAGCCCTTTCTCACTATGTCCGCGATGCCGCCCTCTTCGTTGTAAACGAAGACCGCCTCGCCGAGGGTGAAATCGATGGAGCCGCCTTCCTTGAATTTCAGCCTCAGGATGTCCCTGAGAGAATTCATGAGGAATATGGATTCTTTGACCTCTCGCGGCGCGTCCACTTCGCTTTTGCCTGCAAGTATGTCGTCCACCTCCTCGTATGTGAGCCTTTTCTTGCTGCTGATGACCGACTCTTTTATCTCATACGATGTTATGTTGCCCAGGGCGTCGACGTCCATGAGAATTGAAAATGTCATCCTGTCGACCCCGCCCTTAAGGGAGCACAATTCGTTGGAGAGTTTTTCCGGGAGCATGGGTATCACCGCTCCGGGCAGGTAAACGCTGGTCCCGCGCTGGTATGCCTCAACATCGAGGGGGGCGCCTTCCTTCATGTAATGTGTCACATCGGCGATATGAACCCCGAGCCTGTATGAATCCCCGTTCTTCTCCAGGGAAACGGCGTCGTCAAAATCCTTGGCGTCCTTCGGGTCTATGGTAAAGATGGTCCTGTCCCTGAGGTCGAGCCTTCCGGCTATCTTGTCCGTGTCCAGCGCCATTTTGTCGGCGTCGGCAAGCGCCGCATCGGGAAATACCCTGCGGATCTCGTTGCGGGCAAGGATAAAATCGATGTACATCTTTATGTCGCTTTTGTCGTAAATGTGCGCGGTCACCCTGCCGGTAAGCCCGGGCGAAGTTCCTTCTATCTTAACAAGTATGAGGTCGCCTTCCTGCAGTTTTTCAGGCGGCTCGATAATTTTTATCATGGGGTTCATCTTGAATGGCAGCACGGCAAAAGTCTCCGGCCCCAGCATTTTGACGCGGCACATGACCGGCGCCTCCGTCCTTTTTACTATCTGTTTGAGTTCGCCCTCGATGCCGCCGGAACGCGACTTTTTCGGCCACACCTCGATGGTGTCGCCCGGCAAAAGGTCCTCGGCCGAGTTCCTGCCGATGAATATGTCCTCACCGTCGGGCTGCAGAAGGAATCCGAAGTCGTTGCGGATGTCTATCTTTCCGGTAACCGTCTTTTTATCCTGCTCACCGCCGAATTTTTTCCTTGATTTATTGACCGCGCCTTTTCGTGAAAGGTCCTTTAAAATATGTTTTACGGTTCCCCTGTATTTTTTCGGGAGTTTCAGGGCCTGCATTACCCCCCTGACGTCCATGGAAAAACTGGAATTTTTTACCAGCTCCTCCACCCTGCGCCTGTCGACTCCGCTATTATTGTCATTTTTCATACTTGCTCCTCCGGGACTTTGGTTGCTTCTTCCTATTAATATATAAGTGCATAATAATGATCAAGCCTGCCCGTTTTTAACCCCAATAATCCCATGATGCGGAATAAAATTAATGCGTGGCGGTCGGCGTTGCCGTGACCTGGGTGGGAGTTGCCTGCCCTGTTAATGCCGAGGCTGTCGGTGAAACCCCGCTGCCGTAGCCCCCGCGGGCGTTCAAGCTGTTGCCTGACGCAATTATCCTGTTGTCGCTGTTTAGCATATAATTAACCTTCGCCAGATAAATAACGGTATCCTGGTTGTTCAACAGGGTATCTTCTGTGTACAATAATTTTTCAACACCAAGTATAAAATAAAAGTCATTGTAGAAATATACTCTTGCTTGCGGCACGACCCTTATTGCCAGGGCATTATAACCCGAATATTGTTGCTCTAAATATTGTGCCTCGACAGCAAGCTCAACAGACTGTGTCTCCTTGTTCCCGTAAATGCTATAACCAAGGGAGCCGGAAATATTCAAATTTCCCTGGGCCCCTTGTTTTACAATGTCCGGCACTAAATGCATCTCAATTGCAGCCGGTGCCAACGGTTGCTCAAAGGCTGCCTGAAAGTTATAATTCAACACATCAAAAGAACCCTTTGAATAGAAACCTGCCACCACCGAAGGCGATGTAAAAGGGGTTATCAGCCTGGGGTCGTCCGCTATGCTAAGTTTCATGGGAAAACGCATTCCGGCCAGTATACCGATCTCGGGGAATGCTTCTTTTGAAAAAATAAACCCCACTGATTGTACGTTGTTGTAATTGTAAAGGTCCCCGAGGTTTTGGTATATATAATCAAAATCCGCGGTAAGTCCGTATCCTCCGGGTAACCCAACTTTTAATACAAAATCCTGATACATTCCAGTCACTGTAAAAGTAGTGGTGTTATAGTCGATTGTATCCAGTATTTTATTATATACGTCGTCCTTAAAAAAATTATAATTATCGTATTCAAAAAACTTCTCGTTGTATTCCACCTGAACCTTTCCCGCGGCCAGGGTGTCGCCGACCAGGTCGTAAATCGAATCCGCGAAAACAGCCGCCGGCGCCAGCCACAACATAACCAATATACCGGCCGCAATTATCCTTTTCATTCCTCATCGTCCCGTATTTTTTTGTTTATTGCCTTGGCCTTGTTGTGCTCTTCGAGCGTTTCGGAAAAGGTATGCTCGCCGTTGGCGTAAAGGACGAAATACCTGTATTTTGAGACCGCCGGCGACAGCGCCGCCTGCATGCTTTTTATCCCGGGGTTACATATCGGCCCCGGCGGCAGCCCTATCCTTATATACGTGTTGTAGGGCGAGTCTGTCTTCAGGTCCTTGTAGGTCACAATGCCTGTTTTCTTGTTGAGCGCGTACCTGACCGTGGCGCAGGACTCAAGCCTGCGCTGGTATGCCTCCGGGGATTTTAAGCGGTTGTAAAAAACCGACGCCACCAGCGGCCTTTCGTCGTCGAGCCTGGATTCTTTTTCAATTATGGACGCCAGGACAAGCGCCTTGTATCCTGTTATCCTGTATCCGGGGACCTGATAAACTTCATCGGGGTCTATTACGGATTTTTGAACGAACCTTTCATGCATGGACTGTATCATCTTTGCCGGAGTTTCCCCCAGGACAAAATTATAGGTATCCGGAAAAAGCAGCCCCTCTGCCGTGGGATAATTTATCCCGCATTGCGCCAGCACAGCCGGGTCGCGCAGGGCAGCGAGGAATTCCTCCCTTTTTGCTAGCCCCGCCGCTTCAAGGGCGTCCGCCACCCCGTAAATATCCGTCCCCTCGGGTAGGACCACCTTATGCTGAAGCACGTCGCCTTTTACCATTTTTACAACTATCTTAAGGGCGCAATCCGAGGTCGAGAATTCGTATTCCCCGGCCTTGAACTTGTTGTGCAATCCGGTCGCCAGGACAAAAGCGTCAAAAGCCAACGGGTTCCTGAGCAGCCCCTGACGCTGAAGCTCGGCGGATATTTTGCGGAAACCCGTGCCGTAGTTGAAGTATATTTTTTTGTGTTCGGACTTCGAATATGAGGCAGGAAGCAGCAACGAGATAATAAGCGACAGCGCAAAAAACGCCGCGACTATCCCGCAAAGGGCCCTTAATATGCGCCCGGCCCCGCCTTTTTCTTTTTTTTCCGTATCAACCGCCATTATTTCCTCCGGCCCCTGCTGTCGAGGTAAGACTGCAGTATCAGCGCAGCAGCGAGGCTGTCTATTTTCTTCTTCCTTTTCTTCCTGCTCACGTTCGCCCTTATCATTATCTCTTCGGCGTCCGCCGTGGAGAGCCTCTCGTCCCACATTTCCAGCGGTATCGCGGGAAATATTTTTCCGAGTTTTTCCGCAAGTATGTCACCATGCGTTGTCCGCGGATTTTTTGTGCCGTCCATATTGAGCGGGTTGCCGACTATTATTCGGTCAAAATGCTCCTTTATTGCCAGCTCTTTCAGGAGCCTCTCCAGCCGTTCGTCATTTTTTATGAAACCCAGCGGCCTTGAAATAAACTCAGATTCGTCGCTTATAGCGGCGCCGATCCTCACCGTCCCCGGGTCAAAGCATATTATTTTCAACTCATCAGCCCTTGACTGCCTTTACAACGGCCAAAAGCGCCTCGTCTATCTTTGATACTTCCCTGCCTCCGGCTTCGGCCATGTTCTTTTTCCCGCCGCCCCCGCCGCCGCACACCGCGGCCACCTGCTTGACTATTTTCGACGCGTCGAGCCTGTCGGTCAAATCGTCCGTCACCATCGAGAGGAAGCTTATCCTGCCTTCGGTCACCGAAGCGATCACTATGACCGCTCTCCTTACCTTTTCACGGAGCACGTCGCCAAGCTGCCTTACTGCTTCTTTTTCCACGTTATCGAACCTTAAGGTTATCACTTTGACGCCGTCGACATCCACGGCGGCTTTTATATATTCGTCCATGTCCTTCATTATACCGGCTTTTTTTACCTCGCCGACTTTTTTCTCCAGCTCTTTGTTCTCCTTTATGAGCCTTCCCACCTTTTCCCCGAGCTCGCGCATGCCGCTTGTCTTGAATATTTCCTTCATGTTCCTTATAAAATCCTCGTTCTCGACTGTCATTTCATATGAAACCTCTCCGGTTACGGCTTCGATCCTCCTGATGCCCGCCGCCGTCGATGATGCTGAAATTATCTTGAAGAGCCCTATCTGCCCAATATTTTTCAGGTGGGTGCCCGCGCATAATTCTTTCGAAACGTTCCCCATTGAAACCACCCTGACGTCTCCCCTGTATTTTTCCTCGAAGAGCGCCATCGCTCCCGTCTTTTTTGCCTCGTCCACAGTCATTACCTGCACGGTGACGGGCATGGATTCCTGCACCCAATTATTCACCATTTTCTCGGTCCTTTTTACCTCGTCGTCGGTCAGCGGCGCGAAGTGGGTAAAATCAAAACGCAGCCTGTCCGGCCCGACATATGAGCCCGCCTGTTCGACATGCGCGCCTAGAATGTTCCTGAGCGCCGCCTGGAGCAGGTGCGTGCCGGAATGGTTCTTCATTATTGCCGCACGCGATTCCCTGTTCACGGAAACCTTGAGCAGGTCGCCTTCCCTGATTATTCCCCTGGTCACCTTTATGGTGTGGACGAACCTGTTGTCGCTCTTCTGGGTGTCGGTAATGTCCGCTATTACCCCGTCGGACGTTATGGTTCCCTGGTCGCCTACCTGCCCGCCGCCCTCTCCGTAGCACGGGGTCTTGTCGAGTATGACCTGGGCCTGCATGCCTGCTTCAACCGAGGCCGTCCTCTTTTTATCCCTGACCACCGCCAGCACCCTGCATCCCGCCTCTTCAAAAACATCATAGCCGACAAAATTGGTTGCCGTGGTGTTTTTGATTATCTCCTCCGGCACGGTGTCCATGGCGCTTATGTTAACGCCTTTCCAAGCTTTTTTCGCGGCTTCCCTCTGCGCTTCCATGTTCTTCCTGAACCCTTCGCCGTCTATGGAAAGTTTTTGTTCCTTTAATATCTCCCCGGTTATCTCCACGGGAAAGCCGAAAGTGTCGTAAAGCTTGAAAGCAACGTCTCCGGAAAGCGTTTTTCCGCCTGACTTTTTCAGCGTCTCGATCTCGGCGGCGAGTATGTCGATGCCCTTGTCCATGGTTTCCCCGAACTTGTCTTCCTCGAGCTTTATTATCTGCATTATGTATTCTTTTCTCTGCGCGGTTTCGGGATAAGCCTCGCCCATCATGTGCAGCACTATCGGCACTATCTTGTAAAGGAAATTTTCCCTGAAGCCGAGCTGCCTGCCGTGCCGCACCGCGCGCCTGATGAGCCTGCGAAGCACGTATCCGCGCCCCTCGTTCGAGGGGAGCACGCCGTCGCCGATGAGGAACGTCACGCCCCTGGCGTGGTCGGCAATGACCCTCAATGAAACGTCCTTGTCCGGGTCCGTCCCGTATTCGGTCCCGGCTTTTTCAGCCACGTCCTTGATTATGGGCATGAACAGGTCCGTCTCAAAATTGGAGAAGACCCCCTGCGAAACAACGGCAAGCCTTTCAAGCCCCATGCCGAAATCTATGTTCTTCTGTTTAAGCGGCCCCAGCGTCCCGTCGGGCTGTTTGTCAAACTCGGTGAAGACGCTGTTGCATATCTCAAGAAACCTGTCCTCGTTCTTTTCTATGTCTTCGGCCGTGACTTTGCCTTTCTGGCCGCCCTCAAAATCATAATATATCTCGCTGCAATATCCGCACGGCCCGACCGGCCCCATTTCCCAGAAATTGGTATCCTTGCCCAGCCTGAATATGCGCTCGGCGGGCACCTTCATTTTCTTGTTCCAGATATCATAAGCGTCGTCATCGTCAAGGTAAACCGTCACATAAAGCCTTTCCTTGGGCAGCTTCACTTTTTCAGTTAAAAACTCCCATATCCACTCGATGGCCTCGGTTTTAAAATAGTCGCCGAACGAGAAATGGCCCAGCATTTCAAAGAAAGTATGGTGCCTGCGGGTGCGCCCCACGTTGTCTATGTCGTTGGTCCTTATGCATTTTTGTGACGACGCGGCCCTTGTATAGGTAAGCGGTATGGTCCCGAGAAAATGGTTCTTGAAAGGTACCATTCCGGCCACCGTAAAAAGCAGGGACGTATCGTCGGGAATAAGCGACGAGGAAGGCCTTATTGTATGCCCCTTTTCGGCAAAAAACTGCAGGAATAATTTTCTTAACTCATTGCTGTTCAAATTGAAGTTCCTCCTTTGATTTCGCTTTCAAGAATTTCCTCAATTATATCATAATCAAAACCTTTTGTTTGCAAATAAGTGGCCGCTTTTTGCCTTAATTTGATGATATTTTCGGGTTTTCCCGCGCCGCCAAACCTCGCCTTAAAAGCCGCGGCCGCGGTATCATGGTCCGATATTCCCGAAACTGCTTTTTCAATAACGGCCTCCGGGACGCCTTTTTCAAGGAGCCTGGCCCTGATCATTTCCCGGGAAAAATGGGAATCCCCGGCGTATTTTTCAACGGCTTTTGCGGCGAATTCTGCGTCATTGATGAAATTCCTGGACTTGAAATGATCCATTGCTTCCGATATCTCATCCGCGTCAAAACCCTTGTCCGTCATTTTTTGCCTTAAACCGGCCTCTGTGCGGGCGCTTATTCCGAGCAGTTTAAGGCCGAATTCCATTGCCGTCGCGTCCTTTTTTGCCATTATCCTCTCCTTATTATATATAGGAACATATTATAAGTATATTGCGCCTTTAGTCAATATGCCTTTTTGCCCATTAATGGACATATTAAACGGCCCGGATGCGGAAAATGACAATTGACAAAGGCCTTTTTTCATCTTATAATTTTACAAAATTTACTTTAAGGAGGTTAGTGGAACAATGGAAGACAAAAAGCTTTCAAAAAAAGACATTCTCATTACAATAGGGCTCATTGCCGCGGTCGGTGTCATTATATACGCGATGGCCGCCTTTGAGGTCGTAAGGCGCGCCGAACGCGAATATAAAGAAGGGGAAAAATACCTCAATTTTTACAGGGTCCCCGAAGCAAAAAAACAATACTATGACGACAAGCTGAAGAAAAAAGAGATTACCGAGATCGAATATGAAATGCTCATGGACGACAACGCGCTCAAGAACGCCTATGTCCAATACCAGACCGTTGTCGACCTTTTTTATGTCCCCGAATCCGAATGGCTCAAGAAATCAAAGGACAGGCTCAAGGAAATAACACCCGAATACCAGGCATGGGTGCAGCAGCTCTCGGCCGAGGTCCAGAAAGCATCAACGGCTCCGATCAAGAAACCCAAATAATCCTTTATAAAAAAAATAAGGCCGGCGTCAAGCCGGCCTTTATTTTTTACGGGCCTTACTTTATGTCAAGTATCTCTATTATCCTCTCAAAATCCTCGGGATTGTAATATTCTATCTGTATGCTCCCTTTTTTATACCCGCCCTTTATGCTGACCTTGGTGCCGAATCGTATCTTTAATTTGTTCTCGACGCTTTTCATCTCCGCCGATGCCCCCTGAGGCTGTCTTGATGCCGTCTTTTTCTGCCCGCTTTTTTCAATGAGCGCCTCGAGCTCCCTTACGGAAAGCGAGCGCCTTACGGCCTGGTCGGCCATTAATTTTACCTTTGACTTGTCCTCCACGCCGAGAAGGACCTTGGCGTGTCCCAGCGAAAGCTCCTCATTTATCAGGTATTGCTGCACTTCAGCAGGCAGTTTCAGCACCCTTATGACGTTGGCAAGGTTTGCGCGGTTGGTTCCTATGCGGTCCGCAAGCTCCTCCTGCGTGCACTTGTAGCTCTCCATAAGGTTCTTGAACGCCACGGCTTCTTCGACAGGATTCAGGTCCTGCCTCATTATGTTTTCTATGAGCCCGATCTCGAGCTGTTCGGCGCTCGATACGTTCTTGATTATAACCGGCACGCTCTTCAACCCTGCCCGCTGAGCCGCGATAAACCTGCGCTCGCCGGCGATTAACTCGAACCTGCCGCCGTTTTCCTTTACTATAAGGGGTTCTATGACGCCCTTTGATTTCACCGACCTGATGAGCTCTTCCAGCTTTTCAGGGGCGAACCTTTTCCTCGGCTGGTTCGGGTTCGGCCTTATGTCGTTCAAGGCTATTTCCAGAAAACCTTTCTGCGCGCCGCCCGACCCCGCCGCCCTTGATTTTGATCCCGGGATCAGGGCTTCCAGTCCTTTTCCAAGAGCCTGTCTTGCCATCTCTGTTACCCCTTTCTCACGGCGCCTTTTGGCGCCTCTTTTATTCCGGTAATTTCCGCGGCAAGCCTGTCGTAAGCCGCGGCCCCCTTGGAATTCCTGTCGTATATGTCTATGGGCTGCCCGAAACTCGGGGCCTCGGATAGCCTTACGTTCCTCGGTATAACGGTGTCATATACCCTGTCCTTGAATTTCTTTTTGATCTCCTGCACCACCTGCAGCGAAAGGCTCGTCCGGCCGTCGAACATCGTAATGACGACGCCTTCTATGGTAAGCCCGGGATTGAACGATTCCTTTACAAGGCTGATCGTGCTAAGAAGCTGCCCCAGACCGTCAAGGGCGTAAAACTCGCACTGCATGGGTATCATTACGGAATCGGAGGCCACAAGGGAATTCAGCGTGAGCAGGCCGAGGGAAGGCGGCGAGTCAATGAATATGTAATCGTAATCCTTCCTTATGCTTTCAAGGCCTTTTTTCAGCCTTGTTTCCCGTTCCTCCTCGTTAACCAGCTCCACTTCCGCTCCGGTAAGGTCTATGTTCGATGGAATAATATCAAGATTTTCATAGGCTGTTTTTTTTATCACATTTTTTGCGGGAATCTCGGATATCAGCAGGCTGTATACGTTGTCATCCTCGCTTTCCTTGTCAAGGCCGAGCCCCAGGGTTGAATTCCCCTGCGGGTCGATGTCAACTATCAGCACTTTTTTTCCGCGCGCCGCTATGGCGCTTGCCGTATTTACCGTGGTCGTGGTCTTGCCGACCCCGCCCTTCTGGTTCGCCACGGAAATTATCCTTGCCATATAAATGCTCCTTTAACGTATTGATAAGGTAGTTTTAACGACGGAATTTTTTTCTTTTTCGCCGGATGAGATTATAGCACTTTGCGGGGTTTTTTCAATTATTATTATCCCGGGGGTTTCCGGTTTTCCGTAGGAATTCGAACTTACTGTCCCGCTCCTGCCGTCGGAGAGCAGAACCGTGTCGCCGGGCATGAACTTGGGGATTGTCCTCTTGAATTCGGATACCACTTCGGGATCAAAAAGAACCCCGGAATTTGCGGCGATATGTTTCCATGCCTCTTCCGGAAGGAAAGGCTCCCTGAAAGGCCTGCGGCTGGTCATTGAGTCGTATACGTCCGCCACGGCGGCTATCCTCGCGGACAACTGTATCCCGCCGCCTTTAAGCCTTCCGGGATATCCGCTGCCGTCATGCCTCTCGTGGTGCTGGAGCACGACCGCCGCGGCCCTTGAGGTGATCCCGTATATCCCGCGAACAGCCTCAAAACCGGCCAGGGTGTGCCGACGCATGGACTCGGTCTCGGCCGGGTCAAGCCGCCTGCTTTCATTCACAAAACAGTAAAGCCCCATTTTTATATCGGCCAGCGCAGTGCCGGATATCAGGTCCCTCACTTCCGCGCGGTCGAGCCCCATGTTGGACCCTATGGCTCCGCTGATGCGCGCGGCATTGACGGCGTGAAAATTTTCGTATGTGGCCGCTCCCCGGTAATCCTGAAAATCATAATATTTATCCAATGAGTTTTTTATTTCTTCTGCCATGCGCTCCGCAAAATACCCGAATATATGGCCATAGGCGAGTTTTGCCGATGATTCCCTGGAGTATGAAAGGAATTCATTGACCTCGTCCCTGCTGTATCTTTTGAGTATTTCAGCCTTTTCGCCGCCCGTCGCCTTAAAATACCATAATACCCGGAGCAATTCAGCCGCTGCCGTGCTTTTATACATACCGCTCACCCTTATATCCGGGTCTTCGGCGTATATGAAAGGCATTCCGGCTTCTTTGAGCCTCAGGGCTGTTTGCTCGCTGACGTGTGCGCCCGATTTTATCAGCATATTGCCCTTATTGTCGTAAACATCGGCGGCGGCGTTGAGGCCGGAAATATTCTCCGGCAGGGTTTTTTTCATCAGATAACGTTGCCGCGGTTCAGGATGAACCCGGGGTCGAACTTCTCTTTTATCAAGCGCATGGCTGAAAGGACATCTTTGCCGTACATATATTCAAGCATGTGCTTTTTCATCTTTCCGACGCCATGCTCCGCCGCGATGGTCCCCCTGATGGCCCCGACTTTTTTGGCCGCTTCCTCGCATGCATCCCGCGCTTTCATATATTCACCGGCATCCGCCGGAATAAAATTAAGGTGCAGGTTGTTGTCCCCGGCATGTCCGAAAAGAACAGTCCTTACCCCTGAATCCCTCCTCATTTTTTCGTAAATTTCAAAAAGTTCCCCTTCCTGTCCGGAGTTTACGGCAAAATCAGTGGCGAGCTTTTTCAAACCGGCCAGCCTTATCTCGCTGTTTACCGCCCGGGGAAGACCTTCCCTCAAGGCATAAATGTGGTCCTTTTTTTCTTTTGTGGAAGAGACAACAACGTCATCCTGGTCTATGCCGCAGGAGACAAAAAATTCCGAGGCGTAATCAATCACGTTTTCCGCACCTTCATCGCCGATAGTTTCCATCTCTATAAACACCGCAGCCCCTTTTTCCTTCACATTAAAGGAATAGCGCCTCAAAAGCCGGAGCGATTCGCCGTCCATGAATTCGATCGAGCACGGAGAATAAACCCCTTTTAAAATTTTTGCTTTTTCCACGAACCTGAAAGCTTCTTTTTCATCATTGAAATAACACATGAACGCGGTGATCTCGCCCGGGCGCTTCAGGACGTTAAATTCCAGTAATGTGATTATGCCCAGGGTTCCCTCGCTCCCTATTATAAGGTCCACAAGGTCCATCTCTTTTTTCATGAAATATCCGGCGCTGTTTTTTTTGGGATATCCAGTGACGGTGTCGGCAATATTCATGTCGGTTTTATCCTTGCCGGTCGGGAAAATTTTCTTGCCGCCCGAGGCTATCTCAGCCGGGAAGGAATATCCGGCCGCCATATTTTCCCCCCTAGCCAGCCGCAATTTTCCAATCCCCGGTATTATCACATGGACCGCGTTTATGTATTCACGGATCGATCCGTATTTAAAACTCCTTGTGCCCCACGCACACGTAGCCGCATTCCCCCCTATTGTGGCCGACTGTTCCGTTGAATCCGCCGGATACCAAAGGCCGTTCTCCGCGAGCGCGGCGTTCAGATCCCTCAAGGTTACTCCAGCGCCGGCTGAGACTTCCATCAAACCGGCGTCAATATGAAGGAACTTGAATTTTTCCAGGGAAATAATAGAACCCTCTTCGGCTGTCCCGCCGGCCACAATTCCCGTGCCGCCCGCGTAAACTGTCAAATGAATGTTTTTATCAAGCAGGCCGAATACCTCCGAATCATTCTCCGGTATGTAGACGGAATCAATATTTACGCTGTTTGTGTTCGACTCGTCATTTAAGTATCTGCCGAAATTTTCCGCCAGGATCTTCACGTGACCTCCCGAAAATCAAATGCTCGGGATAAGGCTATAAAGCCATATCCCGAGCTGTGCCTTTCCCTAAAAAGGCCCTGATTTTATCTCAGTATGACAAACTTCCCGATTATTGTTTTCCTCATGCCCGAATCCGTCTGGCAGTTAATGACAGCCACATAAAGGCCTCCCGCGATCTTGCGGTCGGCGCTAAGATCCCATACCAGCTCTCCTGCGCCGGAGCTGTCATGCAGGGTGTTTACAAGCTCGCCCGCCATATTATATATCTTCCCGGTCACTTTTGCCCCGGCAATAGCGTCATACTTGATATGAAGGACGGTATTGTTCGCGTTATTTACAGGATTGGGTATTATCCTGAGGTCGCCGATGATCTCATATGCGTCATGCAGGACCGTGATCTGTGTTGAGGCGACCGCCGTGAACGCGTTCTTGTCTGTGGTAACTATGGATGCCGTGTAAACACCGTTCGCGACGATCTGGTTCTCATCGTTCGTGCCGTCCCACTTTATTACCTGTCCCAGGTATGTGAAATCCTCGGTATTAAGCGCCCCTCCGCTTCCGGTTCCCGGAGCAAAGACCGGCGATGCGGCGGTAAGCACATTTGATCCCGTGGAGGCAAGCGTCACAGGTATATTCTTTACAACTTCACCGGCGCTGTTGAATATCTTGAATGTGGCGCTTATGCTGTTAGTAAGCACCGTTACAGGCTGTACAAGCGTGTGGCTTATGCCATATTTATCCAGCACCTCTATCTTCACATAATATATGCCGTTTTGAACAATTGTGTTCTGGTCGGTCGTCCCGTCCCAGTATGTTGTCGTCTGGTCCACTATTATCTGCGCCCTGCCGCCGTCGTCCGGGCTGAATGTTGAATTATTGATGGTGAAATTACCCGGAATTCCGTATGCTCCAGTGACCATCAGGTGCCTTACAACTTCACCTGCGGAATTGTATACTCCTATTATCATCTCATAAATTGGCGTCGGTGATACGGTAGGCGAAACCGTATAGGTAGGCGACACTGTCCATGTATTCGTGATTGTCGACGAAGCTGTCACTGTATGAGTCGCTGTTGCCGTGTATGTGGATGTCATGGTGGATGTCGGCGTATCCGTCAGTGTATAAGTCGGCGTTACAGTGCGTGTGTAAGACGAGGTGAACGTATATGTGGCGCTGGCCGTGGTCGATGCTGTTACCGATCCCGTCTGTGTGAATGTGCTGGTGTATGTAGGCGTGAATGTCCGTGTTACTGTCTGTGTGTCGGTCTGGGTCACGGTCTGCGTGGCAGTGGAAGTAACCGTTGGCGTGACAGTCTGAGTAACCGTGGAAGTCACGGTCTGCGTGTCGGTCGGGGTCGATGTTTCCGTAATCGTCTGCGTCACTGTCGGCGTTATGGTCTGTGTCACGGTGGAAGTCGCAGATTCCGTATAAGTCGGAGTGTTGGTGTTGGTAACGGTCTGGGTAAATGTCGGCGTTATCGTGTTGCTTATCGTCTCGGTCACCGTCTGTGTTACCGTCTGTGTTGCAGTGCAGGTCACGGTGGGAGTTGCGGTCTGCGTCACGGTGGAAGTCACAGTTTCCGTTACTGTGGTCGTGACTGTTTCAGTCACAGTCTGGGTTATTGTCTGGGTATACGTCGGCGTTATTGTGGATGTCACCGAGTATGTCGGCGATACCGTTTCTGTAATTGTCGGAGTTGCCGTTCCTGTAATGGTCTGCGTTACCGTGTTGGTTAACGTAGGCGTCGACGTTCCGGTAATTGTCTGGGTCACCGATTCCGTCACTGTCTGAGTCACAGTCTGCGTCATTGTCTGGGTTACCGTCTCTGTGACAGTCTGTGTTGCCGTGCTTGTCAATGTTGGCGTTGCCGTCTCTGTCGTCGTAGGCGTTACTGAATTTGTTATGGTCGGAGTTGACGTCTCTGTAATCGTCTGAGTTACTGTTCCGGTCACCGTTGGAGTTGACGTCCCGGTAATAGTGAGAGTTATGGTTTCCGTTATAGTCTGTGTCACTGTGCTGGTGTCCGTCTGGGTTACAGTCTCTGTAACTGTCTGTGTTATTGTAATTGTTATGGTCGGTGTCACCGTGCCCGTCACTGTGGGCGTTGAAGTGTCCGTGGCCAGCATAGTTGACGTTTCAGTTATTGTCTGCGTTATCGTCTCCGTCGCCGTCTGCGTTACCGTGCTCGTCACCGTAGGCGTTGACGTGTTCGAGCTTGTCTGCGTTATCGTCTCCGTCGCCGTCTGCGTCACCGTGCTCGTTACCGTAGGCGTTGACGTGTTCGAGCTTGTCTGCGTTATCGTCTCCGTCGCCGTCTGCGTCACCGTGCTCGTTACCGTAGGCGTTGACGTGTTGGTATCAGTCGGTGTTATTGTTAAAGTTATTGTCGCAGTCACCGTAGCAGTTATTGTCGCAGTCACTGTCTGCGTTGCCGTCTCAGTTATAGTGGGCGTTATGGTCGAAGTTGTTGTTGAAGTAACCGTCATGGTTACTGTGGGCGTCATCGTTTCAGTTATCGTTTGCGTTATTGTCGAAGTTGTTGTTGCCGTCACCGTCGCGGTTATTGTGGGTGTAATTGTTTGCGTAACAGTATTAGTAGTCGTCGGCGTTGCGGTCCCGGTTATTGTCTGTGTTACTGTTTCCGTGATTGTGGATGTTACTGTCTGCGTTGCCGTTTGTGTCGCTGTAGGTGTAGTTGTATTTGTGACCGTAGGAGTAATCGTTTGGGTTACGGTCTGGGTAACTGTCTGAGTGACCGTTTGTGTTTCTGTCGGTGTCGTTGTATTAGTGATGGTAGGCGTCACGGTTTGGGTTGCCGTCTGGGTCACAGTCTGTGTTACCGTCTCAGTGATTGTGGGCGTCACTGTCTGTGTTACCGTTTCAGTTATTGTAGGCGTTACGCTCTGGGTTATCGTCTGGGTTACTGTTTGCGTCACTGTGGGCGTGGTCGTATTGGTCACGGTAGGCGTTGCGGTTTGCGTTACCGTAGGTGTGGTCGTATTGGTAACTGTTGGTGTTACAGTTTGTGTGACTGTTTGAGTCACTGTCGGCGTGACGGTTTGAGTTGCTGTCTGGGTCATTGTCGGCGTTATGGTCTGGGTCGCCGTCTGGGTTGCTGTTTGCGTTACTGTTTCAGTTATTGTCGGTGTAACTGTCTGTGTTACTGTTGGTGTTATAGTCTGCGTCACTGTTGGTGTCACGGTCTGCGTTACTGTCTGTGTTGCCGTCTGGGTCACAGTTTCAGTTATTGTCGGGGTAACTGTCTGCGTTACTGTTTCAGTTACCGTCTGGGTTGCCGTCTGGGTTATCGTCTGCGTTATAGTAGGCGTTGTTGTATTGGTCACTGTAGGCGTTACGGTTTGCGTGACTGTTTGCGTAACGGTAGGCGTCACTGTCTGTGTAACTGTAGGTGTAGTTGTATTAGTTACTGTTGGCGTGACTGTTGGTGTTACCGTCTGTGTCACTGTCTGCGTGACTGTTGGTGTTACCGTCTGCGTCACTGTCTGTGTCACTGTTTCAGTTACCGTCTGGGTTGCCGTCTGGGTTACTGTTTGCGTCACTGTCTGGGTTACCGTCGGCGTGGTTGTATTGGTAACCGTGGGTGTTGCAGTTTGCGTTACTGTCTGCGTTACTGTTGGTGTTATAGTCTGCGTCACTGTCTGGGTCGCTGTTTCAGTTACCGTCTGGGTCACAGTCTGTGTAACCGTTTGCGTGACCGTCTGCGTGACTGTCTGTGTCACCGTTTGTGTTACTGTCTGTGTCACCGTCTGCGTCACTGTTGGTGTTACCGTCTGCGTCACTGTCTGTGTCACTGTTTCAGTTACTGTCT
>CAYUDX010000019.1:0-60566 GCA_964443355.1 uncultured Spirochaetia bacterium
GCTTCAGGTTCGAGAACGGAAAGCGCGCGGGCATGGACAGCAGGCCCAGGTATATAAGGGAAGCCCTTTTAATATTCTTTTCATCAACTTTATTATAGCGCCTTGTTATATTTTCTTCAGGTTCCCATCCAGAAAATTGAATTTCCATTTTTTTATAAATTAAAACATACTCATGGGCGGTTGCTATGTATTTATCGTCAGATCTTCCTTTTGGATTATTAATATCAGCAACACAGGCAACGAAGTTCTCCTCCCCAAAAATCTCATTCATCACCATCCGGAGGTTATGCACTTCGTTGTCATCTATTGAGATGAAGATAACCCCGTCATCGCGCAGGAGGTTGCGGGCGAGGAAGAGGCGCGGGTACATCATGGACAGCCAGACGCTGTGGAACTGGCCGTTTTCCTTGCTGTTCTTACGGAACAGGCCTTCCTTCAGCAGATAACCTTCCTCATCCTTCTCCCCTATCTGTTTTAGATACTCTTCTTTGCTTTCCGCGAATTTGTCGGGATATATGAAACTGTCATTGCCGGTGTTGTAGGGAGGGTCGATATATATCATCTTTATCTTGCCATAATATGATTTTTGCAGGATTTTTAGGACTTCAAGATTTTCACCTTCTATAAATATATTTTCAGTTGTATCAAAATTTATCGACTCCTTGGGAGCAGGCGCAAGGGTGGCAGTAGTAGGTTGTTGTAATACACGGAAAGCCTCGCTCTTCCCGGCCCAATTAAGCACATACCGCTCATTGTCGGTATTTATCTCTTCTCCAAGAGTGGCTTTAAGCTGTTCAAAATCAACTTTGCCCTCGGTTATAACCTCGGGAAATATTTTTTTCAGTTCTTTTACCTTATTTTTAATGATGTCTTCCGATTTTCCGTTCATGTTTTCCCCTTTATTCTACGATTAAGCCTCTCTTCAGTCCCAATTTTGCCCTCATTTCCTCATCTAAATCTAAATCTTCCCATTTTTCAGATAATAAGTCAACCAGCTGCTTTCCATTTATAGTCCCAATTCTTTGAAATCCGGGCTCTACCGCAATTTTTAGTGCTTCCTTATCATAATCCGCTGTAGTAATAAATACACCTTGAGCATCGTTAGGTATACTTTGCCTCAATTCTTTAACTGTTTTTTTATTAATTTTTGTTCCAGGTTGATAACGTTTAGCTTGAACAATTACATGAATTTTTGCCATACCATACATGTCAAGCTCACCTTCTGCGTCCACTCCACCATCACCACTTTTCCCTGTATGTTTTGAGTCAAAACCCACGGCTTCAAGAAGCTTTGTTACAAGTAACTCAAACTCAAATGCATCAAGTTGAAGTATTCTATTCAATACTAAAGTCGAATTAGAATCATGAGCCTTGATTTCTTCTGACACGACAAGTGCTTTTTTTCCAATTATATTAAAAAATTCATTTTGATGTTTGATAGAATAGATAGTTAGCGTGGATCTGATCGTGTTTTGAAAAGGTACGGAAAACAAGCTCCTTTGAAGACGTTCGTTTTCCCACTTAACTTTTTTTCTGTGATGATAGTGGCATCCATCATTGGGAATTTCAAAATGATATTTTCCATCTACGACTTCTCCATAATACAAATATTCATTTTCTTCCGAAGGGGTAATTACATAATCTCCGGTTTTAAGATCAAAAACAAATCTGGAAATTTGGCCGGTTTGTTGTCCTATTACGTTTTGATTCTTTTGCATTGGATTATGCTTTTTGAATAATTCTTCTATATCGTCTCTTGATTTTGCCGACGACAGGTCTACTCCATCAAGCCACCCAATTCCCACATAACCACCTTTTACGAAATTATCAGAATATTTTCCAAACTCTGCTCTTACACAAAATAGATTAGCCAATTTTTACCTCCACGTATTTAACGGCCCCAAGTTGGGAAAAATGATTTATTTCCTTTAATCACATAATTACTACCCTTTGCGGTTTTTTCTAAAGTTCTTTCATAATCTCTCTGCTTCCCATCAAAATTAAAAGATGACGAATATTCTTGAATTGACTCGACTTTTTTTGTTAAATTTTTCCACGAATGACCCCAAATGTGAGCATTTCCTGTCGTATGGGGATGCTGAATAACAAAAACAGGTTTAAATCTACTTACTTTATACAAAAATTCCTTCTTTATTTTTTTTCTCCACCCTTTGGCGGTTTTATCCCCGCGCGGGCTAAAAATATTAAGGTCATGGCATCCCAGAATAAGAACTTTTTCAGATCCGATTTTCATGAAATGTGAATTTAAATCCTTTATTTTTACCAATGTTTTTTCTTGAAAAATAACAGGATAACTTTTGCCTGTTATTCCGATTATTTTTTTGTTTTTTAAATCATAAACAAAAACCAATTCAACATGCAAATCACTGACGGCGTCTTCCGGATTCTTCTTTGAATCAATCCCAATAGTAATGTATTTAAATTTTTGTGCCAACTTGTCCGCAAGATTTGAAGTTAAAATTTTTGTAATCTCTTTTTTTGCAGCCCGAATCAATGGTTTTGGGTTATTTTCCAGGCTTTCTTTATCATCAAGACCCCCGGGCCATTTATTAACTATAAATCCACCAGGAGTGGTTAGATAATCGGCTGTTATGTCAGCTTTTGCCGCAAGTTCAAGTGCGCTTTTGGCGGCATTTCGACTGCTGTTATAATTATTTCCGGTAATAATTCTTGCAAATCGAAAAGAATGTTCTTTTCCTTCAAATATTATTTGGCTAAATTTCTTGACATCTTTTTTAATCTTAGGATTTAAATTACACCATTGATAATCATTCAAATATATCCTTACTGTTGGACTAAAGCTTTTATCGATTTGCGGCATAAAATCTCTCAAAGTGTCATACCAGGCCCTTTGCTGATCACGATATGGAGGCGTAGGATCATGGGCATTGATTTTTTTACAAAGTTTTATCCAAACTTCTTTATTAAATCCAAGCTTAATATGTTTAGGATATAATAAAAGTGAAGCCTCGCGTGATTTTGAAAAATGTTGAGATTCATCAATCTCAATAATTGTGCTTTTCTTTCCTTCTTTAACAACAATATCGCATAATTGAATATATTTAGACCTTACGTATCTTTTGTTTGGACTCATTTTTTCGAGCTTTTTATATATTTTCTTCAATTTTGCATAAAAAGAACTGCCTTTATAATCTTTCAATTGAGATAAAGTATCGACCTTATAATCGTCTGCGAAATTTGGATAATCGCCATATATTTTACGAAGCATTGTTTTTATAACATTTTTGCAGTCAGGGCATCTTGATGAATGCGATTCAACATTTTTTTTATAATTTTTCGCGGACGACATTATCTCTTTTTTCATTAGTTCTCCTAATTTAACGTGACATAGCTTTACTTCAGGGCCGGGTCCTGATTCAATATTCTATTCCTCCCCATTTCGTCATTTGCCAAACTCATTATTTTACACCTCAAAATCCAATTCCAAATAACTATCCTCGTCCTTCGGGTTAATCGTCTTGTCTATAGTCCCTGCGCATTCGTGGCAATAATATATCGTCTTCAAGTATTTCTTCTCCAGGAGTGACGGTATCACGTCGAAGTAATTCTCGTTTTCCTTTGTTATCCTCTTATAATATTTATACAACCCTGTCTTCCCCTTCGCCGAATTGCAGCTCCTGCATGCCCAAACAAGGTTGTGGATCTCCATTATTTTCGGACATGTGGGGCAGCGGTCGTTGATGTGCAGGCTTTTCGGGACTATGTGCTCCCAGGAGAGGTCCTCGCTTTTGCCGCAATAAATACACTCTTTTTCCGACTGTGTGAACTGCTTGTCTTCCCTTGTTATATCCGACCAGTGGATCCTGCCGTCTTCCAGTTCCTTGAATTTAGACATTATAAGGCCGAAATGCTTTTTGGCCTCTTCGGTGTCATGGACATGCAATATACCGCGGGCGATATGTTTGGCATACTGGTAGTAAATGAGTTTCCTGACTGTATCCGCACCTTTTATAG
The DNA here is from genome assembly GCA_964443355.1 of uncultured Spirochaetia bacterium. Classification (GTDB taxonomy): domain Bacteria; phylum Oederibacteriota; class PGYV01; order PGYV01; family Palsa-1178; genus Bog-1181. The sequence continues at coordinate 3,997 of CAYUDX010000019.1, forward strand.
GCATATACCCGCCCCGGGCATAGACTTTTGCCACATAGTTATTTTAATGTTTTTTATAAAAGGAATGCCCGAGCCGCCGCTTTTAGCCATTGCCGCCTCATATAATATTTTGTACGTCCCATTGTTTATCGTAATTACAATCATACCAAAATATCTGACAATTTGCAATTAGTAATACTTGTAGCGGTCCACGGCTTTTTACTTAATAAAAATCCACGCGATAAATATAAAATAAACCGCGCCGGTGGCCATCAGGAACCAGGCGTTCACGCTCTTTGTGACCCTTATCCATATCAGGTTAAGCAGCGCCGTGCCCAGGGCGAAGATTGCCGAGACAAGGGTTGTCCCCTTTATATCCCACGGCGTGAATATTATGCCGAATACCACCGGAAAACAGCTCTGGAATACCATGGCACCTGTTATGTTCCCCAGGGCAAGCGTATCCTTGTTCCTTCCTATCCATATGACGGAATTGAATTTTTCCGGAAGTTCCGTAGCGAAGGGGGTTATCAGTATCGAAAGGATAAGCGGCGGCACTCCCAGCAGGAGTGAAAGCTTCGAAGTGTTGTTCACGAAAAAATCCGCCCCGGATACAAGTATTGCCAGCGAAACAACGAGCTGGATGATGATGAGCGGCATGGAATTTCCCGCCCTGAACAAACGGGAGACATAGAGGGCTTCCGGCTCTTCGAGGGCCTCGCCTCCCCTGTCCGAAAATGTGATCTTTACGTAGATAATGTATGATAAAAGCAGGGTTATGCCCGCCGCTATTTTCACCATTCCGTGGCCCTTAAGGAGGGTTGACAGCACCGCCGCGGAATAAACAATTATGAAAAAGGTGAGGTCGCGCGATATCACGTCCGGCGACGCGTTCATTTTTATTTTTCTTTTTCCATAGAGGGAGTAAACCGCGACCGCCGCGCCCGTGACAAAAAAAGCAAGTGTCCCGAGCATGAAGGGCGCTCCGGCTATGGCGCCAACGGCTATCTGCCCCGCGCCTGCTCCCTTAAAAAAGAAGACCGCGATTATGGGGATTATGGTCTCGGGCAGGGCGGTTCCCACCGCCGCAAGTACCGACCCGACAGCGCCATTGCCGAGTTTCATCCTGTTGCCCAGCCATTCTATGGCGTTGGTGAAAAGGAAACAGGCGAAAAGTATCGCGGCCAGGCTTGCCAGAAGCGCCAGTATGTCGGGGATCATTTTGTCAGCGTTTCGCAAAGCGGGAAAAAATGGATACGGCGGCGAAAAGTATCGTGGCCGTGACCACTATGGTCGCGCCCGAGGCGAGATTAAAGGCGTATGAGAGGGCAAAACCCGCGATGGTGGAGATGACGCTTATTACTGCGGAGATCGCTATGAGTTTTTTGATGTCAGTGGTGAGCATCAGGGCCGTGGAGACCGGTATAATAAGGAAAGCCACCGCGAGGATTATGCCCACTATTTTAATCGAGACGACTATGGTGACCGAAACAAGGGTGAGCAAGAGGAAATAAATGAACTCCGTGTTGATGCCGGATACCTTTGCCCCCTCCTCGTCGAATGCGAAATATGTCAGGTCCTTGTAAAAGAACCACACGGCAAAAAGCACCAGCGCCGAGACGCCCACTATCGTCATGACGTCGGAGGCCGAGACCGCGAGTATGTCGCCGAAGAGGAAGCCGAATATGTCGGCGTTGTATTTCTTGTTGAAGCCTATAAATATGACGCCGAGCGCCATTGTGAAGGCGAAAAAAATGCCTATGAGGGCGTCCTCGGATGTCTTGGAATTTTTCTTTGAAACGCCGATGAGCATAGCCGTGGCCCAGGCGAAAAGGACCGCGGAAAGCGTGGTGTTGGCCCCTATCAAAAGCCCGAGGGCCACGCCGCCGAAAGCCGAGTGCGCTATGCCGTCGCCGATAAAGGACATTTTCTTGAGCACCACGTAAACGCCGATGACCGCCAGCAGCACTCCCGCAAAAACCCCGGCAATGAGGGCCTTCTGGACAAACCCGAAATGGAGCATCTCAATCATGGTTATGCTCCGGCCCGATGCGCACTTTTCTTTTTTCATGGAAAAGCACCTCGGTGTCGAGGCCGCATATCTCGCACGTCTTCTCGTCCTTCAGGACTTCCTCGGTCTCGCCGTGCATGTGCACCCCGTGGTTGACGCACGTGACCTTGTTGACCTGGCCGCTTATCATGGAGACGTCGTGGGATACCATTATAATGGTGAGGTGATAACTGCGCTTGAGCTCCAGGAGCAGGTCGTAAAAGGCGTGCTGGTTCTTCGCGTCGACGCCGGTGGTGGGCTCGTCGAGTATCAAAAGCTCCGGGTCGTTGACTATGCCCCTGGCTATGAAGACCCTCTGTTTCTGCCCGCCGGAAAGGGCGCCTATGTGCGAGCCCGCAAAAGCGTCCATGCCCGTCCTTTTAAGGGCGTCCATTGCTTTTTGTTCGTCATTTTTGGAAGGCCTTATGCCCGGCCCTATAAGCGCGTACCTGCCCATGAGGACCACGTCCTTTACCATCACCGGGAACGAAGTGTCTATGAAAGTTTCCTGCCTCACGTATCCTATGAGGGAGCGCTCTTTCTGCGTGAACTTTTCCGGGTCCACCCCGAAAACCCTTACCTGCCCGAGCCTTGGTTTGTGGACGCCTGCTATCATTTTCAGCACGGTAGACTTGCCGCCGCCGTTGGGGCCTATTATGCCCACGTAATCCTCTTTCTCCACGGAAAAAGTTATGTCCTCGACCACGTCGCCCGCGCCGTAACCCGCGTAGACGTTCTTAAAGGATATTATCTCGCTCACTTCATCGCCTCTTTCATGATGTTGAAATTCCCCCGGATGAAATCTATGTACCCGTCCGGCGTATCCTTCGGCTCGCCGAGAGGGTCCATTATCAGCACGTTGATGCCCGCCTCCGCCGCTATTATGTCGGCCGCCTTCCTGGGCAGCTGCGGCTCCGCGAATATGGTCCTTATCTTGTATTTCCTTATCTGTGAAATTATCCCCTCGATCTCCTTCGGCGAAGGCTCCCTTCCCGGCGTAAGCTCTATGACCCCGACCTCGTTCAGCCCGTAACGCTTCTCGAAATAGACCCAGGCCGGGTGGAACGAGACCAGCTCTTTTTGCCTGAATGTTTTCGCCTCGGCCGCGATGGACGAGTCCAGCTTTTTCAATTTAGCCTCAAAAACCGCCGCATTGGTCCTGAAAAGCTGTGCGTCGGCCGGGTCCTTTGATATGAGCGCGGCCTTTATCTTTTCCGCGATGTCTTCCGCCAGCACCGGGTCGAGCCAGATGTGCGGGTTGCCGAATTGCTTTTCGTCCTCGTCGGCCCCGGCCAGCAGTTTCACCCCGTCGGTCATTCTCAGGACCGTAAGTTTTTTGTTGTCGGAGGCGTTTATCATCTTGTCGGCGTAAAATTCCATGCCCGCGCCGATTATAAAGAAAAGGTCGGCCTTTGCCAGCGCCATGACCTGGGATGGTTTCGGGGAATATGTGTGTTCGCTTGCGCCCGGAGGCACGAGAAGGATGATGTCGGCCCTGTCGCCCGCGACGGCCCTGGTAATGTTGTAAAGCGGCGCGATGGACACCACGACAGAAAGCTTTTCCGCGCGCAGACATGCGGACGCCGCCATTGCAAGCATGAGAACAATTGCAGTTTTTTTCATCGGGATCATACCTCCTTAATTTATCCTCCGCGTTTGAGCACCATGCTCCCAAGCTTTGTCCCCAGCCGGGAAGCGACCACGGAGCATTTCGCCTTCAGCATGAAAAATATGGGTTTTTCCTCGGTGTCAAGCAGTTCAAAGTTCCCCATGCCCTTGGCTATTATTATATCAGCGCTTTTATATTTAAGCAAAAACTCTTTTGTCCCGGTATTCGGCGCGGTGCCCGGGAGCCCGGACCCGGATGAGATTACGCGCGAGCATTTTCCCAGCCCGGCAAAAAGGGCGTCTTCCGTCAGGGCGTCGTTGAGGATGGGCCTTTCCTTGACCGCGTAGGTGACCTCCACGGGGAAGAGTTCTTTCATCGTTTCTATGAGCACCCTGTCGAAGACAGTCTCGCCCGCGTTATCCGCGATATAAAGGACGGTTCTTGCCTTTGACAGGGCCTTTTTGAACTTTTTATAATCAAAAATATCCGGCTTGTGGCTGAAAATCTTCCTTATCTCGCCGTGGATGTCGAATTTCCATTCCGAGCCGAAATCTATCACATTCCCGGTTATGGCGATCTTTACGGCGGCCAGGAGCCTGTCCCCTGCGCGCGCCACCTCTTTTTTAAGCCCCGGGTAAAGTTTCAGGGCCAGGCTGTTGTATTTTTTCTTTTCCCTTATGTAAGGGTCGGCGCAGCGCGATATCTTTTTTACGGTGTCCTGGACCGCGCCTCCCAGGAACGGCGGGGGTGTGTCCATGTTATGCCGGGTTATAAGCGACGCGACTTCCTTCATTATTTTTTCATGGGAGCGTTTGCCTGCTTTCGCCATTTTGCCGGCGCGCAGGGCCTGGGTCATAAAGCAGGAAAAACACTCGACGCTCGTCCTCATCAGGGCTTTTCCGCCATCTTATAAAATTCTTTCGCGTTGAAAAATTCTTTTTGCACGAATCCACGCTCAATGAGCAGCTCCAGCGTCCTTAACACTTCGGCTTTTTTTAACCCCATGGTCTGCTCGAATTCCACGGCGGTCATGGGCCTGCGTTTCAGGGCCTCCAGTATCGCGTCCTCGACGCTGTCTATGGTGTGCATCGAGCTTCCCATGAACTTGCCGATGACCTCGACTCGCGTGCCCAGCATCATGGCTATGTGTTTTAATTTCTCGTCGCTCACCGGCTCTGCGAAGGCCTCGGCCCTGGAGCGCACGACCGTGTTTATCTGGATCCTTTTGATGCCCGGAATGGTGTCGAGCACCTTCCTGGCCTCGAGTATGTCCGCGTCCGAATCGTTCATCCCGGAGACGACCATTATCTCGAGCCATATCTCGCCTTTGTATTCTGCGGCAAAGGCGCGCAGCCCTTCTATTACCGTGTTCATTTTTACCGAGCCGTGCGGCCTGTTGACCTTTATGTAGGCCTGCTCGGTGAAGGCGTCCATCGAAGGAAGCACGACCGCCGCGCCGGAAAGTTCCCGCCTCACATTCGCGTCGGATAAAAGCACCCCGTTGGTTATGACCGCCACGGGTTTGTCGGTTATTTTTTTTATTTCACCGATGATCTCGCCGAGGTTCAGCGCAAGCGTCGGCTCGCCGGAGCCTGATATGGTTATGTGGTCGGCTTCCCCGCCCTTTTCAAGATACTGCTTGAGCTCGTCGATTATGATCCCGGTCTCGACGAATACGCGCCTCTCGCTTATGAGCTTAAAACTCCTGCCCAGCTCGCAGTAAACGCAGTTAAGGTTGCAGCTTTTGCTGGAAAGCGGATCGACGCCGAGCGACAGTCCCAGGCGCCTGGAAGGAACCGGCCCGAAAATATACACATTGCACCTCGCTAATGGAGTATTCAGATATCAAGGATATGTATGATTATAATAGTATAACGCCTCAAAGTCAAACAGGGTTATTTTAAATATACTGTAAATTATAGTGTGTGATTTCTTTTTTGTCTGATATTTTGCAGTGATTTCCCTCTCCCTCGATGGGAGAGGGTCGGGGAGAGGGTGACAAGTCAAGCCTTTTCTCCATCCCCCTCACCTTTATCCTCTCCCACAAGGGGAGAGGAAGAGAGCGTTAAAAATTCTTGTTGGTATCTACTTCTTGTATCTTACCTTTTCTTTTAACGATTTTATCTTTCGCTCTATGGTATGTTCTTTATCCCTGCGGTCGTCGATTTTTATGGTGGTAACCACCCTTGCCACATCGCTTGTAAAAAAGATCGACTCGTGCATTTTTCTCGCCGCGTCGAAAAGGACGCCAATGTCCCCTTCCGCAACCGTGCCCATGGGGTAAACCTGGTACTTGATGCCTTCGTCCTCAAGGACCTTTACGGCGTCCACGATATATTCGCTGACCGAAGTCCTGCCGGTGCCCACGGGCACAATGCTGATCTCCATTATCGCCATGGCAAACCTCCCAACCAAAATTTAAATCTCAAAATTCAAAACCAAGAATTGGAACAAAAAAAATCCGCGCCTTATGCCTTTAATTCCTGGTTTCTATGTCCGCCGTAACCTACAGGTGAAGACGGATGAATTCTAACTTTTTAATTTATTTTAACGCCATATAAAACAGGAACCCGAAAAAATGGCACGCGCTCCCGGCTATTACGAATATGTGCCACACCGGATGGTGGAACGGCATCCTCTTGAAAAGATAGAACAACGAGCCCAAAGTGTAACACAGCCCGCCTATGACCAGCCATTTGATGAAGCCGGCCGGCGCGTGGAGCATAAGCGGCCTGAAGACGATCACCAGCATCCATCCCATAAGCACGTAAAAAACAACCGATAAAAAATCCCATCTCCCCAGCAAAAAAACCTTGCAGAGTATCCCGACGAGGGCCATAACCCACACAACGCCGAACATCGTCCAGCCCCAAGGCCCGCGCAAATACACAAGCATAATGGGCGTATATGTCCCTGCTATAAGCAGGTAAATGGAAGAGTAGTCCAGGAGCTCAAAAAAACGCTTCAGTTTCTTCCCTATTATAGCATGCGATAGCGTTGACATCACAAAAAGGATGATGAGCGTGGCGCCGTACACCGCAAGCGAGGTTACCTTCCACGCGTCACCCTGCCTGGAAGCGAACGCGGCCAGCAGGACAAGCCCGGCCACGGCAAGGGCCGCCGCGATCCCGTGCGTTATGGAATTCGCGGCCTCTTCAGCTTTCGTCTGGGGATCGACAACCGAGCCTTCATCACCGGCCATGACATCTCCTTGGGATAAGCAAATAACGGCGTATGTGGATATATTACTACTTTTGGCGGTGAGGTCAAGGGGGGCGCGGCTGTTTTTTTACAAAGGCCTCTTTTAAATTTTGGCGGAAAGGGAGGGATTCGAACCCTCGGGCCTCTTGCGAGACCAACTGATTAGCAGTCAGCTGCCATCGGCCACTCGGCCACCTTTCCGTTGCGTAGCAACAGCTCAAACCGCTCAATTGTTCAAGCTGCTCAATATTATTAGTTCCAAATTCTGCGGCGGGATTCCTTATATTGTTCGGGCGGCCACATGGGGCCGCCCCTACAGGAGCTTGTTGTTCTTCTACTTTCTCCTATCTACTATCTCGCCAAAATTTGCCGAGGCCTTGTTTCAGAAAGGAGAGAGGAGATAGGAGACCGAAAGTTGCCCGGTTTTGTATTTCTACTCTCTACTTTCTCCTTTCAACTTTCTCGCCAAATTTTGTCAGCAAATTTTGGCGGAGGGCGAGGGACTCGAACCCCCAAGGGATTGCTCCCATCTGATTTCAAGTCAGACGCATTACCAATTATGACTAGCCCTCCGCGGCGTTCTTTCTATTCATCCCATCCGACAAGGATCCCGACGGCGACCATTATGTATCCGCCCACGATAAGGATGGGGGCGACCGCTCCGGCCCAGTTCGAGGCGTCGGCGTTGACCTTTGTAAGGACAAAATATCCCAGCGCAAGCACGGCAAGAGCTCCGAAAACAATGTACAATCCCGTGATATTTTTCTTTGCCTGAGGCTGATTTTCGGCCATATTATCCTCCTTAAATATCCCCTTAAAAAGGGTAAATGAAAGCAAGCCAATATACTACTTTTTGGATATCCTGTCAATACCGCCCATATACGGCCTTAAAACCTCCGGGATGACGACTTCCATCTCCGCGGTCTGGAATGCCTCCAGTATCGCGGGCAGCAGCCTGGATGTTGCCAGCCCCGAACCGTTCAGGGTATGGACGAAACGCGTCTTATTGTCCTTGTCCTTGAAGCGTATCCTGGCCCTGCGCGCCTGGAAATCCTCGAAATTGGAGCACGACGAGACTTCCCAGTACCTGTTGCCGCCCGCGTGCCACGCCTCGAGGTCGAATTTTTTTGTCTGCGTGAACCCGAGGTCGCCTGCGCACATCAAAAGTATCCTGTAGTGAAGGTTGAGCCTGCGGAGTATCTCCTCGGCGTTCTTTACGAGCATATCGAGCTCCGCGTAGGAGCTGTCCGGGTGGACGAACTTTACCAGCTCGACCTTGTTGAACTGGTGCATCCTGACTATGCCCTTGGTGTCCTTGCCGTAAGCGCCGGCTTCCTTCCTGAAACAGGGGGAATAGGCCGCGTATTTTATTGGCAGCTCCTTTTCCATTAATATCTCGTCCTTGTGCATGTTCGTGACCGGAACTTCGGCCGTGGGCACGAGGAAATAATCAGGGTCCGAGAGCTTGAACGCGTCGTCCTCGAATTTAGGGAGCTGGCCCGTGCCCGTCATAGAGTCCCTGTTGATTAGGATCGGCGGGAATATCTCGGTGTAGCCGTGCTCCCTTGTCTGGACGTCGAGCATGAAATTTATAAGAGCCCTTTCAAGGAGCGCGCCCATGCCTTTGTAAAAAACGAACCTGGCGCCGGTGACCTTTGCGGCGCGTTTGTCGTCCAGTATGCCCAGGTATTCGGCTATTTCCCAATGAGGTTTCGGCTTAAAATTGAAAACAGGCTTAGTCCCCCATTCGGCGAAGACCTGGTTCGAAGTCTCGTCCGCGCCAGGGGGCACCGAATCGTGGGGTAAATTGGGAATGAGCAGGAGTTTTGAATTCAGCTCCGCGTCGACTTTTGAAAGCTCCTCGTCCATTGTTTTTATGGAATCCGAAACTTTTTTCATTTCGGCAATTATGCCGGAGGCGTCCTTCCCCTCTTTTTTCATTTTCGCTATCTCGCCGGAGACCCTGTTGTTCTCGGCCTTAAGCTTTTCGACATCGCCCAGTATGGAGCGCCTTTTTATATCCAGGGCAAGCGCGTCGTCGACCATGGTAAGGTCCGCCGCCTTCTTCCTGAGCCCTTCCTTGACCTTGTCCGGATTTTCCCTTATAAGTTTTATATCAAACATGGCTTCTCCTTTTTGTTCGGTAATTCCTTAATTATAAATTAAAAGGGGGATTTTTCAACCTTTTATTTGCCGGGTGGGCGTGACTTTTTTTAGGCCCGGCGTCCAACAATAATTACCATGTCAATTAAGCGAAGGTAAAACTTTAATGTCAACGTCCTTTCTATGTGCCTGCCTCAGGTAAAGCTTCGGACGGCGGCCTTAAAAAAGTCACGCCTGCCCGGCAAAGACCGGGCCGGCATATAAGCCGGCCCCTACGGAAGCCGTACAAATCGAGGCAAAGCTTCAAGACGAGAGAGCCGGCAAAAGCCGGGCGGGCGGGGCTTTTTTATGGCCCGGCGTCCAACAATAATCACCATGTCAATTAAGCGAAGGTAAAACTTTAATGTCAACGTCCTTTCTATGTGCCTGCCTCAGGTAAAGCTTCGGACGGCGGCCTTAAAAAAGTCACGCCTGCCCGGCAAAGACCGGGCCGGCATATAAGCCGGCCCCTACAGGAACCGCACAAATCTAGGCAAAGCAAAAACCGGGCTGGCATATGAGCCGGCCCCTACATGAACCGTACAAATAGAGACAAAGCAAAGACCGGGCCGGTGGGATGGCTAAAAAAAGTTCCACCGGCCCGGTAAAGGGTTATTCTTGTTTGACATATGTTTGCCCTCGTTGTATATTCAAATGGCAGGGTTCGGAAATCACCAAAAAATCTTTACATAACAGGGAGTCGGCATGAAAATATTAGTGCTGGGCACGCGCGGCGTCGGGTTGCAGGTCATCAAGCTCGGTCTTTTGTACGGCCACAAGATACGCGCCTTTTCACGCCGGCCGGGGACGCTTTCCATCGCCGATGAAAATTTTGAAATGTTCCATGGCGACGCGGCAAACTCCGCGGATATAGAAGCGGCCGCCGAGGGCATGGATATTATCGTCTCCGCCATAGGCATCCCGCCTGCCAAGAATGATGTCTCCATATTCTCGGTTTCGGCAGGGCACCTTGTTTCCGCCGTAAAGAAGAACAACGTCAAGCTGCTTATAATGGTGACCGGCATCGGGGCCGGCGATTCCATGGGCCACGGCGGGTTCATATATGACAAAATAATCTTCCCCCTGCTGCTTTCGAAGGTTTATGAGGACAAAAACAGGGCGGAAGCAATATTATCAAAATCGGACATAAACTGGATAATAGTCCGGCCGGGATTCCTGACTAATGGAAAGCTTACGGAAAAATACAGGGTCATTACGCATCTTGACGGGATAAAATGCGGCGGCATATCACGCGCGGACACGGCCCATTTCATCCTTACCCAGGCCGCCAGCAGGACTTACATAAAGCAAACGCCTTTGATTACTTACTAAATTCAAAATTTATTTCCTCCCCTCGACTTCGTGCTTTAACGTCAGGAGTCCTGTTTCCATATCTTCCCCGAAGAGCTTTTCGTGCAACAGCAGCATATACCTTGTCAGCGGGTCGGCGTTGGATTTTCCCTCTATCTTTTCAACGACATAAGATCCCAGGTCCGCGCTTATCACCATTGCCGTTCCGTTCTCCACATATCCCGTCATCGTGTTGGTAAGGCTGTACTTTACCGTATTATCGCCGGCCTTCACTATCTTTATCTTTGATATGCCCTGTTTTTCCGACCATGTGTTCCATTTCTTCCATGTTGAAGCCTCCGAAAGATATGGCGCGATACGCGCGGGCCTCTCGTTTATGAATATCCTCCTCTGCACCGACCAGTTCGGCGAAATGGACATTGAAAATATGAACAACGCGGCAAATACCGTAAAAGCCGCCGTGAGCAGTGCCGTTATCCTGTTCATAAGAGCCTCCTTTTTTTCCCCGCTTTATTGCCGGGGAGCTTCTTTCTTTTCCCACTATAAGTATAGCAGAAGAGTCAATAAAACCGCTGTGTTTTGTATCACACCGGTTTTGTGATATATATTACAGGAATTTTTGGGGTTATTATTTTCACAAGTACGTGACACGATACAGGCAAATCCCGGGCAGGTATTTTGTCGTAAAGCGGAAAAAATATTTTAAATTGTTTTTTTATCGTTTGTTTTTTTCTTTGTACTATTCCACAGGCCGAGCATTTCTTTTTCAGTCATGCCTTTGTAAAGCTTTTTTTCCATTTTTTTGAACCTGGTGATAAATTTATCGTCGGCCCTGTGCAGCGCCTCTTCGGGATCTATGCCGTTGTAATACGCCAGGGCCGAGACCGCGTAAAGAAGGTCCCCTATCTCTTCCTTTATTCGTTTTTTATTTTTCCCCGTTAAAGCGCGCCTGACCTCTCCCATTTCCTCGTTCACCTTTTTCAGCGGCCCCTCTTTGGAGCCCCACCTGAAACCCGCGCTGCCCGCCTTGCTTATGAGCCTCCGGCTGCGCAACAGCGCCGGCATTGCCGGGGGCACCCCGTCGATGACCGAATCCCTCTTTTTTATCTCTTTCTTGTGTTTTTCCCAGAAGTCGCGTACGTTTGCCGCGCTTCTCAACCCCTTTTTATCGCCGAAAATATGCGGATGTCTTGTTATAAGCTTGTTGTTGATCCCGTCGATGACGTCGTCTATGCCGAATCCGCCCCTGTCGGATGATATCTGCGCGTGAAATACGACCTGAAGAAGCACGTCTCCGAGCTCCTCTTTCATGCCTTCGGCGTCCCTGTTGCGCGCAGCCTCGATATATTCATACGCCTCTTCTATAAGATACGGCAGTATGGACAGGTTGGTCTGTTTTTTGTCCCACGGGCAGCCGTCCTTTGCGCGCAGCCTCTTCATTATGGCGACAAGTTCGCGGAATTTATCCCTCTTCATTTTGCGGTTATCACTCCCTGCGACATGGAAGAGCTTTTAAACGCTGAATTGACCGCTCCTGCCACGTACTTCTGGTCAGCGCGGCCGATGTATACGACAAGCGTCCCGCCCGGCTTTAAAAAATTGTCGCGAATATTTTGCATGTATTTTGCGCCGTATTTTCCGGGCTTCGGCCTCACACAGCTCACGATGACGCCGTCAAAGACCCTTCCGGAGGCCAATATCGAAGGGTCGAGCGCCGCGGCTCCGGAGAGATAATTCACCTTTTTGCCGCCGGCTGCAGCCGGTTTGAAAACCTTATCCATGATAAAGGCGGTATAAGGGTCCTCTTCCACGGCAGTTATTTCCGTCACCGATTTCATCCCGGAAAGCTCGTCCACAATGCCTGCATAGCCGCCGTTTATCACGAGCACGCGCGGCCCTGATGCCAGCAGCGCCGTTCTTGTGTAATCCGGGTCCGGGATCGAGTATATCGGCCCGCCGTTCTCAAAGATATAATATGTCCCGTCCTTTTTTGCCATTGTGAATTTCATCGTGGGATATTCCCTGTCCGCGATGACCGTGTATCCCGCGAACTGGGCCCTCGAGGTGGCTATATCCGTCTTTTCCTTTATCCCGGCTATGTTAAATACCATGTAAATTATTAGCGCGGCAATGGTCGCCAGCATGATAAAGCGCCCCTGCAGTTCCCTGCCGCGGAAAAAAAAGTAAATTACGGCCAAATTGATTATTCCCATAACGTATATTATGTCCACGGACGAGAACTTGTTTATCAGCACGAGATAAAAAACCGCAACAGCCGCGATCACGCCGGCGATCTCGGATGCGTAGAGGGTGTAGAGCGCCTGTTTTGACCCCGTCTTTTTTGGGAATTCCACCAGCGGCATGAACCCGGCCGTCGAAAGGACCGCGGCCGGAGTGTAAGCCGCCAGGCAGAGCAGCGGCCCCATCCACGCGGGCTCAGCGGCTCCGGCGGAAAGCGAAAGGGCCGGCCTTACCAGCCTTATGAGGAATATCATAACGGGTATGAAAAATGTATTTATAACCGGGGCGAGCGCGGCGGTGAGGTTGTATTTTCCCTCGTCGGCGCCCTTAAGAAGCGTCCGCCTTAATACGGCCACCGCAATGAGCGAGCCGGCAAAAAAACTCAGGACCACCCATTGCAGCTGCGTGAAATAAGGGCCCGTCTGGCAGGCGATCTCCCTGTTGAAAATGACGGTGTAAAGCGCGGCGGTCGCGCCGTTAAGGAATGCCATGATAAAAATGCGGAAAAAGATGTTCATATGTTCTCCTTATGGTCGAAAGTTAAAATTTAAAACAAAAATTACAATCAACAAATCCTTAAATTAAAATCACTGTTCAATAATTGCAATTAATTATAAATTTAAAACTTGTGATTTTTGGTTTCCGTGTCCGCCGAAACCTCCGGGGTGAAGGCGGATGAATTTTAACTTTTTAATTTCTCGACAGGTCTTCCCTTATAAAAAATGTCCGTCATCACGAATTTTTTCATTATCCTGTATGTTAAAAAATATCCCCACGGCCTGACGTTGTTCATCAGCTGGTCGGGTATCATGTGCGCCAGGTAGGCCGCTGAAAAAACTATTGAAAATGTGTAATTATTCATAAGATATCCGGCAAGCCAGGCCAGCGGCACATACTCGTAGGCGTGGAATATCACGTAAAGGTGGTGAAAATCCCCTTTGTACGATTTTACGAACATGCCCCTCATGTCGAAGGTCCCCTCTTCCCTGATATAATCGAAAACATGGTCAAAATCGACGAGGACTCCCAGGCAGACCGACATGACGACGTAAAACCAGTTATGCGTAAAAAACCAGGCCCCGGCCGCCACCGGCGCCGTCGCCATGATATGGTGCTCCATTCTCATTTTTTCTTTGCCGGCCTTTTAAGGAATTTTTTCGCGTCGTTTATCTGTTTTCTTACCGAGGCGGGGGATGTGGACCCGAGCGTGGCCTTGGAGCCCAGGCTCCTGGCCGGGGTAAAAAGAGAGTAATAATCATCCCCGAACTTTCCCGAAAACGTCCTGAGTTCTTCCTTTTCAAAGCGCTTGAACGGCTTGTGTTTTTCCAGGGAATATATCACCATCGCTCCTATTATGGAATGGCTCTCGCGGAACGGGACCCCTTTTTTAACCAGGTAATCGGCGATGTCCACGGCGTACATAAAATGATCCTCGAGCTGTTTTGACGTCTTTTCCCCGACGAATTTTATTGCGCCCAGGAATTTTTCAGAGACCGATAATATGGATTTTATCTCGTCAAGCGACCCGAAAAACAGCGTCTTATCCTCCTGCAGGTCCTTGTTGTAGGCCAGCGGAAGCCCTTTTATCATGGTGAGCCCGGCCGTGAGCCTGCCGAAAAACTTCCCGGCCTTTCCGCGTATGAGCTCCGCGATATCCGGGTTCTTTTTCTGCGGCATTATCGACGAGCCCGTGGCGAATGAATCGTCTATTTCCAGGAACCCGAACTCGGTCGTGTTGAAAATTATTATCTCTTCGGCCAGCCTTGAAAGGTGCGCGGCCGTGACCGAGCAGGCGTAGAGGAAATCAAGGATAAAGTCCCTGTCGGAGACCGCGTCCATTGAATTTCCGGCTATGTTCCTAAATCCCGCATGTTTGGCCAAAAGTTTCCTGTCAAGCTTGTAATTGGAACCGGCCAAAGCGCCGCTGCCTATTATCAGCCTGTCCGCCCTGTTTTTCACGAAATCAAAGAGATCCCAGTCCCTCTTTAGCATGGAAAAATAGGCCAGGAACCACTGCCCTGCCGATATTATCTGCGCGTGCTGCATGTGCGTGTAGCCCGGCATAAATACGGAAGCGTTATTCTCCGCGTTCAGCACGACACGCGCCATGAGTTTTTCAAGGAGTTTTTTTACCGCGGTTACCTCTTCCATCATATATAGCCTCGTGTCGTTGGCCACCAGGTCGTTGCGGGACCTTCCGGTATGCAGTTTTTTCCCCAGCGGGCCTATTGTCCTCACAAGCTCGCCTTCCACCGCCGAATGCACGTCCTCATAAACCGAAAAATCCGTGGCGGCCTCCTTTTTCAGGACATTTTTTAACCCCGCTGTTATGCGTTTTTCCTCGGCCGCCGACAGGATGCCCGCCTTTTTCAGCGCCCTGGCGTGCGAAAGCCCCGAGATGACATCGTATTTGAAAAGCCTCCTGTCGAAGGATATCGAGGCGTTGAAAGAATCCGCCTCCGGATCCATCTTTTTTTTGAAACGGCCCTGCCAAATTTTTTCCATTTTTGCCCCTTTAAAGGCTATTTTGCCTTTGTCTTTTTCCTGACCTGGTTGAATATCTTGAGCTGCAACCCGAAAAGGTTTATGAAGCCTTCGGCGTCTTTCTGGTTGTAGACTTCCTCTTCCTCGAACGTGGCCATGGCCTCGCTGTACATCGAATACGGGGACGTTTTTCCGGCCACGCGGATGTTGCCCTTGTAAAGTTTCAGCCTGACCGAGCCCGTCACCGTCTCCTGTGTCCTGTCGATAAAATCCGAAATGGCCTCGCGCAGGGGGGCGAACCACATGCCGTTGTATATCAGTTCCCCGTATTTTATCCCGACCTGCTGTTTGTAATGAAAAGTGTCCCTGTCCATGGTAATTTCCTCAAGCTCCCTGTGCGCCGTAAAAAGTATGGTGCCCCCGGGTGTCTCGTACAATCCGCGCGATTTTATCCCGACCAGGCGGTTCTCCACCATGTCCACAAAACCTATGGCATGTTTTCCGCCCAGTGCGTTCAGTTTGCCTATTATCCGCAGCGGCGAAAGTTTTTTCCCGTTGACCGCGGTCGGCACGCCTTTAACAAAATCTATGCTGACGTACTCCGCCTTGTCGGGCGCCTTTTCAAGGGTGTTCATCCTGCTTAAAATGTCGTCCGTCGGCTCGTTTGCCGGGTCCTCGAGGATGCCCCCCTCGTGGGATATGTGCCATAAATTGTCATCCTCGGAATATGGTTTTTTCTTTGTGGCAACCACCGGGATGCCGTGAGCCTTCGCGTAATCTATCGCCTGCGAACGGGACTTTATGTCCCACTCCCTCCACGGCGCGATTATTTTCAGGTTGGGCGCCAGGGCCTTGAATGTCAGCTCGAAACGGACCTGGTCGTTCCCTTTTCCTGTGGCTCCATGGCAAAGCGCGTCGGCGCCTTCCTTTATTGCGACCTCCACCTGTTTCTGCGCGATTATGGGCCTGGCGATCGATGTGCCCAGGTAATATTTCCCCTCATAAAGGGAGCCGGACTTTATCATGGGATAGATGTAATCCTTCACGAACTCGGGCTTCGCGTCTATGACATAAACCTTCGACGCTCCCGACGCCAGCGCTTTTTTCCTTACCTTTTCAAAATCATCAACCTGGCCGACGTCCACCACGCATGCTATGACCTCGCATCCGTACGTTTCCTTGAGCCACGGCACTATTATGGACGTATCCAGTCCTCCCGAATAGGCCAGTACGACTTTTTTTGCGGATTTTTTCATTTCCTGTTCTCCTCGATTATTTGGTATTGTCTTCCCGTTATTTTCCCATTAAAAGGGCAAGTATGGCTTTTTGCGCGTGCAGCCTGTTCTCGGCCTCGTCGAATACCACCGAGTTAGGCCCGTCCATTACCTCCGCGGATATTTCCTCTCCCCTGTGGGCCGGCAGGCAGTGCATCACAAGGCAGTCCTTCTTCGCATGTTTCAAAAGGGCGGAATTTACCTGGTAACGGGCGAATTCCTTTTTGCGTTTTTCAGATTCGGCCTCCTGCCCCATGGACGCCCAAACGTCGGTATAAATAACGTCGGCGTCCCTTACCGCCTCTTCCGGGGATTCCGTTATGAGCATCTGCGTCTTGGAGACCGCGGCAAGCTCCCTGGCTTTTTGCGCCACGGCCTCCTTCGGCAAATATCCTGCGGGAGAAGCCACCGCAAAGTGGAGGTCGACCTTGGGAGCCGCGTACATCCACGAAGTGCAGACGTTGTTCCCGTCGCCGACGTAGGCCACTTTCAGCCCTTTTACGCCCTTCTTCTTGTCCTTTATCGTGAGTATGTCCGCTATTATCTGGCATGGGTGCTCGTCGTCCGTCAAACCGTTAATGACCGGTATTGACGCGTTTTTTCCCAGTTCAACCACGTCGGAATGCGCGTAGGTCCTTATCATTATCCCGTCGACGTAGCGCGACAAAACGCGCGCGGTATCGGCTATGGTCTCGCCCCGGCCGAGCTGCATGTCCTGGGGGTTCAGGTACAGAGCCGCGCCGCCGAGCTGGAACATGGCTATTTCAAAGGAAACCCTCGTGCGCGTGGAAGATTTCGTGAAGATCATGGCAAGGCTTTTCCCGAGAAGCGGAAAAAAAAGTTCCTTGTTCCTCTGCTTGATGCGGATCATCTCCGCGACATTCAATATGGATTCAAGCTCTTCCCTGCTCAGGTCCAGTATGGAAACCAGATCCTTCTTGCTGAGGTGCACCATGGACATTTTTAAGACCTCCTGGTCTGCTTTTTTTTCTAACCCGCCTCTATAAGTTCTTTCAGTATTGCCAGCCCTTTTTTCAATTCGGCGGTTTTGATGTTCAGGGGCGGCGCCAGCCTTATGACTTCATGGCCGGTGCTGTTTATTATGAGCCCGCGCTTTAAGGCCTGTTTTACTATTTCAGATGCGCCTTTTTTCAGTTCGATCCCCCGCAGCAGCCCGGCCCCGCGTACGTCCGAGACATTGCCGCTTTTGACCGAGCGCAAAACTTTTTCCATGATATCGCCCTTTTTACGGACGGCTTTCAAGAACGACTTTTTCATCACGGCCGAAAATACAACTATGCCGGCCGCGCATGCCACGGGATTCCCTCCCATGGTCGTGCCGTGGTCGCCCGGCTCAAAAACGTCCCGCAATTTTTCTCCGGCGACAAGGGCCGACAGCGGCAATCCGCCGCCTATGGCCTTCGCTATGGTCATGGCATCCGGGGTTGCGCCGTATTTTTCACCGGCGAACATATAGCCCGTGCGTCCAATGCCCGTCTGGACCTCGTCAAATATAAGCAGGACGTTGAGCCTGTCGCAGAGCGCCCGCAATTTTTTCAGGAAATCGTCCTGGGGCGTGTAAACCCCGCCCTCGGCCTGGACCGGCTCCACAAGGACGGCGCACGTTTCGGCGTCGATCTTCGATTCCACGTCCTTTATGTCGTTGAACCTGGCGTAAACTATCCCCGGGTATTTCGGGGTCAATATCGAGTGGAATTTCTCCTGCCCGGTGGCGGTAAGCGTGGCTATGGTGCGGCCGTGGAAAGAATCCCTGAAGGTCACCACCTTATAGGCGCCTTTTTTACGGACCTGGCCCCATTTTTTTGCCAGCTTTAGCGCGGCCTCGTTGGCCTCGGCGCCCGTATTGGCGAAGAAGACCTTTTTGCCGAAGGAATTTTCGCATATAAGCTTTGCGAGCTTCACCTGCTCCTCGCTGTAAAAATTATTCGACAAATGCATGAACTTTTTTATCTGCTTTACCGCGGCTATGTTTATGTCGACGTTGTTATAACCCAGGGCGTTGACCGATATTCCCGAGAAAAAATCGAGGTATTTCTTCCCTTCCTTGTCGACAAGCGTCGAGCCGTAGCCTTTCTCAAAAACCACGTCATAGCGCTTGAAAACCCCCATATATTTCGCGTCAAGTTCCTTAACCGTTTTGCTGTCCATTTTTTCTCTCCAATTGATTAAAATAATTTTTTCCACCAGTTTACCGCTGGCCGTATGAGACTTTTTGAAGGCCCTGCGTCCATCTTTTAAATTTAGACGCGGCTACCTGAAAAAAGGCTCATACGGCCACCGGGAAAATTTAGTCCTGCACTAAATTTATTTTACTATCTCCGTCCCTATGCCTTCATTGGTGAATATCTCAAGAAGCAGCGAGTGCTCCAGTATCCCGTTGATTATGTGCACTTTTTTCACCCCGGCCTCTATGGCCGCTTTCGCCGAAAGGGTCTTGGGCAGCATGCCGCCCGTTATGTCCCCGGATTTGATGTGTCCGGCAATCTCTTTTATCCTTATGGAATGGACGTACTTGCCCTTTATTTTAACCCCGTCGGTGTCCGTCAGGTAAACCAGCTTGTCGGCCTTTAAGGCGCAGGCCACGGCGCCCGCCACATTGTCGGCGTTGATATTGTATCCGTTGCCGCGCTCATCCACGCCGAGCGGCGCGATTACCGGGACATAACCCTGCTCGTCCAGGGTCCGCAGGAGCTTGGTATTGACCCTTGTTACCTCGCCTACAAAGCCGATATCTTTTCCCTTTTGCGACTTTTTCTTTTTTGCCATTATAAGGTTCCCGTCCTCGCCGGATAGCCCTATGGCGTTCACGCCGTGCAAATTCATGTTCTTTATTATTTCCTTGTTCACCTTGCCGACAAGGACCATCTCGACTATGTCGAGCGTTTCGTCGTCGGTCACGCGGTGTCCGTCGACAAAAACCGGCTTCTTGCCAAGTTTTTTCAGCATTTCATTGATGTCATCCCCGCCGCCGTGGACCAGGACTATCTTTACTCCCACGTAGTTCAAAAGGGCGATATCTTCGATAAAAAATTCCTTGTATTTGCCGTCCGTCATGGCGCTCCCGCCGTATTTGATCACAAAGGTCGCGCCGTTGAAATTCCTTATGTAAGGCAGCGCCTCAACGAGCGTCCGGGCCTTTTCAATGATCTTTTCCATTTATTGTTCTCCTTGTCGTATTTATATGTTCCGTTTTACTTGCGACCGCACAGCCCCTACAATATGTACCTGCTCAAATCCCTGTCTTTCACAAGGTCCTTGAGCTTTTCCCCGACATATTCCCTGGTGACCCTGATCTTCTCCGGTTTCGGGTAAGGCGCGTTAAAGAGCACATCCTCCAGCACCTTTTCTATTATCGTGTGGAGCCTTCTTGCGCCTATGTTCTCCATCTGCTCGTTCACTTCAAAGGCGATCTCCGCCACGGCGGAAATGGCCGGGTCGTCGAAGGAGAGCCCCACCCCGTCGGTTTCGAGAATGGCCGTGTACTGCTTTATCAGGGAATTCTCCGGCTCCTTGAGGATCCTTTCAAAATCGTTCTTTGTCAGGCTGTCGAGCTCCACCCTTATCGGAAAACGCCCCTGGAGCTCCGGTATAAGGTTCGAAGGTTTTGAGACATGGAACGCTCCGGCCGCGATAAAAAGTATGTGATCCGTCCTCACCTGCCCGTGCTTGGTCATGACGGTGGTGCCCTCCACTATGGGCAATATGTCCCGCTGAACACCCTCGCGCGAAACGTCCGGGCCTCCCATGGATTTTTCCCTTCCTGCGATCTTATCTATCTCATCGATGAATATTATGGAATTATTCTCAACGCGGCTTATGGCTTCCTTCACCACCCTGTCCATGTCTATGAGCTTTCCGATCTCCTCGTTGAGTATCACGGTGCGGGCCTCGCCAACGCGCATTTTGGCCTTTTTTGTCCTGCCGCCCGGTGCGAAACCTTCCATGAGTTCCTGTATGTTGGCGCCGATCTCATCCATGGACGCGCCCGGGAATATTTCCATCATTGGCGACTGCTTCTGTTTCACCGAAACCTCGACCATCCTGTCCTCGAGGGCCCCGGCCCTGAGCTGCTGCCTTATCTTTTCACGCGTTTCCTTGAATTTTACGTTTTCCTGTTCCTGGCTTGCCGCCTCTTCCTCGGTCAGAAATGTCTTTTTTGGAGGCTTTACCGGCGGCACCAGCAGGTCCAGCAGCTTTTCTTCCACGGATTCCTCGGCCTTTTTTTTGACCTGTTCCATGTATTCTTCGCGCACCATGTTCACGCCGGTCTGCGTCAGGTCGCGTATCATGGACTCGACATCCCGCCCGACGTAACCGACTTCTGTGTATTTGGAGGCCTCCACCTTTATAAAAGGAGCGTTCACGAGCTTTGCCAGCCTCCTGGCTATCTCGGTCTTGCCCACCCCTGTGGGCCCTATCATAAGGATGTTTTTCGGCGTGACCTCGTCGCGCATTTCCGGGGAAAGCTTGAGCCTTCTTACCCTGTTGCGCAGCGCGACCGCGACCGATTTTTTTGCCTCGGCCTGCCCGATGATGTATTTGTCCAGCTTTTCCACAACTTCCTTTGGTGTCAGTTCGTTTATTGTGTCCGCCATATCATTTACCTCTTGTCTGTTCGTTTTTCTTCCGGGTTTATCGGGTTAAGCTAAAGTTCCTCGATCGTGATATTCTCGTTGGTGTAGATGCATATCTCGCCGGCTATCTTCATGGACTCCGCGACTATTTCACGCGCCTCTTTGTCCGTGTGGCGGAAAAGCGCCCTTGCCGCCGCCAGCGCGTAAGGACCGCCGGAGCCTATGGCGATCACGCCGTCCTCGGGCTCTATCACTTCCCCGTTGCCGGAGAGCATATACATGTATTCCCTGTCGGCTATTATCATAAGCGCCTCGAGACGCCTCAATATCTTGTCTGTGCGCCAGTCCTTTGCAAGTTCCACCGCCGCGCGCTGCAGCTGCCAGTTGTGTTCCTTGAGTTTTTCCTCGAATCTCTCGAAAAGCGTAAAAGCGTCGGCCACGGATCCGGCAAATCCAGCCAGGACCTTCGACTTGCCCTCGATGACCCTGACTTTTTTTGCGGTCGCCTTCATTACGGTCGCGCCCATGGTCATCTGCCCGTCGCCGCCCATGACCACCTTGCCGTTCCTTCTCACGCACAGTATGGTCGTTCCGCGTATTTCCATAAAGATACCTCCTTAAAAAGATCCGGGGCCCGGAATTTCCCGCCCCTTATGCATAAACCCGTAACAGCCTTTGAAAATAAATTATATCATAAAAAACACGGCTTTTTCAATTGTTTTGCGGATCTGCGGGGAATGCGGTGCGCAGGGCCTTCAGACTTTCCTTGTCATCCTTACAGACCTGTCCTTGAAGCCCATTTCCTTATAAAGCCCGTGGGCGTTGTGATTATTATCCGCCACAACGAGTTCCGCCGCAAGGGCGCCGTGTTTTTTCATCCATATAAAGCATTCTTTTATCAGGGACGTGGCTATCCCCCTGCCCCTGAAATCCTCGCATACATAAAGGAACTTTATCAACCCTGTTTTTTTGCTTTCCAGCCAGTTGTTCGTGCCGGGCTGATTTTTTACCAACCCGCAGAACACGGTGCCGGCGGGCCTGTTCCCCTCATGCGCAATGAGCTTCAGTATGTTTTTTGAACCCAGTTCCTTTATCAATTCCTTCCTGTATTCCTTTTTCCATCCTTTACCGGGTTTTTTTCCGTCAAGCGCCCTGTGAAAATCATTGAACTTCGTTCTCAGGTCCATAAGCAGGTCCACATCGGGCAGTCCTGCCTTTCGTATCTTCACGATAAACATCACCTCGGAATTGTATTATGTGTTTCTCATCCTTTGCTGCGGCTCCTGCCGAACTTCAGTTTCTTTGCTATTGCCACATCCGCCGGGGAAAGGTCGTAGTCCATCACCTCGTCCGGCGTCACCCAAACGATCGCGTCGTGGTCAGTCAGCCTTATTTTTTCCGTCAATAACGCAGCCTTGTAGCACTTCAGATTGATCTCCCTTTTTCCCATGCCGTAAACAGTTTCCGCAAAAAATTCCCCCGGCTCGATTACCGCTTTCATCTCTTCCATTATCTCCCGCTTCAGGCACTCCTGCTCGGTCTCGCCAGGCTCGAGTTTGCCTCCGGGAAACTCCCACTTCCCGGCCATGCCGCGGCCCGTCTTCCTGCGGGCAAGAAGTATTTTCCCGTCTTTCTCTATTATCGCCCCGAGCACTGCTATTGTCTTCATTTTCCTCCGGTTTCATCCCTGGCTTATACATAGACACGGCAGGGCGGGCTTTTGCCCGCCCTGCCGTGTCTTGTTTTATTTAATCCCCGAATAATATCGGCGTGTTATTTACCGGGCATATCCCGCGCTTGCGCCGGTCCCGATTCCGAATCGTTAATATTTTACCCCCCGCTCTTTTCGTTGTCAACGCAAATACGGCCGTTGAAATCCATGTTTTTACTTTCCATCGCTTCTGTTTAAGGTTATAATATTCCCCGCTGGATAAACACAAAAACACGGAAGGTGAAGCATGGCTGAAAATCAGGAAAACATGACGGTAAAAAAAGAAAATCTGTTCATTGTCAGGCTGAACTGGTCGGACCTCATTGCTCTGACAGGTGTTTTATTCTCGCTTATATCCATACTTCATTCACATTTCGGGAGATTCGAGAACGCAATCGCTTTCATGTTCGTCGCCATGCTGATAAATTCCCTGGACGGGGCTTTTGTGAAGCTTTTAAAGGCGGAAAGGCTATTCGGAAGGTATATGGACGGGTTCATCGAGTTCCTGGTGTACCTGATCGCCCCGGCCGTGTTTTTTTATTACTTCGGTTTCGAAAGGCTGCACATAGTCTGGATACTTCTACTTTTCGGCGCGTGCGGCATCGTGAGATTATCAGTTTACGACCAGATAGGGGACGTTAAGACCGGTCAAAAAGAGATAGCCCGCCTCGGAATGCCTGTTTTCTGGTCGCATTTCATAGCCGCGGCTTTTTACGGGCTGGCTTTCCTTATAAAAAGCGACCTTGTGGTGTATCTTGCCGCGGCCGTAATGCTTGCTTATTCATTCCTTATGATATTGAACAGGCGGTTCGCGCAATTCGACACAAAACCGCATGTTCTTGTGATCATCGTCTGCCTGATGTCGTTGTTCCTGTGGCTCGGCATGAGCAAGGGTTCCCCGCTTTTTTAACCGAATGTCTTACCAGCGGCTGTTCATCTGCTGGAAGCTTTTGTCAAGGTCCGCGCGTGAGGCCTTGATAGACTGTTCAGTCATGCCATACCCGATCTCAAATACATCTCCCGAGAGCCCCTTCATAACCGCGGCCACGAATTCCCCGGGTTCAAGGTTCGCCTTATATCCGCCCCTGGATGCCCTGCCTTCGGGGTTCAGTTCCGTATCAACCGCCGGCGGTATGACCTCAAAAACCTTTATTCCGGCATCCTTAAGCTGATGCCTTAAGCACATTGTAAAAACATGCAGCGCCGCTTTTGTGGCGCTGTAAACCGGCATCTTTGCCGCGGGTACGAAACCCAGCCCCGACGACACGTTGATGATGGCTGCGCCGTCCCTGCCGGTCAAAAACGGTATCAGCATTCCCGACAATATTATGGGCGCCTCGAGGTTTATAGCTATCTCGCTCGGCCCTGACTTGTATTCGCCTATGCCTTTCTTGAAACTGATATCGCGCTGTATGCCCGCGTTATTGACAAGGATATTAAGGCCGCCGAATTTCCCGGTCACCCATTCTGCCAGCGCCGCACGGTCCGCTTCAACCGCCACATCGCAGGTTTTAATATGAAGTTTGGGAAGTTTTTTTTGCGCCTCAAGCAGCCTTGATTCCCTGCGTCCGCAAATAATTACATCGTTGCCCTCGTTTAAAAAATATTCGGCCATGGCAAAGCCGATGCCCATCGAGCCGCCTGTTATTAATACCGTATTTCCGCTCATTTTCATCGTCAAATCCTCCTGATATTGTTTTTTTATCGAGCCTTATCTTTTTTCCGGATATCCCACGGTCTGTCCAAAAAGCACCCGCTGGTCCTCTCGTAATTTCAGCCCGGCCGTAAGCCCGGGTTTGTCGCAATTGTGGAACCATACAGCCAGCCCCCGGGATGCCGCAAAAAGATAAACGTTGCCCGCTATAATGCCAGCGTCGATAAAATAATAGGCCTTCTGTGTTTCAGGATCCTTCAATCCCGGTTCCTGGAACCCGGCCCTGCTGAATTTGTCGATATCAACGACATAGACCAGGCGTACCGGCGCTTTTGCCCCGGCTCCTCCCTGCCCTTTTCCAATTCCCATAACGCGCAGGTCCCCGGATGCCGCCGGCGTGAGGATGTTTTTTTCCGGCACATAAAGGTAGGCCCCTTCTTCAAGAATTACGTAAATCTCTATCTCCTGCGAATTGCTCGCGGAGGCGGCCGTTATCCCCGGAACGCCGAAAGGCCCTTTTTTCCTGTTGATGCCGCATGCCGACCACAGGAGGTCGGAAAGTATCTGCGGTGCAAGCTTTTTGGAGCTTATTTCACGAGTCGTCCTTCTCGCCATCAATGAAGCGTAAAGCGATCTGCCTTTTCCCGGCGACGGCTTCGGAAGTTTGATGACCCGCGTTAAGGAAGTTTTTCCCATTTTTCACCTCAAATGTCTTGAATTCATCCAATTATACCAGAAATTTACCGGCCCTTGCATAAAAAAACACCGCAGGCATTGCGCCCGCGGTGTTTTTTTAACCGTAATTGTTATCTTTAGTTGCCCGCCATAATAGCTTCAACATCGGCACCGGCCTGTCCAGTGGGTTTTATTCCGAATTTTTCCACAAGAACTTTTGCCACATTTGCCGAAAGGAACGCCGGGATTGTCGGCCCCAGCCTGATCCCCTTGACGCCCAGCGATAGCAGGGCAAGAAGTACGGCGACCGCTTTCTGTTCATACCAGGCTATATCGAACGATATCGGTAGCTCATTGATATCTTTTAACCCGAAAACTTCTTTTAATTTCAAGGCGACCACCGCCAGCGAATACGAATCATTGCACTGCCCCGCGTCGAGTATGCGCGGTATCCCGCCTATGTCGCCCAGTTTCAGTTTGTTATACCTGTATTTGGCGCAGCCCGCGGTAAGTATCACCGTTCCTTCCGGCAGGGTTTCGGCTACTTCCGTAAAATAGCTCCTGGGAGCCTGCCTGCCGTCGCATCCGCCCATTACAACGAACCTCTTGATGGCCCCGGATTTTACGGCAGCCACCACTTTATCGGCAAGAGCAAGGATCTGGTCGTGCGCAAAACCTCCGGTTATCTCGCCTTTTTCAAGCTCCATGGGAGGCCGGCATTTTTTTGCAAGGCTGATAACGCCGGAAAAATCCTTGGCTTTCCCGTCTTCCCTGTCCGCTATATGGCCGACCCCGGGATATCCGGCCATTCCCGTGGTGAAAATCCTGTCCCTGTACGCATCCTTCACGGGAACGATGCAATTCGTCGTCATTATTATCGGTCCGTTGAACGAGGCAAATTCCGTGTTCTGGCGCCACCAAGACCCGCCGTAGTTGCCCGCAAAATGGCTGTATTTTTTAAATGCCGGGTAATAATTCGCGGGCAGCATCTCCGAGTGCGTGTATATGTCCACGCCGGTCCCCTCGGACTGCCTCAAAAGTTCTTCCATATCCCTAAGATCGTGCCCCGAAATAAGTATCCCGGGATTGTTCCTGACTCCGATGTTGACCTTTGTTATTTCCGGTTTGCCGTAGGTCTCGGTGTTGGCCCTGTCCAGCAGCGCCATTGTCTTCACAGCCGTCTCTCCCGTCTTTAATACCAGGGCCGTAAGCTCGTCGGCCGTATGGTCCCGTGGTATCGAAGCGAGCGCCTTGATCATAAATCCAGTTATTTCGCCCTCATAATATCCGAGCACGGCCGCATGTTCCGCGTAAGCGGCGATGCCTTTTAACCCGTAGAGAACGAGTGATTTCAGCGACCTTATGTCGTCGTTCGCACTATAGCTTAATATCCCGACACGGAGGGCTTTTGCGGTAAATTCTTCCTTTGTGGAGCCGCTCCAGATAGCGCAATCCGGAAGACCCTGCCCGTTAACGGAGGAGGACGATTTCAGCTTTTCCCTTACTGCAATGGCTTTCCTGACAAGCTTCTCGATCTTTTCGTCGTCGAAGTTGGCATTCGTGATCGTCGAAAAAAGGGCCCGGTAAAAGAACAGCCCGTCTTCTTTTTTCAGGCCTCCCGCTTTTTCCGCATAAACCGATATGCCCTGCAGCAGGAATATCAGAAGGTCGTGCATGTTGGCCGTTGATTCATTCTTTCCGCAGACTCCTTTTACCGTGCAGCCCGTGTTTTTTGCAGTTTCCTGGCATTGATAACAGAACATTCCCATTTTTGCCTCCCCGAATTTATTTTTTTTCCAGCAATTTCTTTATTGTCAGTTTTTCAAATTTGGATATAAGTTCCGCCTCTATGATCAGCACTTCCTTTCTCAGCACGCACGCCGGGCGGTTCGAACACGGCTTTCCCCGGAACATGCATTTTGAAAGCTCAAAATTTTCATGGTAGATCCTTATAAGGTCGATAACCCTGATCTTTCCGGGATCCACGGCAAGCTTTACCCCGCCCGCGGTCCCTTCCCTTGATATGACCATCCTTTTTTTTATCAAAGGCTGGAGCACGCGCCTGAGAAAATAATAAGGTATCTTCTGGGCCGAGGCTATCGCTTTGGCCGACATATAATTGCCGCCGTTTCCGGCCATAACCATAAGCGCCCTGACCGCGTAATCGGTGTCCTTGTTTATAAGTTTCATGAAAGCTCCTTTTTAACTGACATTATTATAGTGTCAGTTGAGGATATTGTCAAGGAGAAAACAATGCCCGTGGCACACGGTCATTTCGGCTGCATGCCGGGCGTCTTTTTTGGTTTGGGATTCTTGTTGGGATTAATATTTTTGACGGGGGGATTCATCCCTTTGTTCTTTTTATTGTTCCCGCCCTGCTTGTTCATCTTGTTCCCTTTGTTTCCTTTTTTGCCTTTGGCCTGCATCTGTACCGGTGCGTTGCCGGTTGAGGGTGCGGCAACAGCCCCCTGTGCCGGCTGGTTTTTTGCAACCTGCTGGGCCTGCATCTGGCCCGGATTCACACCTGCGGCCGCCACTGTGTTCGGCGGCGTTCCCTGCTGGTTCTGCGCGGCAAATCCCACGGCATGCTGGTTGTTTTCCGGCTGGGCTCCGTTAATCTGCTGAGTGCGCGCCTGTCCCTGCGCTGCGGGACCTGCCGCATTATTCCTTACAACCGCCCCAAAGCTTGCGTGGGCGCCGTATCCTACAGCGGCCGAAGCGTTAAACTCCGCGGCAACCGGTCGCATCCTGTAGCTGTCCCTGGAAAGCGACGCGTATCCGACCCCGCCGAAAAACTCCGGCCTTGTCCCGGACTGCGACTCGAAACCTATTGATATCGAACCGTCGTTCCTGCAGGAAAAGCGGCGGTAGACGGTGCCGTTCTCGTAATAGTCGTTCCAGTCGCCGATCCTGATGCCGTTGCCGTAAAAACCGTGCTCGCTGACCAGGCCGTTGCTGAAATAATAGGTGCACTCGCCGTTCCTCATGTTGTTGCTGAAATTCATTTCACACGCCAGGACGCCGGGAGCGGAATAAACCCTGACAGGCCCGTCTATTACGGCGCCGCTGCGCACCACGGTTCCGTCATCCATGAACGTCCATACGGCGACCGGCTGGCCGTCGTTGTAGAATATATACCTGTTATCGGCCGTCACAAGTGTATAAAAAGGCGGCGGAGTATAGTAACTTTCCCCTCCGGAACGGACCTCTACCGTGCATGAAGTAAAAATAAGCGCAAAAAACATTATTAATACGAGCAACCCTTTTTTTTCCATTCTCCACCTCGTGTGCTGAATTTTGCGGCTTCCCGCCTTAAATTACTTATAATTATTATATCACAAAACAACGTTGGAAGTTTTATTTATACGGCCGGAGGCCGTTCTATAAATCCGGTTAAGATACCGGGGATAGCGCGCCAATGCGCAGGTCCCCGGTGTTATCAGGCGTTATTTCGCGCTTCTTTTTTCATCATTATGTTTCAAATCGTAGATCTTTTCCGATTCCTGGTTCTGTTCCTTGTTCAGCGTTTCTTTGTCTTCGGTGGATAATGTTCCGCCGTTTTCCGCTTTCATGTCCTTTTTTTCCGTCTGGATGTTCTTCTGGTCCTCGACAAGGGTCTTTGTTTCGCCCTTTGTAAGCGCACCGCTCTTTACTCCCTGCTTGATCCTCTTGGCCTGTTTGACCTGCCTCTTTGCGACCTTGCTCATCTTCTTGGCCGCGGGCGTGCCTGCAGCCGCGGGAGTTCCCGCAGGCGCCACCGTGGTCCCGCCGGCGGTTCCTGAACCTGTTGCCGAAGCGTCCGCGTAGGAAAGGGCCGCGGAAAACATCGCCGCCATTATTATGGCCGTTATTTTTCTCATTTTTTCACCTCCTTTCATTTTTGATACAAAAATTTTGAAAAATGTCTCGTTATTATTGGACGGGATAATTTGTTTGCGGAACAGCCGCCGTTTTCACTTTCTTTTCATCCCCGACCTTGCTGAAATCTATGTCGAGATATATGTATCCCGCCCTGGAAACAGACTGGTCCGTATAAACCGTGGAAACGCCCTCCAGCTTCAGCCCCATGTCGAAATAATCCGAAAAATCATGCGTGAACCCTATCGTGGTATCCCACTCGTGGTCCCCGGCCACCTCGTATGTCGGGGATATCATCTTTGTATATTGAAAAGAAAGGCTTATTTTTTCATTGCCGAACCTTTTTGAAATCCCGCCGGAAAAATCGTAATCATCGAATGTCACCGCGGATTTCAGCGCCGCCGCGTCCCTGGCCTGTTTGTTTGCCGTCAGGGTCGATCCGGTGTCGTCAAGCACCTGCGAGACATTGATATCGTAATAATCCCTTGCCCCGCCCAGTTTTAACTTAAAGCCTTCCGGCAATTTGAACGACATGTCGAGTCCCGGGTCGTATGCGTTGAAATACTGCTCGGAAATTATCTTCGAGAGGTTGATCCCGGTCGTTTCGGGTTTTGTTTCAAGCGTTCCCGCCAGATCATTGAATACCACATCGCACGAGGGGGATATCGTAAAAAAACCCATAGCGTCGGAAAATCCCGGGGTCAGGGTGAATGATTTCTGTGACTGCTTATATGAAAGAATGTATTTTTTTAAGGTCAACGGCGCGGTGTATTCATAGCCGTATACCGGGTAGGAATTATTTACGTTATAAACGCCGTTCAATGTGAGCGACAGGCTCTTGACCGGGTCGTAATCGCAGCCTGCTCCGGCGCCAAAAACGGAATTATGCCCGGAACTGCCGGAAAGCGAAATATCTCCGTTCACGGAGAAAGGTTCGTCGTTTGTGGCGGCGTTCAAGTCGTAGGAAAGGTATCCCTGGGAAGCCGACAGTTCGTTGTCGATGTCCGCGGTCGCAAGGACCGGTAAAGAAGATAATAACGCCAGGAAAATAAAAAGCAGTCTTTTCATCGCCACCGTGTCCTTCCGACCAAACAGGTCTTTTGTTCACAGATTATAATATTTTAACATCCTGTTATATGTGACGGGCCTCACAAATATTCCGCATGGGTTGCCTGGCTGGAATGGCCCCGGGCTTACGGCCCGGGGCCATCTCAAGACAATATTACTTTGCGTTATGGTTTGCCGCTTCGGCCGCGAGTTTGATCTCCACGTATGCCTGGTCAAGAAGGTCTTTTGCCTTTGCCGCGTGTCCGTCCATGTCGAATTCATTGGCCACCTGTGCCGCGGATACCTTTGCGACGGCTTGCTGAATAAGCAGCTGCGCCTTCTTCAGGTTGGGATGCCTTGCCCCAACGTTTGCCGCGAACAACGAGATGCCGGACAACATTACTGCAAGAACAGCGACCGCGATGATGATCTTTTTCATTTTTCCTCCATGGCTTTTTTTAATTTTTTCCTTCCGTACGTCCTTGCTTTTCCGTTACTTTCAAAGGCCCTCATCCCCTCCTTTGCGCAGTTTTATCATGCGTTTTCTTAAAAATAGTACCTGATCACAAGGTTTGACAATGTTGTGCCGTTCAAAGCCAGCGCCCCGGCTGTGCCGAAATAATTGGTGCGGGTTGTGGTCACTTCGTTCAAATGCGCGTCAAACGCCTGATTGCTGTTTGAAGCGTAATTTCCGGAGAAAGAAAGTGTCACGTTGCCGCCTATGCTGATATTCCCGGGAAGGAAGGATATCAGGTTTGAAAGAAAATATTCCACTTCAAGCTTGCATGCGGCCCCTGCTGTTATTGTATACCCCGAACTCGTGAGGTTGTCAAGTTCCTCCAGTTTTGTCGCCGAATTATACTCAACATCGTTTGTAACGGAGAGGGTCCTGGCGTAACCGGCTGTTATTTCGGGAATGAAATTTACATGCAGGCCTCCGATTATCTTGACCGGCATTACGATTCCGAATCCGGTTGAAACGCTAGAGTTAAGTATATCGCCTGAATTTGAAGATGTATAGCCGGCGGCAAGCGGAATCTCAAATCCACTCCAGTCTTTGGAAACAAACCTGAAGAGCAGGCCGTTGCTTATGCCGAGGCTGAATTGTCCGTCCTGGTTCGCGGGGACAGACTGCGGCGCCGTAATCGACTGCGTTTGAGGTGCCGACGCGGCCGGCGCGGGCTCAATATTTATTTGCTTAATTAAAAATTGCGCCTTTTCCACATGCTGAACGGCTTTTTTCTTAAGTTCATTTGCGAAAGCATTGTCATCTTCCCTGTTTATATCCGCATAGACCTTGTAAAGCAATTCCAGCGCCTTTGTATACCGGTCGGTTTTCGTGAGTTTTGCGTCAATGGCCTCATGTTCGGCAGGATTTTTTCCGTCGTCAATCGCGGCATCCTTAATCTCTTTAATGGCGCCGTTAATTTCCCCGATTGCCGCGGTTTCAAACGAATTCAGCTGTTCGTCCGGAGTCAGTTTATCAAGATAGGCCCGGGCCATGCGTAAATCAGACAGCGCGTGAAGGTAAGCCGGATGGTTCTCGGCGTCAGTTTTTACAACAACCCTGCATGAAGCCGACAATATAAGCAAAAAGAGCGATAAAACGGTAATGACCGCTTTTTTCATATTATCTCCTTTAAATTTTGTTAAACCTTTTTTAAGCGCGGAAAAAGGGGCCGGCGGGCCGATATAAGGGTTTGGAAGGGGTGGGTAAACCCGCCGACCCGGTCTCATTATTCTGTTATTCCCTTTACAATATCGCGGGCCATGTCAATGTGTTTAAGGGCGCGTTTCTGCAGCCCCTTGGCAAAAACATTGCTTTCACCCTGCTTTATGTCCTTGTGCACCTTGTTCAAAAGCTCGATTACCTTCACGTAGCGATCCGCCCTTTTAAGACCGGCATCTATCGCCGGATGGTCGGAAATATCCTTGCCGTCGTCTATGGCCGCCAGTTTTATCTCGCCTATGGCCTTATTGATCTCATCAATGGCGCTTACAGACATGTCATTTAAGACTTCGTCCGGGGTAATCTTGTCAAGGTAGCCGCGCGCCATGCGCAGGTCCGAAAGGGCATGAAGATAAGCCGGATGCTGGTTGAAATTGTCAAATTTGGCGATTATCCCCTTTAAGATGTCGCGGGCGGCGTCAATGTGGCCTATGGCGCGCGCCTGAAGCCCGTCCGCAAAAATGTTGTCCTCGCCTTTTGTTATGTCATTATGCACTTTATTCAGGAGCTCCATCGCCTTGCGGAAGCGGTCCGTCTTATTAAGGGCCGCGTCAATCGCCGGGTGGTCCATTATGTCCTTTCCATCGTCAATGGCCGCCATCTTAATCTCTTTTATTGCCTTATTAATTTCCTCGATCGCATTCAGCTCCATTACATCCTGCTGCTCGCTTGCAGTGAGTTTATCCAGGTACGCCCTTGCCATGCGCAGGTCCGAAAGCGCGTGAAGATAATGAGGGTGGTCCCCCGGCACATCAGCGAAGCAAAACTGAAAAGCAACGAACTGCATTGCAAGCAAGAACAACAAAGCCGTAAATCCGGAAAAAATATTTTTCTTCTCCATGATCTCTCCTTTTTAATCGCGCCCGTTAATACGGGCCCGGATTTTTTTACTTTGCCGCAGCGCCTGTTTTAAGCTGCTGCTTTAAAGCGTCCCTCTGCTGCTTTAAGACTTCTATCTTCTGCCTGTCCCGGGCTATCTGGTCCTCAATCGGTTTAATCTGGTCGAGCAAAGCCTGTATGTCGGGATCTTCCGGTTTAGGCGTCGGCGCCGGGCCCGCCGTAGGTGTTATAGGGGCCGGAGCCGCAGCGGTCGTGGGAGAAGCCGGTTTTGGCGGATAAAGCGCTTTTATCGCCTCCCTTTTATCCTTTATCTGCGCCTCAATATCCTTTGCCCTGTCCTTCTGCATGTTTTTATTGGCGTCGAGCTGCTGCCCGTAAAGCCCGAGCATATCCTGCTGCAGGGATATTTCCTGTGTGACGATTGATATTTTTCCGTTCAACTCCGCGATCTTCGCGCTGTTATTGGCCTTCTGCGCATCAACAAGCTTCGCGCTTAAATCCTGGCTCCGTTTATTTAAGGAGGCGATCTTCTTCTGAGTGCGCAACGACGAAACCTGGTCCTTTAAGCCGTCCTTTTGCGCGTAAAGGCCGTCCAGCTCGGTATAAAGTGATTTTATCTGGATGTTTATGGCGTCGATCTGCGTCTGTATCGAAGAATTGTTGCTTGCCGGAGCGGGCGGATTTTCGGCCGTTAAAAAAGAGGCGGAACAAAACAGCGCGGTTAAAGCCGTTAAAGCCATTGTCAGGAACGTGGCTGTCTTTCTTGTCATTTTTTTCTCCCTTGACGGTTTTACCGTTGGACTCGTTCGGTTTTAAGCGGAATATTTTCAAATATTTTTTATATGCCGCCGGAAACGGCGGGCATAGCAATATGATTAATTTGGTAAGAATTCCGGAAAGTTTTATTTGCGGGTTTTAAGTATAGGGATTGTTGGCCGGCCAATTACCGATAATGACCGGCTTAAAAAACATGCGCTTTGGTGAAAAAACACGGAAATATCCGCAAAACCCGGCCATTCATAGCATTCCGGCGCTGTTTTTTTAAAATCTTCCGACACAACATTTATCCCCTGTTTTACCTGGGGATTGCTCCTGTGCCCGTGTCTTTTATGAAGGCTGCAATCGTATTGTTTTAATGATGAAAATGGCGATATGGCGCCCGAAGAATTCAACAGCGCCGCGCCATTAAAATAGGCGGATGCTTCAAGCTGTGAACAAATAAATATGGCTGCCATGATCAAAGCCGATGTTAATAACATTATCTTTTTAATACGGCACACTCCTGACCCTTTGGTTCCACTTATATTGGACGTTCAAAGATACGATTTTGTTCACAAATACTTAATTAAACGACTCTCATTTAATGGCCGTTTTTGGACTTCAAGTCGCCCCCTCAAACCTCTTGACGTAAAACGCTGTTTTGTGTTAATATTTGTGATATTGAATTGTGTTATTTTGAAACGAAACCAGAGCGAAAAGTAAATTCCTGGGATGTTTGTGGGGGACTCTTAATTTGGTCCAACACCTATTGAATAGGGAGCCTGAACCATACGCCGTGCGCATGCCTGCTTGCAGGAAGCCTAAAGCGTATGCGGGGCACCCACCTGTTTGATATGGTCCAAATTGTTGTCTTTCACGGCACCTCGGGGCTAAAAATTACCCGTTTTTTGATTAAAACGGGATAGCCGGGATACCGGCAAAAGCTTAAAAAAGCGGTGGAGATAAAACCAATGGTCGTGGAATTAATTGAAATTAAGGTTATAAGCGGCATAAAATGCCCTGTCATATTAGCGGATGATACCAAAACCCTGCGCAATATCAGCCGGGTTTTCTCTGTTAATAAGGCATAACCTTAATTCTATAATTCACCATTTTTTTGCCTCCAACCCTTAAGCTTCCGTAAACAGACGACTATGCTTATAAACTTTAATTTTTGTCTTACGGGAAAAATCGACATTTTTTAGGAGGTATTTCATGGTAGTAACTATCATCGCAGCACTGGTGGCTCTCGCTGCAGGATCCGGTCTCGGGTTCCTTATGAGGAAATTCATTTCGGAACAGCAGATCACAAGCGCAAGGGCTTATTCGGCGCAGATCATCGAAACGTCAAAAAAAGACGCGGCCACCCTTAAGAAAGAGGCCGAGCTTGAGATCAAGGACAAGACATTAAGGGCGCAGGCGGAATTCGACCAGAAGACGCGCGAAGAGCGTTCCGAGATCAGCAACCTGGAAAAACGGTTAAGGCAGCGCGAAGAGTCCCTGGACAAACGCGCCGAAGGCCTCGACAGGAGCCAGAAGGAACAGAACCAGAAAAAGAACGAGCTTACCGAACTTGAGAAAAAGCTCAAGAAGTCGGAGGAGGACCTGTCCAAGTCCGTCGCGGAGCAAAGGCAGAAACTCGAGGTAATTTCGGGCTTGTCCGCGGAGAACGCCAAGAACGAGCTTATCAACTCGCTCGTGGGCGAGGCAAGGCAGGCTTCCCTGCTTCAGATAAAAAGGATAGAGGAAGAGACAAAGGAAAACGCGGAGAAAAAAGCGCGGGAAATAATCGTTACGGCGATACAGCGCGTTGCCGCGGATCACACTTCCGAAGTCTCGGTTTCAGTGGTTCCCCTTCCCAACGAGGAAATGAAGGGCCGCATCATAGGCCGCGAAGGCAGGAATATCAAGGCTCTTGAGGCGGCGACCGGAGTCGACTTTATCATAGACGACACTCCCGAGGCCGTGACCATATCCGCTTTTGACCCGGTGCGCAGGGAAACCGCGAGGATGGCCCTCGAAAGGCTCATCCAGGACGGAAGGATACACCCGGGCCGCATAGAAGAGATAGTGGAAAAGACAAAACAGGACATGGACCAGAAGATAAAGGAGATCGGCGAGAGGACCGTCATGGACGTCGGCATCGGCAACATACACCCCGAGCTTATAAAGCTGCTCGGCAAGCTTCACTTCAGGACCAGCTACGGGCAGAACGTCCTGCAGCATTCCATAGAAATGGCCTATATCACTTCGATAATAGCGGCCGAACTTCATATCGATCCGACGATAGCCAAAAGGGCCGCGCTGCTTCATGACATAGGAAAAGCCATAGACCATGAGCAGGAGGGTTCGCATGTCGCCCTCGGCGTGGAGGCCGCGCGCAAATACGGCGAGTCGGAAAAGATACTTCACGCGATAGAGGCGCATCACAACGACGTTGAACCCAAGACCATAGAGGCCGTTCTCGTGCAGGCGGCCGACGGGATATCGGCGGCAAGGCCGGGCGCCAGGCGCGAAACGCTCGAGAGTTATATAAAGAGGCTCGAGAACCTCGAGAAAATAGCCTCGGGATTCGAGGGCGTACAGAGGGTATTCGCCATCCAGGCCGGCCGCGAGGTCAGGATAATGGTTGAGCCCGAGCAGATGGACGACCTTAAATCCTACCAGCTCAGCAAGGATATAGCCAGGAAAGTGGAGCAGGAACTTGAGTACCCGGGCCAGATAAGGATCACGGTCATAAGGGAAGTCCGGGCCGTCGAGTACGCTAAATAACAACAAATCCCGCGTCGTACGGCCCTTTCGTCAGGAAGGGCCGTACTGACCGCGGATCAATAAGCGGTGTTTCATGATCAATGTGCTTTTTATCGGTGATGTGAACGGCAAGCCCGGCAGGAGCGCGCTTTTGGCCCTGCTTCCAAAACTTATCAGGGATAAAAAGATCGACTTTGTCATTGCCAACGGCGAAAATTCCGCCGGAGGCTTCGGCATAACCGACAAAACATTCGAGGACCTTCTGGCCGCGGGTGTCAACGCGGTCACACTGGGCAACCACATCTGGGACAAAAAAGACATAATACCCGTGCTTGAGGCGGATGCCAGGCTTATCAGGCCGGCAAACCTGCCCGAGGGCAATCCCGGGCGGGGCCATTCAATATTTACCATCGAAAAAAACTCCGTTAAAATAAACATAGCCGTCATCAATCTTATCGGCCGGGTTTTCATGATACCCGTCGACTGCCCTTTTAAAGCCGCCGACAGGGCGCTTGCCTCCATAAACGGCAACGCAAAAGTCGTCTTCGTGGACATGCACGCCGAGGCCACCTCGGAGAAACAGGCCATGGGTTATTACCTTGATGGGCGGGTCTCCGGCGTTTTCGGCACACATACCCACGTCATGACCGCGGACGAAAAAATACTTCCCCTTGGCACGGCTTACATAACCGATGCCGGAATGACAGGGCCGTTTGATTCCGTGATCGGCGTAAAAAAAGAGATCATCATGCGCCGCTTTTTGACCGCGGCTCCGGAAAAATTCGAGCTTTCAGATACGGACGTGCGCATAAACGCCGTCCTGACATGCGTGGACGAGTCCACCGGCAAATCAACGTCCATAGAAAGGATGAACATAAAATATGAATAAAAAAATTACGGTGGGGGCGGTCGGCGCCCTTGTTTTTTTCACGGCTTACGCGGTGTATCTTTACTGCATGGCCCCGTCTTTTTCATTCGGCGACTCGGGCGAGCTGATCTCCGACATAGCCACTCTCGGCATCCCCCATCCCACCGGGTTCCCCATTTACGTTCTTTTGGGCAGGCTTTTTTACTTTTTGCCGCTGGCCAGTCCGGCATTCAGGATAAACATGCTTTCCGCCGTCTCCGGCGCCCTTGTTCCGGCGCTGCTTTTCTTTGCCATGCATGTTTTCCTGAGGAAGAAGTCCGGCGTCTTCCTTTCATATTTCCTTCCGGCAATAGTTTCGCTCACAATGATATTCTCGTATACTCTCTGGTCGCAGGCCGTAATGTCCAGGATATACACATTAAACGCCGCTTTTTGCGCCGCCGTGCTGCTGCTTTTCTTTTTATATCTGGAAGAAAAAAACGACCCCAGGCTGCTGTACGCCTGGGCCCTTATCACCGGCCTTGGCGCCGGGCTTCACCTTACATTTTTGGCATTTTCCGCAATACTCTGGGTCCAGCTTGCCTTTGACGACATAAACGGCATAAAAAAATACTGGGGATGGGCCCTGTTCTTTTTCTTTGCCGGCCTCTCCTCCTACGCCTATATTGTCATCCGCGGCTCGTCGGACATATTGCTTAAATGGGCCGACCTGAATTCGTTCGCGAAATTTTTCAGTTATATAAGCCAGGAGCAGTATTCGGTAAAAAAATTCGCCCGCGGCTGGGAAGGCATGTCCGTATTTTTTTCATACATAAAGGATGTGCTGCTGCGCGAACTTTCGCCCGCGGCTATCATCATATTCCTGGCGGGGGTCATTGCGGCCGCCATGAAAAAATTCAGGTACACGGCTTCTTTCCTGGTCATATTCTTCAGTTCCATAATAATGCTCCTTTTTTACGGCAA
This sequence comes from uncultured Spirochaetia bacterium, assembly GCA_964443355.1. GTDB lineage: Bacteria > Oederibacteriota > PGYV01 > PGYV01 > Palsa-1178 > Bog-1181. The sequence goes on from CAYUDX010000019.1 coordinate 41,738, forward strand.
TTACACGGACTTAAAGCTGGCTTTCAGGTACATGATCCCTTCCTATATTATAATGTCGTTTTTTATATGCCTTTTGCTTTATTACATATATGAGGTCACTTCCAATATGGCGGCATCGGCCGCTTCCGCCCTGATCCTTTCGGCTTTGATGCTGTTTTTATCGATACGCGTAAATTCATACGAGACCACTAAACGGGATAATTACGTTGCATACAACTACGCCTCGGACCTGCTTTTGACCATGCCCGACGGAAAAGCCGGGCTGTTCGCCTCCGGGGACAACAACATTTACCCCCTGGCCTATTTTAAATTCGTTCTCGGCAAAAAACCGGACCTCTCCATTTACGATAATATCCTGACAATTTTCAAGGATTCCCTGCCCATAATGGAAAAATCAAAATCCGAACAGACACAGCAGAATATAATGCAGGCGTTATCGATGGGCTATACCAACCTTTTTACGGCAACCGAGGTGGGTTCAAGGCTTTTCGCCGAGGTGCCGCGCGGCCTCGTTTATAAAATAGCCGACAAACCCGAGGATCCGGACAATAAATACTGGAAAATGTATTCCATGAAGGGTATCATTACGGGCCCGTATGTATACCACGATTATGAGGAGCGGGAAATAGCCGGGACCTATTACTGCAGGCTTTCCAATTTTTACAAAAATCAGGCGAGATTTGACGTTTATGAATGGCTGCTCGCAAAGGCCGTCGACACGGGCTATGATTCAATGCCCGTCCTCGGAAACGTCGCGGTCCTGTATTCCTTTGACCCGTTCATAAAGGATTATTTCAACAAGGCTCAGGACCTTTTCCTGAGGTGCTACAGGCTTAACCCCGATTCTTTCGCCCTTGTTTTTAACATAGCCAGTTTTTACGGCAGGTTCGGCAACCCGCAGCAGGCCGCCTATTACTTTGAAAAGGCCGTCAAGCTTGATCCTTACAACTACACAGCCAGGGTTTATCTGCAAAAGGCCCTGGCCGAATACAGGGCCCAGTCCGACAAGGAAATAGCCATGAAGGAGCAGATGGTACATTTCGACAACGGAAGGGACCTGTTAAAGCAGAACAAACTGGATGAGGCTTTGATCGAGTTCAACAAGGATATTGAACTGTTCCCGAATGAAGCCAGGTCCTATTTTCATGTGGGCCTTATATATTCTATGAAGGGCGACATGAAGAATGCCGTCACATATTACAACAAAGCCCTGAAATACGACCCAAACAACCTGCCCGCCCTTGCCAATCTGGGACTGTGTTACATCAAGCTCAACGACTACAAGGACGCCAAGAAATTCATGAAAAAAGCCGTTGAGATCGACCCCACACAGAAACGGCTGAAAGACGACCTGGAAAAGCTTGAAAAAATGGGATATTAAAAATATTACTCAGCCGACTTTTTCCCGAAATTAAGGTTGTCCCAGACTTCTTTTGACGAAGGGGCTTCCGAATAAATGCGCAGCAGCGGTTCGGTTCCGGAAAACCTGAAAAGCAGCCATTCCCTCTCGGAAAGTATATATTTTATCCCGTCCATATTGTTCACGGATATTATTTTCTTCCCTGCAATCAGCCCCTCTTTTTCAAGGGCGCCGACTTTCGCTGTTATCTCTCCCCTTTTGTCCGGGTCGAATTTCACGTCTATCCGGTCGTATTCAAAATTCCCGTATTTTTCGTTCAATTCGTCAAGCACCTGCGAAGGTTTTTTCCCTTCCTTTGCAAGGAACTCGAGCAGGAGCAGATTTGCCACGATGCCGTCGCGTTCCGGAAGATAATACCCGAAACCCAGCCCTCCGCTCTCTTCTCCCCCTATTGTGTTCTTATCCTTTATGATAAGGTCCCCGATATACTTGAAGCCAACCGGGGTCTCAAGGAGTTCGATGCCATATTCCTTCGCTATAATATTAAGAAGCGATGTGCCTGATATGGTCTTTACGAACCTGAATTTTATCCCCCTGTTCATGGCATGGTGCAGCAGGCTTATTACCAGCGCCTTGTGCGTTGGTATGAATTTCCCGCGGTCGTCGACAAATGCCATCCTGTCGGAATCCCCGTCAAGGGCTATGCCGATATCCGCCTTTGCGCTTTTTACTTCCAGCTCAAGTTCCATCAGGTTTTTTCTTATGGGTTCCGGGTTGATCGACCCGAAGAGCGGGTCCCTTTTTGCGTGGATGCAGGATAACCCCCTGTAATTGTCAAGTATCATTTCCATGTACTTCGCGCCGGGCCCGTACATGTCGTCAAGAACGACCTTCATGCCGCTTTTCTTTATGGCCGCAATATCCACGATGGAGGCCACGGTCCTGACATACGCCCCGTCGATGTTGACCGGGGTCAATTTTCCCGGCGATTTTTTCGGGACGGCGCCGCCGGCAATCAGGCCCTCTATTTCGGCGGTCTCCGCGGTCGAAACGCCGGCGCCGAAACGGTTCTTTATCTTGAAACCGTTGTATGTGTAAGGATTGTGGCTTGAAGTTATCACAATGCCGTAATCCAGCTTTTTTTTCACCACGCAAAACGAGACCATGGGCGTCGGCACGGCAGAATCGAATAATAGGACGTCAAAACCGCAGCCCGAGAGCTTTTCCGCGGTGAATGCCGCGTATTTATCGGATAAAAACCTGTTGTCATACCCTATGGCCACCCGCGGCTTTTTTATCGAGCGCCTGACATAAACCGCAAAGGCGTCCGTCACCTTTCCGAGGTTCTCAAAAGTAAATCCGTCCGCTATTTCCGCGCGCCAGCCGTCGGTCCCGAACTTTATTGTCTGCATTTATTTCGTCCCGGTCCGCGTAAAGCGGGTAAATTTGCTGCCGTCGCCGGCCACAGTATTTACCACCACACAGTTCGCCCCGACGACGCAATTGCTGCCGATTACCGAATTTGTTATCCTTGCCCCTTCGCCTATCTCGACGTTGTCCCATATTATGCTGCGTTCTATCCTCGCATCTTTGGCCACGGAACATTTCTTTCCTATTATTACCGGGCTGGAGAGCACGGCCCCGGCCTCGATCTTAGTGAGCGATCCGGCTTTTACGCCGACATCCGCTATTTCATCGCCGAAGAGGGACTCGAACCTGCCCTGGAGCACGTCAAAATTTGCCTGCACATATTTGTCGATCTTGCCGATGTCCAGCCAGTACTGGGCGGATTTAAACGCCGCAAGCCGGAATTTTTTTTCTATCATTGAAGGGAAAGTCTGGCGTTCGACCGACACGTTCATGCCGGCCGGTATCATGTCCAGCACCCTTCTTGAAAACACATATACCCCCGCGTTGATCCATTTCGCGGTTATCTCGGATTCCTTGGGCTTTTCCAGGAACCTGGTCACCATGCCGTCCCTGCCGGAGAGGACCAGTCCGTAAGCGGAAGGGTCCGCCACCTCGTGAAGGGCTATTGTCGCGTCGGCCTTTTTTAACGCGTGATATTTCAGGAGCTCGTCGAGCTTTATGTCGGTGAGTATGTCGCCGTTCAATACTATGGTGGTGTCATCCAGGAATTTTTCCGCGTTCTTTATGGCTCCCGCGGTGCCCAGCGGCGATCTTTCATGGACGTAGGAGATGCGGACGCCGTAATTTTTCCCGTCGCCCACCGCTTTTTTCACTTTTGCCGGCAGGTAACAGATGGAAAGTATTATGTCGCGTATGCCGTGTTTCTTAAGGAGCGCAAGCTGGTATTCAAAAAAGTGCCTGTTGGCTATTGGCACCATGCATTTCAAAGTATTTATCGTGAGTGGCCTTAACCTGGTGCCCTCCCCGCCGATCAGTATCAGAGCCTTCATGAATGACCTCCGCCTTAAACTCTATTTTTAAAATATTCGTAAGTGTTTCGCACGCCTTCCTTTAGCGTGACCTCCGGCTTCCATTTAAGCATCCTTAATGCCTTGCCCGCGTTGAGGTAATTTGCCGGTATATCGCCGGGCCTGAACGGGCCGGCCGCCGCAGCGCCTTTAAAACCGGTGGCTGACTTTATCCGTGCGAAGAGGCCGTTTACGTCGGTTTTTATGCCTGTGCCGATATTAAAAGCCTCATTGTCGCCTTTTTGCAGCGCGGCCACGTTCGCGGCCGCGACATCGCCCACATAAACATAATCGCGGACGCATTTGCCGCCGCCGAATATCATGGGCTGCGCTCCCTGCATTATCTTTTCGATGAAGATCGCAACGACTCCGGCCTCGCCGTGCGGTATCTGCCTCGGGCCGTAAACATTCGAGTACCTGAGTATTGTGTACTTTATCCCGTATTGCGCCTGATAGAACCTTACATAATGCTCGCCGGTCACCTTGGATATCCCGTAGGGGCTCTCGGCCGTAAGCGGATAGGTCTCAACAGCGGGAAGTTTTATCTTCGAGCCGTATACCGTCCCGCCGCTGGATATGAAGATGAATTTTTTTACCCTGTTCTCCCTGGCCGCCTCCAGCAGATTAAGGGTCCCGCCGATGTTTATCTCCATGTCCTCGACGGGCTTTTTCACCGAGTCCGGCACGGATATCTGGGCCGCATGGTGGTTGATTATCTCTATTTTTTCCTTCCTGACTATTCCGTGCATCCTTTTGTCCCTTACGTCCATCCTGTAGAACTTAGCCTTTTTATTGACATTCTTCATTGATCCCATATAAAGGTTGTCGACTATCACCACATCATGGCCTTCTTTTATGTAAGCATCGGCCACATTTGAGGCGATAAAACCCGCCCCGCCGGTAATAAGTATCCTCATTTTTTCTCCTTTGAGAGCCTTTGCAGGCTGATTTTTGAACCCGATCTAATACGCCGAATCGTGATGGAATATTTCCAGCGCAGTCCTTACTATTATCTTGACGTCAAGCCAAAGCGTCCAGTTCTCAATATAATAAAGGTCGTACTTTACCCTTTCGGTAAGCGACGTATCGCCCCTCAGCCCGTTTATCTGGGCCCATCCCGTCAGCCCGCCCTTTACCACGTGCCTCTCCATGTAACGCGGGATCTCGCCGGAAAACTTTCTTACAAAATGAGGCCTCTCCGGCCTGGGCCCCACGATGCTGATGTCGCCCTTTAAGACGTTAAAAAACTGCGGAAGTTCGTCGATGGAAGTCTTTCTAAGGAACCCGCCGACAACCGTCCTTCTGGGATCGTTCTTCCTGGCCCATACCGGCCCGCTTTCTTTTTCGGCATCCGTCATCATGGTCCTGAATTTTAACATAATAAAGGGCTTTCCGTTCCTGCTTATCCTCTCCTGACCGTAAAGCGCCGGGCCGGCGGAGGTCAGTTTCACAAGCAGGGCGGCCGCAATATAAACCGGGGACAATATTATTATCACAACTATCGAGAATATAATGTCAAAACACCTTTTCATGAACCTGTTTAACGGTACGTTCAGGGGAAGTTCTTTTACCTCGAATACCGGTATCCCGTGCATTTCCCCGAAATCCTTGGCTTTGGTGATTATCCCCAGTTCATCCGAGGCTATCATGAATTTAAGCCTTTCATGGCCCATTATTATGGCGGCAAGTTCTTTCCTGGAACCTTCCGTGGATCCCACAAAAACCTCATCAACCCTGCAGTCCTTTGATATTTTAGAAAAATCTTTTACCGTTCCCAGAACCGGGGATCCGTGAAATATTGAATTTTTCTTCATGCGGTTGTCTATAACTCCAACCACCCTGTATCCGCTTCCGGTCTCGCGGATGAGCCTCTCCAGGAGAACCGCGGAGGTCTCCGTCGCTCCCAGAATCAGCAGCCTCTGTATTATCAGTTCCTTCCTGCTCATATGGTGGAATAAGGTCCTGTATGAAAGCCTCCAGGCCGTGGCAAGGACCACGCTTAAGGCCCACATCTGCATTATGACCACCCTGGAATACGACACGCGCCTGATAAAGAACGTCATGGCCGTGAGTATTATTATCGAGGCGCTGGAAGCGGAAATGGTCGCAAGGGCCTCGTCAAAACGCGAACGCCCGTAATCGGTCCTGTATAATCCCGCATAATTAAAGGCCAGCATAAAAACCGCGACTATGACGGGCAGCGCTTTGTAATATATGGAAGGATCGGGTATGCCGTATTTTACCGATATCATTCCCGAAAAAAAACGCAGATAATATGCCAGGATGGAAGATATGACGACTATTACGGCGTCTCCCAGCAGCAACGAGCCTCTTAAAAAAGCCAGTATGGTTTTCTTATCCAAGTTCCGCTCCGGAGGGTATTAATAAATTTTCCACGAGAAACCTCGTAAAATTTCCCTTAAAAGCTTTTATGGAAAATCTTTCCGCGCTTTCCCTCATTTTTTTACCATCATACCTGTTATTTCCCATTTTCTCAAGTGCTTTTATAAATCCCTCGCGTGAACCGTCAAAAAACGATCCCGTCTCTCCCTCTTCAATGATATCAAGCGCCCCTCCCCTGTTAAAAGCAAGGACCGGGGTGGCGCAAGCAAGTGATTCCGCCATTGTTATCCCGAAATCCTCCTCGCCGGGAAAAATAAACGCCCTGGCCCTGCGGTAATGGTCCCTTATTTCCTCGTCGCTCCGGCGCCCCAGTACGGTTATGTTCGGTCCGGCGGCATTTCTTATATTATCGAGCAGCGGGCCGCCTCCGATCACGACCAGTTTTTTATCCGGCATTGAATTGAAGGCTTCCACGGCCCAATCCGCCTTTTTATATTCCGTCATTGCCGTAACCATAAGGTAAAAATCCTCTTTTACCCCGCCGGGGGTGTAAAATCCCGTGTCAACGGGCGGATACACCACCCTGCTCTCCCGTGCGTAGCATTCCTTTATCCTCTCCTTTACCGCGGTGGAGTTTGCCATAAAATACCCCACCCTTTTTGAAGAGGCCGTGTCCCAGCCGCGCAGAGCCGGCATGATCGCCGAAATCAGGGCGTATTTTAGCGCGCCGTTCCTTTTTATCGAGAAATAATTGGGGAATTGGCCGTAAGCGTACCTCATGGGCGTATGGCAATAGCAGGCGTGTACTTTCGGGGACGGCGGCCGCACGCCCTTTGCCGCGCAGTGGCTCGATGATATTACAAGGTCATATCCGGAAAGGTCGAAACTTTCGACGGCAGCCGGAAACAAAGGCAAAAAATTCCTGTAAGATGAAAATATTCCGGGCACGCCCTGTAAAAAAGACGTGGTGATCCTGTGCCGTGTTATCCTGGGATCCATGCTTTTGTAATCGCATATTATCGTAAATATATCGGCTCCGGGGAATAGCTCAAGGATGGAAAAAAGCACTTTTTCCCCGCCTCTTATGCCGGTGAGCCAGTCGTGTGTCACTGCTACTTTCATGGCCTTTCTCCGCCGTCTTTTAAAATGAGTTTCGCCACCGCCCGGGCATCTATGGATTTCATGCATATGTTATCGCGGCACTCCAGAAACTCCCTTTTGTGCACGCTCATGGGCTCGTAACACGGCGAGCGCGGGCATGACGCCTGTTCCCATATATTTATGGACCTTCTTCCCTTTGCGCCAAAAATATAAGGTGATGACGGCCCGTAAATCCCTATGGTTTTAACGCCAAGCGCCGCCGCAATGTGCAGGGGCCCCGTATCCGATGCCACGAACGCGTCCAGGCCCTTTACATACGACGCGAATTCACCGATCCCCGATATGACAACCGTCGCATTGGTGCCTTTCACCGCATTTTCAACGATGCTTTTGTCGAATTTTGCCCCGAAGGCGTAGATTGCCGCGCCTTTTGATTCAAGTATCCGTATAAGTTCGTTGAATTTTTCAGCGGGCCACCTTTTGGTCGGCATGGTGGTCCCGGGATTGTTGCCGCCTGCCGCAAATATCCCCACTTTTAATTTACCCGCTGTTTCACCCGGCAGGGCAAGCAAGGGCGCCTCTATCTGCGTATATTCCCCGGCTGAGGGAAAACCCAGGGCGGCCGCAGCCGAAAGGTATCTGCTTGATTCATGCATAGCCGGGTCGAAAGGCACCGCCTTATCCAGGTGTTTTTCCGATCCACGCCATGAAAAGCCGGCCCTTATGGACGCGCCGGCAAGGGAAGCAAATATGTGGGATTTTTTATCCCTGTGCAGGTTTAAAACCGCGTCGAATTTTTCGCCCCTTAATTTCATTAATGTAAAAGCCACGGAAAATATATTGCCAGTATCCATGACATGTGCCTTATTAATGAAAGGCACCAGCGGCAGCAATTCCCCCACCCATCTTGAGCACAGCATGTGCACCTGCGCCCCGCCCTGCCTTATGGCGCGCAGAGCCGGGGTTGTCTGTATTATATCCCCGAGGCAGCACAATTTTATTACAAGGACTTTTTTTATCTCCGGAACCATATCAACCCCTTTATCAAATGTTTGCCCGTCAAATCACCCATTGCTTCACGGCCTGGAAGACTTCGTCAACTCTTATAAGGTCCATGCAAAAATGGCTCTTCTGATTGCATATCTTTAATTCGCACGGGCCGCACTGGACCGGCATCGAGAAAACTTTCATCTTTTCAGGCGATCCCGTTTTGGGAAGCCAGTGCGAGTATTTTGCCACATAACCGTAAATCACGCATGTCCTGACCCCCGAATAGGCCGCGAAGTACTGAAGGGAAGAATCGTTCCCGATAAAAACATCGCATTTTCTTATCAGCGCTATCGTGGGCCGGAACTCAAGCCCGATGACGTTCATGACCCTGTTGCCGAAAGAAAACTTCCCCGCATGCTCCCTGTCGCCGGGGCCGCCGGTTATAAAGACGCTCGCGCCGGGCGAAGAATCCAGTATCATTTTTATCAGTTCATTATACCTGTCGAACCCCCACAACCTTGACGTATGCCCGGCAAAGGGATGTATTATGATTTTCTTTCCATCCGCCCCGGACGTTATGCGCGACGCTTCCCGCTCGTCCTCGTCCGAAGTAAAAAACTTTATATCGGCTTTTTCAACGGGCGCTTCTCCCATAAGGCGCAAATTCCTGTCTATTTCGTGTTCGTCCTTTATCATATCACCGGCCGATTCGTCGCACCAGAAGCCGCCGCCCCCGCTTTTGTGGCCGATTATCCAGCGGGCGCCCGCCGCCTTCAGCAGCAACAGGCTGCGTATGTCGCTTTTAAGGTCGAATGCGATGTCGGGGTCAAGTTTCCTGATGCTCCGGGCAAGAACCGAAAATATCCCGGGATCGATCGACCGTCCCGCGTAAAAATTCCCGGTTTCCGCCGCTATAACCGAATCCACGTCGCTGTTGCCCTCGAGCAGGAACCTCGACGCCCTCGAGCATACCGCGGTTATCCCGGCTTCAGGGTATTTCTTCCTCAATGCCGCAAAGAACGCGAGGGCCTGCACCATGTCGCCCGGAAGGTCGAGGCGCAGAACGGCTATCCTGGATATCCGCCCGGGCTCTTTCCTGAAAAATTTAAAGGGCGCGTATAATAACGCGCCCGCCGCATCAATGAGGGCCATTGACGCCCTCATCCATCTCTTTTTAAAGACATATTTCATTTCTTGTCATTTCCCGCCGGTCATGTTTATCCCGAGCGCGAGCTTGATAACCTCGTCCATTGTCTTCACAAAATGAAATTTCATTTTTTCCTTTATATAGTCCGGGAGCTCCTCGTAATCTTTCCTGTTGTAGAACGGCAGTATTACTTCCTTTATGCCGTTCCTCTGCGCCGCAAGGGTTTTTTCCTTGAGCCCGCCTATTGGAAGGACCCGGCCTCGCAGGGTTATTTCCCCGGTCATCGACACGAGCTTCTTCACGGGTTTCCCCGTAAAAGCCGAAATGATCGCAGTGGCGATCGTAATGCCCGCCGATGGACCGTCCTTGGGGATCGCGCCTTCGGGGACGTGAATGTGAATGTCCGTCTTCGCGAACGTCTCTTCCTTGATGCCGAGTTTTTTTGCCTTTGCCCTTGCGTAGCTCAGTGCGGCCTGCGCCGATTCCTTCATGACGTCGCCGAGCTTTCCCGTGAGCAGCAGTTGTCCTTTGCCCCTCATTGTCGTGACCTCTATTACAAGCACGTCGCCGCCGACCTCGGTCCATGCCATGCCGGTCGCCGTCCCAACGCCGTTGACGTCCTTTGTGGGAACGTCCTGATACTTCGCCACGCCTATGAATTTCTGTATATTGTCCCTGTCGACCGTTATTTTCTTGAACTTCTTTTCCTCAATTACCATTGCCTTCGCAACTTTTCTGCACAGCGCCTTTACTTCCCTTTCCATGGAACGCACGCCGGCTTCCTTTGTGTAATCATTGATTATCGATGATATGGCCGTGTCCTTTATTTCAACGTCGGCCGGCGTCAGGCCGTGCATTTTCAGCTGTCTCGGGATTATGAACCTTTTGGCTATGTTGAGTTTTTCATGCTCCGTATAGCTGTTTATCTCTATGATCTCCATCCTGTCCTGCAGCGGCAGCGGTATGCCGTAGAGAGTGTTCGCGGTGGTGATGAACATCACGTCGGAGAGGTCGAATTCCGTGTCAAGGTAATGGTCCATGAAAGTGTTGTTCTGCTCCGGGTCCAGCACTTCCAGCAGGGCCGCGGCCGGGTCTCCCCTGAAATCAGAGGACATCTTGTCCACTTCATCCATCAGGAATACGGGATTTTTTGACTTGGCTTTCCTTATGGACTGTATTATCCTTCCGGGAAGGGCGCCTATGTATGTCCTCCTGTGGCCGCGTATTTCCGCTTCGTCGCGTATGCCGCCCAGGGAGAGACGCACAAAACTCCTGTCCATGGCGCGGGCTATGGATTTTGCCAGTGAGGTTTTTCCTACTCCCGGAGGGCCCACGAGGCAGATGATAGGATCCTGCGCCTTGTCCGGTTTGTTCTTCATATTTTTCTTCACGGCCAGATATTCCACGATCCTTTCCTTGGGTTTTTCAAGGCCGTAATGGTCCTCATCGAGGACTTCCTGCACTTTTTTGATGTCTATCTTGTCCTTTGTCTTGTGGTTCCACGGAAGGGCTATGAGCCAGTCCAGGTATGTCCTTATAACAGTTGCCTCGGCCGACATCGGCATCATTTTTTCCAGCCGTGAGAGCTCCTTTAAGGCCTTTTCCTCGCCCTCTTTGGGCATCTTTGCCTTTTTTATCTTTTCCTTGAGCTCCTCGGTCTCATTATACGAAGCGTCCCCCTTGCCGAGCTCTTTCTGTATCGCCTTGAGCTGTTCGGAAAGGTAATATTCTTTCTGCGATTTTTCAAGCTGGCTCTTTACCTTGACCTGTATCTTGCGTTCTATCTCAAGTATCTCGTTTTCCCTCTGCAGTATCTCCGACATTTTGGAGAGCCTTTTCTTAGGGTCCTCGGTCTCGAGCAGTTCCTGCTTTTCCTCGTGCTTCAGGAATATGTGCGCCGCGATGACGTCGGCGAGCCTGCCCGGTGAGTCTATCTCGGAGACCGACATCGTGGTCTCGGGCGGTATTTTCTTGTTCATCTTTACGTGCTTCTGGAACTCTTCCATCACCAGCCGCATAAGCGCTTCCGTTTCCTTGTCCTTGGCGTCGACTTCGTTTATCTCGGATACGGTTACCTCAAAGAAAGGCTCTTCCTGGGTGTACTGGCCTATCTTTATCCTTGTGAGCCCCTCGACAAGCACCCTGATGGCCCCGTCCGGCAGCTTGAGTATCTGGAGTATCTCGGAAAGCGTGCCTGTGTTGTATATTTCTTCCTTTGAAGGGTTGTCTGTTTTAGCGTCCTTCTGGGCGACAAGAAAAATTATACGGTCGCGCTCCATTGCGGCCTCAAGCGCCTTTATTGATTTTTCCCTTCCCACAAAGAGCGGTATCACCATGTTGGGAAATATTACAAGGTCCCTTAACGCCAGCAAAGGCACCTTGTTGGACTTTTTATAGGATTTATTGTCCTGGCTTTCTATTACTACCGGTTCATCCGCCATATATCACCTCACGCCGATTTTTCTCTCACAATCGCCGACAACCTGTCCTTTTTTCCAAGGACTATGTCGCGGTCGATCACCACCTGTTTTGTCCCTTTTGACGACGGTACTTCGTACATTATGTCCGTCATGACTCCCTCTATTATGGCCCTTAATCCCCTTGCGCCTATCTCTTTTTTTACGGCCTGGTCTGCCACTTCCTGTTTTGCCTCGTCCAGGAACTTAAGTTCGACCCCTTCCATCTTGAGCATCTTTTCATACTGTTTTATTATCGCGTTCTTTGGCGCCTCAAGTATGTGCACCAGGTCCTTTACGTCAAGGTCCTGGAGCGACGCGATCACGGGGACCCTGCCCACAAATTCCGGGATCATCCCGAATTTTATGAGGTCCACCGGAAGGGTCTCGGATAGTATCTCGTATTTGGACAATTTCTCCGTTTCAACCCCGCTGCTGTATCCGAAACTTTTTTTCTCCATCCTTTTTTTGACTATCTTGTCGAGACCCACAAAGGCGCCGCCGGTTATGAAAAGGATGTTCTTGGTGTTTATTTTTATGTATTCCTGGTACGGATGTTTCCTGCCGCCTTTTGGCGGGACGTTGGCGACTGTTCCCTCTATGAGCTTGAGCAGGGCCTGCTGGACACCTTCGCCGGAAACATCCCTGGTAATCGAGACATTTTCCGATTTTTTTGATATCTTGTCGATCTCGTCTATGTATACTATGCCGCGCTGTGCAGCCTCAATGTCAAAATTGGCGTTCTCAATGAGCCTCAAAAGTATGTTCTCGACATCCTCGCCGACATACCCGGCTTCGGTCAGGGTCGTCGCGTCCGATATTGCGAACGGGACCTGAAGGATGCGCGCCAGCGTCTCCGCAAGAAGCGTCTTGCCGCAGCCGGTTGGCCCGATGAGCATGATATTTGACTTCTGGACCTCGATGCCGTCGTCGTTGTTCGCGGTTATCCTTTTATAATGGTTGTAGACCGCGACCGCGAGGACTTTTTTTGCCCGCTCCTGCGACACGACGTAATCGTCAAGTATCGCCTTTATCTCCTTGGGCGTCGGCAGCGGTTTTTGTTCCTTTTCCAGGGAAGGCTTTTCCTCTTCCATCCTGGAAAAAAGTTTTATGCAGCTCTCGCATACGGCCGCGCCTTCGGCGGTTATAAGCCTTCCGGCTTCTTTTTCCTTTTTCCCGCAAAACGAACATTTGTTCATCGTGTCCACCTTCCTTTAAACTTTTCCTTACTGCTTCGGCGCGACTTTCCTGGTCTCGATTATCTCATCCACTATGCCGTATTCCTTGGCCTCTTCCGCGCTCATGTAATAGTCGCGGTCGGTGTCCTTCTCTATCTTCTTCACGGTCTGTCCCGTGTGCTTTACAAGTATCCTGTTGAGCCTGTCGCGCAATTTTATTATTTCCTTGGCGTGTATCTCTATGTCGGAAGCCTGTCCCTGCGCCCCGCCCATGGGCTGGTGTATGAGCACCCGCGAATTCGGCAGGGAAAAACGTTTGCCTTTTGCCCCGGCCGCAAGCAGAACCGCGGCCATGCTTGCCGCCTGCCCCACGCATATGGTGGAACACGGCGATTTGATGTATTGCATCGTGTCATATATCGCCAGTCCCGCGCTTACAACTCCGCCGGGGCTGTTCACGTATATCGAAATGTCCTTGCCCGAGTCCTCGCCGTCAAGAAAAAGCATCTGGGCAATGATGAGGTTTGCCACGTCGTCGTCTATGGGTGTGCCGATAAAGATTATCCTTTCCTTTAAAAGCCTGGAAAAAATATCATAGGCCCTCTCGCCCCTGTCGCTTTGCTCCACGACCATCGGTACGAGGTTCATCCTTGTCTCTTCTTTGCTTTTCATGTTTTTCTCCCCGCCTCGTTTTTGATTTACTTTGTGGCCGAGCTCACAAGTGATTCGACCACTTTATCCTCAAGCAGCTTTGCCTTCAGCGCATCCCAGCTTCCGCGCGCTTTCGCCTGTTTGATCATGTTTTCGGCGTTGTCATTCGTATCAGCCGCTATCTTCCTTATCTCAACCTCGACATCCGCGTCCGTAACCTCTATTTTCTCGGTTTCCGCTATCTTCCTTAAAATATAGATCATTCGGAGGTTCGCTTCGGCCTGTTTTACAGATTTTGCCCTGAGCTCCTCTATGGTCATGCCCACGGCTTTTAAATTAAGCCCCTGCTGGTTCAAATTTTTCTGGTAACGGTTGACCAGGTTGCTTATCTCTTCATCGAGCAGTCCCTGCGGAAGCTCGAAGTTGTGCATTTCAAGGAGTTTGCCTATGACCTGGTCTACCTTGAAATTCTTGACATCGTCAAGGGCCTGTTTTACCAGGTTCTCTTTTATTAGGTTCTTTAGCTCCGCGGCTGTTTCCTTGCCGCTTATCTCTTTGGCGAACTGGTCCGTCAATTCGGGGAGTTCCAGTTCCTTGATGCCCTTCAGGTTTACCTTGAACAGGGCCCGCGCGCCCGCAAATTTTTTCTCGCGGTAATCATCGGGGAATTTCACGTTGATGTCTTTTTCCTGCCCGGGCTTCATTCCTATGAGGCCGTCTTCCAGGTCCTTTATCATCGCGCCGGCGCCCACCCTTAAGAACTGGGAATCGCTGGTCATGGAAGGCTCGGCCTTGCCGTCCACAAACCCCGCCATGGAGATGGTGACATAATGGCCGTCCTTGACCGTGTCGGCTTCGGAATCTTTCAGCTTGCCGCGGTACTGCCTCACGCGGTCCAGCTCCCTGTCGACGTCGGCATCCGTGACTTCCTTAAGCTTCTTGTCTTCGATCCTGATCTTTTTATAATCCTTGAGGTCAAAGACCGGGTTTACTTCGATTACTATCTTATATTTCACCCCTTCGCCTTCGCGTTTTACTTCCTGGAGCATCGGGTATGTTACCATCTTAAGGTCAAGCTCTTTCATGACCTCGTTGTAAGTTTCAGGAACGATCTCTTTCATGACTTCTTCCTCGATATCCTTTGAAAATTTGGTCTTTATCATGGATTCCGGCGCCTTGCCTTTTCTGAATCCTTCTATGCGCGCGTTTTCCCTGAATGACCCGAATATTTTGTCGTATACGGAGTCAACCCTTTCCTTTTCAACCTCGACCGATATTACCTTCCTGCAATTTTTCTCGTCTTTAACTTCCCACTTCATAACTCGTGTTCCTCCTTGGAATGAATAGGCAAAAAGCCCTGTAAAGTTTGGTGCGAGCAGAGGGACTTGAACCCACACGCCTTTCGGCACCAGATCCTAAGTCTGGCGTGTCTGCCAATTTCACCATGCTCGCTTTTGTATGTTTGCCTTGCTTCAGACTCTCATCCGTAGCGCTCGACACTACCTCGCGCACGGCTGTGCGTCTGCCAATTTCACCATGCTCGCTTTGATTATTTCTTCGCTATTCCTGCTCTTCAGACACTCATCGTAGCGCTCGACAATACCTCGCGCACGGCTGTGTGTCTGCCAATTTCACCATGCTCGCTTTTTTATGTTAAAAAAATACTATTTTTATCATCTTTTAAACGCAGATAATAATATAAACAAAGCCTTTTATTACAGGCCAAAATAGAGATAATATCCCTGAAGGCAATTAAGCCCTGTTTTTAAGCTTTTTATATTGAGCCTATTTATTACTTAATTTTACTACAAATTTTGAATAATTCCAGATATTAATATGAGATTTTTTGAGTTTTAGCGTGCTTATTGCCATGGCCATGTCCGCGCCAAAACCCCTGTATTTTATGGCATAAACAGCCTTTTGACCGTAATATTCATCTGATCTTATGGACATTACCCCGGGCAGCCCTCCCAGAAGCCCCTTTAACTCTCCATATTCATCCTTATCAAATCCTCCGGCCTCCACGTATATATCCGCTCCTGATCCGGACAGCCTGGCGTCATAATCGTATATATCGCGTGATAATTGCATGGCCGCATCCGCCAGCAACGATTGGATATCCTGTGCGGAGGCCGGCGGGCTTGTTTTCCGGTATGCCGATATCGATCCTATCAGTTCGCCGGTTTCGTCATTCCTGGCCGAGCCTTTTAGGTCCAGTCCGGCGGCCCCGGAATTTTCAACCGTCATGGTCACGTCAATATCGCGTACCGCCGAATTCGTATCGAATGAAAAATAAACCCTTCCTGTTTCGGCCGACAAAAGGCTCGTGCCGGAAAAAACATTCCTCGCCAATCCGTAATACCCGGGGTCCAGGGCGCATTGGATAAATGAGGAATATCTTTCTTTTTCGAGGCAATCCGCGGGGAATTTTCCGGGGACATTTTGCGGCACGGCCTTTTTTGACTTCAGATCAAAACTTCCTCCGGCGGATATGTTCCTCCTGTTTTTTCCGTAAATGACCGCGACAGTTCCGCCGTAAACATCCACAACCCCGCCGTCGGTAAAAAAAACGGCCTGACCAGCCTCAATAGTCTTCCCGGAACATTTTACGGCTACCCTGTCCGTGCCCGCCTTTATAAATATTGAACCTCTTGAAAACTTCACGGTTGTTGTCCCGCCGGCGCAATCCTCGCCGTAAACCGATCCCGGCAGAGCCGTAAGGCTGCCGCCGCCCGGCAGGGCGTCCTTTTGGGCCCCGGCTGTGGAATAGAGCCTGATCGCGCAGTCATTCGCCGCCAGGGTCAATCCCGGAACCGCAAAAACAGCGGCAACGATCAATATAAACTTCCTCATATTATATTATCTCCAGCACTTCATAAACCACCAGCGTCTCTTCCTTGCCTTTTACGTGTATGCCGGTAAATTGCCTAACCTTGACGTGTTCCCTTACCCTGTCATAAGTCGAGGAACTTATGATGATCTCGGTCCCGAGCTCCTTATTCAGGGATTCCAGCCTTGATGCAAGGTTCACGGTGTCGCCGATGACCGTATATTCCATCCTTTGAAGCGAACCCATGTTCCCCGCGACCGCCTCGCCCGTATTTATGCCGATGCCTATTTTTAGGGTGTGCCTTCCCTGCGCCGTCCATTTCGCGTTCAATTTTCCCAGCTTGTCCTTCATCATAAAAGCCGTCTTTATCGCCCTCAGCGGATGATCGGGGTAAAATTTCGGCGTGCCGAAGAGCGCCATGACCGCGTCGCCGATGAATTTGTCGAGAGTGCCGTTGTTCTTGAATATGGCGTCCGTCATCTCCGAAAGGTATTCATTCAGGATTCCGACCACCTCTTCGGGCTCCATCTTCTCCGACATGGAAGTGAAACCGCGTATGTCGGAAAAAAGGACGGTTATTTCCTTTTTTTCGCCGCCCATCTTGATCTCCTGGTTCAGCAGTTCCTCGACCAGGTTCTGGGAAACGTACCGCGAGAAAATATCCTTGATCTTGTGTTTTTCCTTTTCCTCGACGGCGACCTTGTAGGTGCTTATGGAGAGATAGCAGAATATCATGATGAATACGGGGTCGGCCAGGCTGATTATTACGTTATACCTCAGGAAAACGAAGTTCGCCAGCATAACATAAGATATTATCTCCAGGAAAACTATTATAAAACCCTGCCATGCCTTGAAATTGAATATCAAAAACGATGTTATTATCCCGATGAGTATGAGGAAGGCGAAATTCATGAATATACCCGGCTCGGTCAGGTAATCGCGGGAATATATGGTGTCCATTACGTTGGCATAGATTTCTACGCCGGGCATTAAATTGCCTTCCTCGGAAAAAGGCGTGGCAAATACGTCGTGAAGGATGTCCGACGTCGAGCCTATGATGACTATCCTGTCCCTGAACGTTCCGGGTTTAAAGTCTCCGCTGTAAACCTTGTAAAAAGGCAGTGTCGGAAAAGTCTTCGGAGGGCCGGCGAAATTTATCAGGAACGTGTTTTCCCTGTCCAGGGGTATGTCCAGGTTGACCCATTTCACTTTTCCGGGACCGGCTTCAAGGGCCTCTTTTGAGAACCCGAAATATTCTCCCAGCATCGCCATTGAAAGGCTCAGGTATCTTTTCTGCGTGGATTCATCGTCCATTATTATGTAACTTTTCCTTACGTTCGAGTCCTGGTCATAAACGTGTCCGACAAACCCGATGCCACGTTCCTGGTCCTTTAACTCCTGTATCGGCATGACAAAATGGTTCTTAACATACCTGACCTCTTTGTCCACCATATATACCGCCGGTATGATTACGTTGCCGGCTTTTTTTACCGCTTTTGCGAACGCCGCGTCTTCACCGGGATTCCTGGTGGAATGGTCCGTGAAATCCATGTCGAACCCGATCACTTTGGCGCCGTCCGCTTTCAACACATTCACGATCTTCGCGTAATAAGACCTCGGCCACGTCCATTTTTCCGGCATGATCTTAAGCGACTCGTCGTCAATGGCCACGATAGCCAGCGGGACCGAGGTTTTCTTGACGCCCCTGGTGGCAAAGCGCCAGTCGATGCTTTTCATCTCCAGCGTGTTAAAAAATCCGAAATTCGTGGTTATCATGGAAATTATAGTGGCGGCAATACCGATGAGTATAAGGGTCAGCCTGTGCGACTGTTTCTTGCGGGGCATTGTTGCGGATTGTTCCTTCTTTGGCATTTTAAACCCCCTGTTTGGAAGGCTAAAAAATGGAGATGAAAATTTGATCTATTTGGTGGGCAGTGAGGGAGTCGAACCCTCGGCCAACTGATTAAGAGTCAGCTGCTCTACCACTGAGCTAACCGCCCACCTTTATTGCCATAATTCCTTTATGCATCATATTAAGAGCAGCTGACTGCCGGGGCTGCTCTGAGGCGCTATCGCGAGCTTAAGCTCGCGATTTATAAATAGCTCAAATTCATCCCGCCTTGTCCGACCAGCGGACTCCACTGAGCTAACCGCCCACCTTAAATAAATAACTTTAGTATTTTATATCTTTTTCCTTAAAAAACAAGCAAAATTTTCCTTTTATTTCATGTATTGACGTCCCCCTTATATTTTGTTATATTTTGATGTGTTTTATTATCTGGTTTTGGATACGGGGTGTAGCGCAGTTGGTAGCGCACCTGCCTTGGGCGCAGGG
>CAYUDX010000020.1:0-56713 GCA_964443355.1 uncultured Spirochaetia bacterium
GACATACCGGCGGCGGCGCTGGTAAAGCCGGGCCTTGCCACGGTAAAACAGCCGGTATATGAGATGGGGAAAAGAGCCTTTACCATGGCTGTTGATTATGCCGAAAACAAGTTTTTAGATACGGTAAATGTTGTGATCAAACCCGAGCTAATAATAAGGGCATCCGCCGGATAAAAAAATTCACGAAACGAACTTGACTTTTTGTGAAAATATAGTATATTTAGGTTACCGGTAACCTTAACGTTAAAACGGAGGGTGCTATGGACAGGACAAAAGAAGTGCTTGAGGAGATCGACCTGAAAGCCGCAAACTCGTCCAATGCTTATGAGCTCATAATGAAGCTGATAAAAGAGAGTTCCCTGAAAATGCAGGTCTCCGGCGGCAATGACGGGCTTTTGACTTCAGGGGTTATTGGCAAACCCTAAAGATCGAGGCTCGAAGCCGAACTTGAAATTTCACGGGATTTTATGATTTTTGTTCCAATATTTAACAATAAACCATGGTGATGTGAATGAAAAAAATGCTGATAGCCTTAATTTTTATAACAACCCTGGCATCTTTTTCATATCCGGCCAACGACGTGTTGATACCCCTTGCAAGCGGCAAGACAATGACATGCCAGTTCATTAATAATTCCGGGACCTATGCCGACAGCCGGATATATGTTCTGTGTTACGGGCAAAATTCCAGCAACCAGATGTGCTATCTTGACCAGAACGGCAATATGGTGCCGCTTGTCGCCGGGCAAAATCTTTCCAGCTTTTCCTATCCCTTAAGTTCTTTCAGCGGGTTCCAGTTCCCTCCAACCATGATTTCCGTGCGTTTGTATGTTTCGCTCGGCTCGCCATTGAGCATGAACATAAATCCCGGAACACCGGTGGGAGTCGCGGCTCCGGACATAAACAACCCGTCAGACCCCAATATTAATATCCCGTTCGACTGGATAGAGTTAAACCTTCAGAACAACACAATATTTTGCAACACATCCCAGGTTGACATGTTCGGCATACCCCTGGTAATGACCCTTTATGACAACGCAGCCGGAGGCGGGTATACGGTAAACGGAGAGGTCGGCATAACCGAGACGGCGGCCGCCATAATGAGCGAGTTCGCGGCCAATGTCCCATCACAATTCCAGAGCCTCGAAACTCCCATCAGAATAATTGCGCCCATACACGGCAGCTTCGGCAGCGGCGGGGCAAACGCAAATTACCTCTCTTCATATATAGCAAGCGTCTGGAACGAATACAAGTCGTCACCCTGCGTGATACAGATGGGCGGAAAAACCTATTCCGGTACGGTCAATTCCTCCAACCAGCTTTCTTTTACCACGCCAGGCGACTCGAATACATACTTGGTAAACTACCCGTCGGACCAGGATGTCTGGCAGGGCGCCGGCACTATGGCGGAAACCACCAATCCCGGCAACGGGCAAATAACATCCGTGGAGCTTGCGCTTGAGGCGATAATCTGCGCCAGTTTTCACAGGCACGTCATGGACAACACGGCAAACATAAACACTACTTCGGCTTATTATCAAAGCGCGCCTTATGACTACTACGCGCAATTCTGGCACATTCACAGCATCAACGGCGCGGCTTACGGATTCTGTTACGACGATGTAAATACCCAGAGTTCCACCATGGTAAGCACAAACCCCAGGGGAATAGTTCTCGCCATCGGCGGAGGCACGTATACCGCTCCAACAGCAACGCCTACTCCAGCGCCGCAGCCGGTGTGGCGCGTAAATTGCGGCGGACCGCAGTACACCGACACACTGGGAAATACCTGGGCCGCGGACGAAGGCTACAGCGGCGGCACGCAGGCAGCGCCAAGTACAAATACGATTACCGGAGCTTTACCCGGCGCGGCGGACCAGGCTTTATACCAGACACAAAGATACGGAAATCCTTTCACATATGCTTTCAACGTTCCCGCGGGTTCCTATCAGGTGACAATGAAATTTGCGGAGACATACTGGACGGCGGCGGGAGACAGGGTGTTTAACGTATCCATAAACGGAAACCAGGTCCTGACCAACTTTGACATATTCAAGGATTCAAACGGCGAAAACATGGCTGACGACAAGGTTTTTACAAATATTTCCCCAAACGCCGGCGGCCAGATAGCAATCCAGTTCGGGCCTGCAGGCGCGGATAACGCCATGGTGAACGCCATCCAGATAATCCCGATGCCGTCGACACCGACGCCGACATTCACGCCCACCACGGTAGCGCCCGTGTGTGCGTCGTGGATAACGAACGGCAGCGCTTTTATAAGCGGCAAGGGTGTCACCCTTACGACCGCCGTAAACAGCCAGGCCGGATCCGCATGGAACACGGCGGCAATAAACCTCGGCCAGGACTTCAACATGACTTTCATGGCATATTTCGGCGCGGCAGGAGGAGCAGACGGAATCGACTTTGTCCTGCAAAAGGACAGCCGTGGAACAACTGCGCTTGGATTCCCCGGAGGGGACAAGGGCTACGCAGGCGCGCCGGGAATAACGCCGTCCGTCGCATTCGACCTTGAGACCTACGGCAGCAACGGTACTTTGCAGGTGCTGGAAAACGGGAACACGACAAGCATGTGCGGCTACGCCGGAAGCGCCTGCCCGTATGTTTTTCCGTCAAATGTGGCAAACGGGACAGAGCACACTTACCAGGTTGTATGGAACGCTGCGGCAAAGACCCTGACGCTTATATTCGACGGCAATGTGGTGATGGTATATAACCGCGACCTGATAAACGCGGTATTCGGTGGAGGTTCAAGCGTGTATTACGGCTTTACCGCGGCCACAGGAGGTTCCAACAACCTGCAGTATGTATATGAAACAGGCTGCGCCATGCCTACTTTCACTTGCACCCCGGCATCCACCCTTACCCAAACCGCCACTCTTTTATCAAGCATGACATCCACCCTGAGCGCGACACCGACCATAACGGCCACGTTTACGCCGTCGGTAACAAGTACAAATATCCCGACAGGAACGCCGACGATGACCATGACGTTTACCGGCATCAGCACGGCAACACAATCTTTCACTAACACTTATACAAACACCCCGGCAAATACGATTACCCGGACCCCGACGTCGATCATTACATCACTGAACACGGCTACCATAACTCCTTCAACCACGCAGACTGCTTCCTGGACAGGCACATATACCGCTTCCCGGACGCCATCCGCAACGCAGACTGTTACCGGGACTTTTTCCAGGACTCCCGTGCTAACGTTTACCATTACTGCCACCCCTACGGAGACGCAGTTTTTGCCCACAGCCACGCCCACATATACTTCTTCACCGGTTCCTGTCATAAGCGCGACAACAACCATGCCTTCTGCGACGGCAACTTATACCGCAACCGGGGTTCCCACGGCATCCATCAAGGCTCCGGTTATATACCCCAATCCCTCAAACGGTACGGCGCCCGTGCATATGCTGGCGCCTCTTACCGCGCCGGCGGATGTCACGGTGGAAATATTCACGGTTTCATACAGAAAAATCAGCGCCAGAATATTTAAAAATGTTGCGCCCGGAACGCCCGTGCTTATCTCGCCCATAAACGGGGGCACCGTGCCTGCCAGCGGATTATATTATGTCCTGGTCGGGGCGCAGGGAAACAGATGGGTCGCAATATTGTCGATCCTTCACTAATATGAAGACCAAGGGTGCCTTAAATGCGTAAAAATCAAATTATCGGAAACGACGCCGGTGGCGGTGCGATTAAAACCCAAATTCGGGCGACAGGATTGCCCGCGCTTTTTTTTCTTTTGGTGCTGTTATTGTCGTCCGCTCAGTATGTGATGGCAGACCCCCAATGGACGCTGGTCTGGGACGCCGAATTCAACGGCCCGGCCAATTCTTCGCCCGACCCGACCTACTGGACCTATGACACGGGCGGCGGCGGCTGGGGCAATGGAGAACTGGAAACCTACACCAACACCACGGCCAACGCATACCAGGATGGAAACGGGCATCTGGTCATCCAGGCTCTGAACAATAGCGGGAATTACACATCGGCCCGCATGAAGACCCAGGGAGTTTTTAACCAGGCTTACGGCAGGGTCGAAGCCTCAATTCAGCTCCCGGCGGGAGGCAGCGGTATCTGGCCGGCCTTCTGGATGCTGGGACAAAATATCGGTTCGGTGAGCTGGCCGGCATGCGGCGAGATCGATATGATGGAAGACGGTTTGCCATGGTCGAACACCGTTTTCGGAGGGCATGTCCACGGCCCCATGCCGGGCGGAGGAGACTATAACGGCGGAGCCGGAGTAGGCGTCAATACAACTTTGCCGAGCGGAACCGTAAACAGCGGTTTTCATACCTACGGCGTGCAGTGGAACCCCAGTCAGATACAATTCTACGTTGACGGTTCAATTTACCAGACAATAACCCAGGCCAGTGTTCCGGGCACGTGGGTTTTCTCGCATCCTTTTTTTATACTCCTGAACCTGGCCGTCGGGGGCCCTTCGGGAAGCCCGGCCGGCACCGCGTTCCCACAGCAGATGCTGGTGAGTTATGTGAGGGTTTACAAGCTGACCGATAACGGCACTTCGCCCTATGGCGGAACGGCGGCAACCATCCCGGGTACCGTCCAGGCCGAGAATTATGACACCTATAACGACTCAAACGATCCCACCGAACCAGGAGAGGGGTTCGCGTATAACGCCCTGCAAACCGGCAACACCAGCGGCCAATACCGCACCGGTGACGCTATAAGCATAGAAAATTGCAGCGATGCGGGCGGAGGTTATGACGTGGACTGGACCAGCCCCGGCCAGTGGATGCAGTATACATTGAACGTCACCCAGAGCGGATCCTATAACATAGATGCACGCGTAGCCAGCAGCGGTCAGGGCGGCACTTTTCATTTTGATCTTGACGGAACTTCCGTCACCGGGGAAATGACATGCCCCGATACCGGCGGATGGCAGAACTGGCAGGATGTTGTCGCAAACGCGGGAAATATCAGCGCAGGAACCCACACGTTGCTTTTGGTTGAAGACACACTTGGGGCCGGAAAATTGGGGGTTTGTAATTTTAATTATATCAGCATGAATCTGGTGAACCCTCCGAGCCCGACGCCCACCTTTACGCCCGTGGTTCAGCCGACGTGGCGTATAAACTGCGGAGGCGCAGCTTACACAGACTGCAACGGCAATGTCTGGGCTGCGGACGGTAATTACACCGGCGGCACTGCCGCAGACAACGCAAACACGATTACCGGCGCACTTCCATGCGCCACGGACCAAACGCTTTACCAGGACCAGAGGTATGGCAACTCGTTCGGCTATTCCTTCAACGTCCCCGCAGGATCCTATCAGGTTACCTTGAAGCTTGCTGAAACATACTCCGGCGATTTTGGCACCGGGGACAGGGTGTTCAATGTTTCCCTTAACGGCACACAAGTTCTTTCCAACTTTGATATTTACAGGCAGGCCGGAGGCAATGCTGCTTTAGACGAGGTTTTTAACAATGTTTCACCATCCGGCGGCATAATTGCGCTGCAGTTCAACGGCACTTCCAGCACGGACACAAACGCAGTGGTTGAGGCCATCCAGATAATCCCGATGCCGTCGACACCGACGCCGACATTCACGCCCACCACGGTAGCGCCCGTGTGTGCGTCGTGGATAACGAACGGCAGCGCTTTTATAAGCGGCAAGGGTGTCACCCTTACGACCGCCGTAAACAGCCAGGCCGGATCCGCATGGAACACGGCGGCAATAAACCTCGGCCAGGACTTCAACATGACTTTCATGGCATATTTCGGCGCGGCAGGAGGAGCAGACGGAATCGACTTTGTCCTGCAAAAGGACAGCCGTGGAACAACTGCGCTTGGATTCCCCGGAGGGGACAAGGGCTACGCAGGCGCGCCGGGAATAACGCCGTCCGTCGCATTCGACCTTGAGACCTACGGCAGCAACGGTACTTTGCAGGTGCTGGAAAACGGGAACACGACAAGCATGTGCGGCTACGCCGGAAGCGCCTGCCCGTATGTTTTTCCGTCAAATGTGGCAAACGGGACAGAGCACACTTACCAGGTTGTATGGAACGCTGCGGCAAAGACCCTGACGCTTATATTCGACGGCAATGTGGTGATGGTATATAACCGCGACCTGATAAACGCGGTATTCGGTGGAGGTTCAAGCGTGTATTACGGCTTTACCGCGGCCACAGGAGGTTCCAACAACCTGCAGTATGTATATGAAACAGGCTGCGCCATGCCGACTTTCACTTGCACCCCGGCATCCACCCTTACCCAAACTTACACTTGTACTGCCACGCAGACAAGTACTCCGACCGCAACATTAAGTTACACCCGGACTGTCACGGCAACAAATACCCCTTCTTTTACGCCCGCATATACAGGGACAAACACCGCGACCAATACGATTACAAACACCCCGACATTTATCGTTACATCCCCGGGCACAACGACAGATACGCCCACAATTACGCCTGCCGGCACAAAAGCATCAACCTTCACAGCAACTCCCACAAATACATCCGTACAGACGGCCACGCCCACGGAGAGTCCTACATTTACTGCAACAGGGGCATTGCCGCCGACACTGACGCCGGCTATAACATCTACGGCAACACGGTCAGCCACACCATCGTTTACAGCCACTTTTTTTATGACCGCCGAACCGACGGCAACAATATCACAGACTGTTTCATTTACCGTAACATTTACAGCGACGCAAAGTTGGACTTCGCCGTTGACGGCGACCCCGGCAGATACTCCCTCGCAAACATTTACGGCAACTTTAACGCCTCAAATATCAATGACTGCCACACCCGGCGCGGATATACTGGTCTGTCCGGACCCGTATGATCCCGGTGACAACCTGCCGATGCATGTGTTTTATAACTGCGCCCCGGGCACGGTCTCGATAAAATTACAGCTCTGGTCAAGAGCTTTCAGGTTGATAAGGCAGTATGAAACTTATGTTTCGGCGCCGGAAACAACGCAGGGCAAAATAGACATGGACAGTTCCTTCTTTGAGAACTTTTCCAATGGAATTTATTACATTAAGGCGGTTACAACAGACGGCAACACGCAGCATGCCGGATCGAAAATAAAAATGTTCGTCATATTGAGGAAAAGATAGGAGGATATGCCGTTAAAAATCGGGCCAATGGGGAATTTAATGCGCACATGGCATAAGTGCGTGGTTATTGCATCCTGCTTGTTCGTGTTTGGCGGCTCCTTTTCCTTTGCCGCGTCCTGCACTAAAAGACTTCTGGCATACTATGCCTACTGGAATTCGAATTATCGTTCCGATAAAATACAATATTCAAAATTGACGCATATCTGCCACGCTTTTGCGGAACCAAACGCCGATGGGACCTTATATCTGGACCCGGGTCCGCCCGCATTACTGGAACCGGCGCTTATTACGAACGCCCATGCAGCAGGCGTCAAAGTTTTAATATCAATAGGAGGCGCGTCCGCTCCCGGGCAGCCGCCTGATTCCACATTCAGGGCCATATCCCAGAGCGCTCCATTAAGAACGGCTTTTGCAGCCAATATAGCCGCGTTTTGCGCAACATACGGATACGACGGCGTTGACATAGACTGGGAAATGCCTGGAGCGATGGACCCCACAAATCCCGGTGCGACCGATATGGCCAACTTTGACCTGCTGATACAGGCAATAAGAACGGCTTTCAATTCAAAAAACAGCGCATGGCTAATCTCAATTGCGACTTCGCCGGACAACTGGGGGGCGCAGTGGCTGGATTATCCGGTCTTAAATAATTACGTGGATTTCTATAACGACATGACCTATGACATGCACGGGAGTTGGAACGGTACCATGGGTTATAATGCGCCCCTTTATCAGGGCAACTACTCCGAAGACAATCTCTGCGACCAGACATGCATGGACTATGTTCTGACGACAAGGGCTGTTCCGGCTGAAAAGGTAAATATGGGGATACCGTTTTACGGCCAATATTTTCCGGGGTCCAACGTCCTTTTTTACAAATGCGGCAACTGCTCCACAACCCAGGCAAATTATAGCGCAATAGCGCCGCTTATCGGCAACGGCTGGACCTATAACTGGGATGCCGCATCACAGGTCCCTTATTTGACGAACGTTTCAGGCGCCGGCATTTATTCATACGATGACGCGCAGTCCGTGGGTCTCAAGGCGGATTATGCGTTAAACGCAAGAAATGCCGGCGGGATATTTATGTGGGACCTGTCCGAAGACTATATGGGCGCGGGCAACGAACCGCTTCTTGATGCAATGTACGCAAAATTCAGCGCGTTTTGTCCGGGAAATTCCCCGACATTTACGCCGACTTTGACCCATACTTCGACATTGAACCCCACATTGACATTATCGCAAACACCAAGTTTGACAAATTCACCGACATATTCCGCCACTAAAACGGCAACTGTTATTTCAACGGCGACCCTTACATTCACGGCCACACTGACGCATACGGACTCGGCGACCGTCACGTCCACGCCGCCTGCCGCGACTTCAACGGCAACCGCCACCGGCACAAACACCGCAACGGTTGCAAATGCGATGACACGGACGGAAACGGCTATGCCGACATGCAGTCCTACAACAACGACCACAGTTCAAAATACGGCGACCCGGGCAGATACCGCCACGGCTTCCCCGGGCGAGTCGTTTACATATACACCTGGCACGACAGCTTCCGAGACCGCGACCCGGACATGGACAAATACAACGGAAAATACTTTTACATTCACAGCCACGCCTTCAAACACCGTCCAGTTTGCATCAACCGTGACATTCACACCGACGGCCGCAAATGCTTTTACCGTCACAAGCACTACAACAACTCCCGTAAATACGCCCACTCCGACAGCAACAACGCTTGAAGGGAAGCTTGAGATACTTGACCCTGTTGCATATCCGAACCCGTACAACGACATTGATAATACGGGGATGAATATCAGGTTTAAACTTTCCGGAACAGCCATAAGGATAAAGTTCAGGTTCTTCACCCGAGGTTTCAGGCTCATAAGGGAAGCATTGTTTACGGCCGGACAGGAGAGCGCCGCGGCAGGAATCAGCGTTATTGCCGTCCCGCCGAACTATTTCAGCGGATTGGCAGCCGGTACATATTACTATGTGCTTACTGCCGAGGATGACAGCGGGAACAAAACTTCCCCGGTGATAAAAACTATCATTATAATAAGATAAACTGCCCAAAACAGGCGCATGCTTTGGAGCAGGAAATGCTGGAAATAATAGCAGGATGGATTAAAAGAAGGATTTGACCCGTAAAGCAAAACGCAATCGTTCAAAAAATAAAATTGGAGGGTATTCTCAAGGAGATTAAAATCAATAAAAAGTATATTATGGCCGTTGTATCTTCTGCGATCGCATATTATAATTTCAAAGGACGATAAATTTTTTATAAATCCATATCAAAGGAGGCCGGTCATGGCAAAGAAAAAAAAAGCAAAAAAAACAAAAAAGAAAGCCAAGGTTTGCCCAACGTGCGGAAAGCCGATAGCAATTTGCGGCTGTGAATAAACGCACACTGCATGGGAAAAGATGAATTTTAACATTGGAACGTTTGACAGGATTGTCAGATTAGTCATTGCCGTAGCAATAGTAGTGCCGTATTTTTTAAAATTTATACATGGCACAGCGGCGGTAATATTCGGGATCATAGCGGGCATATGCATCATATCCGGATTAATCGGCTGGAGTCCGGTTTACGCCTTATTCGGGATATCGACAAATAAAAGCAGGAAAACACACTGAAGCGATTTTTAAAGCAAATCCCCCCACTAATTGCGCGAATTTTGACGGCTGTGTTTGTAAAAACCCGATTTTATTGAAAACCTCATTTTTCCCTTGCATTTACCCCAAAATCTCATTAAAATGTAATACCGTATTATATATAATAAGGAAAGACGGGCTGTTTTGCCCGGAGGGAAAATGAAGCACACTTTAAAGCTTGTATTTGTAATCACATCGGTAATATCCGTGGCTTTTTCATGTTCCTGCCTTTACGGCAAGGTTACAAATACCGCAAAAACCGACAATGCAGCAATCGAGGGCATCATACCCACGCCGACGCAGACCGCAGCTGCGGCAACCGCGACGGAGACCGCGGCCCCTACGGCCGTGATAAAAGCAACCGCGCAGGAAACAGCGGCAACTCCTGCCGCGACCGTCGGCGCGCAGAAATCCGGGGAAAAGACCGCCGAAAAGCCGAAACACATGAAGGTCAAGTCCTCCGAAGCGGAAAAAACAATTGAGCCGGCGGTTGAGGACAGGGTGACCAGGCTTGTAAACAGGATAAAGGCCGCGAACAAAAAAGTATACGCCACAAAAACAAAGATAACCGTCAAGACCACTAATATTGCGGCCACGGGCGCCACAGTATCTTCGCCGCCGCAGATAGCCAAAGGCGAGGCCATAGTCATGAAGAAAGACAGGTTCAGGGTCCATTACACCGAACCCAACGAACAGCTCATGGTTTCCAACGGAAAAACGATCTGGGTCTATACCCCGGAATTGAATCAGGTTATCAGGCAGCCCCTTGAAAACGCCGGGGTCAACACCAAGATTTACACGGAGATCGGGGATTCGATCGCGCATTACGCGAAACACTCAAAGAACACCCTGACCGAGGATGACGCAGTTTACATTTTGGATATGATACCTCAGGACAAGGACGAAATGAACTTCAGCGAGATCATTGCAAAGATAGACAAAAAAACACTTGATCCGGTCTATATGTCGTTGAAATACGAAGGGGCCCTCATGGAAATAACCATGGAGGATACGGTGAATTATACCGAAGAAGAGGCGGCTAAAGAGCCTTCCCTTTCAAGGAAGAATTTCACTTTCAAGGCGCCCAAGGACGCGGAAGAAATAGACGCATCAAGTCTTATGAACGGAATCCAAAAATAACATTCCGCTGAAAACGCGGACAGGAAAAAAAAGGAGATTTATGGCTATTAAAGGTTACGGCGAGATCTTAAAAAGGACCAGGGAAGAAAAAGAGTATTCATACGAGGAACTTCATAAGATACTGAAGATGGACCCGTCCTATATAAAGGCTCTTGAGGACGAGAACATGGCTCATTTTGAAAAACCGGTCTATATGAGGTTCTTTTTGAAGACATATTCGAAGTTTTTAAAACTGGACACAAGGGAAATGCTCGAGATGTTCGATTATTCACCCGAAGTAGTCGAGGCGGAAAAAAAGGACAAGGGAAAGATCAAGGAACGCATCGTGGTCGGGGACATCATCAAGGACACCGACCAGAAGGAATTTGAGGCGGGAAAAGGGCTCGACCTCACCATTATGAGCCAGAAAAACATGATGTTCATCGGCGCCGGGATCGTCGTTGTAATTATCGCTGCCATACTTATATTTGTCCTGGCCGGTAAAAGCAAACCCGCGCAGGCCGCCGCAGGAAACATTTATGTCGCCACAGTCACCACGCCCACAAGCCTTAAGGTGACTATACACGCAAGGGAAGACGTATGGATGAAGGCGCGTTACGAGGGAAGCCCCGAGGAGGATTTTTTACTGAAAAGAGGGGAAGAAAAAAACTACAAGGACATCAACAGGATAGTTTTTCTTGTCGGCAACGCCGGCGGGGTTGAATTTACGGTTAACGGCGATTCTCTGGGAACCATAGGGGAATCAGGAGAGGTCATAAACGGCCTTGTGTTCGAGACGGGAAAGAACTGGTACATAGACAAGTCCCAGGGATTCAAGAGGGAAAATCCGAGGCCTGTGGCAAATACACCCGTGCCGGCGCCCACGGCCGCTCCTGCAGCGCCTGCGGCATCCGCGGCGCCAGCGGCGGCTTCCACGACCGCAAAACCTTAAATAAAAAAAATATATATTTTTACGGAGGTTAATTATGGCATCGGAGAGTTCGTTCGACATAGTATCCAAGATTGACATGCAGGAAGTCGTCAACGCGATAGACCAGGCCATGAGGGAGATCACGACCAGGTATGATTTCAGGGACACCAACACCACCATTGAATTAAAGCAGGAAGAGCGCGAGATAGTCATAACGACCACTGACGACTACAAGGTCAAGGCGTCGGAGGAAGTATTGAGGGGAAAGATGATAAAAAGGGGGGTACCGCTCAAGGCGCTCACAAGCGAGCCGGCCGTGTTGTCCGGAATGAACAAGATGATAATGAAGATAAAAATACAGGAAGGCATCCCGCAGGAAAAGGCCAAGGAGATAGTGAAGTACATAAAGGAACAGAACTTAAAGAAGATACAGGCCTCTATACAGAAGGACGTTATAAGGGTGACAGCCCCGAAAAAAGACGATCTGCAGGCCGTGATACAGGCCGTAAAGGCCCATGATTTCGGCATTGATACGCAGTTCACGAATTACAGATAGGGGGACGCTGATGGGATCAAGAACCCCGTATTTGGGTTATCAGTGAAGCTCGGCGTAATTTCGCTCGGCTGCCCGAAAAACACCGTGGATACAGAGGTAATGCTTTCCTACCTTAAGGATTTCCAGCTGACCGTCGACCCCAAAAGGGCGGATTATGTCCTAATAAACACATGCGGGTTCCTCAAGGCGTCCAGGGACGAGGCCGGGGGCGCCATCGCGGAAATGCTTTCGATCAATGGGCCGAAAGTCATCGTCGCGGGATGCTTCGTCACCAAGGACCTGGACAACCTGAAAAAAACATATAAAAACGTGCATGCCTGGATAGGCGTGAACGACATCGCCAACATCCGGCGCGCCATCGAAAAAGGCGGCACATACGCCTCCTCAAAACCGTGCGTTTACTCCTCACGCGAGCATACCGTGCTGCTGAACGGCTCGTCGGCTTACGTGAAAATTTCGGACGGATGCGACCATTTGTGCTCTTTCTGCACGATCCCGTCCATAAAAGGCAGGTACAGGTCCAGAAATATGGAGGACATAGTCGGAGAAATAAAGAACCTGACGGCCTCCGGAGTAAAGGAAATAAACCTGATAAGCCAGGACCTTACATATTACGGCAGGGACAATTACGGTGAAAAAAAACTGCCCGAGCTCCTGAAAAAAATAATAGCGGCCACGGACAGGTATTTCTGGATAAGGCTGCTTTACCTTTATCCCGATGTTTCCGTCATAAAAAAAGTGGCCGGCGTCATGCACAAGGACGAAAGGATATGCCGCTACCTGGATATCCCTTTCCAGCATGTTTCCGACAGGATGCTTTTGTCGATGAGGCGCGGCCACGGCCTGGACAGGATAATGGAAATAATAGGATATGTCCGGAAGAAAATACCAGGGGTGTGCCTGCGTTCTTCCTTTATAACCGGTTACCCGGGAGAGACAAAGGCCGATTTTAATGCGCTGAAAAATTTCATCTCTGCCGGGCATATAGACAAGGCGGGTATTTTCGCCTATTCCGGCGAACCGGGGACCAGGGCTTATACGCTTCCGGGCGGGATAAAGGAAAAGACGGCGCTCGCGCGGCGGAAGATATTAGCCCTTGCCTCGGCCGAAGTTTGCCATTATAATAACCGCAGGGAAAAAGGCAGGAAGAAAAAAGTGCTTTTAATAGGCGCCCGCGCGGACGGGACATACCTTGCCAGGACGCAGGAAAACGCCCCCGATATAGACGGCTATGTACTGATAAAATCCAAAAAAAACCTGAGGCCCGGAGAGTTTTACGACGCGGTCATCACCGGGTATTCAAAATTCGACCTTAAAGGTGTCGTGTAGATGGAAAAAAGGAAAATAGTCGGAGAATCGTTAAAGAAACTGCCGAACAGGATAACAATGTTCCGCATATTCATCATAGTCCTGTTCATCCCTTCGATACTGGCGTCAAACATTGTCTTTAATTACATTGCGCTGTTTTTGTTCGCGGTGGCGGCCATTTCGGACTGGCTCGACGGTTTCCTCGCGAGAAAATACAACATCGTAAGCGACTTCGGCAAGGTTATGGACCCGCTTGCAGACAAGATCCTCGTCATATCCACGCTGCTGTGTTTCGTACAGTTGAACCTGGTGCCCGCCTGGATGGTGGTGATCATAATCAGCCGTGAGTTCCTTATAAACGGCATAAGGATAATGGCGGCGCAGGGCGGAAAAATAATCATGGCGTCGAACTGGGGCAAGGCAAAAACGGTGGTGGAAATGACCGCGATAACCACCGTGCTCTTCCTCAAGGTGGTGCAGGACACGATAGAGTATTTCAACGAGAGACAGACTTGGGAGGAGATACTCATGAGGCTGGGAAACGCCGGCGACATAATGGTGCAGTTCGTTTATTACGCGCCGTATTGGTTGATGTTCGCGGCCGCCTCCGTGTCGCTCATATCAGGGCTGGATTATTTTTTCAAGAACAAGCGCATGTTCGACGACGGGATATAGGACATGATGAGAAAATTCATAATAGCCTTTACGACATTTTTTTATACGGGTTATTTTCCAAAGGGCTCGGGGACCATCGCCACGGCTGCTTTCGTCCCGTTCTACTATTTCCTGTTCAGGGAAATGAACCCGTGGCTCTACGCGGCCATAACCGTAACGCTTTATTTCCTGGGTGTGTGGGCGTCAAATTACGCCGCGGTCATTTTTATGGACGAGGACCCTTCGCAGGTGGTAATCGACGAGGTTGTAGGCTTCCTTGTCACCATGTTCATGATACCCTTTACCTGGAAAAGGCTCATAGTTGGTTTTTTTGTGGCAAGGATACTTGACATCATAAAACCTTTCCCGGCCTACCAGGCCCAGGCACTCCGCGGGGGCAACGGCATAATGGCGGATGACGCCATTTCCGGTTTCCAGGGGCTTGCGCTCATGTGGATATTGGTCTATTTCAAAATAATTTAAAAGTTAACAGTCAAAACCAAAAAGTACAATTATAAAGTTTGTAATTAACCGCAAAAAGCCGCAGTTTTGTTTCAATTTTACACCTGTCAAATTGTAATTTTTGGTTTTAAATTTTAAATTTTTGAGGACATGCCTATGCAGACCATGAAAGAGACCCTCTCGGCGTCGCCCGAGGTACAGAGACTGTTGTCCCTTGTCAAAAACGGGGACAGGAACATCTTCGCAGAAAGCGTGGCCGACTGCTTCAAGGGGATACTATACTCGAAAATAATAGCCGAGATAACTAAAGACGTAATAATAATAACCTCATCCGAGAATATTTTCGGCCTTTACTCCGAAATATCCAGCCTCAAGGACTATTTTAAGACCTCCGCCGAGATAATGTTCTATCCCGAGGACGACTCCCTTATTTACAGGAACATCCAGGCTTCCAGGGAAATATCCAGGTCCAGGGCGAATGTTTACGAGGGCATATTCAAGAAAGAGAGAAAGGTAATAATAACCGACATCAATGCCATAGTGGAAAAGATACCGGCACCCGAGGAAATTAAAAAATTCCGCGTCCTGCTTAAGACCGGCGACAGGCTTGTTCCCGAAAAAATATCAGAAATGCTCTCCGCGAACAAATATGAACGGGTGCTCAAGGTCGAGAACGTGTTCGAGTATTCGATAAGGGGGGCCATCATCGACATATTTTCCCCGGATTACGATTATCCCGTGCGGGTGGAGCTTTCCGGAGACACAATAGAATCCCTGCGGTTCTTTTCGCTCGATACATATTCGACCACAAAACACCTGGACAGGGCCGAGCTTATGCTGTTCAACCCGGGCAGCAAGGACAAGAGCGAGACATCATCCATCCTGGACTATTTTAACCCGCAAAAAACAATCATAATCACCGACGACGTCGACGCAGTCAAGGCGGAGATACTCGACAAGGTGGCAAAGGTGGAAAAATATCTGGGGAGCGGCGACGTGAAGGACAATCTCTTCAGGCTGCCGTCGGCATTCAGGAAAATGGCCCCCTTCCAGAAATTAAAGACCTTTTCCATCATGAAATCAACCCGGGGCATAAGGTTCAAGCTTGCGGCCAATCCGCCATTCAACCGAGACCTGAAGGTGTTTTTCGATCACATGAGGCGCATTTCCGAGGGCGGATATTTTACCTGGATAATCTCCGACAATGACGGTGAGACCATGCACCTTATGGAGCTTTTTGAGGAGTACGACAAAGAGCACAAGGTAAATCTTTTAAAGAGCACGGATTTTTTGAGCGCCAACTTTTATTCAGGTTGCTCGATGCCCGACGCGAAAGCCAGCTTTATCTCCAACAGGGAAATTTTCTCGCGCTACAAGGGGAAGATCGCCGTGCGCAGGAAGGACAAGCGCCTGAAGCCGGTTAAGCATTATATGGAATTAAAGGAGAAGGATTTTATAGTGCACCGCGAGCACGGCATTGGCGTGTTTGAGGGGATAAAAACCCTCAATATAGACGACGAGAACGCGGATTTTATTTACCTGCGCTATGACGGGGACGACAAGCTTTATTTGCCGGTATACAAGATAGGCATGATAGACAAATACGTGGGCTCGGAAGGCTCGCCCGTGCTCTCGAAGCTCGGGGGCGGCGGGTGGCACAGGACAAAAGAAGAGATACAAAAGCAGCTGCAGATGATGGCCGAAGAGCTGCTCAGGATATACGCAAGGCGCGAAGTGACCGGCGGAATCCGTTATCCCGGCGACGACGAGGCGCAAAAATCATTCGAGGACGCTTTCATTTTCGACGAGACCGAGGACCAGGACTCCGCCATCAGGGACGTCAAGGCCGATATGATGAAGGAAAAGCCCATGGACAGGCTCGTGTGCGGGGACGCCGGGTTCGGGAAGACTGAAGTGGCCATGAGGGCGGCTTTCAAGGCCGTAAATTCTGGGAGGCAGGCGCTGGTGCTCACGGCAACCACGCTGCTGGCCCAGCAGCATTTTTTTACGTTCAAGGAAAGGATGGCGGACTACCCGTTCAACATCAAGATGCTTTCAAGGCTGGTGACACAGAAGGAAAAAACGCAGACGTTAAAGGACGTCGGGTCAGGGGCCGTGGATATATTGATCGGGACAAGTTCGGTTTTGAGCGAGCTTGTGGTATTCAAGGATCTCGGGCTTATAATAATAGACGAGGAGCAGCATTTCGGGGTAAAGAACAAGGAATACCTGCGGGACAGATACCCTAAAGCCGACGTCCTTACCCTGACGGCGACCCCCATCCCCAGGACCCTATATTTTGCCATGTCCGGGATAAGGAATATTTCCACGATCACCACGCCTCCGCCGGGAAAAAGGGCGATTGAAACCTACATAGCCGAGGAGAAGCCGGCCATCATCAAGGAAATAATACTCAGGGAGGTACTGCGCAAGGGGCAGGTTTTTTACGTCCATAACAATATCAAGACCATCTTTAAGGTCAAGGAAACGCTCGAGGCGAGCCTGCCCGGCGTGCGTTTCCGCGCGGCTCACGGCAGGATGGACAAGCAGCAGCTCGAGAAAATAATGGTGGACCTGCTGAAAAAGAAATACGACGTGCTTATCACCACGACAATAATCGAGTCCGGGCTGGACATGCCGGACGTGAACACGATAATAGTCAGTTCCGCCGACAGGTTCGGGCTTTCCCAGCTTTATCAGCTGCGCGGCAGGGTAGGCAGGCGCGACAGGCAGGCCTACGCATACCTGCTCGTAAAGGACGCCAAATACCTCACCGGCATAGCAAAGGAGAGACTCAGGACCATCGAGAGCTATGTCGACCCGGGCGCGGGATTTAAGATAGCAATGAAGGACATGGAGCTGCGCGGGGCAGGGAACCTTCTGGGCACAAAGCAGCACGGGAACATGGAAAAAATAGGTTTCGAGCTTTACTGCAAAATGCTCGAAGAGGCGGTCGCGAAACTTTCCAACGCGGATTTTGAGGAAGAGATAGACACAAGGATAAAGGTGGATTTTAAGGCTTTTATCCCCGAGGAATACATATGGGACTCCGGGGAAAAATTGCGGATATACAGGAGGCTTTTTGCCGCGCATACCATGAAGGAAATAGCAGAAGCCGGGGATTATATGAAAGACGCCTGGGGCGGGATGCCGCAGGAGGTAAAGAACATACTTTTCGTTGCGGAGCTGAAGGCGCTTGGAAGGAAATACAGGGCGTATGAAATAAGGGCCACCGAGAACGTGATTGCCGTATACTGGGACGAAAAACCCGCTGATGACGCAAAAAAATTCGCCGAGGCCAATAAAAAGAACGTGAAAATATCCGGGAACAAGATGGAAATAACGGTGCAGGGCAGAAAAGGGGCTTCGGATATCATTGGCGGAATAATACAATAAGCTTTGCATGGCCTTGCTGTAAGGTCAAACGGGAGTGAATTATGAAAAAGCTGTGGTATTTCATCCTTGAAACGCGCGCCGGAATATTGTCCACCACAATCCTGCCCGCGGCACTCGGAAGCTCTCTGGCTTATAACCTCGGGAAAAAATTCAATCTTCTCATTTTCTGGCTTGTGCTCGGAGGTTATTGCCTTATCCACCTGGGGTCCAACATCATAAACGATTATTTTGACTCAATAGACGGAACCGACAATATCAATACGGGATTTGCCGCTCCTTTTTCCGGCGGCGGCAGGCTCCTGCAAAATGGAAAACTTTCCCGGAAAGAAATACTCGGCGAGGCGGTCCTGCTTTTTGCGGCCGCCGCGGCATTGTTCGCGGCAGTTTCGTTGAAGGCGGGAAGCATTGTTATATGGCCTGCCGCGCTGGGAACGGCATCCGGGATATTTTACTCGGCGGCGCCGCTCAAAATATCGCGCACGGGATACGGGGAAATGCTGGTCACCGCGGTTTTTGGGCCTTTGATCGCACTCGGGGCATTTTGCGCACAGGCCGGGGAGTTCAATATATTGCCCGTTATAATATCGATCCCATTGGGGTTGCTTACGGCCGCATTCGTCATAATGGCGGAGTTCCCGGACCGCGAGGCGGACCAAAAGACGGGCAAGAAAAATCTTGTCGTCAGGCTGGGGAAAAAAAAGGGCGTCCTGCTTTTTGGAGCAGTTTCACTGCTGGCTTACGCCGTGGAGTCGGCCTGCATATTCCGGGGTTATGTCCCGGCCGCGGGGTTATGGGCCATTGCAGGCATGCCGTTTTCCGTTATGGCGTTTATTGAGCTTTTCCGGAAACACAATACGCCGGAAAAGCTTGGGTTTGCCTGCGCCATGGCTCTTATTGCGCATTTTATCTCAGGGGCCGCCCTGGTCGCTGTATTTGTCCGTTAGCAAATAGGACTCAATTTAACCGGTGAAGGGATGGATGGGAAAATAAAAAAGGCGCCGTCAGGCGCCTTTTTGTATTATGCATCGGGCTAATTTAAGGCAGGTTGGTGAACTTTAATTTGTTGTCGGCTATCCTGTAATAACACATCTTTACGTTCTTCAGCCCGGCCTTTGCCACTATCCTGTTGGCCTCGCCCTTAAGCGGTTCCGGAACCATAAGGAAAAAAGTTCCCAGCTGTTCCGATATGCCTTTCCATGCTATGGCTTCGCCTTCGGTCACAGTGGATTCGGTCTCCACTTTAAAGATAAGCACTATCGGGTTCTTTATGACGAGGTCGACTGTAACCCCCTTGATCACCGCGTTTTGCTTGTCCAGGTTAGTATGTACCTGCTGCGCGTTCTTAGACTCATAGATGCCCGCGAGCGACCGTATGATCGTATCGTGCATTTTCATTTCTTTCGGTGAACGCATTGCCATATTTTATCTCCCCTCCATATTTGTGATCGGAAATTTTCCCGGGCCCCTGTTTTTTCCGCCCTATACTTCGCTCCATTTGATGTATCCCGGGAGGAATTTGACGTTGAGATCCGCCTTAAACGGAAGCAGCCTGACGGTGAAGCTCACGGTTCCCGAGGATTCCGGCTTTATTACGGCCTCGAACGCTATGTTCTTGTCCCTGTTCCCGATGAAATTCATTTTTACGGTCGTGATGTTCTCAAGCTCTTTTTTCCCGCGCTGGAAACCGTAATATATCTCGGCCATAAGGTCTTCCTGCGACATGCCGTCCGGGTCTATTACGGCCTGAACCTTTATGGAGTCTCCCACTTTCAGGTCCGTGAACTTGTCGGATGTGACCTCGACGATGCGGACATTTCCCCATTTTTTGGCCAGGTTGTCCTTCCATTTCGCTATGGATTTTGCCTTTTCAAAATTTCCCGCCGAAAGGTTGTACATCTGCCTGGCGCCGGGCATGTAAAATTTTTCGGTGTATTCCATGACCATCCTGTTGGTGTTGAAGATCGGGCACAGGGTCTGCATGGATGTTTTCATTTTTTTGACCCAGTCATGCGGGAGCCCGTCCTTGCCGCGTTTATAGTAAAGTGGGACCATGTCGTTCTCGAGTATGTCGTAAAGCTGGCCCGATTCGACCGAATCCCTGTATTCCTCGTCCTCGTAATCCTCGCCGCGCCCGATGTTCCAGCCGTTGTCGTCGTCGGATTTTTCGGCCCACCAGCCGTCGATTATGGAGCAGTTCAGGCCGCCGTTAAAATTGACCTTCATTCCGGAAGTGCCCGAGGCCTCCAGCGGCCTTATGGGGTTGTTGAGCCAGACATCGACGCCCTGCACAAGGTAATGGGCGGAGTTAAGGTCGTAATCCTCGACAAATACCACGTTATTGTGGAACCCTTCCTGCTGGGCGATGGTGAAAACCTGTTTTATGAACTCCTTGCCCGCGTTATCCTTGGGATGGGCCTTGCCGGCAAAAATTATCTGCACCGGCATATCCTTGTTGGTGAGTATTTTTTTTATCCTCTCGATGTCCTTGAATATCAGCGTGCCGCGTTTGTATGTGGCGAAACGCCTGGCAAAGCCTATGGTCAGTATCTCGGGGTTGAGCACTTCGTTGGCCTTGTCCATTTCTTCCCTCGACGCCCCGCGGTCCTTGAGCTGTTTCTTTAATTTTCTGCGCACAAAGGAGACAAGCCTGTCTTTCCTGCGCTCGTGGGTCCTCCAGAGCTCGGTGTCGGGTATCTCCCCGATGCGCTGCCATATCGCGTGGTCGTCCGGCGCGTCGACCCAGCGGGTCCCAAGGTACCTGAAGAAAAGGTCGGCTATTTCCTTGGATATCCATGAATTCATGTGTATTCCGTTTGTAATGTGCGTTATGGGCACTTCCTCGAGCGGGACGCCTTTCCAGATGTCCTTCCACATATCGCGCGAAACCTGGCCGTGAAGTTTTGAGACGCCGTTGTTGAAGTCTGAAAGTTTCAGCGCCAGCACAGTCATGCAGAAGGTCTCGTTGCTGTCGTCCGGGTTCACGCGGCCGAGCCTGAAAAAATCATTGAAGGATATCTTCAGGTTCTGCTCCACATAACCCTTGAAATATTTTTCCATCATGTCGAACGGGAACCGGTCGTTGCCGGCCGGCACCGGGGTATGCGTGGTGAACATGGAGGATCCTGCGACGACTTCGCGCGCTTCCGCGAACGACATGTTGTTCTTTGTCATCATCATCCTTATGCGCTCCAGCGCCAGGAATGCGGAATGTCCCTCGTTCATGTGAGTGACCGTGGGGTTCAACCCGAGGGCCGTGAGCGCCGTCATTCCGCCGATGCCGAGCAAATACTCCTGTTTTATCCTTGTCTCATGGTCGCCGCCGTATAAAAGTGCGGTTATTTCCCTGTCAGCCGGGGAATTTTCGGGAATGTTGGTATCCATAAGGTAAAGCGAAATGCGGCCGACCTTTACCCGCCATACCTGGAACTTTACGTCCGCATGGGGCATTTTTATCGAAAGCACCAGCGGCTGGCTGTTCTTATCCTTGAGCAGTGTAATGGGCGATATGTGATAATCGTGGTTCAGGTATTTTTCCTGCTGCCATCCGTCGCCGGTCAGGTACTGGTGAAAATACCCCTGGCCGTATAAAAGCCCGACTGCGATGAAAGGAAGCCCCAGGTCCGAGGCTGATTTTAAATGATCGCCGGAGAGCACGCCCAGGCCGCCCGAATAAACGGGCAGGGATTCGGCCAGGCCGTATTCCGCCGAGAAATATGCTATGAGAAAGTCCTCGGGCATAGCGCTTTTTACCTTGTCATACCACGAGAGCCGTGTCATATAAACATCGCACCGCTTTATGACGGAATCTATCCTGAAAAGGAAACCCTCGTCGGACGCGATCTGGTCCAGCCTTTCCTGGGAGACATTGTAAAGCAGTTTTACCGGGTTATGCGACGTTTCCGACCAGACATCGGGGTCTATATCCCTGAAGAGGCCGAAGGCTTCGGCATCCCAGGCCCACCAGATGTTATATGCAAGACCAAGCAGGGGCTTTAGCTTTTCCGGCAAATTTGGCACCACATTGAATTCTCTGAATTTCATCAAGATCCTCCTGTTTGATAAAGTTTCTTCCTTTATTAATACGCGCCCAGTATTTTATCATAAACATATTGCGGGTGAAAGGGATTTTTACCATTTTGTGCCGCCATGCGGAACAAAAAGCAGCCTGTATTACAGGCCGGAAGGACAAATTCAAATTGAAAAGCAGGTACATTTGTATATAATATATGAACCGGCTTTTAATTTGAATAAAGTTGGAACTTTTTTAGGTCCGTTTATGACAAAGTGTAAGAGGGAGCAAATGCAGGAAATCGACATTGAAATAGTAAAGAAGGCGCAAAAGGGCGACAGGGCGGCCTTCGACAGGATAATAACAGTTTACAGGCAGACCATAACCGATCTTTGCAGGAGGTATATGCGCAACTCCGAAGAGGCCCTCGACATGGCCCAGGAGGTTTTTTGCGCGGCTTACACATCGATGGACAAATTCGCGCACAAGTCGAAGTTTTCCACGTGGCTTTACAGGGTGGCCGTGAACCTGTGCATTAACAGGCTGGACATGCTGAAACGCAGGAAATATTTCGACACGGGATCCATTTCCGGAGGCGGAGAAGAGACCGGGGAATACGAGATCCAGATAAGGGACAGATCCCCCGGGGCCGACGAGGAGCTTGAGGCCGCGGAGACGCGGCGCATGATAATGGATTCCCTGGAGGGATTTGACGCCGAGTCAAGGAACGTCGTGATACTCAGGGACATGCAGGGGCTTGAATACGACGAGATAAGCGGGCTGCTCGAAATACCGCTGGGAAGCGTAAAGTCCAAACTCAACAGGGCCCGGGAAAAATTAAAGGAAATGATAATGAAAAGGAGCGGTGAAAAAAATGAACTGCCGCGAATTTAAGGAAAATATAAACAGGATATCAGAGGCGGAGGCCGAACCCGGAGCGGATATGCTGGGCCACGCGAAAGAATGCCGGCCGTGCGCAGAAGAGCTGAAAGCCCTTATTTCATTAAGGACGGCCCTTTCAACCGGTAAAAAAACAAGGATACCCGCGGATTTTAATTCAAAGGTATGGAAAAAAATTGGCGTTCCGTCGCCTTCGATACTCGACAGGATATTCGGAGCCAGGCCGGACATGGAGGCCGCCTTAAAGGGAGCGGTTGCCGTGGCGGTCCTGATATTTGTGGTTTTTATGGCACGCGGGACTTTTGTGAAAAACGAGGCCCGTATGGCGGTAAAACCGGCTGAAAAGAGCGCGGTAAAACTCGCAAGCCTTCCAAAGGCGGCCAAAAAACCGGCTGCTAAAAAATCCCCGGAAGCGCCGGCCGCCGCAATGGAAAAACAGGCCCCGGTTAAGAACGAGCCCCAACCGGCGCAGGAACTTGCCTACGCGCCGGTGCAACAGCAGGAAACCCCGGACAGGGGGCCGGGAAAAGGCGGGGTAAGGCCCGACGCCAATATGACCGTGGCTTACGGAAACGGCCAGAAGAACACCGGAGCCGGGACCGTGGCCGCGAACAGCCCGGCTGGTGAAATGCCGGCCGCCGCGGAAGCCCCAAAGGGAACGCCGACACAGACAAATCCGAAGGAAAATTTCAAGGGAGACGGCGTGGAAATAATGTCCAATGTTTTTAACCCTTTACACGGCGGGTCGATGAAGATAAGATACATCATAAGGGACGCCTCGGACGTAAGCCTTATCGTTTATTCCAGGAACGGGGAGGTTGTCAGGACATTATTCAAAGGGGCCAGGCAGCCCGGGGAATACGAGCAGGCGTGGAACGGGACCGACGACAACGGGGCCGTCCTGGGCGCGGACATATATTTTGTATATATAAAGACCGACCTTGTCGAGAAAAAGATAAAGGCGGCCGTCATAAAGTAATCCGCGGGCATGCAACTTTAGCGCGCGCCGCAGGGGATTTTAAACGGGGAAATTGCACCACAAAATGTGAGGGATCATGAGGGAATGTAAAAAAATCGGCGGGGTTCTGGCTGTTTTTATTTTTATATCAATGCCATTGTCTCTATTGGCGGCCGGGGAAACAGGCGCGGATTTTCTCAGGATAGAGGCGCCC
Source organism: uncultured Spirochaetia bacterium (assembly GCA_964443355.1). Taxonomy (GTDB): domain Bacteria; phylum Oederibacteriota; class PGYV01; order PGYV01; family Palsa-1178; genus Bog-1181. The sequence continues at coordinate 24,300 of CAYUDX010000020.1, forward strand.
GCGGAGACCGCGGCCATGTCGAACGTATTTGCAGGCATCGCCGACAACCTTAACGCCATTGTGTTCAACCCGGCCGGGCTCATTAACCTCAATAACACCCAGGTTTCATTCACCCACTTTTCATCATTTGTGGACACGAATTGCGAATACCTGGCCGGGGCGATGCCGCTTGAATCAAAAAAATACGGCGTGCTCGGGGCGGCGTTTTACGTGGACTATACCTTTGACTTTCCTTATTATAACGACTACGGCGACCAGGTGGGCGACGTGGACAACTATGACGCGGTGCTGATACTTTCATACGCCTACCCGTTCAGCGACTGGTTCGCGGCGGGAATAAACTTGAAATATTTCAATTCAAAATTATACCTTTATTCAAAGAACGGTTTTGCCGGCGACATAGGCGTGCTGGTAAAAATGAGCGCGAACCCGGACACATTTGCGGGGATAACCCTGCAGAATCTTGGCAGCCAGTCCGCCTTCATATCCGTGGTTGACCCGCTGCCGGCCAATATAAAGGCGGGAATGGGCGTGAAGATCCCCATGGGCGACATTGTAAAGGTCACGGCGGGACTTGACGTAAACAGGCTGATATTAAAGGACGAACTTCCCACCCTTGATATCGGAGGCGACGTCACAATATCCAATGTGCTGTCATTAAGGGCGGGTTACGGCTTCCGCTATGATTCCCAGTCGGTTTCCCTGGGGATAGGGCTCACAATGGACAACATCAGGTTCTCATATTCCTACCAGCCTTTTGACACGCTTGGGGATACCAACAGGATATCCGTGGATGTGGATTTTTTTGACGAATCCAGGGTAAAGGCAAAAGAAGACAAATAACCGGAACTTTTATATTGCCGATTTTGTCTTATCAAGGTGAGGATGTATATTTTTAAGGAGGAATGTTATGAAAAAAATTATTGCGGTTGTTTTATTCGCCATCATGTCGACGGCGCTTTTTGCGTCCGCCGGAGGCAAGGTTATATCGGTCGCAATGAACCCTCCAAACCCAAATTTTGGGGACCTTGTCCAGATAACCGTCACATATTGCGCGCAATTATACAATTCAGAATACATAGCCGTGGCAATAAGTTCCTCACCGACCAAATCAAGCGCGGACCTCTCAAACAACGGGCAGATATTTGTGGTAAGCGTGCAGGGCGTTGACGTGGCAACCGACCTGCCTGACGGCGGAAATCCAGGAGGCCCCATAGGATGGCAGGCCAACGCCAATCCGAACGGCGGAACGTCGGACTGCCAGGACTGCCAGCCGCAGAACGGGAAAACATTTACCAATGTATACAGCGTTCACATACCTCCGGCGACGGATTTTCCGGGATGCAACACAACCCAGCTTTATATCCACGTGGCCCTGAAAGACGCGAACATGAACGCCCCGGACTGGGTTGCAGCCGGTGATACGGGAGCGTGCAACAGCGAACCATCGCCGGTAAGCTGGACAATGGGGACAATGGCAAAAGGTTTTACAATGAGCAAGACCACTTCAGGAGAAGTGCAGGCGCAAAACGACCTCCTGCTTTATTCAATAAATTACTCATACTGGAACGGACAGCTTACATTGACGGATGCAATACCGGGCGGCGGAGATTTACAGCTTGTATCATTCGGCCCCGCAGGAATAACCGGCGGTATGGTGACGGGTCCCGCAGTAGGGGCAACAGCCGGGACTTTTTCATGGACACTGCCCGACAGGACGGGACAACCCGGTGCGGCAAGCGGCACGGTTTGGATGCTCTATAAAGAGCTTAAGAACCCGCCAACTATGGGAACCAACTACGCGAACAGCGCACAGGGAACCATGACCGGCCTTTCGCCCCAAAACGCCAGCGCAAATTGTGTCGTTGGCCAGGCCGCCATTACAATCACAAACTCACAGAGCGCGCCGAACCCCAATTACGGGGATATTGTGACATACTACCTTACATATAACGTGAACGGCATGCAGCTTGCGGCGTTCCAGTCATTTGACGACCTGGCACTTGGCGTTTACGGCAGCATGTCCGGTGAGACGGGAGCTCCCCCTACAGGATGGCAGTTTGTGCCGCAAAACGGAGTTAACGGGCAATGGACAATATCAGACGCCTGCAATACAGGGGACAGGGTAATAACAGGACAGGTAAACACTGCATCGACATATCCCGGGTTGTTATACCAGGGTATTACCGGAAACCAGCTTTGCAGCGGCATCATTCAGGGCGAGGCTTATATAAACCCGGGGACAAACGAGGGGGCCGATGCCCTGATGTATATAAGGAACGACGGACTTGTCGGAGGCAAAGCTTACTCATTATTAATATCAGTCGACAAAAATATTGGAGGATATACAGGAGGCCATATAGAATTCCAGGCGTGCACACCTTCATGCGTATGGCCGACCCCCACAATAATAGGTCCCGATCCACAGATCACGGCGAACCAATGGTGGGCAATGAAAGTCTGGATAGACCCCGCAAACCAGTATCATTTCCAGGCAAAGGCATGGCCCAGAGGGTCTCCTGAACCCGCCGGTTATCAGATAGACTGGACAGACCCGAACGGCGCAGCCGAAGGAATGGACTGCAACAACGGCGCGGCATGGAAGGCCGGATTCGGGGAAGAGGGAGGGGACGTCGCCGGCGTATGGACGCAGGATTCATATAACAATTTCCAGATATACAACCCGCGGGTTTCCGCAAACACGATCGTCTGGGACACCATCCCGAACTCTGTCGCAGGAACATCCGACGGTTCAATTATATATGCCGGTCAACAGGGGCCGTATCCTTATGTTGGCAACGCGCAGGTGGCGAAATGGAACCTTGGAAACATATCCAACGAAGGCGGGACATTTACATGGTGGGGAACGGTGAATACCTGCGCTACAGTAACAAACCAGGCGTTTATTAATGGAGCATCGGCAGCCGTGGCTCAGCTTTCAAATATTACCATTATGCAGCCGGTATGCGTTTCATCGACATTTACCCCGTCTTTCACCCCGACGCCTACTGTTACGATGACATACATGACCCCCGGAGGGACGAACACTTCCACACCGACATTTACAACGACATTCACCATATCTCCGACATTCACTCCGACGCTTTCGTCGACTCCTTCATTCACCGCTACAATATATAATTCATACGTGCCGAGCGCTTCTTTCACTCCGACCGCCACTCCGACGCCGTCGTTTACCGGAACCCTTTCCGCTGGAAGCGCGACAAACACGCCTACATTTACGCCAACCGCCACAATAACCTTGACAATATCCGGAGGGAGCGCGACAAGCACTTTTACTGCGACTATAACGGCAACCGCGGTCACATATTATCCGGATGCCGTTACCATAGTGTCAGCCGTAAGCTCACAGGGTAACTGCTATGTGGCGGGCCAAAACCTGACAATAACAATAAACGCCACCATTGGGAGTGCTTGGGCGACAATGTATGGGCTTGTTGTAGGTTCTTCCGGAGCACTCGTATATAATATTGACGCAGGCGAACCGGATGATTGTTTATGGGGATTGACAGGGGCCGCGGGTAATGCCCCAAATAATATTTCACCATGGCAATCCAACGCTAATATGGCTGCAGGAGGGGCCGGAGGCAGTTCTGTTACAAATTATCAGATGATTGTGCCTGTGCCGGCTTCTTATGCGGGGATAGGACCCAAGACATTTTATGTAATAATAGGTAATTCAAGCTCACAGCTTACTCTTGGCCAGTATTATTCGTCTTATTTCATACAGACATCATTGACGCTTCCCGAGTGCGGCGCGGGAACTGCGACATACACACCCACCTTCACGCCAACGCCGACTCTTACTGCAACGGTGAACCTTACGCCGCAGCCTACATGCAATATGACGGCAACGCCGGTATTCACAGTGCAGGCGACTTACAACAACGGACACGGGGCCAATAACACCGTGATAATAGACGTGACGAGCGACTCTGATTTCACGGTTCCGCCGGTGGTGGTCGTGCATCCATACGGCGAGAGCTTATCAAAACCGGCCCTGACGTTAACCACCGTAAAATTTCCGGGCCCTCCGGCTTTCTACAGGGTTATCATGCCGCAGGAGGACGGTTACGGCGACATACAGTCAATAGTAGTGACAGGGACGGATACCTGCGGAAGGACCGGGGTAAGCAACGGGACATACACGAAAAAGTCAATAACAGGAGGACGCGATACATGGCCGTACCACAATGTTTTTAACCCCGACAGGCACGAGAGGGTGAGGATAGTTTACAACGTGTACGGGCCGGATATGGTGCACATAAAGGTATACAGCAGGTCCGGAGGAATGGTGCAGAACATCTGTACGTGCGCGCAGGACGGCTCGAGGAAACAGGACGAGACCTCCTGGTACGGCATGAACGACGACAACAGGGCGGTCGCAAGCGGCATATATTACGTGGTCATCGAGACGTCCTACTATACCGACAGGATAAAGGTGGCCGTTGTAAGGTAAAGATAAAAGATAACAGACAAAACACCATGGGTTTGGGCCCATGGTGTTTTTTTTTGCCGGGATCAGATAATAATTGGAACTTTATCGGGAATAACCTGTCATAGTCACCGTGGAGAGGGATATATAAAAGGAACAGGGAGGAAAAATGAAAAACAAAAAAATCTCGGCGGTGCTGTTCTTTGCAATTAATATTTTTTCATTACTTGCGTTCCCGGGGTTTGCAATGGGAGCAACATCCACCTTTACACCAACGGCCACCCCGACATTCACACCCACTCCAACATTGACGTTTACATTGACCATTTCCCCCGGGACCACGGGAACGCCCACACCGCTTCCGACGTCCGTGGGAACTATAACCCTTTCCAAATCAGCCGGTTCCCAGTATGTAAACAACGGGGACTTTGTGACATATACCATCACATACGACAATACCCTCGGAATGCTTGTCAATAATTACATGGTCTACGACAATCTTGACTATTTTTCCATGGGGCAACTGCAGTATGTGACATGCACCGCGGGCGGCACAATAGGGGGAAACAGCGTTGTATGGAACCTGGGGACAATACCAAACGGGACTATAGGATCCGTCTCCGTGGTCGCAAAGGTGATAGGCACGAACACCACGCTCATGCACGTATACAATTATGCGGGCGACAATACCGGGAACCTTGTAAGCAATCTAATATGGCAGTTTACGCCGACGGCCACCATTACGGCGCCGGCCATGACAGCCACAAACACTCCGACAGCCACCATCACGGCCCCTGCAGGGACTGTTACGGCCACGGCGACGGCGGCGCTTGCCGTGGTTTCTGCGGTAAGTCAGTCCGGAAATTGCTATGTGGCCGGCCAAAACCTGACAATAACGATCAACGCCATAATAGGGTCGGGGAATATTTACGCCCTGGTGGTGGCGTCTTCGGGAAGCCTTGATTATTCAAACAATGCCGGCGTTCCCGATGACTGCCTCTGGGGGCTTTCGGGAGCCGCGGGAAACGCGCCATCCAACACGCCCGCATGGATATCGAACGCGGTCATATCCACAAACGGGTACGCCATTAATTATCAGTTGGTGGTGCCCGTGCCCTCTTCATACGCATCTTCAGGCCCGAAGAATTTTTACGTGATACTGGGGACATCCGGGACGCAGCTTCAGCTCGGACAGTATTATTCAACGCCGTTTATCCAGAGGTCAATGACGCTTAATGAGTGCGCCGCCGGAAGCGTTACCTCAACGTTCAGCGTCACCCCGACATTCACAGGGACATTCACAAGGACGGCGACGCTGACTTTTACGCCGACGATATACAACTCGCCTTTACCGAGCAAAACCTTCACGCCCACGCTCAGCGTCACCCCGACATTCACACTGACATTTACAAATACGGCGACGCTGACTTTTACGCCGACATTTACGGCGACGCCGTCATTCACTGTAACGATATCGGGCGGCAGTCCCACGTCAACGTTCAGCGTAACACCTACATTCACGGGGACAGGAACTCCCACACCGTCATTTACACCGACAATGTATTATTCGTCCGTGCCGAGCAAAACGTTTACGCCGACATTTACGGCGACTGTAACGCTAACGCAACTGGCACCTGTTTTTACCCTTGTAAAGTCGGCAAACAAAACAACCAATATAGGCAACGGTGACATGATAACTTTCACCCTGCATTTGTGCAACACGGGCGGGGCCGTTTCAAGCGGCGCCGCGACCATAGTGGACGACTGGTCGTCATCCGGGGAAAGCTGGCAGTACGACGGCCCCTATTATGTGGGGAACCCGGTCCCGGGGATAAGCTCAATATCATACTCATCAAGCGGCAACAACAGCGAGGTCGCTTTGATAACTTTCATGAATCCGGGATTTGCCGGATGCGTTGACATACCTGTAATGATGCATATGATTTCAAACCCTGTGGAATGCAACTGGAGCAATACCGCAACTCTTGGAAGCTTTAACGGGGAGCCCGCGGTCATATCGACCGTATCCATGTCCAATAATTGCCAGACAAACACATTTACGCCCACACCGACATATACCCCGATTACAGCTCCGGCGGGTAATGTGTCCATAGTTTCTCCCCCGGTAAGTTCAGGCGGCTATTGTTATGTAGCGGGACAGAACCTGACTTTGTCGATCAACGCCAAAAATCCCACGCCATGGGCGAATTTATACGCGCTTGTTGTGGCCTCTTCGGGAGCTCTTGATTATTCGAACAACGCGGGTGTCGCCGACGTTTGCCTCTGGGGTCTGACAGGCGCGACGGGAAATTCCCCGTCCAATACGCCGCCATGGGTATCATCGGCAAACATAGCATCCGGAGGGCCTTCCGGCGCGAGCGTAACCAATTACCAGCTGGTGGTGCCCGTGCCCGCTTCCTTCGCGTCATCCGGGCCTAAGACGTTCTATGTTATCGTAGGCACCACGTCATCAACGCTTACACTCGGGCAGTTTTTTACAACCGGATATGACTGGCAGTCCGTCACCATAGGCGAGTGCAGCGCCGGAACGGCGACATGCACAAAGACATTCACTCCCACCGTGAATGTGACCGCTACGCCGACATGCAACATGACGGCAACGCCGGTTTTCACCGTGCAGGCGACTTACAACAACGGACACGGGGCCAACAACACCGTGATAATAGACGTGACGAGCGACTCTGATTTCACGGTTCCGCCGGTGGTGGTCGTGCATCCATACGGCGAGAGCTTATCAAAACCGGCCCTGACGTTAACCACCGTAAAATTTCCGGGCCCTCCGGCTTTCTACAGGGTTATCATGCCGCAGGAGGACGGTTACGGCGACATACAGTCAATAGTAGTGACAGGGACGGATACCTGCGGAAGGACCGGGGTAAGCAACGGGACATACACGAAAAAGTCAATAACAGGAGGACGCGATACATGGCCGTACCACAATGTTTTTAACCCCGACAGGCACGAGAGGGTGAGGATAGTTTACAACGTGTACGGGCCGGATATGGTGCGCATTAGGGTATACAGCAGGTCCGGAGGAATGGTGCAGAACATCTGCACATGCGTCCAGGACGGCTCGAGAAAACAGGACGAGGCCTCCTGGTACGGCATGAGCGACGACAACAGGGCGGTGGTAAGCGGGGTATATTACGTGGTAATAGAAACATCCTACTACACATCGAGGATAAAGGTGGCCGTGGTCAGGTAAAGATAAGGCAAATAAAAAAGGCGGCTGTTCAGCCGCCTTTTTTATTTATTGCCCCGAGTCCTTAAGGAATTTGATGTCGATCCAGCCGGTTTCCCCGCTGTCAATCTTGATTAGGGCGGCGGAATCACTTTTTTTCAGGACGATGACGGATTGTCCCGCATTTATTACGGCAACTACCGAGCCGTCATCAAGGTCGACCCTTTTGTGAACGACTATTTCCGAAACTCCGCCAGATGGCATTACGACAGCCCTGTCGCCGCCGGAACCCTGTTTAAAGATACCCGTAGAGACGCAGGAAATTAAAAGCAGAAGCAAGGGCAGGGCAAACAACGGTTTTTTCATGTGAAAGAAACCTCCTGCTGAAATAATTGATTTTTACTCGCAACATTATACCAGCTTGGCAGCAGGACGCCATAATATATTGACAGGGAAAGTTTAAATTGATATAATATCACCCAGCAGGTGATATTCAGAGGAATAGCCCGTTCCAAGGAGGAAGACAATGAATGTTTCGTCAAAAGGAAGGTACGCTTTAAGGGCCCTGACGCACCTTGCGGGATCGTTCGTGAAGAACGAGAACGTCCCGGTCTCGATAAAGGAAATATCGGACAAAGAGGATATTTCCAACAGATACCTAGAGAACATATTCGTGGCACTGCGCAAAGCGGGCATTGTTAAGTCCGTCAAGGGGGAAAAAGGGGGCTTTAAGCTGGCCTGCTCCCCTGCGGCGGTTTCGGTATTTGACGTCTTAAAGGCGGTTGAAAAGGAGACGGCGCCGACAAAATGTTCGGCGGACCTGAAATTTTGCGGCAACGCGGAAAAATGCGGGATCAGGAACGTCTGGGTGAGGCTGGACAGGCTGCAGGCTGGATTTTTGAAGAAAACGACCCTTGAGGAAGTAACGGGGACGCATAACGCTATGAACAAAAGAGCACGGTGAAAGGAGAAAAGAAAATGGCAAGGATATATTATCTCGACAACAACGCAACGACGCGCACGGCTCCGGAAGTGATTGAGGTAATGGCCCCGTATTTCGGGGAAAAATATTTCAACGCCTCCAGCATTTATTCCTCGGCGCAGGAGGTAAGGAAGGACCTCGAGGCCGCAAGGGAAGAGGCCGCGAAATTCATCAACGCCGAACCCAAAGAGATAATATTTACGTCCGGCGGGACCGAGTCTGACAATTTTGCCATAAAAGGGATAGCATACGCCAATACCGACAGGGGAAAACATATAATAACCACAAAGATAGAACATCCGGCGATCCTTGAAACATGCAAATACATGGCGAAAAAAGGGTGGGAGATCACCTATTTGGACGTGGATAAATACGGCATGATAAACCTGGAAGAGCTGAAAAAAGCCCTGAAAAAAGAGACGGTGCTGGTATCAATAATGTACGCCAACAATGAGATCGGGACAATAGAACCCATAGAGGAAGCCGCCGCCATTGCAAAGGCCGCCGGGGCTTATTTCCACACCGACGCGGTGCAGGCCGCAGGTAAAATGGCCATAGACGTAAAAAAGCTCAATGTCGACATGCTGTCGCTTGCCGCACATAAATTTCACGGCCCCAAGGGCGTGGGGTTGTTTTATCTTAAAAAAGGCGTGAGGATACATTCGATAGCCCAGGGCGGGCATCAGGAAGCATCCAGGCGCTCGGGGACGGAAAACATTCCGGGCATAATCGGGCTGGCAAAGGCGTGCGAGCTGGCTTCGGTCCATCTTAAGGACTCCGCGGACATGGCCAGGATAAAGGGACTGCGCGACAGGCTGGAAAAAGGGCTCTTTGAAAAGATACCGGAAATAATAATGAACGGACATCCGGAGAAAAGGATGGACAACACGCTCAATGTCTGCGTAAAACACATCGAGGGAGAGGCCATGCTCATACACATGGATTTTGAGGGGATATGCGTTTCGTCGGGCTCGGCCTGCGCGTCGGGGTCGCTTGACCCGTCGCATGTGCTGCTTGCCCTCGGCCTGCCGCACGAGATCGCGCACGGGTCCATAAGGTTTTCGTTCTCAAAATACAATACCGGCGAGGATGTCGACAGGGTCCTCGAGGTGCTCCCGGGCGTTGTGGAAAAATTGAGGAAAATGTCGCCGATGTGGAACGAGCGCGATAAAAAATAATAACTATATGAAGAAAACGGAGGATATCATGGAAGAAGCGAAGATGATAGAGGAAATAGGCAGGATCAAAAAGGAAAAGGACGCGGTCATAATAGCTCACAATTATATGATACCCCAGGTGCAGGACCTGGCGGATTTTACCGGCGACTCGCTTGAGCTTTCACGGAAGGCCGCGGCGGCAAAGGAAAAAATAATAGTTTTTTGCGGGGTGTTATTCATGGCGGAGACGGCCAAGATACTTTCGCCGTCAAAAAAGGTGCTCATACCCAGAAAAGACGCGGGATGCCCTCTGGCCGACTGCATCAATGTCCAGCAGGTGAAGGAATACAGGGAAAAGTACCCCGACGCCCTTATAATAGGTTATGTAAACACCAATGCGGACGTAAAATCCATGCTCGACATATGCGTGACATCCGCCAACGCAGTGGATATAGTGAAAAAAGCGCCGGGAAAAAAGGTGGTATTCCTGCCCGACGCGAACCTTGGGGCCTGGGTGAAAAAGCACGTCCCGGAAAAGGAAATAATAATACACAAGGGCGGTTGCAACGTCCACCAGAGGTTCACGAAGAACGAAATTTTACAGGCGCGCGCGGCCCATCCCGACGCGAAGATACTTGCGCACCCGGAGGCGTCGATGGAAGTGCTGGAGCTGGCCGATTTCGTGGCGTCCACTTCTGCGATGATAAAGTACGTAAGGGAAAGCAAGGATAAAAAATTCATCATAGGGACGGAGGAAGGGCACATACACAGGCTGAAAAAGGAAAGGCCGGATGCGGAATTTTTCACCCTTGGCTCGGCGAAGATATGTCCGAACATGAAAAAAACCAGGGTCAAGGACGTCTACGAATCGCTGCTGCACGAACAATACGAGATCAAACTGCCTGACGATATAATAAAAAAGGCCATAGTGCCGATAGAAAAAATGCTTTCAATGTGAACAAGGCGACGGCCAAAATATAATTACAAGGAGGACCTTATGCTTCAGTACAGCGACAAGGTTATAAAGCAGTTCAAGGATATGACGAATAATGGAAGGATAGAGGACGCGGACGGCATAGGAAAAGTGGGCAACCCGGTCTGCGGGGACGTGATGTGGATATATATCAAGGTAAAGGACAACATAATAACGGACTGCAAATTTGAGACTTTCGGGTGCGTAGCGGCGATAGCGACATCATCGCTTGCAACCCAGCTTGTCATCGGAAAGAGCGTTGAAGACGCCCTGCAGGTCTCCAATAAAAGGATAGTCGACCTCCTTGGCGGGCTGCCCATAGAAAAACACCATTGCTCGGTCCTGGCGGAGGACGGCATAAAGAAAGCCATCGAGGATTATAAGAGCAGGCAGGAAAGCAAGGCTAAAAACCCGTAACCGGAAGGGGCCAAATGTCAAAGATCTTTGTTGGAATGTCGGGCGGCGTGGATTCCACCATGGCCGCCGCGTTACTAAAGGAGAAGGGCCATGAAGTTGTCGGCCTTACCCTTAAATTATGGGATGAAGCGTCCAGGTGCTGCAATTATGACGATATAATGGACGCAAAACAGGCCGCGTATAAGCTCGGTATAAAACATTACGTCCTCAATATGAAAAAACAATTCAGGAAAAAAGTGGTCGACTATTTCATATCTGATTACATTGGCGGCCGGACGCCGAACCCCTGCGTCATATGCAACGAAGAGGTGAAATTCAGGGCCCTTCTTGACAAAATGAAGGAGCACGGTTTTGATTACGTGGCCACCGGACATTACGCAAGGATCGCCGAAAAAGAGGGAAAATATTACCTCAAAGAAGCCGCGGACGGCTCCAAGTCGCAGGAATATTTTCTTTCACGGCTCAGGCCGGCCGAGCTGAAGAACATTCTTTTCCCGCTGGGCGGCATGATAAAAAAGAAAATAATAACCCTGGCCAGGGGCAGGAAAATTTACGTGGAAAAGCCGGAGAGCCAGGAAGTGTGCTTTCTGCGAAGGAACGAAACCCCGTTTGAATTCATAAAAAGGTCCATGGACATTTCCCTGATGGACAGGGGGGCGTTCTACGACCGGGATGGAAAAAAAATAGCAGACATCGGGGATTCCGCTTATTTTAATTTTACCCTCGGGCAGCGCAAGGGCCTGGGAATAAGCACAGGCCGGCCGGTGCATGTGATAAAGATCGATGCCGGGAAAAAGCAGGTGATCGTGGGCGAAAAGAAAGAGGCGTTTTCAAGGGAATTTTTTATCACAGACCTTAATGTCTACCTGCCGCAAAAAAAAGAGGAATTCCAGGCATTTGTGAAAGTCAGATACAGGCAGAAAAAGGCAGCCGCCACAGTCCGTGTCGCGGATGCAGGAGCAATGATAACATTTAAAGACGCTCAATTCGCGGTAACACCGGGTCAGCTTGCAGTCATATACAAGGCAAACGCGGTAGCGGCTTCCGGATTCATAAAATAGTCCGCCAATAAAAAGTTAACAAAAAAACTACAAACAAAAAATATAATATGGTATAATAGTATGTATAAATGTATGTCCAAATTTGGATGCGGGCCATGGAGAAAAGAGCAGATGAAGGAAAAACAGGTTAAAGAAAGCAGCACAAAAACAGACAAGAACATATTAAAGGAGATATTAAAGATCTCTGAAGAAATACATAATATCGCCGACATAGACATACTTCTCGACAAGATATTGCTCGAAGTGCGCCATTTTACCAACGCCGAGGGCGGCTCGATATTTATGGTCGAGGATGAGAAACTCCGCATGTCCTACACCCAGAACGACCTGATATTCGCGAACAATCCGGCAACCAGGTATAAATACCAGAACCAGGAGATCCCGCTCGACATAACATCGATAGCCGGGGCGACCGTCAGGCACGGAAAGATACTTGAATTCAAGGACGTATACAAAATGTCAGCGGGCTGCGAATGCCATTTTAACAAGGATTTTGACAAGGCTTCCGGATACAGGACAAAATCAATGATATCTGTTCCCTTAAAAAGCGTGAGGAACAGGGTAATCGGCGTAATGCAGATAATCAACGCCAAGGCCCCGGGCGGAAAAGTTGTGCCTTTCAACGACCAGGATGAGCTTTTTATAAGTTATTTCGCCAACGACGCCGCCACGGCCATTGAAAAGGCAAAATCAACCAGGGCAATGGTTTTAAGGATGTTAAAGATGGTAGAATTCCGGGACCCGAAGGAAACCGGCGGCCATGTGAACAGGATGGGCGCCTATTCAGTTGAAATATACCAGCAGTGGGCGCAGAAGAGGGGATTTCCGGACGAGCTCATACGCAGGTTCAAGGATAAGTTGAGGATAGCTTCCATGCTGCACGATGTCGGCAAAGTGGCGATCTCGGACCAGATATTGAAAAAACCGGGAAAACTGGAACCGGAAGAATTCGACATAATGAAGATGCACACTATTTTCGGCTACAGGCTTTTCCAGCAGAAGGAATCCGAGCTTGACGCGATGGCCGCCGAGATCGCCCTGACCCACCACGAAAAATGGGACGGTTCGGGGTATCCGGGAAATATGGACGATTACGCTTCATGCGTGGAAGTCGGGGTTGATAACGGAAAAAAGGAAAGCACAATACCGATAACCGGAAGGATAGCCGCGGTGGCTGATGTCTATGACGCCCTTATTTCAAAGAGGGTATATAAAGACGCGTGGCAGGAAGACAGGGTGCTTGAATATATGAAACAAAGCGCCGGTTCGCATTTTGATCCCGAGGTCGTGGACGCGTTTTTTGAAATTTACGACATAATCAAGGCCATACGCGAGCAGTATGCCGAAGCAGGGACGGATTGAAATACGTGATGAAATATTGTATAATTAAAGAAAAATTGCGGGGGAAATAAAATGGACGATAACAGAAAAAAAGATACAAAAAAGCAGGCGTCAAAGAAGGCCGCCGTCGACCCGGAAGTGATGGACAGGCAGGTCATAGACCTGGACGTCAACATGTTCGTCCTGAAATCCAACTCGGTCCTTGTGCTTCCGGAAACCCCCAATATTTACCTATCGCCGGCAAAGGCAAAAAAACTTGTGATTGACCTTGAAAAAGCCGTAAAGACTTCCCGCGACGGAGTTATAATCAGGTTTAAAGGCAGCATTAATCCCAGGCAGGAAAACGCCAATGACGACGGGTCGATGTTCCTGACAAGGGAGCTGTCCGTCAGCGAAATAGAAAGCTGACATGACGCCATGGTACGGTTAATTTTCAGGCTGGCCGGGGTGATATTCTCGATAACCGCGGCCTGCATATCATTCATCCTGTGCAATTATTCTGAAAGGGCAACATTTTTTGCGGGCTGCGGGTTCGGGCTTGCCGCCATTCTCATATTTTCGATCGCGGTAAATTCAGGCGGAAAAAAAATAAAAAAAGCGCCGTCGGAGAATAAATGAAATATTCAAAAGGCTCGATAGGCCGGGTTTATGTCGTGAAGTTCGACGACGGGGAAGACCTCAATATAGAAATGGAAAAACTGGTCAGGAAAGAAAAGATAAAGACCGGTTTTTTCTTTTTTTTGGGCGGATTAAGGCAGGGGGATATTGTTTCGGGGCCGAAAAAGCCCGTGATACCGCCCGACCCCTACTGGCACTCCTTTGACGGAGCCTGGGAAGTATTCGGTTCCGGCTCGGTATTTACCGGAAAACAGGGGCCGCAGGTGCACATACACACCTCCATGGGGAAAAAGAAAAAGGCCCTTACAGGCTGCGTCAGGAAAAATTCAAAAGTGTTCATAACGGTCGAGGCGGTGTTTTATGAACTCAAAGGCGTAAAGGCCGCAAAGGAAATTGACGAGGCCACCGGCGTAAATATGCTGAAAATACTGGCAGGGGGCGGGAGATGACATGAAGGGCATTGATGTCGGCGTTACGGAAAAGGACGGGGTCGTGGTGGTTTCGGTAAAAGGTTACATAGACACGACCACGGCGCTCGAGGCCGAGAAGGCGCTTGACGCGGCCGTCAACGCGAAGAAATTCAAGGTTGTGGTGGACCTGTCCGGGGTGGATTACATCTCAAGCGCGGGTTGGGGGATTTTTGTGGGGATGAAAAAGGTGCTGAAAAAGAACAGGGGAGACATTAAGCTTGCCGGTATGAAGCGGGAAGTCATGGAAGTATACGAGGTCCTTGATTTTACCCATGTCATGGAATACTTCAGGGACGCGCAGGGCGCCGTGGAATCTTACGGCAAAAAAAAGTGACTATCCGGGAATTTCGAGGTGAAAAATGGCTCTGACGGTGAGCGTTGAGGATGTCGGATCCGTAAAGGTGCTCAAATGCACAGGTTATATTGATTCGGAGAATTCGGAAAGGCTTAAAAAGGCCATTGAAGAGGCCATTGCCGGAGGGGGCAGGATCGTCGTCGACCTTGAAAAGATAGATTATGTAAGCAGCGCCGGATGGGGGATTTTCGTCGGTTACCTTCACGACGCCAGGAAGAATAACGGCGACATCAGGATGGCCGCCATGAAAAAAGAAGTGCTCGAGATATATGAACTACTTGATTTTACCAATATTTTCATCTATTTCATGACATCCGGGGAAGCCGTAAAGTCCTATAATCCCTGAAATGATTTCAAAAAGGAACCGCGTCCTGAACCGACAAGGACCCAAAAAAACCTTGAAAAACGCCCCCGCTGTTGATATAATTACATCTGGTAAATATCCTTAAGGAGGAACTTGACATGGCAGACAAGAAACAGAACGACTTCATAGTATCCACCTTGAACGGCATATATGACGCTTATGATTCCTGTTTAAAATTGTATAAACAGGCAAAATTCGAGAACGGCATGCTGCACGGCACATATAAGGAATATTTTGACGAGGGGAAAAAGCAGATAAAAACCGAAGGCCGTTTTGAGAGCGGCATGAAACAGGGAGTATGGTCCGAATATGACAAAAAGGGAAGGATCGAATGTGTAAGGATATGGAACAGGGGAGAATTGCTCGAGAGGACCATGTATGACGACGAAGTTGAAAGCGATTAAACATTGAATATAAAAAAAGCCCGGCTGTTTAAGCCGGGTTTTTTTATGCCCCCAAAAAAGGAGAAAACAAATGGCTGTCAAAAAAAAGGCGAAAAAAAATAAAAATGAGTGCGGCCCCTGCGCCCAGGGTTGCGGGTGCTCCGGAGCCCCCGGAAAATCGGCGGCAGTTTATCACGGTCTTTACGCAAGCATGGACCCTGAAACGGGGATATTTACCGAGGCCAATTACGATAACGGGACCCTCAACGGCGAATACACCGAATATTACGATATGGACGCGGAAATAATAAAAACGAGGGGCAGATACCAGGACGGGAAAAAGGAAGGACAGTGGATATCCTACGGCAAAGACGGAAAAGCCGTCAAGGTGGAGAGCTACAAGCACGGGAAGAAATCAAAATAAGACAATTTCCGGTATGGCGCATTGGAGTGTCCGGGAAAAAATATTTTTTTTAGCATCTTGACAAAGACCGTTGTATTTGATATATATACTACTGAAATAGTCGGGTTTAAGACTAAAACTAAAAATTTAAAAAGACTTGGAAGTATGGAACCCGAAAATCAAATACTTCTTAATCTTTTTAAATATGCCGTTCCGGTCTTATCCTGACATTTCATAATAAAAATTTTTATTTTGCCCTATGGCGGCATGCGCTATTTGCTAAAATGCAATAATAACAGAGTTGAGAAAATATGGGTGTAGGTTTCCCCCTAAACTAACCCCTCCCAAAACCCCTTATATCGTCCTACACCCATATTAAAAAAGCCCAGCGGTAATGCTGGGCTTTTTTAATATAACGCTGTAACAAACGGGTTAAAAAAGCCCAGCGGTAATGCTGGGCTTTTTTAATTAATGCACATTTAAGTTTTCTGTAGGGGCCGCCCTGTGTGGCGGCCCGGCTTGTCCATCCGGTAGCGAATAAATGTTCAGGGACAGCCGGCGTAAAAAAGGCCAGCCTGCCATGGTTATGCCTGTGCTTGGCAATGTCCCTGCAGGTGCCGTCCTGGCCTTAAGGATGCTTGATTTTTCCCGGGATCAATGGCATAATATTTAAGCTGACCATCCTGGAACACAAACAACCACACTAAAGCAATAGACGGCATTGATCGCCTTGTCGGCTTTTCTGCGTCAAATTTTACAGGCGGTTACGGTAAGCCTTAAAGGCGGAGCCTTGAACGAGGAATTGTAGTTTATGGGGGATAAAATGGCGGACAAGATGGAACTGAAAAAGGGCGTGGAATACGCCAAAGATTCCATTGTTTCAAAACAGCTTATAAATAAAAAAACAGGGACTGTGACGCTTTTTGCTTTTTACGCCGGCCAGTCGCTTTCGGAACACACCGCGCCGTACGACGCCGCGCTTCAGGTCCTTGAAGGATCGGCGGCCATAACCATAGGCGGAGAATCATTAAAGCTAATTGAAGGGGAAATGATCATAATACCCGCCAACATCCCGCATTCAGTGAGAGCCGATGAAAACCTTAAAATCATGCTGGTCATGATACTTTCCTAAAAAACCGGGTTTGTGAAGAAAATATTTGACTTTTCAGTTTGACGCAGTTATAATACTACCAAACAGGTAGCATTAAAGAAATAAAGCACATGGGGAGGGTCCTATGCAGGGAAAGAAGATGTACGTCACGACGAACGCGGATTTTGCGCTTGCAGCCGTCATTCTTGTTCTTTTCGCCGCACCCCTGCTTTCCATGATGGCGCCTCAGTCATCCCCAAAAACAGCCGTAGTATACAGGGACAATAATGTTGTCAGGGAAATAAGCCTCGCCGGGGACGCGACGGTCAGCGTCGGGTCGATGACCTTCGAGGTGAAATCCGGGAAGATAAGGGTGAGCGAATCCGACTGCCCGAACCATGTATGCATGCGCGAAGGCTGGATAATGAACCCGGGGCAATCCATAGTCTGCCTGCCCAATCACGTCATAGTTGAAATACCTGTGGACCATGAGAACGGGAAATATGACATCCTTTCAAAATAATAACAAGGGGGAGGCAAATGGATTATAAAAACGATCCCGGGACGCAAAAGACCGCGTTGCTTGTCACTTGCGCATCCCTTTTGCAGCTGGCGGAGGCGTTTTTTCCACAGCCGATACCGGGCATAAAGCTCGGGCTGGCCAATATGATAACACTTGTCGCCCTTGTCGACCTGGGATTTGCCGCGGCAATAGAGATCGCGGTGCTGCGCACGGTCATAAGCTCGCTTTTGCTGGGCACCTTCCTTTCGACGACTTTCATACTGAGTTTTTCGTCGGCCCTGACCTCAAGCCTGGTTATGGCATTTTTTTATACGCTGATGAAACGCATGAAAAAACCGTTGTTGTCCCTGGTCGGCATATCACTGTTGGGCGCCGTGGCACATAATCTGACCCAGATAGCCGTGGTATATTTTATCCTGATAAGGAGTTCAGGAGTCCTTATGCTTCTTCCATGGCTGGGCATATCGGGCGTCATAATGGGATGGATAACCGGCATCATAGCGTCAAGGGTGTGCGCAAAGCTTGAGAACGGCGTGAACCTGTCGGAAAGCGAATACATAAAGATACTGGCCATGCCGGCCGCGAAAAGCGGCGGCCCGGATAAAAGGGGATATATAACCGGTGCGTCGTTCCTTCACAAAGCAGACCCTGTGCTTAAGATATTCGCCCTTATCATAACCGCCGTAATGCTCCTCTTTTTCGGAAGTTTCGCGCTTTTTCTCGGGATATTCGCGGCAATAACCGCGGTTGCCATTGCCGCAAAGGTGGACCTTGGAAGGCTTTTTTCGGGCGTCAGGAAAATGTGGGTCTTCATGGCATTTTCATTCGCGGTCCCGCTTTTGCTCAACCAGGGCAGCCATGTCCTGCTTGAATTGGGGCCTGCAAGGATAACAGCCGAAGCCCTGACAACAGGAGGATTTTTTGTCATAAGGCTGGCTCTTCTCATGCTGGCATCGGACCTCATGATAAAAACAACCGAGCCCGAGAGGCTTATAGCGGGTATCGAGACCATATTAAAACCGCTGAGCTTTGCGGGGATCTCCGGAAAGAGAACGTCGCATATCATTGTTTCCTCATGGACCACCATCCCGGAATTCTGGGACAGGGTCGTCGCGGTGGCGGAAAGGTTCAGGAAAGAGGAAAAGCCGGGGCTGAAGAATATAATTGTGATGCTCACCGTGGTAATAGTGGCGCTTTACAGGCAGACGGAAATATAAAAAAAACAGGAGGGATAAAAATGGAAATGAAAGAGATCGAATCGATTTTTGACTACTCGAAACTGCCCAAACCGCTTAAGTTGTACCTTACGCTTTTCATCATATGCATGGGGCTGGGCTACCTGTGCGCGATCGGCAACATAGCGACGCTGGAAGGGCTTACGATACAGGACATCGCGGACCATTACCACGGCAATGAGGCTAAAATGATAGAGGCGCCTACGGTGCAGTATCTTTTCGAGATATCGCACACCCACCTCCTGGGCATGTCCACGATGATATTCTGCACAGGGCTCGTGTTCATATTTACAAGGTCGGCGCCGGCGTGGCTGAAAAAATTCGCGCTGGTCGACGGGTTTACCGCGGTTCTTATAGCGGTTTCGTCTTTCTGGCTTATAAGGTTCGTGGCAGGGTGGCTTGCTTTTCTTATGGCGCTCTCGGGCATGCTTCTGGGGCTTGCAATGCTCATTATGCTGGCGGTGCCTCTCTATGAGATGTGGCTGAAAAAAACACAGTAAAAATATCATATTATGGAGGTGATGCGGCAAAGCAGTCAGGACGTCATGCAAAACGCATGATGAAAAAAAGCAGGGAGGTATGTATGAAAAGTAAATTCAGGATATTCGGGTTGGTTCTGGCCCTGATCGCCGGGATGTACGCTTTCGCGTTTGCCGACGGGACCTCGGACAGCTCCGCCGGAACGTCCGACACGCCGGCAAGCACGGTAATAGGCGGGCACATTAAAATGACCCTTTTTGACGCTGTCGACGGCGTTGAGACCAGATCACCCGGCGGCGCGCTGGGAGAAACAGAATATTCAGGGTTCAGCTTCGGCGAGATAATACTTTACATCTCGCAGAAGATATCGGAAAAATTTTCCGTCGAAGTGGAGCCGGAATTTTCCGCTTCCACAGGGGCGACGCCAAAACTCGGCACCAGCATAGGCGCCCAGATGTCGCCTAAAGCTCCGTCATTCGGCGGTTTTGACAGGGCACTGGCAAAATACCTGGCACCCATGGATGTCGAGATATCGGCCGGTATTGTTAAGCCGAAATTCACCATGGAATACGGCGACGAGCTTTTCTGGGACGAGGAATTTAACGGCTCAAAATTCGCGGCGGACCCGTGGCTCGGAGAAATGGCGGATACAGGCGTTGAGGTTTACAAAAACTTCACGGTGGGCGACGCTTCCATCCCTGTATGGTTGTACGCACTTAACGGATATGATCCGGCCGCGGTTGTGGTGAACGACAACAACGACGCGCCGGCTTTCATGATACACGTTGAACCAAACATGGGAATGTTTAAGCTTACAGGTTCATACACAGTCGGGCAATATGACAACGGCAAGCACGACGCGTATGAAAGGGCGTCCGGAGGCATTCAGTTCATCTGGGATAACCTTCAGTTGCGCTCGGAATTTGCCAACGGCAGGTGGGAAAATAAGATTGCCACCGGTATAGACGCCAGGTCCTACGGCTGGTATGTGAAGGCTATTTACAAGTTTACGCCCTGGCTCAAGCTGGTGTATGATTATAACGTTGCCGAGCTCAATTTTAACGGTTTCTTTGTTACGAATAACAACGGCGGGGAAAACTACCTGACGCATACGCTTGTGCTGGATTACAACATCACGGACAGCACATACCTTATGCTCCAGATGGATTACGCCGACTGGAAACAGAACAACGGGGCTGAAGGGCTGAGATTTTTCAGGCCAACCCTTGCTTTAAGGACAACTTTCTAAGATAATATTACCGCCGGGGCGTTTTAAGGCGCCCCGGCGGTATTTTATGGACTTATAGAAAAATTAAAAATCCAGGAGGTTTTTGCCATGAAAAAATTTTTGTTTTCCGCACTTGCTCTTCTTATGGCCGCGGGTTTAATGGCGGCATCGAACGCCATGAGCGACCAGATTGTAAAGGAAATACTGCCCGACACCGACCTGAAACCGCAGGTGTTCGCGGTCAATGCGACCGTGACAGCAAAGGTGCAGGAAGCCCTGGGCAACAAGCAGCCTGTGAGGCAGCAATACGAGATATATACCTCAAAGAGCGGCGCGGTCATCCTTGAGGAGCAGATGGGTAAATGGGGGATAATCAAGATGGCCATAGCCGTTGATACGGCAAAAAAAGTTTCCAACATAGGGTTTATTTCCATGTCGGAAAAAAGAGGGGCCGGAATAAAACAGGCATTTTTTATAAAGCAGTTTGTGGGCAAGTCCATATCAGATTCCATCGAAGTGGGCAAAGGCATCACAGCCTTATCGGGAGCAACGGTCTCCTCAAAAGCCGTGGCCATAGCGGTAAAACGGGCGCTCATAATTTATGACGCGTTCCTTGCCCAGGGAAAACCTGCCGTAAAAAAATAAGCCGGGCCGCAAAAAAAGGGGAAACATGAAAAAAAAGATATTTTCAGCTCTGGCGGCTTTCGCCGTTACTCTGCTCATAGTGCTGTGGTTCACGGGGCATTCCGACCACGTGCAGAAACGCACAAGGTTCATTATGGACACCTACTGCACCATACAGGTGCCTGGCGGCAGTGAAGTCATCCCGGCCATAAACAAGGCCCTCGACAGGATGACGGAGATAGACAACAAGTTCTCCATTTTTAACAAAAAAAGCCCCGTATACGCGTTCAACGAATATAACACCCCTATCACCGACCCGGAAATAGTCAAGATAACAAAGGATATGCTCTATGCGGCGGAGAAGAGCTCTGGCATGCTGGATTTGACCATCGTCCCGCTGGAATCAGTCTGGGGTTTTTACACAGGCGGCACCCCGCACATACCGGCTCCTGAAGAGATAAAGGCGGCGATGAAAAAAGTAAATTACAGGAATATCGTTATAAAGGACGGCCGGGTGACGAAAAAGTATGACTGGGTAAAAATAGATTTTGGCACAATAGCGAAAGGTTACGCCGTGGAAGAGGCGGGCATAGTCCTTGTCAATAACGGAATAAAATCGGCCCTTATCGACGGCGGAGGAAACATAGAGGCCATAGGAAAGTTCAGGGGCAAGCCATGGAAGGTCGGCATAAAAAACCCCAGGGGAAGCGGAGTCATCGGCGTCCTGGACGCCGAGAACCTTGCGATAACAACGGCCGGGGATTATGAGCGCTATTTCGAGAAGGATGGCGTCATATACCACCACATCATGGACCCGTACACGGGTTATCCGGGGAAAAACATGATAAGCGTCACGGTCATATCGCCGTCATCTCTGACGGCGGATACATGGGACACGGCCCTTTTCCTGCTCGGTAAAGACAGGGCGCTTAAGCTTGCGTCGGAATTAAAAGGCGTGGAATGCATACTCGTCACGCCCGACGGTAAAATAACATATTCAAAGGGGCTCGACAAATATTTAAAACAGGACTACAAGTGACCCGAAGTCGGTAATTCCGCCAAAAAAACTTAAATATCACTTACTTTTCTGATATAATCATACCAAAGAAGTCGTATTTAACCAGGACTGCGGAGGCTAATATGAAAATATCAACACGCGGGCGTTATGCAATAAGGGCGCTTTTATGCCTCGGCAACGGTTACGGCGAGGGTCCGATGTCGCTTAAAAAAATCTCAAAACTCCAGAAAATATCCGTAAAATACCTTGAGAATATAATGAGGCTTTTTGTGAATGCCGGCATAGTAAAAAGCGCCAAGGGAAAAAGCGGCGGATTTGAGCTGGCGCAAAGTCCCAAAAAAATAAAAATGGGCGAGGTCGTGCTGGTGGCCGAGGGCGACATTTTCACATTGTGCTGCATGGAGGAAAACAAAGATTGCCCGAATGCGGATATGTGCGCAAGCCGGGAAATGTGGGAGGGCCTTAAGTCCGTGATACTTGAATACCTGGATTCTTACACCCTTCAAAAACTGCTGGACAGGTATAAATACCTTTTCAAAAAGACCGGAAAAAAAATACTTCCACTATAGGGTTTTTACTGTCATTGCAGGCGTCAATCATATATAATCTAACTAATTAAAACCACAAGCAGGTGCCTTATGAAAGCAGTATCACTACTATCCGGCGGGCTGGATTCAACCCTGGCCACAAAAATGATCAAGGAAATGGGCATTGAAGTGATTGCCCTTAATTTTACCTCGCCGTTCTGCCAGTGCGGGGGCAAGAAAAAGGACGGATGCAAGCACAAGGCCGTGGAAATGGCCGAACAGATAGGCGTCGAGCTGAAAATGATAAACCCGTCCGAGGAATTCATTGAGGTCATAAAGAACCCCAAACACGGTTACGGCAGCGGCGCCAACCCCTGCATAGACTGCAGGATATTGAAATTCAGGCTCGCGAGAAAATACATGGATGAAATAGGGGCGTCATTCCTTGTCACCGGCGAGGTCCTGGGGCAAAGGCCCATGAGCCAGAACGCCAGGGCAATGAGGATAATTGAGAACGAAAGCGGCAACCAGGGAATGATACTCAGGCCCCTCTGCGCCGGAGTGATGGAGCCTTCCATCCCGGAACAGAAAGGATGGGTCGACAGGTCGAAACTGAGATCCATAGAAGGCAGGGGCCGCGGCGACCAGCTGGACATGGTGGAGGAATTCAGGATAGTAAACCATGCCTGCCCGGCGGGCGGGTGCCTTTTGACGGACAAACATTTCGCGGCAAAGGTGATGGACCTCATAGCATCGGGCATGTTCAACGTGGCCAATTCCAAATTATTCGTTTTTGGCCGCTATTTCTCCATATCAAAAAAATTCAAGCTTGCGGTAGGACGAAACGCCCAGGAAAACGCCGTCATAAAAAATTTCGCCTCCGCGGGGGACCTTCTGATAGACGCGGCGTCAAAGGGGCCAACGGCCCTTGGAAGGGGAGAAATTAATGACGGGGACACCCGGACAGCCCTGAAAATAATCGCGCATTACTGCAGAAAAGAAGAACCCCAGGATGTCAAATATTCGATATTTCCGGGCGAGAACGGGACGGTACATACCGATTCTATAGAGGACATAGACCCCGAAGCTTTTCTTGCGGAAGATTTTAAAAGGCGGTAAAAATGGATCACCTGTATTTACTTGTCCTTCTCTCGCTTGTGCTGTTCCTTCCTTTTTTTGTCAGGAAGGTTGAGGAGCAGATGGAATATTTTCTTTTCGCCGCCGGAGCCTTGGCGGCGACAATGGCCTCCTGCTGGTCGCCGGGGCTTATATACACTGCGGCGGTCATCCCCATTAAGATCAGCGCGGCTGTTCTCGTTTGCGGAACGATATTTGAAATCTTTGCCGGCAGGATAGGTTTGATGGTCGGGCGCATTTCCGGCAGGACGGGAAAGCCGTTCTTTATATTTTTGACCGTAATTATACTCGGACTTTTTTCCAGCGTCATTACGGCAATTGTAGCGGCCCTCATACTATCGGAAATAATAAGCCATATTAACCTGCCGCGTGACAGGGAAATAAAAATAGTCGTGATCTCATGTTTTGCGGTTGGTATCGGCGCTGTGCTGACACCTCTTGGCGAGCCGCTCTCCACAATAGTGACCGGGAAACTTTCCGGCGCTCCGTTCAACGCCGGCTTCATGTTCCTCTTCAGGCAGTTCTGGGCATACTCGCTATCAATAATAGTCCTTCTTGCAATAACTGCAGCGTTTTTTACCGCCTCGGGAAAAGGGAGCGCGGAAAGACTGAAAGAGGACAAAAGGGAAGGGTTTAAGTCGGTCGCGGTCCGCGCATTCAAGGTCTATGTTTTTGTGGCGGGGCTGGTCCTTCTCGGGGCCGGGTTCACCCCGGCCATGAAAACATTGGTCCCCGGGCTGTCCTCGTATATGCTTTACTGGATAAACATGGTATCGGCGGTTCTCGACAACGCAACGCTGGCGGCCGCTGAGATAAGCCCGGCATTGACCCTTTTGCAGCTGAAATCCGCCATGCTCGGGCTGATAATATCTGGAGGAATGCTCATTCCGGGCAACATTCCCAACATCATCTGCGCAGGCAAGCTCAGGATAAAAGCCGTGGAATGGGCAAAAATAGGCGTACCGGCGGGGTTGATAATACTAAGTCTTTTTTTTGTTGTGATTATATTTATAAATTTATAAATGCAAGGAGAACGTCAAAACACAAAAATTTTAATATGGAACAAAAGGTTGTTTTAAGGCGTCTAATTTTTGTAAATATAATAAAGGAGGGCATTAAATGAAAAAACTTTCGTTATTCATAACGGCTTTTTTAGTTGTTGCGTTTTTTATATGCCCTCATATTGAATCATATGCAAACCTTGAAAACCAGAAAAATTTTGAGCATAATAGCGTATTGCCATCCGAGGTATTATTTGATTTTTCCACAGTTTCGTCAAAATATTATCAGGAACAAAACGGCGGAGAAGAAATACATAGCGGAGATTTGCTTTCATCGGAATTATTTAAAAATCCAGTTAAATGCATTCAGGATGGCTCTTTCGATACTTGTTTAGTCAAATCCACCATTGTGCTTTCAAACATTGTAGAGTCCAATACCTGCCATTACACGGAATTAAAAGGACTTACAACATTATTTATCCTTAAAACCCGCAAATAAATCCTCTTTTATTCTATTTTTTTTGCTTTTATCGGCCTGTCCGTATTTTATGCCGGTAAAGAAAATAATAGATAAGAGGAGGTGCCAGCGCCATTTAGCCATTATTTATATTAATAACTATTTACATTTTTGAAAATTTTGTGAATAAAATTCTATTGTGGAGGTTTATAAATGAATACAAAATATTTTATTGTTACAGTACTAGCAGTGATAGCAGCATTATTTGTTGGATGCGCATCAGTTCAAAAAGCAAAACAGGCACAGGAAACAATGGTCCGGCCAGAACAACAGCAGACGGAACAACAGGTTGCTGTGCAGAAACATTCAAAGAGGGCGCCGCGTGAAGTAAAATATCTGGTAAAGAAAGGGGACAGTCTGTGGAAAATATCTGCAAAAAAATCTGTTTACGGCGATCCCTTCGAATGGCCCCTTTTATTTAAGGCAAACAGGGATCAGATTGTCGACCCGGATTTAATAGCGGTAAATCAGGAGCTTGGTGTAAAAAAGGAATTCGATGATTCTGTAATAGATGACGCAAAACAGGAGGCAAAAGACACACCACCATATAAAGCCCATTCTGAACCAAGGAAAGAGCTGCCGTTAAAGTATTAATGTAGCCGTACAAAAAAATTATGAAAGGCCGGGGGATACCCTCCATTGTTATTCCCCTTTTTCACTTATACCCAATACCCCGGCCTTTTTTAATCAGCGGCAAATATGAAAATATCAAACAGAATATATTGAACTTTTATTAAAAGGAGAAGAATAATATGAAGATAAAAATGCGTATTTTTCTGTTGATTTCAATTGTCATACTTATAATACTTATTATAATTGGCGCAATGCAGGCAAAATATCAGGAAAAGCGCTTATTTGACGAGCTTAAAGCAAGGGCTAAGTCTGTGGCTGAAGTTACCGAGATATCGGCAAAAATTTTATTGTTGGACGGAAGAGCAGGAAAACTAAGCGCTCTTATAGCCGGATTTGAGGATAAGCAGAGGACGCAAGGCTGCATTTTTTATGATTATACCGGAAAAGTTATGACCGAGAGCCGTTCATTCAAGGACGCAAATATTGAGGACGCGGAAAATGTCAGGAGAATCTTAAAAGGGACTAAGGCCGAATTTATAAAGGGAACTGATGACGGGCTTGAGGTATTAAAATATATTGTTCCTATATTATATGGAACAACGCCAATTGGAGCTGTTGAAGTAATATATGATATGTCTTATATTAATACGAGCATTTACAGGTCGTGGCAAAGGCTCGGGGTTATGGCCCTGATATTTATATTTTTTGTCAGTGTGTTCGCCTTTGATTTTGTGGAAAAGACATTCTTTTTACCTGAAAAAAAAGTTAAAGACCTGATAGAAAACATAAAAAATAAAAGGTTTGCAGATAAATTTGGCATTTTAAAGGATTTTAAAGTTTTGATGGAAAACTTCGAAGACGCATCAATTGTTAAAATGTTTATGGACGAAAAAACAGGACTTAGAAATTACAGGTTTTACAAAAACGTTATTGCTCCTGTACTGGAATCCTGCCAGGAAACAAAACTTGCTATAATGGATATAGACAATTTTAAGGATGTTAACACTCTTTACGGCCATGATGCCGGCGACAGGATAATAAAGGCTGTATCAAAAATTCTTGCACGTTACAACGATGACGCATGCAGGTATGGAGGGGAAGAATTTGTGTTTATATCAGGCGAAAGCATTGATTCTTTTGCCGAGCAATGTGATAAAATACGTGCAGATATAGAGAAAGAAGCGGCAGCATCAGTTGCGGGTATAAAAAATGCCATAACTGTAAGCATAGGTATTGCAGCCGGAGCAGAGGCGGAAATGATATATAAAGATGAAAAAGAACGTGCGATATTCCGTATTGCGGACAAAAGGCTGATGCGGGCAAAAGAAACAGGTAAAAATTGTGTTATAGCAAGAGACGCTGCTTAAAACATCTGTATTAATTGTATTAATGGTTTTTTGGCGATTTTATGTTATATTTAACGCCATATGAATTACAATCATAAGTCACGGCCCTGAGGGAGGGAGATTTGAGAAGGCGATTGAACGAAGAAACGGTCCTTTTTTTCAGCGTAATGAAATGGTTCGTCCTGGCATCTGTCATCGGGGTAATAGCAGGTCTGGGGACCGTTGTTTTTTTAAAGTTACTTACGCTTGGCATTAAAACGGCAGCAGGCTTCAATTATTATTATCTTCTTTTGCCTTTAATAATCTGTTTGAGCGCCCTTATATCAAGGACATTTGCCAGGGAAGCGGAAGGGCATGGGACGGAAAAAGTAATAGAAGCGGTACATAAAAGGAGTGGAAAGATAAACCTCCTTGTCGTGCCCGTCAAACTTATAACCACGATATTAACGCTTAGTTTCGGAGGTTCGGCCGGAAAGGAAGGGCCCTGCGCCCAGATCGGCGGCGGGCTGGCTTCAGGTTTTGCCGACATTTTCAGGATGAAGGATTCGGACAGAAAAAAGCTTGTTATCTGCGGCATCAGCGCCGGCTTTGCGTCCGTATTCGGGACGCCGGTCGCCGGTGCGCTTTTTGGGATAGAAGTACTGGTTGTCGGCCAGATTATGTATGATGTTCTCCTGCCTTCCTTTATAGCGGGTATAACAGCTTATGAAGTTTCTTCCAGCCTTGGAATCACTTACTTTTATTCGCCGTTAAATTTTACGCCTGTATTTTCCGAGTTCTTTTTTATAAAAGTGCTGCTTTCCGGGATTTTCTTCGGAATTATATCCTTTATTATGGTGGAAGCGTTTAAAGGCACAAAATTTCTTGTGTCAAAAGTAAAGCTGTCATGGTGGCTCAACGCAATAATTTCAGGGGCTCTGGTTTCAATTCCCGCATTGTTCATTGGAACAAGGTATCTCGGGCTCGGGCTTAATTCAATAGAAAACGCGCTCAAAGGCGGTCATGTAGCATGGTATGATCCGTTCTTAAAGATAATATTCACATCCATTACCCTTGGAGCCGGCGGCAGCGGCGGGGTAATTACCCCTATTTTTTTTGTTGGAACGGCGGCCGGAAGCCTTTTTTCATTTCTTGCCGGAGTTGATCCCTCCACTTTTGCGGCAATCGGCATGGTGGCTCTCCTTGCGGGAACCGCCAACACACCAATAGCCGCAAGTATTATGAGCATAGAACTTTTTGGACTCAGAATAGCGCCATATGCAGCGGTGAGCTGCATTATAAGTTTTCTTATAACCGGGCACAGGAGCATTTATCCTTCGCAGCTTCTTGGCGTATCAAAATCAATGTCGCTTGAAACGGAAGTAGGGAAGGAAATTTCATTGATAAAGACATCCTCGGAAAATTTTGCCGGCAGACTGAAAAACGGCATTAAGGGATTTTTTTTGTTTCTTAAAGGAAAGAAAAACGGCAAATAACCGTTTCCAATCGTTGAACTTAATCACAACTTGACAACAGCCGGTTTAATTGCTATAAATATATATGCGGTTATGCGCATAAATAAATATTATTAGCGGAGGATTTAAATGAGAAAAGCGGTGAAGGTATTCAGGGCGCTGAGCGACGAGACAAGAATACGGCTTATCAAGCTTCTTGAGGATGCAGGAGAAGTATGTGTTTGCGATATTATGAAAGCAATGGATATTTCACAGACAAGGGCATCCAGGAACCTGAATATACTAAAAGAAGCGGGTTTGGTTTCCGACAGGCGCGACAAGCGCTGGATATACTATTCTGTGAATAAGAAAACAGCCGATGAATGCTGCGGAGACGTCCTTAAAGTAATCGGAAAATGGCTGATTGCGGACGATGAAATATTAAATGACAAAAACAGGCTGGTTCAAATAATAAAAAAACAGTCCGGTAAAAAAGGAGCAAAATAAATGAATTTTAAAGAGTGGGGTTTTGACAGGTATTTAAGGCTGGCCGGAGGGATTGCAATAATTACAGCGTCCGTCCTTGCCCGCCCCGCACATATGGTTCTGTTTGTCTCCGCAGGAGCGGGATTTATAATTACGGCGGTTTCAAACTCGTGCCCTTTCAATGCGTGCGCTGTTAAAGTGCCGGTGAAGAAGGAGGATAAAAACGATGGAAAAGTTGGTTGAAATAGACCAGGCTCTCTGCACCGGATGCGGCGCGTGTGTGAAAATGTGCCCGGCGCAGATCCTCTACATAGACAAGGCAACGAAAAAGGCCAAAGTATCTAATGACAAAGCCTGCGACAGGCTGGCGGGATGCATGAGGGTGTGTAAAACAGGGGCCATAAAAGTTGATATAAAAACATTTTCGTTTGCCAAATTATTCGGTTTCTAAAACAAAGGAGAAAACAAATGGAAAAACACGCGGATGACAAAAGTTTCAAGAAAGAGGTTCTTGAATCCGAACTGCCTGTGCTTGTTGATTTCTGGGCGGCCTGGTGCGGGCCGTGCATGGCGATAGGTCCGACAATAGAGCAGATTGCTCGGGAGTATGACGGAAAAATCAAAGTTTGCAAAGTTAATGTGGACAACGCGCCGGCCACGGCGCAGAAGTACTGCGTGCAGTCGATACCGACGCTTTCTGTTTTTGTAAAGGGAAAGGAAGTTGATAGGGAGGTCGGCGGCCTGCCGAAGGCTTCAATAGAGAAATTTTTCGAAAAATATTTGACGAAGAACAAATAAATATATTTTTGCAAATTTCAACCGCATGCGGTAATTGTGATAATTGCAAAATCAGAAAATCAGCGGGAGGCAATATGGCAAAGTACCTTATGGTTGGCGGAATGTCGGCGGCCGCCAGATTGAGTGGATACCCGGAGGTTTATAACATAAGCGGGGGCTATCTTTCATTTGCGCATTTCGCCGGAACCGGGTTGACACTATAAGTACATTTGACGGCAGGGCCAAACAATGGGACAGCCCGGAGCGTGCCGCCATGGCTTCGTCAATTTCCCTGTGCATGCTTACCGGGCTGAGATTGAACGGAGGCATGACCGCAATTGATTTCGGCGCGGGCACAGGCCTTGTGACATTTGAAATAGCGAAAAGGGTGGGGAATATTACCGCCCTGGATTCTTCCGCCGGGATGATAGATGTCTTATTGGAAAAGATCAAGAATAACGGGGTAAAAAATGCGGATGCCATGCTTTATGACATTGAAAAAGATTCCGTCGTTATTGATGCGGTTGACATTGTCGTCTCATCAATGGCGATGCATCACGTTCAAGACATCCGCAAACTTGCCAAAAAGCTTTATTCAATGATGAAAACCGGGGGACAGCTTGCCATGGCCGACCTGGAAAAAGAGGATGGTTCGTTTCATGATGGAAATTCATCCGGAGTAATGCACCATGGGTTTGAAAGGAATAGCCTGGAAACTGATTTTAAGGCGGCGGGGTTCGGGAACATAAGATTTTCTACGGCGTATAAGGCGTCAAGGGGAGACAGGGAATATCCGGTGTTTTTGATGTTTGCGGAAAAATAGGAAATAAGCGTGTACGGATCCATTGGGGGTGAAATTCTTGACAAAACGTTTTTCAACGCCTATACTTGTATTGAAAAAGGAGATGACTTTGAAAAAAAACATAATGTTATTATTGATGCTTTCGATAATATTGGTTGTTTCCGGATGCGGTAAAAATCAATCCGGCGTAAAATCCGCCGCTACCGGCGCCGGCTGGAAACTTGTGGGACCGGCTGGTTTTACTGAAGGAGACGCAGGCAGGCCTTCATTCCAAATTTTTAACGGCACACCGTATATTTCATATTCAGACGGGATAGACCAGGCTGCATCGGTCATGGCATTTAACGGTAATAAGTGGGCATATGTCGGCAAGCGCGGATTTTCCGGCGGGCCGGCCTATTATACGTCCATGTGTGTTTATCAGGGCGTTCCGTATGTGGCTTACAAGGACTTAAAAAACCCTGCAATGGGCACAGTAATGGAATACAAAAACAATAATTGGGTCAATGTCGGCGGGAACGGATTTTCAAAAGTTGAGGTCTGGTATACGTCGATTCAGATCGACAACAACGGAACTCCATATGTGGCATATACCGACTGGGCGAATGAAGGCCGCGCCACAGTTATGAAATTTAACGGCAGTGACTGGGTTAACGTGGGAAAAGCAGGAGTTCATTCTCTGGTTCCTTGCGGCGTCGCTTTTGAATACTGCCGGCATTATAAACCAGCAGGCGGCCTCATTCTGCACAGAAGCCGGGAAATTCATGATAGTTCTCGCGCTCTCCGCGATAGGGCTGCACTCGGATTTCAGGGCAATGGTAAAGACGGGCCTGAAGCCCATGCTTCTCGGGCTCATAGTCTGGGCAGCCGTGGCGATAACCTCGATCATGGTGCAAAAGATCATTGGCCAGATGTAGCCGGTTTTTGATATAATTATCAACCGGCGGGGACACTCGCGGCAAGAGGGCCGCAGTTTATAGGGCATGTTTTCGAGAGCCGCAGCGGGTAAAAAAAACAGGAGGTTTGTAATGGCGGGAAAAAGCTCAATGGTTGTAACCACCACTATGGTGGTTGAAGGGCGCGCGATAAAGGAATACAGGGGGCTGGTCAGGGGTATAACGGTGCGTTCTCCCACGATAGTCCAGGGATTTTTCGGCGGATTAAAATCCATACTCGGCGGCACCATAGGCGCATACACAGAGATGTGCGAACAGGCAAGGGAGCAGGCTTACGATCTTATGATAGCCCACGCCACTGAAATGGGGGCGAATGCCGTCATAGGGGTTGGGTATGACGCCTCCGAAGTCGCGGTCGGGGCCACGGAAGTGCTTTGCTACGGAACGGCGGTTGTACTGGAATAGCTTGATCTATAATGCGGACATATGAGCCTTTTTCCGGGTAGCTGCTCCTAAATTTAAAAGGTGTCGCAGGGCCC
>CAYUDX010000021.1:0-2739 GCA_964443355.1 uncultured Spirochaetia bacterium
CCGTCTGCGTCACCGTTGGCGTGACTGTCTGTGTCACTGTCTGCGTCACCGTCTGCGTCACTGTCTGTGTCACTGTCTGCGTTACTGTTTGAGTTACTGTCTGCGTCACCGTCTGCGTTACTGTCGGTGTTGTCGTATTAGTCACTGTGGGTGTGACTGTTTGCGTGACCGTCTGTGTCACCGTTGGCGTCACTGTCTGTGTCACCGTCTGCGTTACTGTCTGCGTCACCGTCTGCGTCACCGTCTGCGTTACCGTCTGCGTCACTGTCTGCGTGACCGTCTGTGTCACTGTCGGTGTTGTCGTATTAGTCACTGTGGGTGTTACTGTCTGCGTTACCGTCTGCGTGACCGTTGGCGTGACTGTCTGTGTCACTGTCTGCGTTACAGTCTGCGTCACTGTCTGTGTTACTGTCTGCGTTACTGTTTGAGTTACTGTCTGCGTCACCGTCTGCGTTACTGTCGGTGTTGTCGTATTAGTCACTGTGGGTGTGACTGTTTGCGTGACCGTCTGTGTCACCGTTGGCGTCACTGTCTGTGTCACCGTCTGCGTTACTGTCTGTGTTACTGTCTGCGTCACTGTCTGTGTTACTGTCTGCGTCACCGTCTGTGTTACTGTCTGCGTCACCGTCTGTGTTACCGTCTGCGTCACTGTCTGCGTGACCGTCTGCGTTACCGTTGGTGTTGTTGTATTGGTCACTGTGGGTGTAACAGTTTGCGTTACCGTCTGCGTGACGGTAGGCGTGACTGTCTGCGTCACCGTTTGTGTTACTGTCTGCGTTACCGTCTGAGTCACTGTGGGTGTTACGGTCTGTGTTACCGTCTGCGTGACGGTAGGCGTGACTGTCTGCGTTACCGTTTGTGTTGCCGTCTGCGTCACTGTCCGTGTCACAGTTGGCGTGACTGTCTGCGTCACTGTTTGCGTTACTGTCTGCGTTACCGTCTGCGTCACTGTCTGCGTTACTGTCTGCGTCACTGTTTGCGTTACTGTCTGCGTTATCGTCTGCGTTACCGTTGGCGTAGTTGTATTAGTTACTGTGGGTGTGACAGTTTGCGTTACCGTCTGCGTTACCGTTGGCGTGACCGTCGGTGTGACAGTTTGCGTGACCGTCTGCGTTACCGTCTGCGTTACCGTTGGCGTGACCGTCGGTGTGACCGTCTGCGTCACCGTCTGCGTCACTGTTTGCGTGACCGTCTGCGTCACTGTCTGGGTCACTGTCTGCGTCACTGTTTGCGTGACCGTCTGCGTCACTGTCTGGGTCACTGTCTGGGTCACCGTCTGGGTCACCGTCTGCGTTACTGTCTGGGTCACCGTCGGCGTCGTAGTGTTGGTTATTGTAGGTGTTACTGTTTGCGTGACTGTCTGTGTTACCGTTTGTGTCACTGTCTGCGTCACCGTTTGGGTCACTGTCTGTGTCGCTGTCTGCGTCACTGTTTGTGTCACTGTCTGCGTCACTGTTTGGGTTACTGTCTGTGTCACTGTTTGCGTCACTGTTTGCGTCACTGTTTGCGTCACTGTCTGCGTTACTGTCTGCGTCACTGTTTGGGTTACTGTCTGTGTTACCGTCGGCGTAGTAGTGTTGGTTATTGTAGGTGTTACTGTTTGCGTGACTGTCTGTGTTACCGTTTGTGTCACTGTCTGCGTCACTGTTTGGGTCACTGTCTGCGTTACTGTCTGCGTCACCGTCTGTGTTACCGTCTGTGTTACGGTTTGGGTAACAGTCTGCGTAATAGTCTGTGTCACCGTTTGTGTGACCGTCGGTGTCGTAGTATTAGTTATTGTAGGTGTCACTGTTTGGGTTACTGTTCTGGTTACTGTAGACGTCACGGTCTGTGTTACTGTCTGCGTTACCGTCTGGGTCACTGTCTGTGTTACGGTCTGGGTAACCGTCTGCGTGACCGACGGCGTGGTTGTATTGGTCACTGTAGCTGTTACCGTTTGAGTTACAGTCTGTGTCACTGTCTGAGTCACTGTCGGCGTAACAGTCTGCGTTACTGTCTGTGTCACTGTCTGGGTTACTGTCTGTGTCACTGTCTGAGTTACCGTCTGCGTCACAGTTTGCGTCACTGTCTGTGTGACGGTTTGGGTTACCGTGGGCGTTACCGTCTGTGTAACTGTCTGCGTTATTGTTTGGGTTACAGTCTGTGTGACCGACGGCGTGGTCGTATTGGTCACTGTGGCCGTTACCGTTTGAGTTACCGTCTGTGTGACTGTCTGAGTCACTGTAGGCGTTACAGTCTGTGTAACTGTTTTGGTCACCGTCGACGTCACTGTCTGTGTCACTGTCTGTGTCACTGTTTGAGTCACAGTCTGCGTCACTGTCTGCGTTACAGTCTGCGTCACTGTCTGCGTTACTGTCTGTGTGACTGTGGGCGTGGTTGTGTTGGTTATTGTGGCCGTCACGGTTTGGGTTGCCGTCTGCGTCACCGTCTGTGTTACTGTTTGCGTTGCCGTCTGTGTTACTGTTTGCGTTACCGTGGGTGTCACAGTCTGAGTTACCGTCTGCGTCACTGTCTGGGTAACCGTCTGTGTTACAGATGGTGTCGTTGTATTTGTCACTGTGGCCGTAACAGTTTGAGTTACCGTCCTGGTCACTGTCTGCGTAATCGTCTGTGTTACAGTCTGTGTTACCGTCTGCGTCACTGTTTGCGTTACCGTCTGCGTCACTGTTTGCGTTACCGTCTGAGTCACTGTCTGTGTCACTGTCTGTGTTACGGTCTGCGTGACTGTCTGTGTTACTG